>PBYE01000032.1 GCA_002729495.1 Chromatiales bacterium
AATACTTTTATCGGCGACTATAAGTTGGCCCTCGCGAACGACGAGATACATGCTTAGCCCTGCGCTACCCGGATCAATGAGCAGTGATTTGCCTTCCAGCCGCGCGCAAAGCGCTTCGGCGGTCGTCGAACGATCCAAGCCGTGATCGACCCATCTTTGAGCGGCTTTGTTAAGTAACGAATATTTCAATGAATCGATCTTCTTCTTGTAAGTGAAATTGACCAGCAATGCCGGCAGCGAAGTTGTTCATGCGGGATACGCGCTAGTACCGGAAGCCGATATGCAGGGCAACGATACCCCCGCTCAGGTTGTGGCAGATACAGTCTTCCAGCCCCGCGGATTGCATCATGTCGAGAAGCTCATTCTGGTCGGGATGCATACGGATTGACTCAGCGAGATACCGGTAGCTTTCCGCATCGTTGGCAATCAGCTTTCCCAGTGCCGGTAGCACCCTGAATGAGTACAAATCGTAAACCGGCTCCAGCCACTTCAATACCGGTTTGGAAAATTCCAGAACCAGCACGCGTCCACCCGGTTTCACAACCCGGGCCATTTCATCCAGCGCAGCCTGTTTGTCAGTTACATTGCGCAGGCCAAAACCGATAGTGATGCAATTCATCATGCTGGCCGCGAAGGGCAGCTGTTCGGCATTCACCTGGAGACTTGTGATATTTCCGCCAAGGCCCCTGTCGAGCAACCGGTCGCTGCCTTCCGCCAGCATTGCGGCGTTGATATCCGTGTGAAACACGCGGCCGTCTGCTCCTACCTGCTTCGCCAAACCGGCGGTCAGGTCGCCAGTCCCTGCGGCAAGATCCAGGGCCGTGTCGCCGGGTCGGAGGCCCGTACGCGCCAGTGCAAACGCTTTCCACACCCGATGCGCTCCAAGCGACATCAGGTCGTTCATTAGATCGTAGTTTCCGGCAACAGAATCAAAAACTTCCCGGACGCGCCGCTGCTTGTCGGGCGTTGCGACCTGCTCATAACCGAAATGTGTGGTGTCCTGATCGTTCATAGCATTCTCTGATGCTTTCTCCCAATACTAACCAATTCTTCTGATTGTAGGAGCGGCTTTAAGTGATGCCGGTATTCGAGGACTCGCGAAGCAAGTGCTCGAATATCAAATGGCGGAACTTATGTCGGTAAAGCACTGCTTTACCGACTTCTGCCTTTAACTTGCCAAACTGTCGCGGCTAAAGCCGCTCCTACAGCATTTCTGTAAGCCCCTACAATATGTACCTACTCAGATCTTCGTCCTCGGCAAGTTCTGCAAGGTGCGAATCCACATAAGCTGCATCAACCTGCACTTCCTTGCCACTGCTGTCCGCTGCCTCATAGGAAACAGTTTCCAGCAACCTTTCCATGACAGTATGCAGCCGCCGGGCGCCGATATTCTCGGTCTGCTCGTTTACCCGGAACGCGATCTCCGCAATTCGTCCTACGCCGCTGTCCTCAAACCGGAGCGTTACACCCTCGGTATCAATAAGTGCAGCATACTGCTCGGTGAGTGAGGCATCAGGCTCGGTCAGGATGCGGACAAAGTCTTCACTGGTCAACGCATCAAGTTCCACACGAATAGGGAAGCGCCCCTGTAACTCAGGTATGAGATCCGATGGCTTGGATATGTGGAACGCTCCCGAGGCTATAAATAATATGTGATCGGTCTTGACCATGCCGTACCTGGTACTAACCGTGCAACCTTCCACGAGCGGCAATAAATCTCGCTGCACTCCCTCGCGCGAAACATCGGCGCCCTGCGTATCTGAACGGCGCGCAACCTTGTCGAGTTCATCGATAAACACGATACCGTTCTGTTCTGTCGCCTCTAAAGCCACAACCTTTATTTCTTCTTCATTAACCAGGCTGGCTGCTTCTTCTTCAATCAGCAACTTGAACGCATCTTTCACCTTAAGCTTTCGTGAATTCTTGCGGCCGGTTCCCATGTTCTGGAACATGCCCTGCAATTGACTTGTCATTTCTTCCATGCCGGGGGGCGCCATAATTTCAACACCCATCATCGGGGTCTGCACCTCTATTTCTATTTCTTTGTCATCGAGCTTGCCTTCACGCAGCATCTTGCGAAATTTCTGGCGGGTCTCGGTTTCGGGACTGTCACCATCGACAGTCGACGGAGGCGGTAACAATGCATTGAGCACCCGGTCTTCGGCTGCATCTTCTGCCCGGTGGCGCACTTTTTCCATCTCCACTTCACGGGTCATTTTTACGGCGACGTCTGCCAGATCACGCAAAATACTGTCGACTTCGCGTCCTACATAACCGACCTCGGTAAACTTCGTGGCCTCGACCTTTATAAAAGGTGCCCTGGCAAGGTTCGCAAGCCGCCTGGCGATCTCGGTTTTGCCAACTCCCGTCGGACCCATCATCAGAATATTTTTTGGTGTGATCTCATCACGCAGATTCTCGTCCACCTGCATACGGCGCCAGCGGTTACGCAGGGCGATTGCCACCGCGCGCTTGGCATGGTCCTGGCCAACTATGTGCTTGTCCAGTTCCTGGACAATTTCTCTTGGTGTCATCTGTGACATCAGTGCTTACTCTCGCCGTGATGCTCATCAGTTGCGAGGCTTTCTACTACGACATTTTCATTGGTAAAGACACATACGCTCGCTGCAATGCCGAGCGCTTTGGTCACAATTTCTTCAGCGTTCAGTTCGGTATTGTCGAGGAGCGCCCGTGCGGCTGATTGGGCAAAGGGCCCGCCGGAACCAATCGCCATCAAATCATCTTCCGGTTCGATAACATCACCGTTACCTGAAATGATGAGTGATTCTTCCGAGTCTGCAACACACAGCAACGCTTCAAGCCTGCGCAATCGCCGATCGGTCCGCCAGTCCTTCGCAAGTTCAATTGCTGCCCGGGTCAGGTTACCGTACTGCTCCAGCTTGCCCTCGAACAATTCGAACAAGGTAAATGCATCGGCCGTGCCGCCGGCAAAACCCGCGAGCACTCTCCCGCCCGCAAGTCGTCTAACCTTGCGCGCATTTCCCTTCATGATGGTGTTACCCATGCTGACCTGGCCGTCGCCGGCTAAAGCGACGACACCATTCCTGCGTACCGACACGATGGTGGTACCGCGATACTGATCCATATTTTTTCTCTTACTTGTTTCTTATTCGAAATACTTGCTACGTGTACCCAAGCGCCCGAGACACCAATATTGCTGACAAACCTGTTAGTGATAAATCGTTCCAGGCGCTCTCTCTTTGTTCTTTCTTAATCGGTGTTGTAGCTACTTGTACCCAAGCGCCTGAAACACAGTTTGCACAAATCGCCCAATTCCGGCCGGGGTCACACTATGTGCTTTCTGGCGCCCTTTCTTTCTTCTTTTTCACCCGCTGTGCCCGCGGGTGTGCCTTATCGTATATCTGGGCAAGATGCTGAAAATCAAGGTGAGTATATATCTGGGTAGTGCTGATATCGGCATGGCCTAACATCTCCTGCACCCCGCGCAGGTCGCTGGAAGACTCCAGCATGTGCGTGGCAAAGCTATGGCGGAACAGGTGGGGATAAACCTTCTTGGGGAGGCCTGCCTCTGCCGCCCGGCGGCGAACCATCACCTGCACCGTGCGGGGACTGATACGGGCTCCGCGGCGACCGACAAACAGCGCCTTTTCCTCGACATTTGCCAGGTTGGCACGCTGGCGCCGCCATTCGGCGATAGCGGCCAGGGCATAACGGCCCACCGGCACGATTCGCTCCTTGTTGCCTTTACCCGTGACCCTGACGGTGCCCTCCGTCTCAACGATATCGTCACCGTTCAAACCGATGAGTTCCGCCAGCCGCAAACCCGATGAATACAGGAGCTCCATAATCGCACGATCACGCACAACGGCGATGCCGTCACCTTTTACATCCAGCAATTTCGCCATCTGTTCGGGATCGAGTGCATCGGGTAGTCGTTTCGATGCCTTCGGCGCACTGACGCCGGCAACAGGATTATTTTTTGTATGGCCTTCACGAATCAGGTACGCCATAAAACTACGCGCTCCGGACAAGCGCCTCTGTATGCTGCGCGGACTTAAGCCGGCTGCGAACTGCAAGGCCGCATAGCGACGCACGTTATGCACGCGTAAGTCGGTCCAGTGCGCGATATCGTTCTGCTCGCAATAATCCTTGAGGCAGTTCAGGTCACGGCGGTAGGCGTTAACGGTATGAACAGACAGGTTCCTCTCACCGGCAAGATGCGAGAAAAAATTTTCGGCGAGTTGCCATTCATGCTCGTCCATGGTCATGCTTAATGACGTACAGATACCTGAATCATACTCGTAGGAGCGCCTTCAGGCGCGAACCCACCTGGCCATGAGTCCGCCAACAAGATCCAAAAACGTTCCGACTCAAGGGCTTTCCGCATCCGGCACCCGAAGAAAACCAGGCGGGTTCGCCGCTAAAGCGGCTCCTACCGTATTGCCAATGCACATCCCAGCAAGTCACCCAGGCGGGAAAGGAAATCCATGCTTTTGCCCGGATGGAAATAATCGGCATCGCGGCTGCCAATTGCAAGAAATCCTGTAGCCGAGTTCTCTCCCAGCGGTACCAGGGCAGCGGAACCAACTTCTTCTGCATCCGGGCCAAAAAGGAAAGCACGCTGACTGTCACGAATTTTGCCGCACCGGGGAATGCTATTTTTTAGAAAAGTCTTGAACGGGCCCATGGCCGGGTCATTGCGTTCTGCAAGTCGCAGAAAACGGCTTTCGCCGCCAAACTCCTTGACCAAATCCGTGCCGAATAACACCAGTACGGAGTGATCGGCATTGAAAGAACTCCGCAGCAGTTCTTCGGCCACGCCCACGGCCTGTGCACGACTGCCTGCTGCCAGTAATTCTGTTGCCAGGCTGTGAACCTTTTCCGCCAAATCATCGTTGCTGCGGGCAACCTCAACCAAATCACGCAGTTTGCGTTCCAGTTGCAGATTCTTTTGTCTCAGCGTTGCGACCTGGCGCTCGACCAGGGATACCGCACCGCCTGTGCGATGCGGGATTCGCATGTTGCTGAGCAAACTCTGGTGTCGTTCAAAGAAGTCGGGATGAGACTTCAGGTAATCCGCAACCGATTCTTCGCCTAAGTCACCGGCATCCACCTGCGGTGTATTCGCGCTACTCATAACTCGACAACCCCTTCGAATGAATTAACGGCTTCACCTACCAGCCAGACAGGTGAGCCCGGACCGGCCCACCGAACCCCCAGTTCGCCCCCCGGCAACACCACCGTTACATCACCGGACAACCTGCCAAGGCTGACGCCCGCCGCCACAGCCGCGCACGCACCGGTTCCGCATGCACTGGTCTCGCCCACGCCACGCTCGAAAACCCGTAATCGAATGCGCCCGGGACTCGCAACCTGCATGAAGCCGATGTTAGCACGGTTTGGAAAACGCTCATGACGCTCGAGCAAGGCTCCGAGCCGGGTAACGGGTGCACTACCGACATCATCAACCAGGATTACAGCATGCGGATTACCCATTGATACCGCGGCAAGCTCTACCGTCTCTCCCGCTACATCGACCTGATAGAGCTCCTGTTGTTCATCCGCGACAAACGGCAGGCTCGCCGGATCAAAATCAGGCTCACCCATGTTGACGGCTATCTCGCCATCCGCCTGGACCCGCGCCTCAACCACCCCGCCCGGGTAACCCAGCTTCCAGAGACGCTCGGTATCAGCATCACTGCCGGCCAGAAAATGGGCGATGCACCGGGCACCGTTACCACATTGCTCCACCTCGCCGCCGTCTGCATTGAAAACCCGGTAATACACGTCCGTAGCATCGTCCTGCGGATCGGTGAGCCACAGGAGCTGATCAAAACCGATGCCCGTGCTTCGGTCTGCAAGCCGCCGGATAGTATCGCCGTCTGGTGGCTCGTCGCCCCGCAGCACAACGAAATCGTTGCCGAGGCCATGCATTTTTGTGAAAGGCTGCTGCATTGTCTGTTCGCCAGGCCGCACCGAAAATAGTTTTCGGTCGTATTGAAAATAATCTGTTAAATGAGAAGATAGCGCGCTTGCGCTCAATTCTCACTCATTTTTGAGGACAATAATAAAAATGCGGCATATCATGGTCATGAACCCCAAGGGCGGTTGCGGGAAAAGCACCCTGGCCACCAACCTGGCCAGCTATTACGCGACCAGGGGGAAGAAAACCGCCCTTGTGGACTACGATCCGCAGCGCTCGAGCCTGGACTGGCTGGACCGCAGGCCTGCCAAACGCCCTGAAATCAGTGGCATCAAGGGCTACAAGGAGGGCCTGAAGCACGTGGCCCGGAACAGCGACATCGTCGTCATCGACGCGCCCGCCCGTGCCCACGGCAAGGAACTGACCGACCTGTTGCACCATTCCGACACGATCCTGATCCCCGTACTGCCGTCCACCATCGATATGCAGGCCACGGGCAGGTTCATCGAAGAACTGAAAGCGACGCCGACATTCAGGAAGCGCAAGGTAAAAATCACGGTGCTGGCCAACCGGGTGCGCAACAACACGCTGATCTTCGACGAGCTCGATGCTTATTTAAGGAAGCTCAAAGTTCCCTACATCGCAACGCTGCGTGAAGCGCAGAACTATATCCGCGCCTACACACGCGGCTTAGGCATTTTCGAACTGCCCAACTACCTCGCGTGGCCGGACCTCGAGGAATGGGGGCCGCTGATCGACTGGCTGAACAGCCGCGGATCGAGACCCTGAAAAACTGGAGCGGGTGAGGGGAATCGAACCCCCGTCATCAGCTTGGGAAGCTGAGGCCCTACCATTAGACGACACCCGCAAGATGTCTGGTACTTGGAGATTCTACAGTTAGACGGTGTGGCGAGTCACGGTCGGGTGGTAGAGGACTGGTGTCGCTTAAGCTTGCTGTTCCAATGTGACTTCAGGGTTTGGGTGAGTTGGAAATTAGGGTTGGCGCATTGATCAGCGGGCATTGAAACGGGATGAGGGCGACGTCGCTTACGTTGTTCCCAGCCCCGCGCGACGTGAGTCGGGCAACTGGGTGTTGCCGCCGGTGCCGCGGGTGTCTGCTGCCGAGTAAAGCCAAAAACGATTGCGCAAGGCGCTTAAATACAGATTGAATAAGAAAGGTTGAACAGAATGGAAACCGTCGTCGTACGCATCGCTGCCAGATCCGGGATGGAGGATAAAGTTGAGGCTTTCTATCTGAATCAGCAAGCAGAGTATGAGGCTGCATCCGGCTTTCTCGGCCGCACTATTTTGAAGGCCAGGACCGGCACGATGCACAAGTCGATTCAATCGCGCATGTCTGCAGAGGAAATGGCCAAGCATCCCGCACCAGAAATTGACGAGGGGCAGGGTACTGAATTTATTCTGATCGAGCGCTGGGAAAGTATCGAATCGAGAATGGACTTTACGATGAGTCGAAGTAGGGAACGGGATAAGGATCTGTTCCCATACCTTTTGCCGCAGCATTCAGCTGAATACTTCGAAGAAATCACCGGCTGAGCCAACCAGGCTTGGCAAATTCAATATGACTAACTCCGTCGCAAGCTCGAGCAGCGCCAATCTTGTTGCAAAACTGGGACCCATCTGGTTAAACCCAGGCGTTACCCGGCGCAATGCACTCACTTACTTCTACGCCGCGTTTTTCACTATTGGCATGGTTGCATTCTTAAGTTTTATGCAGCCCTATTTGCTGACAGAAAACTTAGGGATACCGGCTGACGAACAAGGCCGCGCCACTTCCATTCTGGCGTTGCCGTATGAGCTCGCCTTTTTGCTCATGGTCGGGCCGCTAGGCGCGCTGGCGGATCGCATTGGCCGCAGGCCTATTTATGTTGCCGGTTTTCTTTGGGTAGGTGTGGTTCTGGCGCTCTTACCGTTGACTGAAAACCTGCTACAACTGGGTTTGTTGCGTGCAATGTATGGAGTGGGATCTGCCTGCATTACATCGATGATGGCGACAGTGCTGGCCGATTATCCACAGGAACGTTCGCGCGGAAAGATGCTGGCCGGTTCTGGAATTTGTAATGCGCTCGGTGCAGTGATGATGGTGGGGTTGCTGTCACAGCTACCGAGATTGTTCAGCGATATGGGATACGACGCACTGATGTCAGGGCGCCTGACGTATTGGTGCGGTACCGTGCTCGCGATCGTCAGCGCCTTGATCATTAGCCGTGGACTGAAGGCAGGCAAGCCTGGTAAACCGCAGGCGCGAGAGCGGCTGCTGCAACTGGTTGTTAAGGGTGCCGCAGAGGCGCGGCGAAATCCGCGGGTGAGAATTGCGTGCGCCGAAGCTTTCATTGCGCGTGGCGATCTGGTGGTTGTTTCTACTTTTCTGAGCTTGTGGGCGAAGGAAGCCGGACTCCTGGCAGGGCTATCACTGCAGGAGGCGGTCGCAAAAGCCGGCATGTTGGCGGTACTGGTTAGCGTCGCACAGCTGCTTTTCTCACCGGTCGTGGGTTTTGTGCTCGACAAGGTTGATCGTTTGACGGGCATGTCGATTGCGATGGGTTTGGCCGGCATCGCCTACTTGTGGGTCGGTTTTTCTCCGGATCCACTCGCGCTAGTTTTTATTCCTGCTGCGCTGATGCTGGGTATGGGCGAATCGGCAGCAATTCTGTCGGGTGCAGCCGTGATCGGTCAGGAAGCGAAAGAAGATATTCGTGGTTCCGTCATGGGCTTATTTAATTTCTGTGGTTCGGTCGGCACGCTTATTATTGCAGTGGTCTGCGGGTTTTTATTTGATGCCTGGATGCCGGGTGCGCCATTTGTTTTTGTGGGCTGCATCAACCTGGTGATCCTGGTTGCGGCCATTCGAGTGCGAATTCAGACAGGCTACCGCGCGCCTGATGCCCGCGCGAGCGAAACCGCATAACTTTGTATGGTCTGCGCTCACGCGGACTATGCCACCCAATCTATGTCGATTAACTTTTTGCCCAGAGGCTGCACCAGCCTTCTGCGTTGATGAGTCGGCCCGGAAATGTCGGGCATTTGCGAAGATAGTCGCCGGCCTTGCCGCGCACATGCACGCAAGTTGCGCAGGTCTGGCTGGGCTGATGTGTCGCTGCCAGCGGGTGGTTTGTGGGCACGTTGTTGCTGTTCGGATAGTAGAGTACCGCGCGTGCCACCGGGTCATCGGAACGCACCGTTGGTTTTGGCTCACGTTGCATCGTTGCGCAGCCGCTGATTGCAAATGCTGCCGGCATCAGCAGGGTGGTAGCTTTAAGCACGTTACGGCGAGTTAATCTTGTTTTGATCGCCATTATTCTGATCCTTTATCGAGTAATTGTATGACCTGACCGGCCAGCAGTTTGCCGATACGCGGATCGGTGCTGGGTGACTGCCAGAGTTCCCAGGTTCCGCGGTACTGTTCCTGCACTGGTTCGTACTCGTTGGGTACACCCTGACTTGAGTCATAGCCCAGATGTCCATAAGCGGATATGTCGAAACCCAGCGACGGATCGGTATCCTGGCGTGCCTGTGTGATGGGCGTTTGCCTGGGCGGCGGATAAGGTTGGCCAGTGCCGCAGCCGCCCATGGTAAGACAGCAGGGTTCCGTTAAACCTTCAGGTTCGCCTGGAACTTTACATGCGGTGTTTAACCAGACGCCCCAGTAGTCGGCAAACGGATGACCGGTTTCCGGATAGGTTTTGTAATCCAAATTTTCGGCGCGTAACCATGATCGCCAGCCGATCTCTTTCGCAATTTGATTGGGTAGTTCGACCATGTTCAGCACACTGTCGGTCACAATCTGGGTGAACACCACAACGATATGCCCCACTCCGCGCTCACGAAACAGCTCGAGCGCTTCCCAGTAGCGATACTGATGGTCACCGCCCGGTAGTTCCCGGTCACTAAGATACAGCCAGGCGTTACCCAGGCTTTCGCCGCGCATTTCGCGACTGCGCTCCGTTTTATCACCGCCTGGACGCGTGACTTCGATGCTGGGGTTTTCCACCTTCAGGCCCATCCAGCTGCCCAGAATATTGTTCGCTTGCATAGTCGGGTAGCGACGCAGCAATTCGGCTTTCACCAGACCATCCAACAGCACGGTGTCGTTGACCTTCGGATCGAACGCCTGGTTGCCGTTTCGAATGGAATGATTGACGATGAGAATCGCAGTGTCTTCGGGCGACACATCCGGGTTCATACCGGCAATCGCACCGTCGACGATCGAGTTAATTAGCAACGGATCCTGAATCAGTGGATTGGGCCGGCCCGTCAGTGGAATTTGTGGGTTAACTTTTGGTTCACCCAACGAACGAGTCCAGTTGGGTGGATCAGTGGGATAACTTTCCCGCATCAGATCAGTCGGGTCGTTCACCCAGCGTACTTTGATGTCAGTGCCGTTACGCTGATTCCAGTCATCCACCATTCGGCGCGTCATGTCGACCACGTCGTAGGTTTTCCAAAAGCGCACACCCGACGTAGTGAGATCAACCATGATGAGTTCTTCAGCACCGCGTTTAAGCAATCGTTCGCCGGGACCGTCAATGTTGTAACGCTCCGGATTGCAGTGCTTCCAGGGTCCGCCATCCGTTTCACTGCCGCAATAGGTCTGGGCCGCTCCATCTTCTACCTGCGGTCCGTATAGATAACGCGGCCAGGGCAAACGATGAATGAAAGTTTGTGTGCCAAGCCAGTGCGCGATGTCCGTAACAAATTTAATGCCCCGTTCTTTGCCAATGGCATCAAGCTGCCAGGTCATTTCCTCAAACTGGCGGTCTGTGATATTGGGTGATGGGTCTATCCCACCTATACGAGCATTCTGAAACTTATACTTTTTGTATTGGGATGAGGCATTGGCATAGGCCTGACTGTCATCAGACTTGACGACAGTCGCCCAGGCATCCGGATTCCAGATGATGCGTTGAAAAATAACGTTGTTCGGATCGTAGTGAAAAAATTGCAACGCGTTGTCGAAAGTCTCGCCAATATCACTTTCTTCGCCACCGCCGTGAACTACATACAACACGCCCACCGTGCGCCGGGGTTCGGTAGCATGCAACGTCACGGATAAAACTGTCGCAAGTATTACGCTTGCTAGACCTGCAACCTTTCTCATCATCATCCTTTGGTCAGCATATGAAAATTGGGGTCGAACCGGTTCCGTTCCCCTCCACCCGACCGTGACACGTTACACCGTCTAACTGTAGAATCTCCAAGTACCAGACATCGCCTCACCCATTAGACGACACCCGCAAATCTTAGTTTTTATAGTGTACCTGCATGATTCGACTAGCCGGCAATCAGCGAGACCTTGGCCATCATGGCAATCATGATGTAGACCGTCAGTACCGTGGCTACCATCGCGCGAATACCGCCGTTGATCATCCCGTGCATGGGCTCGTCGGAATGTCGATTCCGCGCATAACGGATCACGTCCGGCACGACGCTGATCCCGGCCATGATCCAGAACGCCAGGTAGGAATCCCAGGCCCACGGTGCGCCCGCCAGTCCACCCCAATTCTCGACCGCCATCAATCCCGCGAGGGGTGTGATGACCGACATCGGTCCCGTAACCGACAAGCACAGTATGCGCATGTGCCCGCGTGCCCAGATGCCGAACTCCCTGGGCTGGGTGGCGCGAATGCGCAGTGACCAGATATTGCTGAAAAGCGTATGCCCGACAAAAAAGAAGGCCGCAAACTCGTGGACGACCAGCGTCGGGATATAGGGAAATATCTGCGGGACTCGCAGACCAAACAACGGCAGGGCCGCAACTGCCATGATCAATACATAGATGGCAACCCAGAAAAGCTTACGCGGATCTTCATCGATCTCAGTAGCAATAGCGGTATTGTTCATCGAAGTGTATCTCGTCAAATTAACTCAGCTGAAAAAAATTATTAGCGGCTACGGGCAGTCCATATAACGCGACTCAATGAGACTGAAATGCCGGTAATATGCGTTCACCTATAACACTTATCGCGGCAGCCTGGTCTTCATGCAGCTTGAACGCGACTTCATCCAGGCCCATATCGCGATATCTCTTTAGTGTCTCGATGTGGCCGTCGATATCGTCATAATCGCCGGACATCGACAGGTTTTCGACCAGTTTGTCGACAATCGCATCCGGAACGCCCTCGATGACGTCCGTCTTCTGCTTATACGCCGTGAAGATATTCGCCCGGTTTGCGTCGACGATTTTGCATTCCTCTGCATCGAGGAAAGTCTCGAGAAACCAGATATCCAGCATTCCCCGCAATGCGAGGTGCCTCTTTGCTTCGCTGGACGATAATTTCTTGTCTTCTTTCACGTGCCAGGCAATAAGGCAACTGACTGCAAGATCATCACGACTCCGGCCATGAGTCGCGAGATTGTCTTCTATGAGCCGCAAACTCGACCCCAGGCGCCGTTCAGTCGTATCGCCCAGCATGAGTCCGTCGGCAATCCCGGTGGCCATATGCGTCATCTGCTTCTTGTTGGCACCTATGTATATGAAAGGCGGCTCATCGGTTGCCCAGGTCGGTTTATAGCCCCTTACCTGGTAGATATTTCCCTCATAGTTCAGAGCCTCATCGGGATTGGCGCGTTTCAGGATTTCGACGCATTCGCGTGTCCGGCCAACCATCCGTGAGAAATCCATTCCCATGGTGGCGTTCACACCCGTGGGTCCACCTGTCAGGATATTGGCCCGACCGCCACACAGTTCATTCAGGCTGGCCAGTGCTTTTGCAATCTTGTACGGATGCATTTCGTAGGGGGTGACGACCAGCGGACCGAGCCGGATCCTGCTCGATGCGAGCGCGAGCGGGCACAAATTGATAAAGGGGTCCCGTGACGAAGGGTAATTCGAGGTCCAGACAGCGTTGAGGCCATAACTTTCTGCCAGTAACCCCAGCTCACAAACTTCGTGGGGCGACGAGTCAGGATCCAGGATTGCATCAAATTTCATCTGCTTATTATCTCCGGGCCGGTGACGGGATGTCGGCTGTGCTATAATTGACCGTATCCTGTCAGATTTGACTGTATCCTGTCAACTATGAATTCATCTCGCAAGACAGCAAATACCGCCGCCGATGCCGTAGTGGAGCTGATTAGCCAGAGCTTTCGGCTCAACAGCCGGCTGCAAGCCGCCGCCGACCGGATGGCTCGGGATGCCGGCCTTACCGGCACCCGCTGGCAGGTACTCAACGCAGTCGCCCAGGCGACGCGTCCGGCAACAATCTCTGATATCGCGCGCTGGATGGGGTTGGCTCGCCAGAGCGTGCAGCAGGTGGCCAATGCGCTGGCCGAAGATAAGCTGATTGCCTACCAGTCCAACCCAAAACATCAGCGCGCACCTCTCGTCGTCGTGACGAAGAAAGCGGCGAAACTCCTTGAGCAACTCGATGAACAGCGGTATGCCTGGGCCCGTGCGGTCGCCACCACGCTGCCGGTCGCCGATATCAAGGTAGCAAGCGAAATCCTGCGTACGGTCCGTGAAAAACTATCAGGCTGAACGAAACCTGTGGTTTCTAATCATCCGCTGTTCGGGACGGTACTGTAGTATAGATACCCGCTTTATCCGGGCCTTATTGGGGTGAACCGCTATAAACCACCCTGCGGAAAACCTGGTTTGACACCGGATTTCACAAGAAGCAGGCGCAGAGAACTACATGAATGACGATAAAAATAGTGCAAAAACAGTTCTGATAGTTGGAGCGACAGGCTACATCGGTAGTGCTGTCGTTGCGGAATCAGTACGCCAAGGTCATGACGTCATTGCAGTAACAAGATCCCAGCAAAATGATTCTCAGTTTGACGGGGCAGAGGTTGTACTGGCTGACGTAACTGACCCTGCGTCCATCGCTAAAGTATTCGATAGAAAGATCGATGTCGTCATCTCATGCCTGGCCTGTCGATCGGGCCTCGCACAGGACTTCGATGCAATCGATTACAAAGCTACACTCAATATCCTCAATGCCGCCCTAGAAAACGGAACTGGCAAATTCATTCTCCTGTCAGCGATCTGCGTAAGAAAGCCGGACCTGCCACTCCAGCTTGCCAAGCTGAAAATGGAGGATGCGTTGATCCGCTCGGGGATTGACTACACCATCGTGAGGCCGACAGCATACTTTTGGGTTTTCGATGTACAAACCAGGATGATTGCAAAAGGGAAACCGGGTTATCTGATAGGGAGTGGCGAGCAGGCCCACCATAATCCGATTGCCAAAGAAGATTTAGCCGAGTTTATGGTTAGCAGTATTGATAACAGTGAACGCAAAAACCGCATGTTTATCATTGGCGGGCCGGAAGTCCCTGAAAATATCATTACCTATAAAGATTCTCTTATGATGATATTTGAATCCCTGGGCAAAGAGCCAAAGTTGGTCAGCATTCCCGGATGGCTGCTCACAGCCGTGATCCGTATAACGGGATTCATAGGACTCTTCTCCAGAAAAATCGGTGTTTTTTCAGAGTTCCTGAAAGTTCTCTATTACTACCTGGAAAATGATATGCGAGCCCCCGGCTACGGCTCTATAACACTCAGGCAGCACCTGATGGATACAACGAGAAAAGTAGAAACGTAGCCAGTTTTTTCATCAGCTCCGCTGACCGGGCCTCACCCATTAGATGACACCTGCTTGTTTGCAAGACTCCGCGCATACTACGAGCGGCTGGTTATCCTGCGCGACAAATAGACAGACATCGCGAGCGCTGCGAAACCAATAACTGCTGTCGTGACCAGTGCCGACTGCGAAAGCTTTCCGAAATCAACCGGCCCTATCGAGTCGTAAATAACGTTGCCCCCCATCACCGAGGCAATGTGCGTAATGATGCACACCTTTAACGAGCCGCTGATATGGCGTAGCCATCCCCAGGCAAACAGCACTGCAAGCAGCGCGAAAAAGCGGAGCCATACGGTTTCCCAGGGATGTGCAAAGGTATTGAACAAAACCACGACAAGTATTGCCGTCCACAAGCCTGTATGTCGCGACAACACGCTTTGCATGATGCCGCGAAAACAAAATTCCGATGATGTAGACAGCGCGATCGAAATCGCAATCCAGTAAACCACCGCAAACAAGGTACTCACGCCTTCAAGTGCAGTAGGTGCGGCATGGACGGTGCCGTGCCACGCTTTCTCAAGAATAAATACTGTTTCCGCAGCAATATTGGAAACGACGGCGAACGCGGCAATCAACATGACCGGCGCCTTGCACGGAGTTCGTAAGCCGATGTCCCAGCGCTTGTCGCACCACCACACCGTACCGAATACCACTGCAAGTACAGGTACCGGAAACCAGGGCAGGTTTGGAAGCGTGTCGGCATTGAACTGCGCCGTCATAATACTGAACGCAACGAGGCATACAAACAGGAATGTGCTGCCAACGCATGCAGCTACAGATGCCTTTATAGAAGAGGTGTTAATGCTGCTTTTCCCCGTTTACAACTGATGCAAGTTTATGTCATTGGGCCGATTCTAGTCGCCAAGGCTGGCATCTGTGATTCGCGGCACGTCCGGCCCACCATAACTCAGAGTAAGGCCCTTCTGGAAAGCTTGGGACGCCGCGTCCTCCTCTCCCAGTCGCAGCATGAGCTGTCCCAGTTCGTGCCAGGTCTGTGGCGAAGGCCGGATACCGTTACTGGATTCGTAGTAACTGCGCGCTTTACCCCATAACTCTGTGCGTACACACAGCCTTGCCGCCGTGAGCAGCAACGCGGGGTCTTCGGGGCGCTGGCGCAACCAGGATTCGGCACGGTTCAGGAGAGTAGCGGGGTTCGTAAACTCCAGTTCACCGTACAAAAGAATCAGCTCTTCGCTCCACTCCTTATTAAGGGACTTGCGAATAATGCTTTCCGCCTCTTCTATCTGGCCGTCATTAATCAACGCCTGGATGCGCGCGCGCAGGATACGCGGTTGTTCGCGTAGTCTGCGTGGCAGTGTCTTCCACAAGGTTTTGATGCGCCCGGGGTCGTCGGCAGCCTCGCCCAGCAAGGCACACCAGGTAAGCACATACCATTCATCAAGCAGTTCATCCGGCAGATGGCCAAGCTTAAGAAGTTTTGGTAGCAGGCCTTCCAGTTCGGGCCAATCCTCTTCGTTAATACACAGCTCTGCTTTCAGTCGCAGCCCTTCGGGATTGCGTGGCGTCAGCTCGAGCACCTTGTTAAGAGTAGCGCGCGCCATTTCTAACTCATCATTGTCCAGTTGCAGTTCTGCCTGCGTCAGCAGCACGGCAACGGCAGCGCGTGGCTCCTGGTCGTATGCCATTTTCAGCCAGTTGTCCCTGCGCTCCCGGTCTCCCTGCGCCTGCGCGGCACGCGCGGCGGCAAGGTAATTTAATAAAGGGGTTTCACTGTTGCGCACACCCTTGGTGAGTAATTTTTCACCACGGGCGAAGTTTCCTTCACCCATTTCTATGTAACCGCGAACGATGCGTTCGCCTGCCTTGCGCATACGGTTGCGCGCTGCCATTTCTCCCAACTGTCGCGGTGCGCGCCATAGCCGGACGAGGAAACGGACCGCCAGGTAAAAAAGCGCCAGCGCCAGGACAAGGATCGGCACAGACATCTCGACCAGCGTGCCGCGGAAGTGGATGAGTACGTAGCCGTTATCCTGTAACAGGTAGTTGGCCGCCAGCGCTCCGATGATCAGGCTAAGGACGACGGCAAACCCGGATTTCACTGGACTTCACTGTTGCCGACTCGCTCCAGCAACAACCCCATTGAGCCCGAGATATCCGGTAACGCTCCCGGCATCTCAATTGTGCGCAGCTCGCCCAGCGTTGTCAGCGCGGCAGAAACCGGCGCTGCGTCCGTGTCCAGGTATTTGCTTATCTGCTGCTCAACTTTCTCCAGAGACTGGGCAAACAATTCGTTGTTGGTGCTTATAAAAGCAAGCCGGGCAATCTGCAACTCGGCCTTGATGCTTTCCAGTACCAGCACACGTTCGGCGGAGCCCAATTGCGCCACCGTTGGCGTTTCACTCTCCTTGATACTGATGATCCCGTCGACAACGGTTTTCAACGTTTCAACCAGGCGGTCCCACGGTCCGAGCTCATCCGCCGGCGGTGCGACATTCGGGCTGAACGAGTCCGGTGCAAGCTTGCGGAAAGGCCAGTTATCTGCCTGCTCAATCAGCGATTGGAGGCGAAATGATATTCCGGCACGGTCAATTGCGGGCAGCGCCTGCAGCGCTGCGATTTCATCGCTGAGTTTTGCCCTCACCGGATCGAATGAGGGATCGGCTGAGTCACGCAACTTCTCATCTGCCAGTACCAATGCACTTGCGGCGACCTGGGTATTACCTGCCAGGGCCGCCTGCGCGTTTGCAATGCGCATAAAATAGATTGCTTCAGCCGTCAGCCAGTCTGTGCGGCTTTTCGGGTCTATACCGGGCACGCTGGCAAGTTGCTGTTCCACCTGCGTAAGGCGCGCCGGCAAATCTCCAGGATCGCTGGCAAGCGAATCCTCGATACCGGCAATGACTGATCCTTGCTGCGACAAGGATTCAGCCAGCTGCCCGACGCGCCGTTCAACCGCTGCCAGTTTACCGGCATCCGCACTGACCCGGCCCTGGTTTTCGTTGAGCTGCAAAGTGCGGAAAGTGGTCCAGCTTGCGAGGCCAAGGGCAATCGTAGCGGCCAGCAACGCCAACACGGCGATAAGCGATGATCGGCCGCCCGAGGCTTTTCCGCCGGTTTCCGGGTCCGATTCGGAGGTCTCGCTTGAGTTTGCTGAAGGGTTCGCGGCCATAGCCGCACTAGTTTAACAGGGGACGAGATGCTTACTAGCGCAGCCGCGCTTTCAGGTCCTTCACATGCCGGCGGCTTACCTGGCACGGCTCGGAAAGACCGCGGACGTTCGCCAGGTACTGTCCGGATTCAACGCGCTCGACACTTTCGATCGCACCGAGGCGCACAAGTGAATTCCTATGCACTCGCACGAAGTGGTCACTGAACTCCTCTTCCAGTGACTTGAGCGATTCATCAATAAGATCGCAGCCTCGGGAGTGAGTTATACGCACGTATTTCTGATCGGCCTGAAATGCCAGGACATCCTCCACCTGTACAAGTTGAATCCGCCCCGCCTGTGTCACGGCGATACTGCTGCGTGCGCCCAGCCCCGGATGGTTCCGGGCCAGCTCCACCAGTTGCATCCGGCTTAACCTGACGGCGTACTCGAGTGCGCGAAGCAATCTTTCACGGCGAACCGGCTTAAGCAGATAGCCGACGGCATGGGTGTCGAAAGCCTTTACCGCGTACTCGTCGTAGGCGGTTGTAAATATGATGGCAGGAGGGGCCGGCAAACTGCACAGGTGGCTGGCCACTTCGATGCCATCCATTTCCGGCATACGGATATCAAGCAATACAACATCTGGATGTTGCTGCTCGCAGTGTTCGATTACCGCGTGCCCGCTTGCCACCTCGGCAACGACATTCCAGCCACCTATATCGGCAACCATGTCACGCAGGCGCGAACGTGCGGGAGCTTCGTCATCTGCAATCAGGAGTTTAAGGTCGCCGTCAAACATGATCGCTACACCGCCAGGGGAAAGCCGACCAGAACACGAAAATAGTCAGCGGCACTGCGTATTTCCATGCGGGCGCTGTTGCCATAGGCCAGTTCGAGCCGCTGGCGAATATTGTCCAGCGCGAGTTGGTGACCGTTGCTGCCGCGCTGCTGCGAATCAGGTGCGACGGGGTTCGTAACGGTGATAGTCAGACCATCGTCACTGGTCTCTCCCACCACCGTGATAACGCCGCCATCCGCGAGCGGTTCGATGCCGTGATAAATCGCATTTTCCAGCAATGGCTGAATTGTCAGGCTGGGGATACGGGTGTCCAGGGGCAGTTCATCGACCTGCCAGTCGACAGTCAGGCGCTCGCCCAGGCGCTGTTCTTCCATGCGCTGATAAACGCGGGCCACTTCGAATTCTTCTTCCAGGCTGACGGACTCACCGGGCTTGTTCAGCGAGGCTCGCAGTAAGTCGGCCAGGTCTTCTACCGCCCGCTCGGCAGCCGCTGCGTCCGACCGCGTCAGTGACGCGATGGTATTCATGCTGTTGAACAAAAAGTGCGGGCGTATGCGTGCCTGTAAAGCAGCAATGCGGGATTCGGCTTCCTTCTCGACGTTGGCACGCCACTGGTGCGTCACATAGAAATACCGTAACACCACACCCGTCACGAGCAATGCGATCCCGGAGTTACGCGAAATAAACAGCCAGCGCTCCGTTGGAAACATACCGGCCGGATCGAGCAGACTGCGTTGAGCAAATATTTCGACGAAGCGGTAGACCAGTTCCGAACACAACACCGTTGTCGCCAGTACGAGCAACAAAGCGAGGGAAGTAGACCAGGGCACCGGCAGCGTGACAAGGCGCGAACGCAACAGCGCCAGTACGCCCGCAGAGCTGAGCGCCAGCCACATTACAAGCATGGATGTCTTGCCGAGATCGGCCATAAATCCGGTGTCCGAGTAATCGCGAGCCAGCGAGAGCATTACCGCCGCAATACAGGAAACAACCAGCAGGATCAGAACGTTGGTAGAAGACCCGAAGTCAGGAAAATAATCGCGCTGAGTACCACCCCCGTGGGCAGGAGTTTTGGACTCAGATTCAGCTACACCATTTTTTAACGTTGCGTGCTGCATCGGCGCGGGCGGCGTCGAGTTCGTCATCGCTCAGATACTCCCGTTCGCCGTTCGGCAACTCTTTGTACAACCTGCGGTTCGTGTTGTACTTCTGTTGCGTGTTCATCGCAGTCACACAGTTATTGGCTTTTCTCTCGGCAGCGGCCGCTTGCAGACTTTGCTGTTCGTCACGGGCTTCACTATCGAATTCCTTGCGGATCCTGGCGGCAGCAGCCAGTTCGGCATTTTCAACCCTGTCGGCCTTGATTGCGGTCGTATTGCTGCGCACGATCCTTATAAAAACTTCTTCGTTCTGACCGTTCAGCGACGGCCGGTCCGAATAAATAATCAAACCATTTTCATCGACAGAACGAAAAACGTTGTCGGCTATCGACGCGTGTGCCAGTAATATCATGGTTAACATGCCGACAATTTGAATTGCTCTCATCATCTTGTACCCACAATCAGGAATAAGAACTGCACCAAAATACCTGGTCATCAGGGCCTCCCCGGACCCGCGAAACCACCAAAAAACAGTGGACGAACCGCTGTGAGCCATTATCCCGGGAGGTTGACGGACATAAGGTGAACCAGGTCACATACCCGGTAACCCACGAGATGCGGGCAGCCAAGGGCTCTCAGGATAGCCTGCGCTAAAAGTTGCCGGAAGCGGCGAAATTGTTGCCAGGCTGCCGTTATGTCGTATTGCGGGGCAAAAAAAGGCCGCGATATCGCTATCGCGGCCCGAGAGAGCACAGCCGGACGAAGCCAGGGCCCGACTGCTGTCAGTTGTTATCAGATGTTGTAGCCACGCTCGTCATGCAGAGTCAAGTCCAGACCCTCGCTTTCCTCGTCCCTGGAAACCCTGAGGCCCATGAACAGGTCCAGGAGCTTCAGGATGATATAGCTGATCACGCCTGTGTAAGTGATAGTCGCAACAATACCAAGTGCCTGAATACCGACCTGGCTGCCGATATTCAGGTCCGCGACGCTGCCGCCGAGCGACTGGGCCGCGAATACACCTGTCAGCAACGCGCCGATTATTCCGCCTATGGCATGGACACCGAACACGTCCAGCGAATCATCAAAACCGAGTGCATTCTTGAGCTTGGTCGCGGCCAGGTAACAACCAACACCTGATGCCAAGCCAATGGCAATTGCGCCCATTGGTCCGACGGAACCAGACGCCGGTGTAATCGCTACAAGGCCTGCTACCGCGCCACTGGCGATACCCAGCACGCTGGGTTTGCCGTGGACCATCCATTCGCTGAACATCCAGCCGAGCGCGGCGGCGGCAGTTGCGATCTGGGTAACCGCCATCGCCATGCCGGCTACACCGTCTGCCGCAAGTTCGCTGCCGGCGTTAAAACCAAACCAGCCAACCCAGAGCATCGCTGCGCCGATAATTGTGTAACCAAGGTTGTTCGGCGGCATCGGGGTTTTCATGTACCCGTCGCGCTTGCCGAGTACGATGCAGGCCACGAGACCGGCAATACCCGCATTAATATGCACAACCGTGCCACCGGCGAAGTCGATGATACCAAGGCCACCGAGCCAACCTCCGCTGCCCCATACCCAGTGGCAAACGGGGGCATACACCAGGGTCAGCCAGATGCCCATGAACCAGAGCATTGCGGAAAACTTCATGCGTTCGGCAAATGCGCCCACGATCAACGCCGGCGTGATGATGGCGAAGGTCATCTGGAAGGTCATGAACACGGACTCGGGGATCGTGCCCGACATGGCATCAACGGTTACCCCGCGAAGGAACAACTTGTCGAGACCGCCCCAGAACGGCCCTTCGCCGCCGAAAGCGATGCTGTAACCGATAACGACCCAGAAAATTGTCGCAAGACCGGTTATCGCAAAACACTGCATGAGTACGGACAGGATATTCTTGCTGCGCACCATGCCGGCGTAAAAAAGTGAAAGGCCGGGAATCGTCATGAACAACACGAGTGCTGTTGCCGTGAGCATCCACGCCGTATCCCCGGTGTTCAGTTCATCTGCACCAGCGCTACCAGCCGCCAAAAGCAGGCCTGGAAGCAGGCAGATCTTCAACAGCCGGCCAGTCCGGCCGGTGCTCGTTGGTAAATTCATTCTCGTTATCCTCCTGATCGGATAAGTTTCTGGGCGGTACCCTGTGGAACAATCAGACGGCTTCATTACCTGATTCACCGGTGCGAATGCGAATGACGTCTTCCAGATTGGTCACGAACACCTTGCCGTCACCGATCTTGTCGGTTCGGGCCGTATTAATGATTGCCTCTATAACCTGCTCGACAATGCTGTCGTCGACGGCCAGTTCGATTTTGGTCTTGGGCAGAAAATCGACGACATACTCGGCACCCCGATAGAGTTCGGTATGACCGCGCTGACGCCCAAAGCCCTTGACCTCGGTAGCGGTGATGCCCTGCACGCCGATGTCAGCGACAGCCTGGCGAACGTCATCAAGTTTGAAAGGCTTGATGATTGCGGTAATCAATTTCATGTTTTCCTCCCGGTACTAAACCCGGTTCGTTATTAAGAAATAGGTGGGCGGCACGGCACGCGGCCCACCCATTTGCTTTAGTTGCTGGAAATATCGAAGCTTTTGGTCACTCCAAAAATCAGAGTGTTCTCGGAATCATCATCATCAAACAAATCTTCGTCGCTGTGTACAAAAGAAATGCTGTAGTCAAATAGATCCGTCTCTGCCACGGTTAGTGTGTTGGTATAGCCGAATTCGATATAGCTCCCGTCAAAATCGTCGGAGAAGTTTCCATAGGTAGTGTAGAAATGGCCCCATTCTCCCGTCAGTGAGTAGAAGTTATAATCTTCTTCCGGATCAGTGTCGTACTCACCAATGGCTATATCCAGTGTCAGCCACTGCCAACCGCCACTCAAGTTGAGCTCCAGATAATCCTCATCGAAATCATCCGAATAGGTATAGAAAGTAAATCCAGCCCCGTAATTAAAATCACCTGACTCGCCGCTGAAACCTCCGTATAGGTCGACTTCAACTCCACTTTCGCCGGAAATAAGTTCGCCCCCTCCAAAAGAATCACCGGAACGCACAGACGAACCCCACGTGCCCAGATAAAAACCTGATTCCCAGGCGGCATCAATGCCACCCTGAGCCGCTGCTTTGCCATCGGTTTGCGGCAAACCACGGAACAGGTACTCCGTAACGAAACCGGCATTGCCCGTGACCTCAACGGCCAGCGCAGGCCCTGTAATGACGCCGAGTAGAAGAGCGGTGGCCGTAATAATTTGTTTCTTCACTGTTCGAACCTTTATGTTGATTGCAAGAAACCAGCGCCGATGTCAGCATCGTTGCGCTCCCTGGTGATCTAAAGCAGGAACCGTGCCAGCTTTATTTAATAGCCTGTAAATCAGGTATTTAAGAAAATTGGCCCCAAAAATGGACCTTGTGAAGCACCATAAGGGTGCACGCTGCGCTGGTCGTGCATCGGGATGGGGCAGCTTGTTAAGCTAGTGGTGTATATATTCCAAGCGCCACCCATATCCGAAGAGGTAGCTGTGGACAGAAACATCATCAACGAGTTGGCGGGCAAGCTGGCCAAGGCAGTGCCGGGCGAAATGCAGGATTTGAAAAGTGACCTCGAGAGCAACTTCCGTAGCCTCTTGCAAAGTGGCCTGGGCAAACTGGACCTGGTCACGCGGGAAGAGTTCAATATACAGACAAAGGTGTTGGAACGAACCCGGGAAAAACTTGAGCGCCTGGAGCGTGAACTCGAAGAGTTGCAGGCGACCGACCTGAACGTCGATACTCAGAAATCCGGCAACGGCTGATCCGGCTACACGTTATTGCTTGCTGATCCTGACCCGTGCAACCGGTCACCGTGCACTGTCGTGCTCCGGAAGGGCTAGATTCGCCCGAGGTAAGTGTAGAGGTCTATCTTGGGCCCGGCCTCCCCGGGCTGTCCATCGTCGGGATGGTCGAAACTGCGGTCAAGGAAAGCCGGGACCGCGTACGTGCCGCGATCCAGAGCACGGGGTTCTCGATGCCGGACCGGCGTATTGTCGTAAGCCTTGCGCCGGCCGATCTTCCCAAAAGCGGCAGCCGCTATGACCTTGCGATTGCTATCGGCATCTTGTGTGCATCCGGCCAGGTACCAACAACTTTGCTCAGCCAATGTGAATTTCTTGGCGAGCTCTCGCTGGCCGGCAAACTTCGGTCGGTCAGTGGTTCACTGCCGGTCGCCATGTGTGCACTGACCCACGGGAGACAGATCATCCTTCCCGCGGCCTGCCGACACGAAGCCGGGCTGCTGAATAATGAAAACGTGCTGAGCGCAACCGATCTGCTCGACGTAACTACGTTCCTGCGCGGCGATAGCATGCTGCCTGCCGCCGAGTACTTAAATACCAGGGCCCCGGCCGACACGCCTGATCTGGCCGATGTCCAGGGACAGGTGATCGCGCGTCGCGCGCTCGAGATTGCCGCTGTCGGCGAACACCATCTGCTGATGAGCGGGCCACCCGGAACTGGCAAGAGCATGCTGGCGCGTCGACTGGCAACCATTCTTCCCCCGTTGAGCAACGAGGCCTCACTGGAAACAGCAGCAATCTACTCCCTGCGCGGCGAACACCTTCCAGCCTGGAAAATTCGGCCATTCCGATCACCCCATCATTCGGCCACTGCTGCTGCATTGGCAGGCGGCAGTTCCAATCCGCGACCCGGCGAAATTTCACTTGCCCATAACGGCGTACTGTTTCTCGACGAACTGCCCGAGTTTAATCGGGGCACGCTGGAAATTTTGCGTGAACCCCTCGAGACGGGCGTCGTGTCGATCGCGCGTGCCAGGCGCACGGTAAATTATCCGGCAAGATTTCAGCTAATCGCGGCGATGAATCCATGCCCCTGCGGTTATCTCGGAGACCCCCGGCAAGACTGCCGCTGCACATCGGACCAGGTCAGCCGCTATGCGGGACGCGTATCTGGTCCGTTGCTCGACCGCATCGACCTGCGTGTGCAGCTAAACCGCGAGCCGGTGATGCTAAGCAAAAGGACAACACCGGCGGAGAGCTCGAGCGACGTAAGGCAACGCGTGATCGCCGCTGTTGCGAAACGAACAAAGCGCGGCAATATCAGCAACGCCCGGCTGGATGCGACCGGACTAACGCGTTGGTGCTGGCCCGACGATGCAGGTGCAAAACTACTGGAGCACGCGGCTAATCAGTTCAACCTTTCTCGCCGGGCTTGCAACCGGACACTTCACGTTGCGCGCAGCATTGCTGACCTTGCGGACAGTCCGAAGGTCCGAAAAACTCATGTTGCCGAAGCGCTGAGCCTGAGAATGCCCGGGCAGGTGTGACACAGGTTACTCAGTTCTTGACAGAAAACCCATATTATTCAGGGTGTTGCCTTGACTTATCACCATGGAACGCCCCCATACGATCCGTAAAGCCAGGGCTGTCCCATCGACTTGTTTCTTAATCGTGATCAGAACCCAGGGATTCAACTTCTGGCTCGAAATCGAGAGACTTGAGCATTTCTATGCCGATAGAAATATTCTCCCGTGTGGCGCCTTCCATCGCAACGCGCACACGGTTGGCGCCGTGGACTCCGCCTTCGAAAAATCCCCCCGTATAAGTCGAAGAGATATTTTCACGCAGTAACTCGGTCTTGTCGACCGTACGATAAAGTGTCCAGATCGCATTCATGCCAACGGTCATCCGCGGGCTGAATGACGGGGTCTCAACCTTGATGATCCGGATTTCCAGAAAATAAGCCGCATTGCTGGGATCTACAGAGCCTGGAAAAACCTGCTTGAGACGAAGCATGGGCAATATTGTTTCGGCTGACCTGGAACTATCGATACCGGAAAAAATGCCATTGGCAACGAGTGCGTCGGTAACGGCCTGCTCAAAATAGTCTGTCGTAATGCCGGCGGAAGCACCGCTTATACCAACAGTGACCGGGCCCGGAAGGCTGCTTTCCTGCGCCGGCGGATCCTGCGGGGTCGCGGTTTCCGCGGCTGCCGTAATCGGGCAAAACGACAATGCACCGGCCGCGATGACGGCCAAAACAAAATACCGGGGCTCGCATCGATAGCGAGAAATATTCATTACTCATCCTCCAAAAGGATATTTCCGAGCGCTTCTTCAACCATTTTCCCGACCACCTCCTTGAGGATCAGTTTGTCTGTCGTGAGAACAGCCATGGCACACTCCAGCGCGGCATTCTCGGCCTCCAGTTCCCTGAGCCGCCCCGGGCCCCCCTGGACGAACGGCACACCGGCCTCTCCCGGCCGGAGATTGATCTCTTTAGCCTTGTATCGTTTCTTGCCTACGTACGGTTCCGGTTTCTTCTAATGGACTTTATAGCTACTTGCAACCTGAACCGGAAGTGTCGCACCAGGCCAGCGCCATTCACGGCACCATTACACGACAGATTGGCTGCCAAAAAGAAGAGAGCCCTGCAAAGGTTTATTCACTTCTGAATAAACCCCTACAGGGCTCTTGGTCTCAATAGCCCTTACAGGGCTCGGGAGTGTCTTGAGCGCTATTATCCTCCCAGTGCCGGGTCTTTCTGGTCGGCCCAGTCGGCCTCGTAGACCGTCCATTCGCCTTGCTCGACCTCTTCTTCCTTGCGGCGCAGCTTGGTGCCCCTTGAAAGAATGAACCACATCATGGGCAGCAGGCCACCCCAGATGAACACGGCCCCGCCGATTGTGCGGCAGTAGGTCAAGAACGAGAACACCGGACCAGTTACGATTTCTGATGAACGCGCATACCACGTGCCGTCAGTATAGGCGACCCAGGTCTGGTACAGCCCGACCGGGAACAGATCCAGGAACATCATAAGGACCAGCCCAATATTCATGGACCAGAAAGATGTTCTGACCAGTTTCGGGTTCCAGGCAGATTTATGGAACAGATGCTGGCAGCAGAACAGCATTCCGCCGAGCGCAATGTTGCCTTTCACTCCAAACATGGCTGCGTGAGCATGGTTGCCGGTTAGATAGGTTGCATGCTCATAGTAGTTGACGATCGGCAGGTTAATCATCGAGCCAAATACACCCGCACCAAAGATGTTCCAGAAATTAACGCCCAGGATAAACAACCAGACACCTTCCATGACTATCGTCTGTTTGCCCTCGACCACGTTCTTGTCGGCCTTGAGTCCTTCCTGGCGCATCTGCCACGCATCCAGGGTAAGCAGGAGCAGCGGCAACACCTGAAGGGTAGAGAACACGCTTCCAAGCGCGATAATTCCCGTCGGTTTGGCGATCCAGTAGAAGTTATGCGATATGCCAATCGTCGCGGTAACCAGGAAGAGCATCACGGCCAGGAAAATAACCCGTTCGGCCATCATCCGGGTGATAAGCCCCATCTGTACAAGCATGTACCCGACTATGACAGTGGTGAACACCTCGAAAGTGACCTCAACCCACATGTGCACAACCATCCAACGCCAATAGTCTGAAATGGCGAAATTCATCTCTGGTTGGACCAACAGCCCGAAGAACAGGAAGGCCACCATGATGCCGCTACCATAAAGAAGCCAAGACGGAACAGACCATACGTTCCTTCTCGTCAGCCATGGCTTAACGGCCCGGTAGATAATCCAGATCCAGAGGGCAAATGCAGCCAACAGGGTAAACTGGAAGAATCGGCCAAGTTCCATGAACTCCCAACCCTGGCTTCCGAACCAGTACGACATGTTGTCACTCAACATTCCCGTCTGGCCCATATAGATTCCCACCAATGCGCCGCCTCCCGTGACAACACACAGGAAAAACAGCAGGTTGATCAGGGATTTTTGTCCTGGCGGGACCTTCGAAATCCTGGGCAGGAAGAAAATCGTGTAACCGACCCAGCACATGAAGAACCAGAATATTTGCAGCAGAGTATGGTAGCTCCGGGCAACATTGAACGGGATGATTTCATTCAGCGAAACTCCGCCAGGACGGACGAAATCGGTTGCAGCGATGACGCCTCCCAGGATCTGACACCCGAACACGATAATTGCCAGAACAAAGAACTTATACGTGGCCCTCTGGGTGGGACGAACGTATTCATTTTCAAGGTCGTACGTGGTCAGCGACTGCCCACCACTTTGGCTTTCGTTGCTCTGGTCGAACACATCAACGGGTTGTTCTTTCATTTCACCGTATGCGTACAGGACAATCATGACGCCAACGAACAGCGCGAAAACCGAAAAAACGCTCCAGAAAAAGGTTGCCGCGGTGGGCTCGTTACCGGCGTCCTTATCGCCTGGCCAGTTATGTGTATAACTGTAGGTCTCACCCGGTCGATCTGCCGCAGAAACCCAGCCGCCCCAGAAGAAGAATGCCGTTAAGTCACGGAGATCGTCTGGATCGGAGATAAGTCCACTTGGCTCATATGCTTCCGAATATGCAGGATCGTTAAACATCCGCGTGTAGTGAGCGTTCAAATCGCCCAACGCCGAAACCTGGGCATCATTAAGACGAATAACCCCAGCTTCTTCGTCGTATGCGTTGTTATGAACCTCTCGTTTTACCCTTACAGAGATCGCATCCTGATCGTGTTGGGTTAGAGAGCCGGCACGCTGCTCCAAATCCTGTCCGTAGAAGGCTCGCATGCCCATAACAGTCCGGTGCAGAGCGTCGGCAGTGAAGTCCGGCCCGCGTTCTGCTCCGTCACCCCAGAAGGAACCCCAACTCATCAGGCCCCTGATATGAAACAGCTCTTTACCGCGTTTGATCTGTTGCTGGGATATCACCGTATCCCCGGAGGACGATACATAGTCGACCAACGGCGGAGCACCCGTATAAGTCGCGCCGCCAAGATAAATCAAACCAGCGATACTAATACCAGCAACTATCATGAAATGTGTTAACCAGTTTTTCTTATTAACCAGCCATAACGCCAGGTTCTGTTGGCTTGAAGTACTCATTATTCAACTCCTTAAATTTTGCACCGCACTTCGCCGGCAAGCGGCTACAGACATATGAAAAACTACAGACCGCTATAATCTATGTATATAGGTAATAGCGCGTAAAATGTCGTTCAGCGGTACGTAATTGTACGTATAACCGCATCATATAAAGGTCTGGTAAGACACTACGGATAGACATAAGCCATCCGAATGGTCCGAATTTATGAAAATTAACATCCTTTCCTGGTTCAAATCTCTGCTAAAGGGCGCTCGCCCAGATGGTCCCTTTGAGACCCACTACAACAATAGTCAGTTGAAATCTAAAGGGAAATACAGAGATGGCCAACTAGAGGGCCTCTTCGAGTCATATTATGAAAACGGTCAACTGGACTCCAGGGGGGAGTTCGATAATGGTGCAGAGGATAATCTCTGGGAGACGTACCACGAAAACGGTCAGTTGAAATTCAAGGGAAGGTATAAAAACGGTAAGTTGGATGGCCTTCCGGAGTGGTTTCACAAAAATGGTCAATTGCGGGAAAAACGAACCTGCAAAGATGGGAAAAATGAGGGTCTTTGGGAGTTTTTCTACGCAACAGGTCGGCTAAAATCCAAAGGCCACTACAAAGGCGGTAAACGGGATGGTCCTTTCGAGATCTACTACAGCAATGGTCAGCTGAGATCCAAAGGGAATCACAAAGACGACAAGCGAAATGGTCCATATGAGTCGTACCACGAGAACGGTCAGTTGGAGGCCAAAGGGGTCTCCATAGATGGGAAAAAGGATGGTCGATGGGAGGAATTCCATGACAACGGTCAGTTGAGAACCATAGGGAATTACCAGGGCGGTAAGCGAGATGGTTCCTGGGAAGAATTCCATGACAACGGTCAGTTGAGAACCATAGGGAATTACACAGACGATAAACGAGAGGGTCCCTTCGAAGAGTGCCGGGAAAATGGTCAGTTAAAGGTCAAAGAACACTACAAGGACGGGAAACAAGATGGTCTCTACGAGTCATATGATGAGAATGGTCGGTTGAAAACCAAGGGGACCTTTAAACAAGGCATGCTGGATGGCCCATACGAATTGTACAAAGACGGAGTGCTTCAATAGAGGAAGAATGATAGAGAACGGTTTGACAAGCCTGAACTCAATCATTCGAATGACTAGCCATGAACGGCAAATCTAAATTTTGGTTAAGACTAATTAGTTTGCTCCCGGATGGCCCATGGAGCTGGGATGTCAAAGCCAGCCAATTGGAATCCGAAGGGAGCTACAAGGACGGGAAACGGGAGGGCCCCTGGGAGATGTTCTACGAAAATGGCCAATTGGAATTCAAAGGGAGCTACAAGGATGGGAATCGAGAGGGCCCCTGGGAGATGTTCTACGAAAATAGCCGATTAAAAGTCAAAGGGGGCTCTAAAAAGGGCAGGCCAGAAGGTTATTTTGAGAGATACTACGAAAGCGGTGGGTTAGAGCAAAAATCATCCTACAAAAATGGGGAACAAATTGGTCCCTTTGAAATATTTCACGAGAACGGCCGGTTGAAAGAAAAAGGGAACTACTCACACGGTAAAACGCATGGGATGTGTCAATTGGATGGCCCCCTGGAGGCCTACTACGAGAACGGTCAATTGAAGAAAAAAGGCATCTACATAGACGGGCAACAAGAGGGTCCCTGGGAGTTCTATTACGACAACGGTCAATTGGGGAAGAGAGAAAACTACAAAGACGGTCTATTGGATGGCCTCTGGGAATATTTCGATGAAGACGGCCAATTGAAAGAGCAAAGAAATTACTAAAAGACTCCCCGGCTATATAAAATATTCCTGAACTCCAAACATATTCCTGAACTCCCGCGCGTTGGTAGGTACTAATCGGTAGGTACTAATCGGTAGGTACTAATCGGTATGGTACTCGCCCGGCATCAAGGGAGAATATAAACTGTCTACACCAACCGATAAGGGACGTGCATGTCCGGGTCCAAGAGAAAGTTCTACTACACCGTTGCCAAAGTCCTGCACTGGGCAGCGGCTTTCATTATCGCATTCAATTTATTGTCCGGATGGAGAATCTCAGATTTTCCGGAGCAAAAACATTGGATTATCATGATTCACTCAGGAATAGGTGTCACGATATTTTTCCTGATGGTATTTCGCTGGTGGTGGCGCAAGTCTCACAATCTTTATGCACCGCCCGGATGGTGGAGAAGGCCGTCCATGCTGCTTCAATGGATTTTCTATCCGTTGTTGTTAATACAACCGGTTATTGGGATGTTGCAGGCAGCATTTATTGACTACGACGTTCTCGCATTTGGTTTCATCAACCTTTCGGCCATCGCTACTGCGGATGAAGGCTTGCGTAGCCTGTTCCTCGAATTGCACGGGCTGACAGCCTTATTACTTATACTGCTCGTTCTCGTCCACGGCGTAGAAAGATCCAGGCAAGCCTTTACCGATGACAGCCCCCAAGTACAGGGGCAGGCACCAGATCCAATACGGGCAGATGCTGAAGCGGGTCCATAATATTGCGCTAAGGCGTTTGATCCAGCTCGCCTGACGCAACGATTTCGGAAAAACTCCAGCCACTGCCCGAGTCCTCGTACAGCCAAATATCCTGAAAAGCCTGTTCACTATCCGGTTTCTTATAGTAAACATGGCACTGGACGCTGTTTGGCGATCCTTCGCTGGAACTGGTATCCAGAATCTTATAGCCCGGATACTGGTCAGAAAAATCTGTTCTGAACGCCCTGGCACAAGGGTCCTCGAAAAAAGTGTAAGCAAGGGCTATTGCCAGAGCCAGAAACAGAACGAAATAATATTTGTACACTCGTCAAACTCCCTTTACTCGTGGAGTATTCCGCGCTACTAACGCTCGAGCAGTTTCAGCTTATTCGGCACGCCGTCCCATTCCTCGGCATCGGGCGGCGGTGATTTCTTTTCTGCGATGTTGGGCCAGATGGAGGCCAGCTCCTCATTCAGCCGGATAAAATTCCGCAGATCTTTGGGTACTTCCTTTAGCTCCATAATGGCGCCCACCGGGCATTCCGACGGGCAGAGTGAGCAATCGATACACTCGCGCCGGTCGATCACCAGGAAATTGGGGCCTTCGTAGAAGGCGTCCACAGGGCAGACATCCGCACAGTATGTATGCTTGCAGTTGATACAGTTTTCGGTGACGACAAAGGGCATTGATGTACCAGTGTTAACCAGTCCGGGTTTAGCGTTAGCTTACGCGGCTTTCCGGTTGACACTCTATACGGATAATACGGATAGGCTCGTGTAATCTATACGGATAGGCTCGTGATCGTAATCGGTAGTTTATTTTGACCATATATCTCTATAATCCAGAGATCATTATTCCACCGAGAGGCGGCCAATGACCCCACAATACCTCGCTTGGACCATATCCCTGGTCCTTATCTTTGTGGTCACGCTAAGCTTCGCCTGGGTGGCGGTCAAAAGCCGTGAACCCATCGATAACGGCGTGGCTTCCAACCCTTACCGGCTGCGTGGCATACTTTTCTGGGTGTTGCTCGGTCTGGGTGCAGTGATTACTGCGGTGACGGTACCCCCACCACTGTATACGGCCCAGGACCGGCCCCCTCAAAGTGCTCAGGAGGTCGAGGTTGTCGGCGGCATGTGGTATTGGCAGCTGCAACCGGCGCAAGTGGAGTCCGGCCGGCCCGTGCTTTTCAATGTAACCAGCGCAGATGTTAATCACGGACTCGGCATCTACGATCAGGACCTGCGCCTGCTGACGCAAGTCCAGGCGATGCCGGGCTATGTCAACAAGCTTGCGTACACCTTTGCACAGCCGGGAACCTACCGGATTATGTGTCTGGAGTATTGCGGTCTGGTACACCACGGCATGATGAGTTCCCTCGAAGTCATCGCTGCCGAAGATGGAGACCAACCGTGACTACAGCAGTCTTACCAACTCATCCCAGCCTGGCGGACGGGGCACGGCGAACGCTGCTGACCTACCTGGCTATCAGTGCGCTGGTTATTCTACTCATGATGGTGGCTGGTCTTATCCTGCGGATGGGCCAGGCACAATGGATTCAGCTCCCGGCCGATATCTTCTACCAGATCATGACGGCGCACGGTATCGGTATGGTGGGGATCGCCGGCCTCGCCGCCAGCGCGGTCATGTGGTTTTTCCTGAGCCAGCATGTGCGCCTGAGCCCCGCGATTCTTGTTACGAATCTGATTTTCTTCCTGCTCGGTGTGGTCCTGATCCTTGGGGGAATTTTTCTTGGCGGTTTCGCCGCAGCCTGGACGTTTCTGTACCCCCTTCCGGCACAAAATATGAATCAGTGGGGTACCGGGGCGGCGGTCTCGTACATGGTGGGCGTCTTGTTGGTGGGCGTGGGATTTCTGCTGCTCTACCTCGACGTCGGGCGTGCAATTATCAGCAAGTACGGCAGTCTGGGCCGGGGTCTTGGCTGGCCTCAGCTCTTTAGCAATTCATCGGAGCCGCCTCCGCCGGCCGCGGTTGTGGCCAGCACCATGGTGGTGATCGTCAACATCGTGAGCATACTCGTCGGCGCGGTCGTGTTGGTGCTGACGCTGGTAAATCTCTTGAACCCCGGGTTCGTATTAGACGCGTTGTTGGTCAAGAACATGATTTATGTGTTCGGTCATATTTTTATTAATGCGACGATTTACCAGGCCATTATCGTCGTTTACGAGCTCTTGCCGCGCTATACGGGTCGACCCTGGAAGGTAACCAAACCGTTTCTGGCGGCATGGACCGTTTCGACGTTGCTGGTGATTTCCGTGTACCCGCATCACCTGTTGATGGACTTCGTGATGCCGGACTGGGTGCTGCTGATCGGGCAGATAGGGTCGTATCTTGCCGGGTTGCCGCTCCTGCTTGCCACGGCTTATGGCGCAGCGGTAATCGTCAGTCGGTCCGGGATTCGTTGGGATCTCGTCTCGGGACTGTGTTTTTTGAGCGTCTGGGGATGGGCTGCCGGAATTCTGCCGGCTATCGTGGATGCGGTTATTCCTATTAATAGTGTCATGCACAACACGTTGTGGGTTCCCGGGCATTTCCACTTCTATACACTGCTTGGCCTGGTAGCGATGTTAGTTGCCTTCATGCGCCACATCACGCAGGGCGCCGGAAACGGCGAAAGCCTGCTGGATAAGCTCGCTTTCTGGGCCTTTGCTGTTGGCGGATTAGGCTTCGTGATGATATTTCTCTGGGGTGGTCTTGACAGTGTGCCGCGGCGCTGGGCGGTGCATTTACCAGAGTGGCTGGGCCTGAATCAAGCAGGCTCGATATTTGCAGCCATAGTTGTGTTGGCTATGCTGGTTCTGCTGTTGCGTTTCTTCCAGCAACTGAAGAACGTGCAGATTGTCCATGAGGAGTCATGACGCGTCGTAGTGCATTCGCAACGACGGTAATTCTTCTCTTAGGTATCGGTCTGCTCGCCGCGGTTACCGACGGATTTCGCGCCTTTACCAGCGAAACCGCAAGACGGCGCGCGATCCTGGAGCAACCCGTCGCTATCCCCGCTGCAACCCTGCAAAGTCATACGGGGGAGGAGTTGCATCTTGGGGACCTGAGCGGCCGGGTCGTGGTGATCGATTTCATCTTCACACGCTGTCCGACGATTTGCCATGCACTGGGAGCACAATTCCGGGACATGGCAGACGAGCTCCGGGGCCTGGAAAGCAAAGCGGTGCTACTCAGCATCAGTTTCGACCCGGACTATGATCATCCGGAGCAGCTGATGGCCTATCTCCTCAGATATGGTGAGCTACGCGACAATTGGCTTGCCGCGCGCATTGCTGATAAGCGAGAGCTTCGTCGCTGGCTTGAGAAGTTCGGCGTCGTTGTTATACCGACTGAGGCTGGCTACGACCACAATGCAGCCGTGCACATTGTCGATCCACAGGGGCAGCTCGTAGCTATTCTTGACTACGAAGCGATTCAGCAGATCCTCGAAACAGTCACCCGGATAGCTTCGGAGTCTGTATCGTGAAGTACCGTGTCTTCCTTGGATCAGGACTATTCATCGCTGCGGTCTTGCCTCCCGCTGCCGCGCAGCTTGAAGCCAATTTGGTTTGGCACGTATTGCTGCAACTGCCGATGCTCGCATTGGCCGGCTGGTTGATCGCCCGAAGTTTGCCGGCCCGGCTGCTCGGAGCGATCGGTCGCTATAACGAGTACGGCATCCCCGGAATACTCATCGTCATCTTTGTAAGTCTTTGTTGGATGCTTCCCCGCGTACTCGACGCCGCCCTGGAGTTGCCCATGGTAGCGCTTGCGAAGTATGTTTCCGTTCCGTTATTGGTTGGCGCGCCACTGGCACTGAGTTGGCCGCACATGCACGCAATCGCCAGGGGCCTTGTTTGGATAGAGCTGCTCGCTATGCTGCTCCGTTTGGGTTGGCTTTACCTGGTGGCGCCCACACGCCTTTGCAACAATTACGTTCTCGGTGATCAGATCCTTCTCGGCAAACTGTTGCTGATAATTACGGCCACGATAGTAGTGTGCTGGGTGGCCAGGCTGTTTGCACCACTGCCAGCGCCGAATCACTCCGGCACGTAGAGCCACAGCATGCTAATCCCATGTTTGTATCAGTCTCGGAGTACAGGTGCGTGCAATAAACTGTCCGGAGGCTCTCCTGCAATAGTTCGTCGAATAACTCTCGCGTTTTATCGGATAAGCTATGATCAGAGCCACAGCCATCCATGGCTGCCGGCAACAGTCCCCGCGATGGTTACCAGGCTCAACACCAGCATCACCCAGTGAAGCCAGTTCATGCGCCGGAACGTTGATTGTGGTGCCCGCTTTATCGCGCTCATGAACCATCGGTGCAGAAACAGCGGCTCAAGCACAAATAGCAACAGGGTAAACGCAAGCCAAACCAGCGACATGGCAAAAAGCCACCAGTAACTACTGTTAAGAAACAAAGACCATGAGTTGGCCACGTACAACATATAGAACCCCGAGAGACCGGTTATCAGAACGATGATCCTGGATTGCCAGGCAAACCGGTCCTCTACACGTTCGAACAGCTTGATGCTTTCTTCACCGCAACCATCTTCGATGACACTCGGAATGATCACGGTGGTAACAAACCAGACCCCACCGATCCAAAGCACCACGCCGAGTACATGTACAATACGGGCAGCAACGACCGCTTCCATTAATTCCTCCTGTCACACAAATACCCAACACCAATAGCAACCTAATATTTGAATTGCTACCGATTCCATGACTACATCTGATAATACCAAGTTGATAGAAGTAATTTCCCGGTGTCACAAAGAACTCGATGAACTATTTCTCCTGCACCAGGAGGCTGTCCTTATGGGGAAGATTGACGAGGCAATACAGTTATTGAATTGTTTTGTAGAACTACATCATCTGCACATGCACTTTGAAGATAAGGAATTGGCTCCCAAACTTGACGAGCTTGGCGATCAGGGCCGTTGGCCTGCATCACTGTATATCGATGAGCATGCCAAGGTTCAGGAACTAATTGAAAAAACACAGGATAATCTGCTATCACTTAGTGAAGGTAAATTATCTGATAAGGAATTAAGAAGAGAAATTATTGCTTCTCTTGACAGGGAGAAAACCCTAAAAGGCTTATGCGAACATCACCAGGAAAGAGAAGAATCCGGAATTCTTCCGGAGCTTGACAGTCAAACTGACACAGACTGGCGAGCCAGCATTATTGAACCTTTCCTGAAGAAGTGGAACGCTCAACTGGAGCGCAACATGGAGATTGTCAGCGGAATAAATTTTCTATAGCAAATGGCGACTGGTAAACTGGCATTATTGATTATAATGCCGGGCGGGAGGAGAAAAATATGCAAACATTTGGTCTCAACTACGAGGTAAAACCGGAACACGTCGAAGATTTCAAGAGCGTGATGATGCATTTAATCGACACAGTGAAGAGTCGAGAGGGCCACATTGAAACGAGGGTTTATTCAGATGTAGAACGGCCTACTTCAATGATGATTTACTCGAATTGGAAAACAAAGGCTGAATTCGCCGACTTTGTCCGATCCGATATCTTTAAAAAAATGATGGCCGATGCCGTAGCAATGCTTGAAAGCAGGCCGACCCACTTATTGGGTGAAAGTATTCGACTCATAAAGCCTGCCGAATAATCCGCGGACTTATCGGCAGTTTCGTCAACACCGGCCAGAGCAGAAACCTCAGGATCACTGCGCCAACCACTACGCCAATGACGAAAAACCAGCTCATGGGCGTGCCAGCCTCGCCGTTATGGATTGCCCAGATCAGGAACCACAGACCCGATGAAGCTGCCGCGGTCGTGAATCCATGCAATACCTGGGCGCCCGTGGCCAGTAATGCATTGAAGAAAAACATGGTGACCTGGGCCAATAACAAAGTAAGAAATACCACCGGGTCGCCGAAGCTGAAATAGGCCAACACGGCAGTCAGCGCGCCCATCACCGCCATTGGCAGGAATATCAGTATCCGTTGCAGGTAGAAAACCGGGAACAGCAGTACCGCGATTATCGCTATCGCGATGACCCACCATTGATCGCCGCCGATTGCGACTGCCATGACCGCCTGCCCCGCAGTCATGAACCAGAATGCCACCATGTCGCAGAACCCGGCGCCCAAAGCGCTGCCACACTCTTTGGTCAGGTACCAGCGATCAATCGCGTTCTGCGCGACTTCAAACGCACTCCCGGCACAGTACAACCCGACGACGATATAAAACAGGAAGGGGCTGTATATGTTCGACGTGAGGTAATCCCAGTAAATATAGGTGGCATAAGCCAGTGCCAGCGGCACTATCGTCGCGTAGAAATGCGCCCCAAGCACCCAACTGGCAACGGGCCAGGGCAATTCAACCTGGGATATAACCTGGGATGTTGCTTTCATTCATTTACCATTTTTTGCCGGCGCCGCACGAGACCACTCTAAAGATACGCCAACTCTGGCGGGTAGCTAGCCACGGCCTTGACTGCAGCTTGCGGCCAATCGCTTGAGCCTGTCACAACATGCCTGCAATCGTACCATGCGGGTAGCTCGCAGCATCGCTGACCTTGCCGGCAATCTAAAGGTTCGAAAAACTCACATTGTGGACGTGCTGAGCCTGAGAATGCCCGGCCAGGTGTGACGCAGGTCACTTGGTTCTTGACAGAAAACCCCTATTATTCAAGATGTTGACCGGAAAATCGCCATGGAAATTTCCCGCACACGATCTTTCTTGTTTGTGACCGCACTGCTCGGCAGTTTCTTTGCGCACGCAGGGGAAATGGATCAGTTCGCTAAGTGTATTTCCGAAAGCGGGGCCAGGTACTACGGCACGCACTGGTGTCCCGTCTGCGCCAGGCAGAACGCAACGTTTGGCAGCGCATGGAAGAAGCTTCCCTATATAGAGTGTTCCAAACGCGGTTCACGCGAGCGCCTGGCCCATTGCGAAAATGTGCCGGGCTTTCCCTTCTGGGTTTTCGAAGATGGCGGCGGTTATGCCGGCTTACTGTCCGTGCCACTACTGGCAGAATTTACCCATTGCGCGCGCTCGGGTGGTCGTTAGGCGCTCCGCTAAACACAGGTTGCCCGCCACGTGGTATGTGTCAGTCCATGGCACACACCGAGACTGCCCAAATTGGCTAGACTGCGGATTGGCGAATAAGAATAACGGTTGGGTAAATGGACTACACACTGCCTCAACGTGGCCGCGCGGCTATCGATTTTCTGGCGGACCTGCGTAATCTCAGCAATCGCTTCGAGCAAAGCACCGACCAGGCCGCGTTTGACGGCGGACTGAATTCCGATGATTTGCCGGAAGACCCGGCGCAATTGCAGGAAGTCGTTACGCCATTAATGGAAAATAACCATGAATTCCGCGTACTGCGCATGTGTCGTGACTGGACGCTCGAAGAACACGGTCAGATCGCGATGGATATCTTCGAAGAGATTCGCGCCGAAGTTGAGCCGGGCCTGAAAGCATTACAAAACGGCCCTGCGACACTGGAATACGATGAGAACCTGAAACCACCGAAGTACTGGGACGGTTACGAGTTTCATAAATCTGCAGGCGGCTGGGACGGCCACGACTACATGGGTTTCGTGCACGGTGAGCTGATTCATCGCCGCATGGTAAATCCTACTTTTGCAGGCATGGTCTACGCGGTACGAAAAAGTGTCGCCGATGTTGTACCGTTGGAAAACCCTGCAAAAATTCTTGACGTTGGTTGCTGCAGCGGCCAGTTCACACAGGGTGTTGCGGAACTTTTTCCTGACAGTGAAATATGGGGCTGCGATTTGAGTCCTAAACAGCTTGAACAGGCACAACGTTACGCGAATGAAAATAATCTCGAGTGGCGCCTGTTTCAGGCTGATGGTGCAGACACCGGACGCGCTGACAATGAATTCGACGTGGTAACAAGTTATGCAATGTTTCATGAAATTCCGATCAGCGCGTCACTCGATAATCTGAAAGAGTATCTGCGCATACTTAAACCCGGGGGCTACGCGGTGGTCGGTGATGTGAAGGCATACCATACCTTCAATAACTATAACCGCTGGAAAGCGGACTACTGGAACCAGGTGCATGGCGGAGACCCGTTCTGGCGCGAATATGCCAGCACCAACCTGGCAGACCTGGCTCTGCAGGTCGGTTTTGATGAGGCCGAATGGAAAGGCCTTGGCGAAGGCGAGTACCCCTTCGTCCTGATCGCACGCAAAGGTGACAACAATGAGTGAATTAAACCTGCGCGCCGATGACCTCGACAGTCTCGGTAAGACTTTGATTACGATTGCCAAAGAGTTGTGGGTCACCAAAGACCGGCAGAAAATTCTGGAAGCGGCGCTGGCTGAAGCAGGCGTAATGGCGCCCGATGCAGTGGACCGCTATCAACCTGATGACGAGTTAGATGGCCGCCTCAAAAGTGAGCGGGCTGAATTTATTGAACAGGTACTTGGCGCTCTTTCTAAATAAGCGTTAATACGCTGCTCGACCAGGTAATCAACAGCCACAATAATTTCTATACCAGGCAAATCGATGCGGCTAGGCGTCCCCGTGCGCCGCAGACGGTCGCAGCGGTGAGGCGAAGTCCTGTATACCGGCCAGCTTGCGTAACCCCTCCAGGTCAGTGACGTCAGCATGGTAGTTGTCGGGCCGGGTTATCAGGCCCTGCTCGTCCAGCTGGGTGAAGCTGCGGCTGACGGTTTCCTTTTTAAGGCCCAGGAAATCTGCGATGTCCTGGCGGGACATTGGCAGGTCTATCGTATTCAGCTCCGGGGCGTCGGCGGCGAGCTGATCGGCGATCAACCGCCGATTTCGCAGGTAAAGGAGGAAAACAGCAAGCCGCTCCACCGACGTGCGCTGCCCGAGGCTGTAAATTAGATCGAGCGAATTTTCGAGCACGCGATAAACCATATTAAGGAAAGTCCTTTCCACAACCGGATCCTGCTCAAGCCGGTCTTCAAGCACCTGCCGGGACTGGCATACCACTGTCGCCGGGGTTACTGCCTGTACCGTGAAAAAATAGCGGTCGGCGGTGAGCCCGATAAAGTTGTCGCGAAACAGGAAACTTAAGACCTGGCGGCGCCCATCGTTGCCGATACGGCTGACCATCAAAGTGCCTTTAACGATGTTGAAGACCTGCCCGGCGTCGGCGCCGGCATTGATCAGCGTTTCGCCCGCGCTCAGCTTGCGCTCGGGCGCACCCTCGAAGACATCGAGGAAGGTATCGCGTGTGCTGGCGTCAAATAGCATTAGTCCTCGGGTGCCGGTATGATTTGCGGCCCTGTCGCATCGGCAGCCCTGTAAAGGATTATATGTAGGAGCGGCTTTAGCCGCGAACTTGCGTATTCAAGCATGGTGGGTTCGCGGCTAAAGCCGCTCCTACAGCACAATCTTAAAGCAGCATACAATTAGTTTTTGCGCCCGTAGCTCAGCTGGATAGAGCGCTGCCCTCCGGAGGCAGAGGTCAGAGGTTCGAATCCTCTTGGGCGCGCCAAGCAATAAAAGGGTCAGCCGTTTAAGGCTGGCCCTTTTTTGGTTCGGTAAGCCCAATCAAGGATTCGAACCTTCGTTCGACCCGAGTCCGGCTGGCGGGCCGCGGTGAGCGGAACGACAAACGGACGAGAGGACGGCGAGGCGCCAAAGGCGCGGAGGCCGCCCGCAGGGCGAAGCGAGTGTTAACGAGCGAGTCAATCCTCTTGGATGGCTTTGAGGCGCTACGCGCCATATCGAATAGCGTGCCCGAATGCACGCAAATTCCACCAAACAACGAAAGGGTCAGCCGCTTAAGGCTGGCCCTTTTTTGCTTCAGTTAACTATATGTTGAATAGGCATCCACGTACCTGCAGTCCGTCTGTCAGCATCCTCCAAGTGCTTGAAGGCCCGAACAATTACGGCTATAAATTGAGTCCTCCCAGCAACAATCCGGAGCATTTCTGACCGGCGCTCTGATACCTGAATGCAAAAAATTCAGCCGTGGCTAAAACGGCAACAGTTTGACTGCCTGACTGGAATCCGTGGCTTTGCGGCACTATGGATTATTTTGTCACACCAGTTTAATCGCCTGGAAGCCATGTACCCGGATCAGGGAGCACTGCTCAAGCTAATTAATGTCGGGTGGCTGGGTGTAGATATATTCTCGCTGCTCTCAGGCTTTATTATTTCATACGCCTATTGCCAGCAACTGTCCAAACCAACCGTTCCGGTTATCGGGCGGTTTCTCTGGCTACGGTTTGCACGTACCTGGCCGTTGCATCTTTTTGTGCTTGTGCTGTTCATGGCCTCATTAGTCAACCTGAAGGATTTCTCAGTAATCGAAAATCTGTGGCGAGATCCACAATTCCTGTCTCAATTGTTCCTGGTACAGGGTTGGGGTTTCAACAGCTATAAATCCTGGAACGTGCCATCATGGACCCTGAGTGCGGAGTGGTTCTGGTATTTATTGTTCCCGCTTTTCTCAATTACCATCGTTCAAGTTCACCGCGCTGCTACAGCGCTGTTTATGGCATTCGCCTGCATAAGTATTACAGGCTTTTTACTAATTCAGGTTCTGGATACATCTTTCGCCACGACCCACAAATGGGGGGTGGTACGAATTGGTGGTGAGATGTTCGCCGGATGCTTTCTTTATCGGGCTTATCAGCTGGGACTGCCGGAACGCTTTCCTTATGCGTGGGTTGGCGTCGCGGTAATTGTTCTGGTCCTCCTGAACCCTGATCTTCCCATCGACATTGGCGTAACGTTAATCATCATGGCATTTTTGCTGCTGGTTCTCGGTCTCGCAATGAATCAACAACCGTTTCGCATCTTGTTTGGTAACCGTGCATCGATTTACCTGGGTGATCTCTCCTATTCCCTGTACATGAACCACTGGTTATTTGTCGGCAGCGGGGGGCTGTTCGGCTATATCCAATTCACAACCATTTACACCGTCATCGCCGTCAACGCGGCGATAATAGGGATGTCAGTTCTGACTTATCACTTTGTTGAGAGGCCGTCACGTGCCTGGCTGAGGGGCTTTGTTAAACCCACAAACAGTTCAAGCACTCAACCCACGGGGAAGTCCGCAGACAAGTGAAATAACACCTTATACAAGGCTAAAAAGGCAGGGTTAAGCTACTGACGGTCAGGGCGGACCAGGGGAAATAGCTGGAGCTAAAGTTAACCAGCTATCGAGAATATTTCCGGAAATCATTTTAAAGGGAAAGCCGCATGCACGGTTTCACATGATGACCGTGTTCACCTCGGCCGTCACAATTGCGCTTTACGGTCTGTTCCGGTGCCGGGGACCGATCTGGTCGAGACTCGACAGCCTGCGCCCGGGCGCATTGCTCGGCAGCCTGTACACCGCGGGGCCGCTGGTCGCGACGCTGGCCATGCCTGCTTACGGCGGCTCCCTTTACTGGCAGGATACCAAGATGCGGTCGGCCACGCTAGGATATGAAAACCTGATCGTATTTAGCTGTACAACAATCATATTCACCATTTTGCTCGTCATGCTTTACAGGCGATCCGAAGAGCTAAAGTGAGCTGAGGCTATGACAAAAAAAATAGAGCCGGACTTATCGGCCAATAATCTTTCACGCCGCGAATTGCTGGGTACGGGACTCGGGCTGTCTGCTTTAGGCAGTACGCCGTTAACCGGTGCCGGCCTTGCACATGCGGCCAAAGCGCCGACCGCGCCGTTTGACTCCCTGCGCGACTACATAGCGATGCTGGATTCACGCGGGTTACTCGTACGCATTCCGCGGGTCAATCAGGATGAGTTCGAGGCGACCGCCCTGATGTACCGGTTCCGCGACTGGAACGGTATGAACGGCTCTCCGACAATCCTCATTGACAAGATTCGTCAGGATGGCAAGTGGTACAAGGGGCCGCTCATTATTAATGAGAGCGGCCACCTGTATTCCGAGTGCCTGGCTTACGGGCTTGAACCAATCGACGAAGGCCCGCTGGTAACCGAACCTTTCCAGAGTTACCGCAAGGCCCGCCGCCATTTTATCGAAATCCTCGAGGCAAACGGCGGCAAGTACCCGAATATTGCACCAATTGAAGTATCGGCTGATGAAGCACCGTGCAAGGAAATTATTTTGCATGGCGATGAAGTCGACCTGACAAAGTTCCCGTTCATCAAGTGCAACCCATCCGATGCGGGGCGTTACATCAATACCGGCGTCGTCTTTACGCACGAAAAAAAACGTGGAACCAACTACGGTACCTATCGTTGCCACCTGCGCGGGCCAAGAGAAATCGGGGTCAACTCCGAGCCGGGACAGACAGGCAATATAATGCTGAATGCCATGCGGTTGCGCGGCGAGAAGATTGCCAAGGTATCCATCGTGCTAAGCCCCGACCCCTATGTGTGGACTGTCAGCGGCAACCGTATCGTTGATCGCCGCGCAGGCCCGGTGGACGAGCTGGCAGCCGCCGGCGGTCTTGCCGGCCGGCCGCTCAGGGTTGTAAAGAGCGAGACGAACGACCACCTGGTACCGGCCAACTCCGAGATTATTATCGAGGGCGAGATTCCCCTCGATGACAGGCGGCCGGAAGGGCCTTACGGGGAAATGTACGGCTACCAGGGGCGGGTGAAGGATGAGCAGTACTGGATGCGGGTAACCGCGGTCACCCACCGCAAAGACCCCTGGATCATGAATAACTTTACCGGCTTACAGCGCGGCACACTGATGTCGGCGAGTCATGCGCTCGGATTCTACCGGCTTAAGAAAGATGTGCCTTCGATGGTCGATTACTTTGGCGACAACCGTGCCGTCGGCATGACCTTTGTCAGTATTGACAAGACCAGGGTGGGCCAGGGACTGGAAGTTGCCAAGAAAGTTGCCGAGCATTACTTTTTTGCCAAGATCGTAGTCATCGTAGATGGTGACGTGGACGTCACGAACCAGGAACAGGTGCTGGCGGCAATGGGCTCACGGTGGCAACCACTGGGGTCCACCCATATCTTCGAGCGTTTGCCGGGCCTACCGCTCGATCCGGGTGCGAAAAAGCGTGGCCTCACGAACAAGATCGCCATCGACGCCACCCGGCAGTTTCCCGGCGAGGACGGTCCCGCCGTATATCCGAAACTGAACCGAGCGCTGCTGGAAACGGGCGCGCCGAACGCGATGGCGCGTGTCGACGAGAAATGGGGCGAACTGATTCGCTCCTGGCGAATTAGTTAACTGTTAACTACCGCCCATCCTGTATTCGAAGCGTACACCGACGACACGCGGTGGTGCCGGGTAGGCGATTACCTGGTTGCGAACCCGTGGCGGGCCGTCGATAAACAGCCCCGTCGAAATACCCGGCCCGGTCTGCGCGCTGCGTACCGTTTCGTCATCCAGCAGATTCTCGACATAGAAAATTGTAGTCCAGTTATTGGCTTCTATACCCGCACGGAGGTCGTACTGGACGTAACTATCGAGCCACTGGTCGTTAGCCTGTTCGAGGAAGCGCTCGCTCTGGTGGAAAGACTCAGCTTCGATGTACCAATCCATCCCGGTATCCCCGAGCGGCGCCATGTAACGCGCATTCAGATTCAGACTGTGGCGGGGGGCATCTTCGAGTTCGTTACCGGACAGATCGACCTCGCAGCGCAGTTCCGGAATGACGTCCTCGGCACTTGGAGCATCGGGGTCAGCCTGACCGTCTTTCGAGGCTCGAGCGACAATTTTGCCGATGGGACACGAATTGCCGATCCAGTATTGGCCGCGGCCGTAGACCTCGTTTTCGGGTGTTTCCACTTCAGAAAAATAGCGCTCGGCACTATTGCGCGTCAGGTCGTTGCGGGCACTGGAAAGAATTGTAAAATCTGTAAATTCAGCATCCAGATAGTTGTAGCTCATCCCGAATGTCCAGCGTTCTGTCGGGGTCCAGTTTACTTCGATCTCCAGGCCCCATATTTCCGCACCGGCGGCATTTTCGACCGCCGCCGTCGACAGCCCGGTCGTAAAATTAATCTGCGTTGTCCCCACCTGCTTGTCTTCGAAATCCTGGTAATAGACCGCTGTATTCAACTGCAGCGTGTTGTCCAGCAGTGTTGTTTTCGTGCCAAGTTCGTAAACTTTAAGGGTCTCTTCTTCGAATATTGATTCGCGTGCTTCGAAGCCACCGGAGCCTCCTGTCAGGCGGCTGAAACCGCCGGGCTTCTTGCCCACCGCGTACGACAGGTAATACATCTGGTCATCCGCGGGCCGCCATTCCAGCGTGGCCCGCGGCGTGAAAAAACTGGTACGTGTTGCAACCGTTTTATCGAGCGTGAACGGCGTCCGCCATATGCCACCCTCGCCCACGCCCGCCGGAATGGCGGGACCGCATACCTGGTCGTCGGCCATTACCGACGCCGGGGCGGTGCCGCAGTTCGGCTGAATCGAAGACGGGCTCTGCCGGACGGCAAACTCAGGGTCAGCAGGATCGAGAATCGGCTGCGTCTGTTCCTCACGCTCGTTCGTATAGCGGCCTTCGAAAGACAGCCGCAGGGTCTCGCTCAGGTCGAAATCGAACATCGCATACAAAGACCAGTGCTTGGTTTCAATGCGCTTGGTGCGCGGCAAAATATCGGCGCGATGGTCGAGATATTGCAGGATATCGGAACCCGACGGCACACAAAGCATGTTGAAGTCGTCGGGCATGCTCACACTCTCCGGCCCGTTCAGGGACCACGGTCCCCCGAGAAAGCCCGCTTCGCCCGGCTTCAGAAGGTGCTCCCAGTCGGCCATGAAGTGCTGCATGCCCACCCCGGCCGGAGGACCCGCCTCGGGTGAATAACAGTTCGGACGGGTGGAACCCATGGACAGGACATTGGCGGGCGATGTAAACGGGAACAGGCCGTTGGATGCACGGGCGGTCGTGCTGTACTCCTCCTGCTCCGTGTCTTCGTACCACGCCATGCCGCCGATCGTGTAATTCCAGCTACCGTCGAGGTCTGAGGAGTAACGGATTTCCTGGCTAAACTGTTCCGTCTTTGTATTGAAATCGATCTGCTGCGTACCCCAGGAACAGTCGCCGCCGGACAGAGCACAGGGGATATCGTCCGCCGTGCCGAGCATGCCGTCGGGCCCCGGGCCGGGGGCGCTTTGTATCGGTGCGGCATGCAGCCCGTCAGGGTCTTCGGCGAACTTGTCAAAATCAATGAGCACGTCCTGTTCCGCATCGGTAATACCGGTCCAGAAGATAAAGTCACCGTTCTCCCGCTCCCAGATGACTTCCAGGTTCACGCGGGTCACTTCAATTTCGGTGCCCGGGTAATCCTCGGGCAGTTCCATACCCAGCGGATCGATGGTCTTCGGGTTCGGGCTCAGGCGTACGTCGAGGTCGTCTGTTTCCGGGATCTGGCCACGGTAGCTCGCAACCGGCGCGCCGAACAGGGAACTTGCTACCCGCTCGCCCGCAGGGCCGGTCTTTTCCACGCGCGGATTGATATCCGCTTCCATTGCACAATCCGATGCGGCAGTCGCCGTATTAAACAGGCCCGATCCGTCCAGTTCGTAATTGGGGCCGCAAACTTCGAAGCGGTAGAACTTGAAATCGACCTCCTGCTCCATGTTACCGATCTCGCCCAGGTACTCTTTCGTTGCCAACATCGGGATCAGCGCTTCCTCGGGCAGGAAGCTCAGCGCGTTGTAGGGCACAAACGCCGCGGGCCGCTGCTCGTAACGATCGTCCGAATAACTGATGCGGCCTTCGACCGTTACCTTGTCCGACGCCTGCCACAGGCCCTTAAGCGATACACCGTAACCGTCACCACCGCCGAGGTTCTCGAATTTCGTGAAACGGTTGTCGTAGTAGCCATCTTCATCCCAGTAAGTTGCGGATGCCCGCAGCCCGAAGGTATCGGTTACCGGGCCGCCCGCCGATACGGTGACGGAACTCTCGCTGTTTTGACTACCGCTGGCATCATTGATATCCGCGAGAATCTCGAATTCGAATTCGTCACCCGGATCCCGGGTGACGTAATTGATCGCACCGTTGAACGCCGCACGCCCATAAAGCGCGCTCTGCGGGCCCTTAACGACCTCGATGCGCTCGAAATCCAGGTAACGGGGGTTTACGAGCAAACTGCCGCCCGCAGTGCTTATGGCCTCACTCGATATATCTATATTGTCCTGCAGGAAGGCTATGTTCTGGCGACCGCGGGTGGGGGACAGACCGCGGATTACCACGCGTGTGTCCTGGCTGGTAATGCCCTGGTCGAAAACGATGCCGGCCGTGTTCTTGGCCAATGCATCCAGGTTATTAATGCCCTTACGCTTGATCGTTTCGGAGTCAAAAGCCGTGATCGCGAGCGGAATTTCCTGCAGATTCTCGGCCTTTTTACGGACCGTGACGACGATTTCTTCCAATGCATGCCCGTTTACCGGGATCAGGAAAATCAGCGGCACAAACAAACAACCCGCAAAGCGGAAGTACTGCCTAGACATAAGCTCTCCCCGAAGCCCCAAGGGGCTATTCTTTTTCTCGGTGCGGCCTGGCTTTCTCTTTTTGGTCTGTACGCCCCTGCAATGATACGCACCATCCCATGGCATGCCGGGCCGGTTAGCCACTGGTTTCCCTACTTGCCGCCCGGCTGCAGACTGTCTGTATTTATAAGCATCCGGGCATCCGCGTAGCACTTTGCCGGGGTGACGGAGCACTAGGTGGATAGGGGTATGCTGCGTTACGGTAGGCTATATCGGTGCCGGTCTGAAGGGCCTGGTTGTTAAACATCAACGACCATGCAGAACTAAACTTGCAAGTCCATGGATATGCGCCTAACTCTTACAGTGTTGCATGCGTCAGAAGTTCTGATATGAGCGCCCCAACGGTTACACGCGTCGCAGCCGAATGCATAGCCCTGGCGACAATACTAAGCCTGTTGATGAACTGTGCGCCGCACGGCGAGATTCTTTCTCTCGACCGTTTGTTCTGGATAGGTTTATCGCTGCTGTTGTACTCAACAGTGATAACTATCTGCTACGCGATCCCGGTTCACCTGATCCTGCGCAAGATGGAGCTGGCGACCGTAACTTATTACCTGGTTGCCGGGGCACTTGGACCATCCATTGCCTATACCGCCCTCTACCGGCTGGTTGAAGGTGTCATATGGATTAGCGGCATGGCGGAGCCGCTGGCTTACAATATTTTTGTCGGCCTCGTTATCGGTTGGTATTTCCACCGACAGGTCCATACTGACCGGACGCTCAAAAACCATGCATGATTTTGCGCAAATAACAGCAACACTCGCGGCCGGTCTCTGGGCAGGAGGCTGTATTTACATCGGCTTCGCCGAGCATCCGTCCGCGCTAAGGGTCGGAGTGCCCTTCGCGACAGAATATTTTCGGCATATGTCGAAACGCACTGCACCGCTGATGATGGCCCTGGCTGCAATTAGTGGCATATCTGGTCTGTACGTCGGGTGGCAGGCGGGCAGCCTGGGCTGGCTCACCGGCGGTGCCATTCAGCTCGGAATGTTTCCGCTTACCGCGGCACTCATCGTGCCTATTAATATCAAGCTGCTTAAAGTTGATCTGGACAATGACCTCGATACTGCCGCCAGGCTGCATGCCCGCTGGGGTCAGATGCACCTTTTGCGGACAACAATAGGATCAATCGCTTTTCCCCTGTTTGTCTGGCTGCTGGTATAGCGTGTATTGTTTGCCGCATCTCGCTAAAGCCGCATAACGACTAAACATGAAAGACTGGCTCGGATTAGCTGTATTTATTTTGGCCCTTTGCTTCCTGGCGTTCCTGCTGGGTAGCGCTGTTGTTACCCTGAAAATCTTTCCTTACAGCTATATCAATTCTGCTTTCAGCGCCGCAAATGAGTTGGTGCAGAGGAGCCGGGAAGGCAATAAGTCACAGTTCCATTTCATAAACAAAGCCCGCTACGAAGGCGAAGGCGTTACCGTGCATGACCCGGCGATGGCACAACCCGGCATTACGCTCGTTACTTCGCACTGGCTTACCGAAGGAGAGTACGTGTCGGCGATCCGACTGATCAATCTCGACGGTAATGTGCTGCATGAATGGCAGATCCATCCTGATGAAATCTGGCCGGTAACGCCATACGACGACTACTCGGCCGGTAAGTACAACCAGCCGCAAAACTACGTACATGGAACTCACCTGCTCCCGAATGGCGACATCGTATTCAACATTGAATACCTTGGGCTCATACGCATGAACGCATGTTCGGACATCCTCTGGAAGTTGCCCTACCGTACGCATCACTCGGTCGATCGTGATGATGATGGCAACTTCTGGGTTGCCGGGCTTAACTGGCGCGAAAACCCCGTCGACGGTTATGTGCATATGAAACCGCCCTTTGTGGACGAAACGATGCTGAAGGTTTCGCCCGATGGCGATATTCTCGATGAAGTGTTCTTCATCAAAGAGATGTACAAGTCAGGTTATGCGGATATTTTTTCTGACATCAAGGCCATTTATGATTTCACCCATATGAATGATGTAGAAATACTGGATGCTGACATGGCGGATGCGTTCAGTATGTTCAGCGCAGGCGATATCATGATATCGCTGCGCCACCTCAGCCTGGTGGTGATATTCGATGGGAAGACCAGGGAGATTAAATGGCACTTCAGGCACCCAATGATTCATCAACATGACCCGGATTTCGAGGCCGACGGCCATATAGTTATCTTTGATAACCAGGATGACACTACCCTGGACGGCTCGCTGTTCGGCCACACGCGCCTGCTGAAAGTCGATCCAGTGACCAAACAATACGAAGTGCTTTACCCGGCGCGCAAAAACCAGCCTCTCTACACGAAGGAAGGCGGGAAACACCAGTTACTGCCCAACGGCAACCGGCTGATTACGGAAGCTCACCCCGGCCGGGTGCTGGAAGTTACCCCCGAAGGTGAAACAGTGTGGAACTGGATTATTGGGCGCACAGAGGGCAACACGGTCGCCGAAGTGCTGGAAGGCACACGCTATCCTTCCGACTACCTGAACCCTGAGAATATGAACTGCGCAATCGACTAGGCCGGCCTGGCAGAAAGATCAGTCACGAAAACTATTTTTTGTTACCTGCCTTAAATCAGAACCAACCAACCAGGTGACAAGACCCAGGGTTGCGTAAACGACACCAACCAGCGTCACAAAACTCTGCCGGTTGCCGAGCAGGAACATCGCGGACCATAGCTGATAGCCGCCATACGCCAGCATTCCTAAAGTAGAAGTAAGCACACCGATACGCCCGGTCCCGACAGTCACGCTATGCCTGTAAGCCCGGATGGCAAGCACGGCGCCGACACCCGGTATCGCGTCAAGGACGATCAGAATAACCAACCGGATACGCTCGGCAGCCACGGTAATACCCATGAACTCGGCCGTGTCTTCAAGCGGCCCGACAAGGCTGTACAAATTGCTGGTAATCATCTCGGACAACATCAGGATCGCGATGAAGTAAAAGAAAATAATGCGGCTGCGTTGTTTCATGGACATACTCACCCATCAATACAATTTGCCCGGTGAACTGACTGCTTTATTCAACGGTAGCAGGCAACACCCACACCTGCGGCATGCCTACAGTTTTCGGTAGCGTGATTCGTGCCCTGACACCCTGCTCTATATCCGGTTTGAACAGCATCGCGCCTTCCATGCCCTTAAGCCGTGCCATCTGCGTCGCCAGGGCATTGCCCTGTTCATCACGAAGTTCAACCGAAGTCATAACGGTTTCATCTTCGCTAACCCCGGACATGTCGACGACAGTCAGCAGGGCACCACCTTTTTCCAGTATCAGCGGCCCCGATATAAACACGTTGATGGTTTCAGTTTCATCATTCGAAAGCCGCAACGATAGCTTGGTGCTTACGGCCGGGTTTACATACAGAGCGGCCGCCGTACCCCGGTGCTTGTAAAGGTTAACTTCGACAAGACCGTAGTCCTCGTCAATTTTTGTGGCAAGAATCTTCCTGTGCTTACCGCGACCGTCTGCGATCCAGAAAAGCGGTGCCGCGTTACCTGCCGCTAGTTGTTCGGCGAGCACGGTCGAGTCCTCTGCACGCAATCCTGATTTCTGTTGCTCGAAGTAAACGTTATATTTCGTATCGTTAAACTTAAGTGTATAAATCGGCAACATTGCATCGAAAGAGGTCAGCGAGTGCGCCATCTCGCGGTACTGGTCTTTTTTGATGCGATCGTCGTAATCCATGATGATCGCCAGATGTATCCAGCTATAACCAAGTAGGGCAATAGTCGCCAGCCGCTGCAAAAGGACCGGCCGAATACTCGTAAGCCCCATTGAAGCCAGCAACAACACCGGCGGTACCAGCATAATGGTATTGCGATCGGTCAGTATCGGCTGCGCAATGATCCCTCGTACCCACGGCACCAGGTACCCGACCACAATCCAGCTCAGTAAGACAATCGCTGCAAAACGACTGCGTCTGCCAGTACCTGGATAAAAACTGGTGACAACTCCCGCCAGCAACAACAGGGCAAACAATCCGGACAATACCCATGAATCAAAATACTGGATAAAAAAGTTAGCGAAAAACCCGGGGCCTGGCTGCGGAATCCAGAAATCATCAATTGCGATATGGCCCTGTATTGCTGAAATCAGTGGCAGTGAGGCCAGGAGTAAAATGCCCACCGCTATTAAAGCCCTGGTCAGTAATACTTTATCGAAGCGTTTCTCATGTGCCATATACACGAGCACGATCACACCCTGTGCAGCCAGTGCCACAAAAATATAGTAATGCACGTACAGAAATGCAGTTGTGCTGGCTATATACAGTGCCAGGTTCACCCTTGATTCAGAGCGCAGCGCGCGCACCAGGAACAGAAATGACAGGCTGCTTAACAGGTAGAAAAATGCGTACGAGCGCGCCTCCTGCGCGTAGTAAACCAGGTAGTAATTGGGGATAGCGAGTGCAGCCGCGTAGAGGCCTGCACGCTTGCTAACAAGGTCACGGCCCAGCAGGTAGATCACCGGTATAACCAGTATTCCCGAAAGAAATGATGGAAGTCTTCCGGCCAGTTCGTTGTAGCCGAATAACTTGTAAGACCACCACATTAGCAACTGGTACAGCGGTGGATGCACGTCTCCCAGTGTCAGTTCGACAACCTGCCGAAAACTATGTGCCGGGTTAGAAAAATACGCACTAAACAGTTCGTCAAACCAGTAGCTTTCATGTGTCAGGCCATTCAGCCGAACACCTGTCGCAAGTACCACGATCACTAACAGCCAGAGCCCGGTCTCGTTGCGCCGACAAAAATTACCTGCGGTACCCATTCAGATCTTGTAACCCTGTTGCAGGCACCACTCGATACTGCGCCTCATGCCCTCACGCAGGGAGATCTTGGGCTCATAGCCCAACTCGGTGCGCGCCTTCTCGATACTGCAGGCGATATTCTTGTTCATCTCCGACAAAACATGAATCTTCTGCTCATAGAAGCCGGTAGCCTGAATTGCCGTATCTACAAACCCGGCAATCTCTGCGACAAAGGAAGGTAACCTCAGGCGCTCGTGCGCAGCCCGAATAGAAAAATCCTCCTCAAGCAGCTTTTCTATCGTGTCGATAATTGTGCGCATTTCGTATGGTTCGGCATCCGCAATCCAGTAGGTATTACCGGCTGCTCCCGGCACTTTTGACGCGAGCGAAAGCCCCTGGCAAAGATTATCGATATAGATCATCGAACGCTGATTGAGGCCCCGGCCCAGCAAAGGCGCGCGGCCTTTTCTGATCATCTGGAAAAACAGGGTCTGGCGCGGTGGCTGAAACGGACCGTAGAACCATGGCGGCCGGATAATAACCAGTTCTATTCCCATTTCTTCGGCACGGGCACGGGCACGTTGCTCCATTTCCATCTTTGATTTTCCGTAGCCCTGGTAAGGGTTGTACGGTGATTCCTCGTCGAAGCGGTGGTCCGGAGTCGGGTTACACCCTATGGGCGAATTGGATGAAACAATAATCGCGCGGCGACATTGGGCGCGGCGGGCAGCTTCCAACAGGTTCAGGGTTGCGTCAACGTTATTGGTATAGAAGTCTTTTACACGCCGTGGATGAATGACGCCTGCTGTATGAAACAGAATTGGATCACTTGCACCCGAAAAAAGGCGGTCACAATCTTCAGGCTGCGCAAGATCACCGACAACAGCCTTAACCGTTGCACTCAGCGTAAACCCTTCGTTCGCGACCGGCTCGCCATGTCGATAGAAGCACCTAATCAATGAATCCGCGGGAACCCGGATATCCGGATAGTCGGGTAGGCCGTGAACAAGTGCATGCAGCATTCTGCTTCCCAGCCACCCACAGGTGCCGGTAAGAATAATATTTTCAGCCATTCCTTATCTACACCCTGAGGAAATGTTCGCTGTTGCGTCTGGCCAGCGCCATTATAGTCCCCTGGGGATTTATACCGGGCGATGAACAGAGTGTGCTTACATCCGCGAGATACAAACCGGTATGCCCATGCACCTTTCCCCATGAATCGACAGCCGTCCGGTTGCGTGCTTCACCCATCGGGCAGCTCGCCATCAGGTGTATGGTCATTATGCTGTCCGTCCCCGGCGCAAGTCTGTCCGGCAACTGCTCCGCCTGCCCCGGATTCTCCACCACGGGTTGCCGGTGGAGGCCGGTATACACCCGCGATGCGCCGGCCGCAACCAGAACTCCGGTAAGAACTTTGAGGCCACTGCCGAGATTATCCAACTCCCTGCCAGACAGCCGGTAGCTGACCAGCGGATCATCGAAGCCCGGCAGTGCGCGAACCGACCCGTCTGTACAGCCGCGAGCCATTACGTAGTAAGAAACAAGATGCGACTGCTGTTTGATTGCATACGCGGGTCCAGCATCGACACCAACCAGGTTAATTGCAAGATGCGCACGCGAACTGATCGCACAACCCAGGGAACAATCTGAGTTCAGGTCCCTGACCTGCTCTCCAGCGATTCCCATACCCGGGTAATTGACGGGTTCTGCAAATTCGGCAGTTAATTTGATCATCGGTTGCATGGACAGGCTTCGCCCGGCATTTAATCGTATGCCGCTTCGTTGCAAGAGCGCAGGGCTGTGTATGGCGCCTGCACAGATAAATACATTTTCTGCTTCAATCTGTACGTTACGGTTCTGCCACCGGGCCTGAATTTGCCAGTTGCGTCCCTGTTTACGCAATTTATGCACACGGGTTTTGGGCAACAGTTTTCCGTCGGCTGCGAGGAACTCCGGAATAAAACTTTCGGTCATCGAACGACGTGCACTCCTTGCCACACCTTGTGGATCGAGCGTGTCATCGAATACCACGAGCCTCGGCACGTCGCTGCTCTCCATACCGCGGGCCTCTGCACCCTCGCGCAGCAGCCGGGAGGCTGCAGGCAATGCCGCGGAGTAAGTGGCAGGTTGCATAACCGTCTCGCATGCGGCGAAATGGGGTTCGAGTGACGCCGGGCTTAAGTCCTCCACACTGAACTCGTGCACCCACTCTTCCAGAACGTCATCGGGCGTGCGGTGATACAGGCCGCTGTTCACCTCGCTGCCTCCCCCTACACATGATGCCTCCGCATAAGCAACATTTGGCCGGCCAACGGCGGCGGCAATGCCGCCGGCCCGGTATTTTTGCTTCATTTCCTGAAAGGAGAACGGCTGGCAGGAATCCTGCGGCAGATTGGCGCCCTCCTCAATCAGCAGCACACTTTTGCCGGCATTCGCCAGGGTTGCGGCAACAACCGAGCCACCCGGACCGGAACCGATGATCGCTACTTCAACCCGCTCCAAGGCAACCGGATCGCTGACAATCAATGAATATCCTCCTGCAGGGCAATCAGAAGGAACAGGCTTTCATAAAAGCGCACAAGGTTTCTGCAGGCACTTATACGCGAGTCGCGCCACGCGTTGATGCACCGAATCTTTTGTACCTGATCCAGGTACTGGAAACGACGGCCGGTGAGCGCTATCCCCGAGATATCAAACAACCAGGTCAGTATAAACATCGGCGCACGAAGATAGTCCGGCATGCGATGCTGAGCGCCGATTATTTCTGCTGCAATTACATCGTTGTCCGGAGTTTCAATTCCGGCATCCTGCAAATGCTCACATTCAAAAGCGTCACTGATCGCGACAACAATACTGCTGTAACTCATTTGGATTTCAGGCCAGGCTGCATGGCATGCATTGTATGCCATGCGGGGCAAACTAACCGGGTGAGGCAGCAGAAGACATAATCAGCAACACCGGGCTGGGGGCACAACTGTCTGTTAGTATTCCGCGCTATCTTACTTCTTTATAGACGTACTCCCGGGAGCTTCGCTTGGCGCTTTCGCCAAAACAACTGCGCCAGTTCGCGATATGGCTGGTAATCTCCATTGCCTTCTACGGCATTGGCATCAGCGTCTACAGCAACCTGACCGATACTGATATCGAGGCAACACTCGGCTCGCTGAACAGCATCGGTATAAGTGGCTGGGTCATGATCATAGGTCTCTCAACCCTGAACTTCTTGCTGCGCTTCATGCGCTGGCGGGATTACCTGCAACGACTCGGATACCGGATTCCGGTACTGCTAAATGTGCAGTATTTTCTGGGCAGTTTCGCTTTCACTATTACCCCGGCGAAAGCCGGTGAGGCGGCGAGGTCCCTGTATCTCAAGAATGATGGCGTCCGCTATGCCGACAGCCTTGCAGCGTTGTTTGCGGAGCGGCTGACCGACCTGGTTGCGGTGGTGTTCTTTGCACTTGGGGCTGCCTATATTTTTGAGGAGTGGCGCTGGCTGGTCATCGTGGCCGGTGTTGCCACGCTGGCCGTGTTGCCACTGATACACGCAGGCTGGGTACGCGCGTTACTTGTGTACATCAGCAATCGACTGGGTAACGATAGCTTACAGACTGCGACCAGATACCTCGTTAGCCTGCTCGATTCGTCAGCGGTGCTGCTCAAAGGCGGTGCACTTTACCGCAGTATGCTGTTAAGCCTGGGCGCCGCCTTTTCGGTAAGCCTGATGATGTATGTCGTGCTGACACTGCTCGGCGTGGAAATAAGTCTGCCACTCGCGGTCGGAATCTATGCGACCGGCATCCTGGCCGGTGCGCTGTCATTTCTGCCGGGCGGTATTGGCAGTGCCGAGGTTGTCATGCTCGGTTTACTGCTGCTCGCGGGTATCGATTCTACGGTCGGAGTGCTGGCTATTCTGATGTGCCGGATCGCAGCTCTCTGGTATTCCATTGTGGTGGGTATCGTCATAGTCCTGCGGCTGGAACTTGCACCTCCACGGAAAAACCGCCGGTAACCAACCACTTCATGAAAAGCATCGTCCGCGCCCAGCCGCCAGGCCATGGTCGCGTAGCGAAGCCCGTACAATGACTGCTCGTGATTGTTAATTTCACCTATCGGCTCCAGGGACAATATTTTACGATACAGATTTTTTTCGGTACTAAGCCGGTCGCTATCAGGCGCCGCATCATCTCCCTCGTTGCCCTTCCAGACACCGGCCAGCGCTGCCAGCGGCCCCAAGTTATCTACTTTCTCCTTCATTCCGGTCTCCCACCCCGGCATACCGGGATATAAATATCTACAGACAACAAGTGTTGTGTCCGCCTTGTTGTAACATTGCCCCTCTTTGGCACCTTGAGCCTTGGCAATGCGCCATATTGTTTTACAGCTGCTTTTATACAGCATAGTCACCGGCCTGTTCGAGCCACTTTATGCGGCCGATCTGCGGGTTGCGGTGGCTTCAAACTTTGCGGACACGTTAGCCGAGGTCGCTGCACAGTTTGAATCTGAAACAGGTCAACCGGTAATAATTATCCGCGGCTCAACCGGTAAACTTTATGCACAGATACTAAATGGCGCGCCATTCGACATTTTTCTGGCTGCAGACAGTCGTCGGCCTGAGCTTCTGGAAGACAAAGGTCGTGCGGTAGCAAACAGTCGCTTCAGTTACGCGGCCGGCCGGCTGGTTTTGTGGAGTCTGAACCCCACCCTGATCGATCGCGAAGGCAAAGTGCTGGCAACTGAAGATTTCCGTTTCCTGGCAATTGCCAACCCAATGCTTGCGCCCTACGGGGAGGCCGCTCGACAGACTCTGGAAAATCTCGGGCTATGGGAATCTTTGCGGGACAGGATGGTGCTGGGGGAGAACATCAGCCAGACATTTCAGTTTGTTGCCAGCGGTAATGCCACCCTTGGATTAGTTGCTCGTTCACAACAGCTAATGTCAGGTCAAACGCAAAGCGGTTCATTCTGGGAGGTGCCTACCTCGCTGCACGAGCCAATCGTGCAGCAGGGTATTCTGTTGCAGGACAAGCAGAGCGCACGAGCGTTCACAGACTATATGCAGACGCAAGCAGCCGAGGCCGTTATCGTTGCACATGGGTATGATCTGCCCGGACGAAACGACTAGCAATGCTTACAGACACAGATACAACCGCTTTAATAATTACCCTGCAACTTGCAGCGGTTACGACCGTCATTTTGTTGTTGCTGGGTACGCCACTGGCCTGGTGGCTTGCACGAACGCGTTCACCGGTCAAACCGGTCATCGATGCCATCATCGCATTACCACTGGTACTTCCGCCTACCGTGCTCGGGTTCTATTTGTTGCTCGTGCTCGGACCGAATGGAGCAATTGGTGGCCTGATGGAAAGTATTGGCGCAAGGCCGCTTGCCTTCACTTTTACCGGACTGGTTATCGGTTCGGTAATTTATTCACTGCCCTTTGTTGTGCAACCGTTACAGGACGCTTTTGCCGGCATTGGCAGACGACCGCTGGAGGTGGCGGCAACACTACGTGCCAAACCGCTGGACAGGTTCTTCTCGGTCGTCCTGCCGCTTGCGCGGCCCGGTTACCTGACCGCGGCGGTACTTGGATTCGCGCATACGCTGGGCGAGTTCGGTGTCGTACTGATGATAGGCGGTAACATCCCGGGAGCGACTAAAGTGTTGTCGATAGCGATATACGACCATGTCGAATCTCTGCAGTACGGACAGGCGCATGCGGTATCGGCGGTGCTGATAGTTCTTTCCTTCGCACTGCTACTAACCGTTTACGCCCTTAACAGGCGATTTCGGGTGATCCGGCTGTGAGTATCAGGGTAGCGGTAACGCTTGCGCGACCGGATTACGTGCTCGACGCCAGGTTTGATGCGCCGCCGACAGGAATCACCGCTGTATTCGGACCGTCGGGTGCCGGTAAATCGACACTACTAAGAATTATCGCCGGGCTGGAACCCGGTGAAGGCGAAATTCAGGTTGGCCAGGAACAGTGGTTGGCATCCGGGTTCTGCCGGCCTGCACATGAACGGCCTGTTGGTTACGTTTTCCAGGAAGCCAGTTTGTTTGAACACCTGTCGGTGGCTGAGAACCTTAATTATGGCTACCGCCGCGTGCCTGACGCGGAACGCATTATAGATTTTGACCATGTAACAGAAGTATTGCGTCTCGGCGAACTGTTACAGCGCCGGCCCGCTACGCTTTCGGGCGGCGAACGCCAGAGAGTAGCCATTGGGCGAGCGTTGCTGACCAGCCCGAAACTGTTGTTGATGGACGAGCCACTCGCTTCCCTGGACCTGCAGCACCAGCGTGAAATCATGCCGTTCCTCGAAAACTTGTGCAGCGACTTTGGTATCCCTGCAATCTATGTCAGCCATGTGCCTGAAGAAGTTGCACAACTGGCCGACCAGTTGGTGCTGATCGACAAAGGAAAGGTCACAGCTGCGGGTCCGGTCAATGAAATACTGACCCGGTTCGATCTGCCGATGGCGCATGATCACGACGCCGGTGCGGTAATTGATACAACACCTGGCGAATTTGATTCCGAGTTTGGCCTGCAGGACCTTGTATTTGCAGGCGGGCAATTTATTGTACCCGGCACACAACCGGCTACAGGCGGGCGGAGGGTGCGCGTTCTGGCAAGGGACGTCAGCCTGGCGCTGGAAAAGCATACCGACACCAGCATCCTGAATATCCTGCCCGCACAAATAACAGAGATATCCAAAGAGCCGAATGGCCAGTCGCTGGTGAAACTGGATGCGGGCGGCAGCCTGTTACTGGCGCGGGTAACGCGACGTTCGACAGCGCGCATGCAACTTGAGCCAGGTAAACAGGTTTTTGCCCAGATAAAAACAGTCGCACTACTGAACTAATGGGCAGCGGACTCCAGACCATCCCTCTGGCAAACCTCGCACTGGCTTTTATACCAGTTGCAATAGTCGTTGTGATTATGCTGCGCTGGTCACTTAACGCCGGTAGCGGTTTATTTTCCGTAGGCCGTATGCTGATCCAGCTTGCACTGATTGGTTATGCACTGAACTGGATTTTTGCATCAGACTCGGCAGTAGTTGTCACTTCATTACTGACTGTGATGTTGCTCTTCGCAAGCTGGATTGCCATGCGGCCGCTCGAAAAGCGCCAGTGGCATGATTTCGGTCGTGCACTGATCTCTATAGTGATTGGCGGCTGCCTGACGCTGGCGCTTATCACTCTGTTCGTACTTGAGGTTCAACCCTGGTATTCACCGCGACAGGTCATTCCACTGGCCGGAATGATTTTCGCAAGCTCGATGAATACGGTAAGTCTCTCTGCCGAAAGGCTGGCAGCAGAACAACAGCGCGGGACGGACCCGGTGGAAGCAAGAAAGCTGGCCTACCAAGCTGCGCTTATACCGCTATTAAATATGCTGCTGGCAGTGGGCCTGGTGTCCCTGCCAGGTATGATGACCGGGCAAATCCTGTCAGGAATTTCACCACTGATCGCGGCACGCTATCAGATTATGGTGATGTGTATGGTGACTGGTGCCTCGGGCATATCGGCGGCTGTTTATCTCAGTCTCGCCATCCGCAAAAGAATATGACGGAAGATTAACCAACATTGCGAACTGCTGGTATGCTGTGAACAGACACGGAAGTTGTTCCTCACTGTGCATATGAGATGGGCAATAGGGCGAAAATTAAAGAACAGGTAGAAGCGCTACTACCAAACTGGCAAAGCTGGTATCCAAGCCTGTTTCACGCCGCAGAAGACCTCGGCATTATTCGTGCCCGTGTTTGTTCCCCCGATTCACTCATGCTAAGCAATCGTCACTCGGGCATCCAAAACCAGGCGCTGGAAGCACATCGTGAACAATGGGGCGGTCACGAAAATATAAACCGCGACAAATGAGCCCGGATAATGCCGACTGGTACGTTTATATAATCCGATGCGGAGATGGCAGTCTGTATACAGGCATTGCGCGCAACCTTAACGAGCGGATCAAATCACACAATACCGGCGAAGGGGGGCGTTACACCCGCAGCCACCTGCCTGTTGAACTCGTCTACAGTGAATCTGCAGCAGACCGCAGTAATGCGTTGCGACGAGAGCATGCGATCAAGCAGCTTTCACGGGCTTCAAAACTTGCGCTGATCGGCCAGCCCGGCCGCTGATCGGCTATAACACTGAGTAAAGGCCCGCCTGCCGTTGCCCGGCTTGGCTGCGTCAGTTAACGTGTTCAGCCTGCATAAAGGAGACGCACAGTGGCCGAGAATAAGAAATCCACAGATCAGGACATTCAGACTGGTATCGTTTCGCGCCGGAATTTTCTGGCAGCTACAGCCGGTGTAGCAGCGGTTGCGTGCTCGCCCGCCGAGCAGGACAAGGCAAATGCGCGTATTGCAGATGCCCAGGTGATCGCTGCTGAGAAAAAGGCGACTGCGCCCACCGCTCCGTTCGATACGCTGCGTGAATACATCGCAGCGCTCGAAGCACATGACCTCGTGCTGCGGTTCGACCGCGTTGACCAGGATGCGTTCGAAGGAACAGCCATCGTTTATGCATTGATTGACAAGTACGGCTGGTACGACGCACCAGTGGTAATGCTGGAAAACGTAAAACAGGACGGTAAGTGGATTAAGGGTCCCGTGGTAATCAACCACCAGGGCCACTGGGATACCGAGTGCATTACCTTCGGCCTGGAACCCGTTAAGGGTAATCCTGCGGCGAGTTACCGCAAGGCGCTGGACCATATGCGCGGGCTGCTGGTCAAAGGCGCCTATCCACAGATCCCGCCTAATGAAGTACAGCGCGAGGCGGCGCTTTGCAAGCAGGTAATTGAAACCGGCGATGACATCGATATCACAAAATTTGCCTACATCATCAGCAACCCTGCGGATGCTGGCCGCTACGTTAACTGCGGTTCCGTATTTACATCGGACCCGGACATGGGTGTTAACTTCGGAACCTACAGGTGCCAGATACGTGGCCCGAAATTACTGGGTGTAAACCCCGAGCCGAACCAGACAGGCTGGAAAATGCTGAAGGCCGCCAGAGAGCGCGGGGAAGAAGTTGCGAAAATCGCAATCGCCTGCGGACAGGACCCTTACGTATGGATTACCAGCGGCTCAAAGGTAGCGCCGCGCGGATTCGGCGCCAAGATCAATGTAATCGATGAACTCGCAGTCGCCGGCGGACTGCGTGGCAAAGCCATCGATATGGTCAAGTGCGAGACCAACGATCTCATGGTGCCTGCCAATTGCGAAATGATCATTGAGGGCGAAATACCGCTGCAGGAGCCGGGTCTGCCCGAAGGCCCGTTTGGAGAGATGTACGGCTACCTCGGCAAACAGAAGCCCGAGAACTTCTGGATGAATATCACGGCAATTACCCATCGCAAGGATCCATGGTGCCAGAACCAGTTCACGGGTGGTACGCGCGGGTATAACACGGCACCGGTCGCATCGATATTCAATGAGAGTTTCTCGAAGATGATGCCTGGCCTGATCGAAATCAACCAGCCAGTCGAAACGACCGGCTGGGGCTTTGTAAAAATCAAAAAGACCGAACCGGGTCAGGGTTTAAAGATTGGCAAACGGCTGGCATCAATTATCCCTCTCTACAAAGTAACGGTGGTTGTCGATGAAGATGTCGATATCCTGAGCTGGTACGAAGTCGGACTCGCGGTTGCGGGACGATACACGCCGGCAACCGCGACAGAAATATTCTCCGGTCGCGGCATGCCTCTGGACCCGAGTTCAGTCGAACGCTATGAATCCAGCAAACTGGTCATTGACGCCACACGCCAGTGGCCCGAGGAAGGGGGGCCCGAGGACTATCCGAAGCTGAACCGAGCCTGGCTTGAAGAACTAGCACCGGACTGTTTTGATTTAGCGCTTGGAAACTGGGGTGATGTAATCAATTCCTGGGGCAAGACACGTTTTTAAGAGCTTCAGGCCCGTAAACTTGCCAGGAAGGCGGCAGGATCGTCACCGGCCTCAAGCCGTTCAACCAGCGCGGAACCTACGATAACTCCGCTTGCATGTTTGCCGAGATTGTCGACCTGCTCCGCATGACGCACGCCAAATCCTGCGCAGACTGGCAACTCGGTATGGCTATTCACCTGGTCGAGGTAGTTGGTTACTTCGGGTGGCAGCGCGACGTCCCCACCCGTAATGCCTGTAATGGTTACGGCGTAAACAAAACCCTGGCTTCCCTTGCAGAGCAGTTCCAGCCGCGCATCTGGTGTTACGGGGGTAACCAGCTGCACAAGTGCGAGCCCTTTAGAGTCGAGCGAGTGCCGGAACGACTCGCTTTCTTCCCAGGGAAGATCGGGAACGATGAAACCGCACACGCCAGCCGCCGCTGACTTTTCGGCAAGCTCATCGAAACCAAATGCCAGCAGCGGATTCAGGTAACTCATTAAAACGATCGGTGCCCCAATGTCACCGGCCGCTTTAAGTTCATCAAGTATCCACTGAAGACTTACGCCCGCCGCTATAGCCGCGTGACTGGATCGCTGAATCGTGACGCCATCTGCCATCGGGTCTGAGAACGGCACACCTACCTCAACAACATCGCCCTCGCACGCAATCGCTTTCAGGGTATCGACAAAAACATCTTTGTCCGGGTAGCCGGCCGTAATAAAAGGGATCAGACCGACTTTGCCATCGGCATTGGCCGTGCGCAGAGCGTCGCTTATACGGTCACGCGGACTGGGTGTCTCCGTCACGCCGCATCTCCTGTGGCAACGAGTGGCGACGGAATATGCTGTGACAAGGTTGGCATATCCTTGTCGCCGCGACCCGACAAACCTATGAGTATGCGTTTACCCGGGTTCTGCTGCGCCCATTCACGAGCGCCGGCAAATGCATGGGCCGATTCCAGCGCCGACAATATCCCTTCAACCGCACAACATTCCTGTAACGCACTTAATGCCGACTCATCAGTAGCCGTTACGTAACTGACCCGTCCGATAGTTTTCAGAAGAGAATGTTCAGGACCCACGCCGGGGTAGTCCAGGCCCGCCGATATTGAATGGGTATCCTGTATCTGGCCATCGCCGTCGTATAGCAGCACCGAATAACTGCCATGCAAAACGCCCGGTTTGCCAGCCGCAAGTGTCGCGGAATTGTCGCCCAGTCCCGGACCGTGGCCACCCGCTTCTACGCCCAGAAATTCCACCGAGTCATCCGCAAGCATCGGATGAAACAGGCCAATCGCATTCGAGCCTCCGCCTACACAAGCCACCGCCAGGTCCGGTAACTCGCCCGCGATATTGAGCATTTGCTCCCGCGCCTCCGTGCCAATAACCGATTGCAGCCGCTGCACGAGATACGGATAGGGATGCGGCCCCACCGCCGAGCCCAGCAAATAGTAGCTGCCCTCGGGGTCCGCTACCCAATTGCGAAAAGCCTCGTCGATCGCGGCACGCAGGGTCCGGTCACCGGTTTCGACCGCAACAACTTTTGCGCCTAACTGGTACATACGATCGACGTTCGGCGCCTGTCGCTGTATATCAACAGCGCCCATATAAACGGTGCACGGTATGCCAACACGCGCGCAAGCAGCCGCGGTTGCGACGCCATGCTGGCCCGCTCCGGTTTCCGCAATTACCTGCTTCGCACCCATCTCCCGGGCAAGCAGCGCCTGGCCAAGCGCGTTGTTTATTTTGTGTGCACCCGTGTGCGCTAAATCCTCGCGTTTCAGGTAAACCTCGGCACCCCAGCGTTTACCAAGTCCCGCGGCAAGCGTCAGCGGAGTGGGTCGCCCTACCCAGCCACGTAATTGCGAGTCCAGGTGCGCCATGAAGTCGTCGTCATCGAGATAGCGGTAAACATTTTCGGCCAGGCGCGTTAGTGCCGGTACCAAAGTTTCGGGCGCATAGCAGCCGCCGAACGGGCCGTAGCGGCCATGTTCGTCGGGTAACTCATTGCGTATAAGCCGGGCAAGCAGGTCCGCGCCCTGTTGCTCGTCTATATCAGACTCCATGAACTCCCTCTGCTCCCCGGGCAGCCTCAACAAATGCTGTAATTTTTGCTGGATCCTTGTGGCCGGGACTGGACTCGACGCCGCTGCTGACATCCACACCCCACGGGCGCACATGAATAATGGCATCGGTGACGTTGTCGGGAGTCAGCCCGCCGGCCAGCATAAGACAGGTGCGGCGGGCTACCTGGGCGGCATGGTCCCAGTCGGGCTGCAGCCCCACGCCGCTGCGGGCGCCCTCGAACAGCATGTGTTCAGGCAGGTCCGCGGGTTCCTTGTCGAACTCTGTGGTGACACGATCGCGATAAACAGGAAAGCGACCGATGTTGTCGGGCACATCCAGTTCTTCAAAATCCTTCGCATCGGTTTGCAGCCAGTCCGGGCCAAAAATATCACGCACTTCGTTCCACTCTTCGGCAGTTGGCTGGAACATGACCGCTACCTTTGCTATACCGGCGGGCAGTGATGCAGTCAGTTCGGCGGCCTGTTGGGACGTTACCTCGCGCGGCGATTCCGCGAACACGAAACCAACCGCATCGGCACCGGAACTGATCGCGGCATTGAGTGCTTCCACGGAATTTATTCCACAAATCTTTATGAACATTTTGCCAGTCCTGTTTGCCCTGCCTGACGAAACGCCGTAATTGTTCCGGCCGGATCACCGCTACGCATCAGCGCTGAGCCGACCAAGGCCATACGATAACCAAGTGCCGCAACCGTTTCTGCATGCACGGCTTCCGTCAAGCCACTTTCAGCAACCCACGGCATTTCCACGGGGAGGTAAGCAGCCATCTTGGCAAAATTATCAAATTTCACCTCCAGATTGCGCAAATCACGGCTATTCACACCAAGCAGGTATTTACAGCACTCGCCCTCGACTGCTGCACCAAAACCTTCCAGTACGGGTACACACTTATCGAGATCGGCCGGATCAAATACTTCCATCAGCGCATACATACCCAGCTCGAAAGCTGATTCCAGCATGGCCTTCATCTGATCAGCCTCAAGTATCGCGGCAATGAGCAACACCCCGGCTGCGCCTGCAAGTCTCGCCTCACGAACCTGGTAACGCGAAACAAGAAAATCCTTGCGCATAACCGGAATCGTTGACTGGCTCGCAACTTCTTGCAGATCATCCAGGCTACCGCTGAACTGATCCGGTTCCGTCAATACAGACAGTGCAGCCGCGCCACCGTCTATGTAGATACCGGCCTGGTCAATGGGCGATGCAAGGTTAGCGTCCAGTTCACCTTCGGCGGGCGAACGCCTTTTGATCTCCGCAATCAGTTCAAAGCCCCGTGCTTCCAGTTTTAAACCAGTCGGCGAATCCAGGCATATAAGCTGCGAGCGTTGTTGTGCATAGCTCAGCCGGGTTCGGGCCTCCGCATCCCGCGCGCGGCTCGACGCAGCCATCCCGAGCAGAAAGTCACTATCGGCCGCCAGATTCATGCGATTGACTCACTATAGGCACGCAACTGCTTAAGGAGTGTCGCTGCTGAACCATCGCTGATCGCTTTATCTGCTACCGCAATGCCTTCTTCCAGCTGGCCAACCCGACCGGTCACTTCAAGGATGAGTCCGGTACCCAGCAGCAGTGCATCACGATGCGCACCGCCTTCACGGCCGATCAGAACATTTTCAAGCGCCTCTGCATTGTGCTGAGCATCGCCACCCTGCAAATCTTCAGGCTGGCAACGGGCCAGGCCCACGTCACGAGGATCACGCTGTTCCTGGTGCACACGCCCTGCGCTTACATCAAAAAGTTCGAAGCGGCCAACTGGTGTCGCTTCATCCCAACCTGGTTCACCGTATACAACGAACGCCCGCTCAATATGCGGCATACCGGCAAGGCTTTCGGCCATTAGTTTTGCCATCGGCAAACTGAAAGCGCCTATAAGATTAAAGGGTGGTTTAGCCGGGTTCGTCAGCGGGCCCAGTATATTGAAGACAGTGCGTACTCCAAGCGCGCCCCGCACCGGTGCGATTTCTTTCATCGCCGGGTGGAATACCGGCGCAAACAGAAATGTAAAATTAGTGTGGGTAAGGCAATCGGCTGCAACATCAGGATTTGGCGGCAGGGTGATGCCGAGCGCTTCGAGTACATCTGCACTGCCGGACTTGCTCGATACCGAACGGTTGCCGTGCTTGGCCATCGGCACACCACAAGCGGCGGCAAGCAACGCTGTTCCGGTCGACAGGTTAACGCTTCCCGAGCCGTCGCCACCGGTTCCCACCGAATCCGCAGCAGGTAAATCGTCGGCTCGTCTGAAGGGCCGGGCAAGATCACGCATTGCATCGGCGAAACCGCGAATCTCGTCGGCCGTTTCACCCTTGGCACGCAGGGCAGCCAGCAGCGCCCCGGCCCTGGCCGGTTCCAGTGAACCCTCTGCCAGTAAACGCAATACCTCACCAGCCTGTTCTTCAGACAAGTCATTGCCGTTTAACAGCTGTTCCAGGATTTCCTTTGAATCGATGCTCATGCCTCGCCCTGTAACCGGTTGCTTATGCCCGCAGTTTCAAAAAGTTGTCGAGTAATTGATCGCCCTCGGGCGTCAGCACACTTTCGGGATGAAACTGTACACCCTCGATCGGCAGTTCCTGGTGACGAACAGCCATAATCTCACCATCGGACGTACGCGCGCTTACCTGCAATGTGGCGGGTATGCTATCGCGCTCAGCCGCCAGTGAATGATAACGACCCACCTCGCAGGGTTGCGATAAACCTTTGAACAAGGTGTTGCCATCGTGCTCCACCTGTGACGTCTTGCCATGCATCAATCGCGCTGCAGACACAATTCGCCCGCCAAAATGCTGCACCAGGCTCTGATGTCCGAGACATACACCCAGTATCGGCACGCGCTGCTCGAAGGCGGCAATCATATTGAGCGACACGCCCGCATCGTCCGGACGGCCGGGGCCTGGCGAAATAACCAGGTGGGTAGGCTTAAGCTCATCGGCTTCGGCAACCGTGATCTGGTCATTGCGATGCACTTCGACCTCGGCCCCGAGCACAAGAAATGCCTGTACCAGGTTATAGGTAAACGAATCGTAGTTATCGATCAGCAGGACCTGCGATTTAATTGGCTTGCTCACAAGTCATCCTCCGCCATCGCGAGTGCACGGCGCAGAATCTCGCTCTTTGCCAGCACTTCGTCGTGTTCGTATTCAGGCTGACTGTCGGCCACTATACCGGCACCCGCCTGGTAACTGTAATGATCGCCCTGGAAAATCAGCGAACGAATGGCGATCGCCTGATCCATGTCGCCGTTGTTGCCAAAATAGCCGACCGTGCCCGCATAGATACCCCGACGCTCGGGTTCCAGGTCATCAATAAGCTGCATCGCGCGAACCTTGGGCGCGCCTACCAGGGTGCCGGCAGGGAATGCCGCTGCGAACAGGTCGAATGCATCGCAATCGGAACGAAGCTCACCCTGCACACCACTCACTATATGCATGACGTGGCTGTAACGCTCTATCGAACGATAGGGCTCAACATGAACAGTACCGCCGGAGGCTACCCTGCCAAGATCGTTTCGGGCCAGATCGACCAGCATCACGTGCTCAGCATTTTCTTTTTCATCCGCGAGCAGGGATTCTTCATTAGCCCTGTCTTCGGCATCATCCGCTCCTCGCGGTCGCGTACCGGCAATGGGCCGGAGCGCTGCCGTCGACCCGTGCAGGCGAACGAGTGCTTCGGGTGACGAACCAACAACCTGCAAATCACCGAGGTCGCAGTAAAACATATATGGCGAAGGATTCAGCAGTCGTAAAGCACGGTAGCATTCGAAGGGATGGAGGGAATGCTTACCGGCAAAACGCACCGACAAAACAATTTGGTAGATATCACCTTTTGTGATGTATTCCTTGGCCTCGTCAACCCGCTGCATGAACTCTTCCCTGCTAAGGCTCGGCTCTGCCTGCTCATAGCGACCCCGGTCAACAGCCGGCAACGGGCCGGCGAGTAAATCACGTACTTTTGTACGCAGGCTTTGACGCTCGGCTTCGCTACCGGCATGTAGCAAGGCGATACGGCGAGTCAGGTGATCGAACACGAGCATGGACTCGGTGCCCAGGTAAGCCGCTTCAGGCGGTTTCGGTCCGCTGTGGTCGCGTGGCGGATTTTCCAGTCGCTCGAAATAACGCACGGTGTCATAGCCTGCCGCACCGACCAAGCCCCCGGAGAAAGGCAGGCCTTCGACTTCCGGCAACAGTTTCGGTGTTCGGGCCAGCGCATCGCGCAATGCCTCCAGAAGCTCTGCCTGTGACGCAGGTCTGGGTACCCTGATATCGCCATAACGCATGCCTGACTCGTCGAGCCTTAGTTCCAGTGCATCACCGAAACCCAGAAATGAGTAACGCGCCAAGTGCGCACCCTTCTCTACGCTTTCCAACAGAAAACGCGGTTGCAACGGACCCAGTTTCATATAGGTTGAAACCGGCGTATCCAGATCAGCGGCTATGTCAAAAGGTGGTTGCATATTCGTGTACTAAAACTTGTCTACATTTCATGTGGGCAATAAAAAACCCATCACCGTAAAACGGAGATGGGTTGCTGGCTCTTACAAACGCGACAGACTAGCCGGCCACCCTCTCCGTAGAAGGTGCCCACCACCAGTTCAGGGTGTCTGTGACGTTTTTCATGGAGCGCAGTATGGCCATGGATATCAGTATCGTCAAGGGCTCAGTTCCGGAAATTGGTGCCGGGCGCGACACTACAGGTCATACAGCATGGGCAGGGTAAACGAAAATACCACCCACATGATGACTGTCAGCGGTACGCCGACACGCATGAAGTCCGAAAAGCGATAGCCGCCTGCTGACATGATCAGCAGGTTAGTCTGATAACCAATCGGTGTTGCAAAACTCATGTTCACACCGAATATGACGGCAAGAACAAAGGGTTCGGGTGAGATCCCCAACTGGTACGCAACACTGATTGCAATGGGAGTGCCGATAACAGCAGCCGCATTATTTGATACCACATTGGTCAGAATAGTCATGAGTACCATGAGACCGCTAAGCATGACCGGTATGGGCAATTCCTTTGTCGCTGCGACAAATAGCTGGGCTATGTACTCGGCCCCACCTGTCTGTTCCATTGCCGTGCCCAGTGACAAACTTGCGACAATAATCATGATCACGGGGATGTTCAGTGAATCACCGACATCTCGCCAACGCAGGCAATTGGTCAGTAGCATTGCGACAACGCCGGCAAGTGCGCTGATCGATATTGGCACAAGCCCAAACGCGGCAAGTGCCACCACCACAATCATTATGCCAAGTGCTGTATTAGCCCTTTCCGTGTGCGGAAGATCCGTCGTACCGTCAAGCACCAGCATCGAACCGCTGGCACGGAGCTCCGCAATCGCATCGCTTGAGCCCTGCACCAGGACTACGTCACCTGCACGTAGTCGGGTCGATTCCAGTTCTCCAACCACATCGATGGATGGCCTCGCGCGATGGATTGCCATGGGTACCAGTCCAAAGCGTGCACTGAACTGGCTGACGTTGAGCGTTCGATGATGTAACGGTGAACCGCGAGTTATAACCGCTTCAGCCAGCTGCTGACCCTCACTTGCGAGCGGCACATCCTCACTCACCGGGTGCTCTATATCGGACGCGTTATACAGCGTTGCCCCAAGCAGCTTTTCGAAATCTTTAAGTCGATCAGCGGTGTCACTCACATACAGGCGATCGCCTTCCTGCAGAATGACAGACGGGAGACGGGCAACGAACAGGTTGTCACCTCTTTGTACACGATCGATGCGCATACGGTTTTCAGTTTTTGCACGTACCTCTGTCAGTGTTCTTCCGTTAGCAAAACTATCTTCATTTACATACAGAAGCGCCTTGAACACCCGTGGAGAAATATCGGACATCGGCGGCTTTCGGTCGGGCAGCAAGCGCGGCGCGATGACCCACAGGTACAACAAGCCAGGTATTGCGGCAACAGCCACCGGCAAGGCGAAGTCAAACATTTTTAGTTCGGGCAGGCCCTGGTTGGCTGCAATTCCTACTACGAGCAGGTTTGTCGAGGTGCCTATCGTCGTTGCCATGCCGCCGATCAGCGTTGCCAGGCCCATGGGAATAAGAACACCGGATGGCGCAATACCACTGCGTAAACATATGGCGACCAGTATCGGCATGAACATCACCACGATCGGTGTGTTGTTCAGGAATGCGCTGCTGATCGCACCCACGAGCAACATGGTCAAAAATGCCAGGCGCGGACGCTCCTGCCAGCCGGCGGCCATCAGGTTGGCAAGCGGCTGCAACGCACCCGTAACCTCGAGACCTTTGCTGACTATTAGAAGGGCACAAATAGTAACGAGTGCCTCGTTGCCGAAGGACAGGAAGAACTGCTGCGGTTCCACGCCCGGATACGAGAACACGTAGAAGCCTACGACCAGCGTAACCAGCACCAGAAACCCCGTGGTTTCCAGCGGGATACGCTCCCGCGCAAACAGGTACAGCGTAACGCCCGTCATCAATATGACGGCAATAGCGTGTATGTCAGGCAAAGGAGGCAATATGCAGTCCTGTATTAAAAATACCGTGGTGATGGAAAGCGCCGGATACGGCGTTTGAGGGAAAAATAAATAGCACGGTTGTCTCAATCCCGCAATGCCGCATAGCTTGGTTTTTGCCGCCAGCACGCATGTAAGTTATTGTTTTAACAATAAACTGTACCAGATTGCGAGCCAATCGCCACACCGGCTGACAACGAACCAGTCATTTCCGGCAATCTGGCCCAGCCGCTCAAGCCAGGCCGCATCCGCGAACCATCACCCTAAATGGCAATGGTATCAGCAGAAGCGATGGCCTGAACGAGATTAAGCCAGCTACCGATATCCGGTACCCCCCGATCCGGCGGAAAGATAGAAACAGGTCATACCCGCAAGTGCTTTGATTATCCGGTTCCGGTATCGTGCCCAAATATCCTGTCAGACAGCTAACGAAACGCCAACTTCTCAGAGCGAAGCGGCGATAGCCATCGACACACAGCATGATTATCAGAATTCGTCGCTTAACTGCTGCCGGTTCTTCCCCTTAGGGTCGCCGGGCCTTAAGATTTGATCCTTGGCCGAATTTCCGGGTAAGCCCCAGGACGGACAATCTTCAGCATGCAATCCTCAGTGCCACAGGAAAGAGCTGTAACAGAAAAACGGCAGGACATTCATTTTGCGGAGAAAGACGAGGCGCTGCGAAATGATGTGCGCGCGCTCGGCAATATGGTGGGTGAGCTGCTGATAGAACAAGGCGGTGAAGCACTTTACAAAACCGTCGAGTCTGCGCGTCAACTGGCCATCGGTCGTCGCGAGGGCGATGCTGATGCCAGCGCAAAACTGGATGCATTGCTGGAAAAAATGAATGCGACCGCAGCCCGGGATATCGTACGCGCCTTCTCTACCTATTTTCAGGTCGTGAATACCGCCGAGCAGGTACATCGTATCCGTCGCCGGCGCGATTACCTTAAAGATACCAATCAGCGCCAGCCACGGTCACTGGATGAGACTTTCCACAGGCTGCATGAAGCAGGTTTCGAAGCCGATGCTGTCGACGAGTTACTACAGCAACTTGAGATCGAGCCAGTATTTACAGCCCACCCCACCGAGACGACTCGTCGCACCGTGCTGCGCAAACAACAAAATATTGTGCGTCACATGGTCGATATGCAGAACCCGGCGCTGACACCCCAGGAAGCCAATACATGCTTCGAAAGCATTCGGGCAGATATCACCGCTATCTGGCAAACCGAAGAAAGTCCTACCGAAGGTCTGACCGTTTTCGATGAGCTGGAACACACGCTGTTCTTCCTGACAGATGTCATTTACCGCATGGTTCCACCTTTTTTCGAAGGGATAAATGCAGCGCGAACCGCTGTCTATGGCGATACGGGCAGCCATGCACCATTGCCAAACCTGCTGCGATTCGCATCCTGGATCGGCGGCGATGCATCAAGTAGCAATGAAATATCCGCACGCATAGTACGTGACACACTTGCCCGGCAGCGATCACTAATTCTCGATCTCTACTACCGGGACAGCCTGGGGCTTGCAGAAAAGCTAAGCCAGAGTTCCAGTCGTATTGATATCGATGACGCTGTAAGCAAGCGAATCGAGTCCTATACGCAACAGTTTCCGAATGTAAGCGGCACCACACCCCATCGTTACCGTGGCATGCCGTACAGGATACTGTTGCGTCTGATTTGTCAGCGCCTGCAGGCAACCTATGACGAGGAGGCATTCCCCTACGAATCCGCAGATCAGTTCATCGATGATCTGCAAATAATCGCCAACAGCCTTGCCAAGCGAAAGGGCTCTAATGCCGGGTTGTTCGCGGTAAAACGGCTGATCAGGCGGGTAAAAATATTTGGCTTTCACTTCTTATCGCTCGACATACGCCACAATGCCGTAGACCTGCAAAAAGTGGTTGGTCACTGCCTGGGTGAAGATGACTGGGATTTACAGTCTTCGGAACAACGCGCTGAACGGTTGCGTACAATTCTTGAAAATAATGATTCGCCAAGTGTTGAGCCGGATAATGATGCCAAACGTCTGCTGGCCCTCTTTACGGCAATCTCTTACTGCCGTCGCAAGTATGGTCAGAAAGCGATCGGCCTGTTGCTGGTACGACACTGCTCAGGACCTGATGACGTGCTTGCGACGCTGCTGCTGGCACGGTGGGCAGACCTCCGCACCCTCGAGGGATATGTCCCGCTCGATGTCGCACCCACGTGTGAATCCAGTCCCGAACTGGTAAACGCTGCAGCGCTGATGGCCGGGATTCTTGACGACCCTTACTATCAGAAACATCTGCTGGCGCGGGGTTCGCGGCAGACGGTAATGTTGAGCACGTCGGAGGCAAGTAGCGATGGCGGCGTAGCTGCATCGAGATGGAATTTGCAGAAGGCGCATACGGAACTCGGTGAAATTTTTTCTGCCCATAATATTGAATACACCCTGTTTCATGGCCGCGGCAGTCTGACGGGTCGTGGCAGTGTTTCTGATGGCATTGCCTGCGGTCATCTGCGCGCGACCGAGCATGGTGAAGCAGTAAATGAGCGCTACGGTGTGAGAGGAATCGCGTTTCGTACACTGGAGAAGGCCTTTAGTTCGGTTGCCACAGCGGCGGCCGGTATAGACAACAAGGCATCCGATACGACTGCATGGTCAGATGCCATGAATACGATCGCCGTCACCGGCGACAAGGTTTACCAAGATCTATTCGGCGGGGAAGGAGACTTCGCTGAATACTTTCGAGCAGCCACCCCTATCGATGTAGTTGAGGAAATGCGCATAGGTATGCATGCCCCCGCGGAAGGCTACGATAGTGCGCAACTCAGACGAGATGTACCATGGGCATTTGCATGGGCACAAAGCCGTCACCTGTTGCCCGCATGGTACGGGTTTGGTAGCGGCCTTGGCCGCGCTATTGTTGATCACGGTGAGTCATTCGTGCGGGATATGGTGAGAGACTGGCCTTTTTTCAGGCGTCTCACCAACGATGTCGAAATTGCATTGGCTATAGCAGACCCCGGGATTGCTGCCCACTACTCCGAACTTGCCGGTAGCGAACTCCACAATAAATTTTTTCCGGCAATAGAAACTGAATTTGAACTCAGCATGAATACAATCCTGAATATATGTGAGCAGAAAGTTCTGCTCGAAAATAACAACACACTGCGCAGATCGATCCGCCTGCGCAACCCATATGTCGACCCGATGAGCCTGTTGCAGGTCGAATTACTGCAGCGCTGGCGGGAAGGCGGTTGTGAGGACCGGTCTTTGCTAACTGCCCTGATAGCCAGCGTTAACGGTATTTCGAGAGGCCTGCAGACTTCAGGCTAGCTTTCGGCCTACGCCACAATGAAAACAGTTTTTCTTGATTTCGACTCACTGCGACCTGCCGATCTTAACCTCGATAAGTTGCAACAGGAGCTTGCAAGTGTAGACACATGGCCGGTAACCGAGAGAAATGAGTATCAAACCCGGGTTGCGGATGCCGAGGTAGTTGTCGTTAACAAGCTAAGACTGGACGCATCGGCGATGGATCAATCGCCCCGGTTAAAACTTATCTGTCTGGCAGCAACGGGTGTGGACAACGTGGATGTGGCTGCTGCTCGTGAACGCGGCATAGCGATCAGCAATATACGCGAGTACTGCACACCATCAGTCGTACAACATGTATTCGCGTTGCTGCTTGCACTCAACCAGAACCTGCTCCGGCAACGTGAACAGATTAGTGCCGGCGATTGGCAGAAGAGCGCCCAGTTCTGTTTGCTTGACCCGCCCTTTCGTGAATTGCATGGCCAGACGCTGGGGCTTATAGGCCTGGGAGAGCTGGGGAGTGGGGTTGCCGGTGTCGCCCGGTCGTTTGGAATGCGTGTTATCGCAGCGCGTCTTCCGTGGCGCACTGCCGCCGCGCCCGGCAAATCCGGTCAGAGTGTTCCGCGTTTGCCGCTTGAAGAACTGTTTGACCAGTCGGACATCGTAAGTCTCCACTGTCCGCTCAACGACGATACACGGCATATCATTGATGCAGCCGCATTAGAACAAATGAAGCGCGACGCGTTTCTGATAAATACAGCACGCGGCGGCCTGGTCGACTCAGCAGCACTCGTGAATGCTTTACAAAATAAAGAAATTGCCGGTGCAGGTATAGATGTACTTGCGGAAGAGCCGCCGACACGTGGCGACCCTTTGCTGGATGTTCAGTTAGCGAACCTTATTATTACACCACATATCGCATGGGGCGCACGTGAGGCCCGGCAACGCGCGCTGGATGAAATCATCGCTAACATCAACGCGTTTGCCAATGGCGAGGAACGCAACCGGGTTTGCTGATTATTCCTCTTTGCTGTGTGATTCCATGTATACAGCAAAGTCGTCACGGGTATGCCTTTCGTAGAGCTTGTGAATATAGGGTATCGGTGATTCTTCACCCTCAAGCCTGTGTTGTTTGTATAGCCTCTGCACGTAAAGAATGGGTGAGCCCGGTGACTCGGCCCATGTAATAAGGCGCCAGCCGTGTTCAGTTTTGCGAAATATGGCGCTGGCACGTGCATCTGTACCTATTGCCTCCGGCATAAATTTCATCTTTGTATCGAATCGTATCCAGAACTTTGCGAAGGCCAGATCATCGGATAACGCTCGTGCCTGAACTCCGTCAAAGCGCATTCTGATAGAAGTCGTGGAGCCTGGCCCACCCGGATTCCAATAGTCCTTAACCTGATCCCAGCCGATACGCCACTCATCCTGCTCTTCTGCAAGATAAAAAGGTTCAGAGTCATCCTGATCCCATAGCGCAATCAATCCGGCCGGGTCCTGCTTGTCCCAGAGCGCCTCGTATTCGTTCAGCGCAGCATCGATTTCAGCCGTCAGCTCCCGATTCTGTGCCACCGCTTTCTCCTTCGACTGGTTGTGTCCTGCCGCGAAGATAACACTGCTCGATAGCAGAGCAAGCAGGAATAAAGGTATTTTTACAATTCTATTCTTCATGGCTATATTCATCCGTTATTCAGGCAGATTGTTCAGCTGCTTCTCGGCCCAGTCGAGCACAGCCTCTACACGGGGCGTTGCAAGGCTTCGCGCTTCGTCGAAGCTCAACCAGCGCCATTCATGGTGCTCCGGGCGACCGATTTCCTGGTTAACCGGCAAGGTCACCGCATCCTGGCTGGTAACGCCTATAAAGTACCGCGCCGTTTTGCCGTGACCGTATGGTCCGGTATCCAGGCTGATATCTCCCCATGCAAACTCAATTTCCGTAATGGTCGATTCTTCTGCTACTTCACGCATTGCTGCCTGCTTTGGTGTTTCGCCTTCCTCCAGCATTCCCTTGGGGAAGTCCCAGTTGCTGAAGGCGCGGAGCATAAGCAGGAGGGGTCCCGCGGGTGTGTGCCGGACAACGACAACCCCACAGGACAAATTGTCCATTGCCGGTGTATTCATTCAGGTTTCAGATTTAAGCTTAAGGTTGTCCGGCAAAATAAAGTGCGCGACAGGGCTAACCATTCCGTAACACTCGAACCGGCGGCTCATTGACCGCCTTGCGGGTTGCAAGCGTGCCCGTCAATCCGACTATTACGGCGCCACTCAGCAACCCTGTCAACCACAAAGCCGTGTTGACTTCGTAGTCCAGATTGAACACCTGGGTTGCCAGCACATAGCCGACCGCGCTTGCACCCAGTGCGGCTAGAAAACCGGCAAGGCCGCCAAGCGCGATAAACTCGGCAGCAATACCCTGCAGAATCTGTCGGCGGCGAGCGCCCAGCGTATGCAGTAGGGCGCTTTCAAAGCGCCGCTCATCGCTGGTAACCTGGATAGCTGCCAGCAGAACCACGATTCCAGCCAGTAAGGTAAACAGAAACACGTACTGCACGGCCGCGGATGCTTTATCGATGATGCCACGTATCTGCGCAAGCGTAACCTCAAGATCGAGCAACGTGACCGACGGATAACGTTGCAACAGTGTTTTCAAAACTGAACGCTCATCGTCTGCAATGTACAAACTACTAAGATAAGTCTGGGGCAGTTTACGCACATCGCCAGGAGAAAAAATCAGGTAAAAATTCGGGCTTAGTGAATCCCACTGTACTAAACGTATACTGGTTACCGGCACAACAATTTCTTCGCCGCCAATGTTAAAACCGATTTCGTCTCCCACAGAAACGCCGATGTTGGCCGCAAATTTGTCTTCCAGCGAAACCTGCAATGCTCCATCATAGTCCTCAGCCCACCATTTGCCTGCGACAAGCTTATTGCTGTCAGGCAGCTTAGCTGCCCAGGTCAGGTTTGCTTCACGCCGGATAAATCCACTCCCCTGCCGGGTCGGAAATTTGTAGTCGTCTACCGGGACGCCATTAATACTGCTCATACGTCCTCGTATAAGGGGCAAAAAATCCGGTACGGCGCCTAACTCGCTTTCCAGCAGAGTGCTGATTCCATCCCATTCCTCCGGCTCAATATTGAACATGAAGTAGTTGGGTGCGTCTTCAGGTAAAGTGCGTCGCCAGTCGTTGAGCAGATCATTCCTGACCAGGGTAAGCAACAACAGAACCATCAGGCTGATACCAAAGGCCACTATCTGAACGACACTTTCGCTGCCACGCCGCGAGATATTGGCTAGCCCGTAACGCCAGGCCACGCCACCAGCGCCCCGGAACCGGGTAAATACACGTACCAGCACCCACCCTGCAAACAAAGACACAAGTGCAGTCACTAAAAGACCTGCGATGATCCAGAGCAGCAGTTGCAGTTGCTGGACGATGGACCAAATCATGGCAACCAGTGCCAGCAGCGCGACAGTGTAGACCAGCCCGGAGCTCAGCGGGGGCGGCGACGCATCACGCCGCAGGACGCGCAGAGGTGGCGTGGTTTTAAGCTGCAACAGGTGCGGCAACGCAAACCCGACAGCAACCGTAACGGCCGTCACGAGCCCAAGGGCAGAAGCTCGCATTGACGGCTCAGGTAATTCAAACGGCGTAAGTTCGCTTAAAAGTGCAGACAACATATTCTGTGCGCCGTATCCCAGCAGGGTGCCAATAAAAGCTGTGCCCGCGACAATAAGAGCAAGCTGCAACAATGTGCTGCGCTGAATAAAACTCTGGGTAGCGCCGAAACTTTTAATGAGCGCAACCGTATCCAGGTGGCGAAGCGCATATCGGCGCGTAGCCATTGCTGTCGCAACTGCCGCCAGAATTACCGTTACCAGCGATGCCAGTGTTAGAAAGCGCCGGGCGCGATCTATGGCTGCTGCAATCTGTTCGCTGGCATCATCAACCGTCCTTACACGCTCTTCATCCTTGATCTTTGTATTCAGGTCGCGGCGAAACTCCTGCACATTTTCAGGTGTCCCCGCAAAAAGATATTTGTAATTGACACGGCTGCCTTCTTTAATGACGTTCATCGCGGGTACATCATCGATATTCACGAGCATGGACGGCGCCATGCCCAGGAAGCCCATGCTCTGGTCGGGCCTGAATTCCAGAACCCTGGTTACGCGAAACACGACGGACCCCAGCTGTATGTCCCCCCCGACATCAACATTCAGTCGTGCCAGCACACCCGCCTCGGCCCAGGTTGTACCGGGTTCAGGAACACTGGTTGCCTTATAAGCCTTGCCAAAAATCTCGTCAGCAAGGCGCACTTCTCCACGCAGTGGATAGCCGTCGCTTACCGCATTAACCATCGCCAGGCTGCGCTCATCTCCAGCTTGCGCTACCGTCGGAAAACCGAAAGCGCTGGCGGTTCGCAGCTCGGACGCTTCGCCCATGACCAGGTACTCCGAATCCATAGCCGCCGGCGAACTGATGACCAGGTCGGCTGCGAGTGTTTCCGCCGCCTGCGCCTGCACAGCGCGTGCGACGCGGTCCGTAAAAAATCCTACTGCAGTCATCGAGGTTACTGCTACAACAACGGCAGCAAGCAACACTGTCAACTCACCGGCTTTCAGATCACGGCTCAAACTGCGCAGCGCAAAACCAAGACTAGTCATTGATCTCGACCACATATTTTAAGAACGCAGTGAAACACCCGTGGAATCTTGGTTCTACTCGACAAAATGCCCTGCCTCCATTTGTATAACCCGATCACAGCGTGCAGCCAGGTCTTTGTCATGGGTTACCAGCACCAGCGTCGTACCGGCTTCCTTGTTCAGGTCGAACAATAGTGTGCCGATACGTTCTCCGCTGGCAGTATCCAGATTGCCCGTTGGCTCGTCGGCAAAAAGCACTGTCGGACGGGTAACAAAAGCACGGGCGATGGCTACACGTTGTTTTTCTCCGCCAGACAACTGGCGGGGATAATGTCCGGTGCGCGGTCCCAGTCCAACACTCTCCAGCGCCGCAAGTCCGCGCTGACCAGCGTTCGGTTCACTGGCCAGCTCCAGTGGCAACATGACATTTTCCAGTGCGGTCAATGATGCAACCAGGTGAAAAGACTGAAAAACAAAGCCGACGTTTCGACCACGTACAAGCGCTCTGCCATCCTCATCCAGTTCACTCAGATCCTCTCCGCAGAGTATTACGTTGCCACTCGTCGGATGATCAAGCCCCGCCAGCAAAGCCAGCAGGGTCGTTTTACCCGCACCCGATGGTCCAACCAGCGCAACTGTCTCGCCTGAACTTACTGTAAAGTTTACGTTCTCAAGTATGGTCAGCCGGCCCTCGGGGCTGCTAACCTGTTTACCCAATCCGGTAGCGATTATTACTGTTTCGTTGATCATGCGTTTTATCTTATTAAGAAATTCAATAGTTGGTTTCGTCTGGCTGCTGTCCGTCAGCTTGTCAGGTCTGGCCGCCGAGGCAATGGCCAGCGAGTCATCTCCTACCTTACTGGTAGTCGGCGACAGCCTGAGCGCCGGCCTGGGCCTCGAGCAGGAAGATTCCTGGGTAGTATTGCTCCAGGAACAACTCGATAATAAAGGTTACGGATATCGCGTAGTCAATGCCAGCATTAGTGGCGATACAACGGGTAATGGACTGCGCCGCCTGCCACGCGCACTTGATATACATCAACCCGACATAGTGGTTATAGAACTGGGGGGTAACGACGGGCTGCGCGGATTACCGGTCAAAGTGATGCACAGCAACCTGGATGAGATAATCCGTAAATCATCTGCGAACGATACATTGGTAATACTGGCCGGCATGATGATCCCGCCAAATTATGGCGAAGAATATGCAACCGAATTCGCGGCCATGTATCCGTCACTGGCCAATCAGCACTCTGTGCCGCTCATACCGTTTTTTCTTGAAGGTATCGCGCTCGATCCGGGCTTGCTGCAGGCGGATGGCATCCATCCCAACAAGCAGGCTCAGCCGATTCTTCTGGACAATGTCTGGGAGGTACTGGAACCTGAACTTGCAAAATAATAGCGACAAACCTGCCGGTCTGCCCTGGTGCTGGTTGACGGTAAAAACGGTTGAGCTTTAGCTACAACGGAAATAGGAAAAGCAGCACATTCATGCTGTTTTTTTTGTTTAGAGAAAGAAAAGCTGACTATTCCGGAAAGATCTGTTCAATCGATGCCTGTATGGCTTCGGCGGCAGCCTTTAAGTGACGCCGGGATTCGAGGACTCGCGCAGCTAGTACTCGAATGCCAAGGGGCGGAACTTATGTCGGTAAAGCACTGCTTTATCGACCTCTGTCATTATTTAAAGGCGATTCGTACATCAACGTAGGTTGGCATCGGAAGATACTTCTTATTTAGAAAACACAGCTTCAATCGTGGCTTGAATTTCTTCCGCTGCACCTTTTGGATTATTCGCATCCCGGATTGGCCGGCCGACAACGATATGATCTGCGCCATTGCGGAACGCATCTTCCACGGTAACAACACGTTTTTGATCATCATCGGGTCGATTTTCGACGGGTCTGATACCCGGGGTAATGACCAGCAAATGATCGTCGACGGCTGCACGCAATGCTTCCAGCTCCAGCCCCGATGCAATCACGCCGTCGCAACCAGCTTCAAGTGCACGGCGTGCACGTGACAGTACCAGCTCACCGACATCACAACTAAAACCGAGATCATCGAGGTCACCCCGATCCAGGCTGGTCAGTACCGTGACCGCAAGAATTTTTACGTCACCCTTGGCCCCGGCTGCAGCTTCCATAATTCCCTGGTTGCCATGAACTGTTGTATAAGTCACGCCACGATCCCGTAAATTGCTAACAGCGGCCGCGACCGTAGCAGGCACATCAAAAAATTTCAGGTCGACAAATATTTTCTTGTGCTGCTCAACCATCCAGTCGAGTAACTCAAAATATCCGCCCGACATACAGAGCTCCAGGCCCAGCTTATAGAAACTGACCGAGTCGCCGAGTTGTCCGACCAGCGCCCTCGCCCGATCAGTATCTGCAACATCAAGTGCAAATATCAGCCGGTCCTTGTTGGAGATGTTCCCGTTGCTCACTTGGTAAGTCCGCTGTTCATGGATAATTAGCACCTCAGGGCGCGCCGATTCTAGCACTTCAGGCTCTCCTGCAGCTGCTGCCTACATCTGCAGCGATGCATCCACAAGGCGATGGTAGGCTGACAATGCATAACGGTCGGTCATCCCGGCGACGTAGTCTGCCACCGCCCGCGCGAGGCCCGCATCGCCATTGTCTGCCTGCCATTGAGCGGCTTTGGTCGCATGTTCCTCGGGCATGGCCGACGGGTCTGCAAAATACACGTCGAACAGGCCCTGAACGATTCCGTTTGCCCGCTCCGTCATCTCCATGACCCTTTCATGCTGATACAGATTCGACTGCAGGAAACGCTTCAACTCGATATGCAGGTCTTGCAGCTCCTCGCTGAAACTGATGAGCGGGCCGGATTGTTTGCGAACTTCGTCAATGCGGGCAGGCGCTGCAGTTTCCAGCTGCAGCAAACTGGTATCCAGCAGGTTAGTAACAACGCAGTCGATCATGCCACGCACGGTTTCATTGATAATGGCACGCGCACTGATGTCGGGATGTTCACGACATACCCGTTCGTATTGCTCGTTAAAGAGTGCGACTTCGCAGAGTCCTTCTACCGACAACAGCCCGGCTCGCAAGCCATCGTCCACGTCATGATTGTTATAGGCAATTGCATCGGCCAGGTTCGCGAGCTGCGCTTCGAGCCCGGGCTGACCGCCTTCCAGAAACCGTTCGCCCAGTTCACCGAGTGAGCGGGCGTTATTGAGCGAACAATGCTTGAGTACGCCTTCGCGGCTTTCAAAGCTCAGGTTCAGGCCGGGGAAACCGGCATAGCGATCCTCGAGCTCGTCCACCACGCGCAAAGACTGCAGGTTGTGCTCGAAGCCACCGTAGTCGTGCATGCACTTGTTGAGGCTGTCCTGGCCCGCATGTCCGAACGGCGTGTGGCCGAGATCATGAGCCAGGCAAATCGCCTCGGTAAGCTGTTCGTTGAGGCCCAGTATGCGTGCAGCCGTCCGGGCAATCTGCGCAACCTCAAGCGAGTGCGTCAGGCGCGTTCGATAATGGCCCCCCTCGTGATTGACGAATACCTGTGTCTTGTACACCAGCCGCCGGAAAGCCGTGGAATGCACGATACGATCGCGATCACGCTGATATTCGCCGCGATAGGGATGCGGTTCCTCGGCATGCACACGCCCCCGGCTATTGCGCTGATGCGCGGCATAGGGTGCCAGGCCGAAATCAGGATCTAAAGCTAAGCGCTGCATAACCCGGGCATCCAGTAACTTGCCTGCCGGTCATGCATCAGTGAATAAAACGCTCACTGAGCAGATCCAGCAACTCATGGGAAGGGTAGTCGGCGGTTACAACTGCTTCGCCGATTTTCTTCAAAAGAACCAGGCGAATCTCCCCGCCAATTACTTTCTTATCAAGCGACATGGCTGCCAGGAATTCGTTAGGGTCGACGCGGGGTGGATCCACGGGCAGATTGAAACGAGTCAGCAGCGCCCGTATCCGCGCCACATCCTCGGCACCAATCCAGCCCAGGCGTTCCGAAAACCCCGCGGCCATGCACATGCCGGCGGCCACTGCTTCACCATGCAACCATTCGCCGTAACCGGCGCACCGCTCAATCGCGTGTCCGAAGGTATGCCCGAGATTAAGCAATGCACGCTGACCCTGCTCACGCTCGTCCGCCGCCACGATCCGGGCCTTGATTTCACAGGACCGGCGTACGATATGCTGGAGCCGCTCCTGGTCACGCCGTAGCAGTGCGGCTGACTCGCTTTCCAGCCAGTCGAACAGCTCTGCATCGGCCAGCAGACCGTACTTAACGACCTCGGCCAGGCCGGCACTTAGCTCACGTTCCGGCAAAGTATTCAGCGTATCCATATCGGCGAGCACACAAAGCGGCTGGTGGAAGGCGCCGATCAGGTTTTTGCCACCCGGATGATTAACCGCCGTTTTACCGCCCACCGCAGAATCCACCTGCGCAAGCAATGTGGTCGGCACCTGGATGAAATCCACACCGCGCTGCCAGCTTGCCGCCGCGAATCCGCCTATGTCGCCGATCACGCCGCCACCGAGCGTAAGCAATACGCAATCACGACCAAAGCGAAACTCAACCAATGCATCAAAAATTGTTTCCAGCGTTTCCAGCGTCTTGGTCGCCTCACCGTCAGCCAGCACCAGTTGCTGTACATTGCTGCCCGTTACAAGTTTCTGTAACGGTTCCAGGTACAGGGGTGCCAACTGCTCATTGGTCAGTATCAGCACGTCACGACCGCCGATAAACGCATCCAGTAGTCCCTCCTGCTTGAACAGACCACTGCCGATCAGAATCGGATAACTGCGCTGACCCAGGTCAACATTAAGATTTATCGTTTTTGTCATTTTCTATTAATTGTCTGACTATTCGTCTGACGACGGCTCCGCACCGAGCAGGTTCTTCAGCTCCCGTGCGACCGAGTGCACCTGCCGGCCATCGGTATCCATGGTGATATCGGCAATCTCACGATACTGCGGATCGCGTACCTGCATGAGCTGCTCCAGCACTTCGGCCGGCTCGCCTTCGTTCAGCAACGGCCGGTCACGCGATTTGCGGGTCCGCCTCACCTGCTCGGCGACGCTAGTGTACAGATATACAACGGTACCACGCGACGCCAACAGTGCACGGTTAGCCGCATCCTGCGCAGCGCCACCTCCCGTTGCCAGTACAATCCCGCTTAAAGCGGTTAGTTCCCCGATCACCGCCGATTCGCGCTTACGGAAACCCTCTTCCCCCTCTTTTTCGAAAATGAAGGGTATGTCTACGCCGGTGCGCGTCTTGATTTCGTCATCGCTGTCGTGGAACTCCAGGCCAAGATCTTTCGCCAGGCGCCTGCCCACGGCCGATTTTCCCGATCCCATCGGGCCAATCAGGAAAATGTTGGGGTGCGTGGTCATGAATTAATCATTTATAGCGGGGCAGGCAATGGCAGCATACCCCAGCAACAGGCAATAAAAAACGCCACCCGAAGGTGGCGTTTTTCGTATACAGCTTAACTGTAAGCGGCTAGTCGGGATCTGAGCAGGCAGCCGCGACACCGTAAGGGCTGATAATATTTGCGGGAGCGTTGTCCCCGTCAGCCTGGTCAGGACCTGACATAGGCAGCCAGTGGACATTGTTGCCCGCGAATTCCGTACCGGATACGTTCGCGCGCGCCTCGATATTCACTTCAATCCACGATGAAAAGTTTTCCGGCCAGTAGATACACACCCGCGCGATACCATTCGAATTGGACACTACATCTGCCGCCGAACTCGCATCACCGAAACCTTCAAGCGTACACGGATCATCGCCCGCATCGTCGGGTACGGCAGCAACAATAGCGGCAAAGCCGGGCTCTATGGTGCCATTACTGTTTTCGTCGACGACACTCGGATCCGATACATCGCCCGTGTAAAGTGGGTCTTCGTTTGCGCAGACCGCCTGGACGCGCTGAATCCAGCCCTCCAGTAACGGTTCCAGTATCGGATCAGGCAGGCTGAACCAGCCCTTTGCGTACTGTGTCGGCAGCAGCCGGACCTGGATATCCTGGCCGGGAACCGGGTTACCGACTCCGTCTTTAACAAATACAACCCATTCCTTGGCGAATATGGCAGTAGGAATTTCAATCAGGGTGTTACCCGTACCGACAGTTACGTCAAGGGCCACGCCACCGACTGTCAGGAATACTGTGCCTTCAATCAGGGGCGTATCCTGCACGTAGGCGCGAACCTCAACTCCATCGGGTGCACTCGGATTCGGACCTGCAGTATAGAAAGTATGTGCAATACCCTGGCTATCGGTAACATCCGAAGCAACAGTAAGCGAACCGCCGCTGACGTCTGTCAGTTCGAAAACTATAGTTTTGTTTTTGACCACGTTGTTCGACGGGTCAAAAACCTGCGCTGTAATCGTAGACTGCTCGCCTGCACCAACTTTGGTGGGACTCGCCTGCACATTAATCGAATCCGCCACCGTCGCTATGAAGTCGATTGATAACGTAGTTTCCGTGAGGCTGATCGAATCACGCGCTGTTACAACTGCCGAACCTGAATTATTTGAAGAAATCGATACTTCAGCGATACCGGATCCATCAGTCGTGTCACTGCTGGCGGTAAGCGTACCGCGAGTCGTAAAGAAATCTATGGTGCCGCCGACAACCGGAGCACTAGCAATTTCCCACAGCACTCGCAGTAGCTGCGGTGTATTGAGGTCGATCTCGGTACCATCGGCCGGTGAATCGAATTCGAAGGTGTCATCCGATACAAACAGGTTGACTATTGCAACTTCACCCAAAGCAGTAGCTGAAAAAGCATCCGCACCGCCGTTAACCGCCTCCAGGGTCACGGTCGCATCGCCGTCCTGCCCAGTCAGCCAGGGGGGAGGTGCGACGATGTTGGAATTGGTAGAAGCCAGCGTAAACGCCTCAAACGGCACGCCGTTGCCCACTGAATCGGTAAGTACGAGACTGTAGTTGGCAACTTCGCCAGCCGCCAGGGCGGTCGGGCCGGTAAGAGACAGGCTTGTACCCGTTACTGTAACGGCGACCAAATCGCTAATGCTTGTGTCGGATGCAACCTGGGCAGTAACGGTAATAACGCGGTTTGTAACGTCGAGGCCATTCGACAAAGTCGCTTTTGCCTGGCCGTTATTATCAGTAAACAATTGCGTAACATTTATAGAACCATTGTTATTGGCCTGAAAATCGACCTGTACACCTGACATGACCGCATTGTTTTGATCACGGACAATGGCGGTCAGGTCGACACTGTTCTGTGCGTTAATCGATAGGTCGGAACCCAGTTGCGGTGAACTCGTCAGTATCTGGATGACCGTCGCAATCGGATCGCCGGGATCACCTGCGCCACCAGCGCCACAGGACCCGGTTACAGTGCCATCGCAATCGTCGCCGCCGCCGCTGCCACATGCGCTCAGCAACAGTGACAGCGCAACTAACGACAGATGTTTAAACTTATTCATAACGTAGTCCCTTACGCGCCCGTCCCCGGGCTATACATGGATCCATCCGTGAATCCGCAAAAAATCAGTGAATTGTTGATCCTTCCTTCAGAATCTTCGGAGTAACAAAAATCAGTAATTCAGACTTATTCGATACCTTGCGGGTATTGCGGAATAAGGCACCGATTCCCGGGATATCTCCGAAGAACGGTACCTTCGATACCACATCGCTGCGCTCTGTCTCGTAGATACCGCCGAGCACCACGGTCTGGCCGTTATCGACCAGCACCTGTGTTGATATAGACCGGGTATCGATACTCGGAATCGTGCCGCCGAAGGAATCAGACACCTGGTCACCCACGCTATCCTTCGTGACAACCAGGTCCATGATGACCCGGTCGTCAGGCGTAATCTGCGGAGTCACCGTCAGGCTGAGTACAGCATCCTTGAACTGGGTGGTCGTCGCACCGCTGGATGAGGCTTCCTGGTAGGGAATCTCTACACCCTGCTCAATCTTGGCTTCCTTCTGGTTAGCCGTGATCACGCGAGGCGAGGAAATAACTTCACCATTGCCCTCGGCCTGTACCGCCGACAACTCGAGGTCGATGAGATAGTCATCGTCAAGAATTGCCAGTGCAAAACTGCCGGCCGGGCTTGCAACCGGCAGGTTTACGTTGAAGCGGTCATCGAGCGTCGGCACTGTTACCGGGAAGATCGGATCGCCCGCCTCAATGTTGTCAAGTCCGGAACCAACGATGGTGTCGGTGCCGGTCGCACTACCTGAAACCGCAATCAGGCCGTTATCGCCGTTGTCATCGGCCCCGGTGAATCCCCAGCGGATACCCAGGTTGCGGCTGAAGTCGTCATTGACGACCACGATTCGTGATTCGATCAGAACCTGCCGAACCGGTATATCCAGCCGGACTACGAGCCGCCGGATATGATTGATATGGTCAGCTGTATCTTTAAGCAGCAGGGTGTTGGTGCGATCGTCTATAGCTACGGTGCCGCGCTGTGACAGCAGCGAGCTGTCGCCTCCCTCACCGATAAGCCGTGCAATATCCGAAGCCTTGGCATAGTTAACCTGCAGGAATTCCGAGAACAACGGTTCCAGTTCCTGGATTTCCCGGCGCGATTCCAGATCTGCTTTTTCCCTGGCTGCAATTTCTTGGGCAGGTGCCACGATAATGACGTTGCCGTTCTCGCGCATATCCAGACCCTTGGTCGCCAGCACGATATCCATCGCCTGGTCCCACGGAACGTTCTGCAGTCGCAGGGTTACGTTACCGGCAACCGTATCGGACACGACGATGTTACGGCCGCTAATATCGGCGAGGAGCTGCAGTACAGCGCGTGCGTCGATATCCTGAAAGTTAAGGGTAAGACGATCACCAACATATTCTTTGCTGCCGCTGTACAGCGTGGCGACTTTCGGTCCCTCGTCTTCTGCGACAGGTTGTATTTCAACGGTGAACAGATTCTCGGACTGGTACGCAAGTTCCTCGTATGCACCTTTGGCAGTAATGATCAAACGTGCGTCGCCGTTAACGCGCACCACGTCGATGGTGCTTACCGGTGTTGCAAAATCAAGCACATCAAGCCGTTGTAAAAGTTCATCGGGCAATTCAGTGCCACCAAAGTTAACGACAACACGGCCGCCTTCCTGACGCACATCAACCGGCGTTCCGGCATCGCTCAGCTCGACAATCACCCGACCGCCACCCGACTCCGTCCGGCGAAAATCAATAGAGTCGATGCTGCGGTTGCCCGAATCGGTCGGACTTGCCGTTGCGGCAGCAAAATCGGTAACCACCGGCTTACCGGCACCCGGGGCAGCCAGTGTTATTACTACCGTATTTCCAGCTACCCGCGTCTCGTAGTCAACGAGGGCATCAAGGTTCAGCACGATACGGGTGCGGCCATTAGCTTCGGCGGCAAGAACCGTGTCCAGCGCGCCTACACCAACATCGGTGCGGCGGCTATCCAGTCCCAGCGAAGTGTCGGCCAGGTCGAGAGCAATACGTGCAGGCTTATCAATGGTAAAAGACAGCGGTTCAGGCGCCGGGCCGGACAGCACGAGTCGAAGTTCGACTCTGTCGCCTGGCAGGTTCTGAACTTCGATATCCTGCAACTTGTTCGACGCTTCCTGGGCACTAACAGAAACGCTTGCCAAAAAACCGAAAACCGCTAGCTGCGCAAAAACTATAAACGAGCGGAAAACGTTACCCCGCTGCTGTAAAGTTTTATGCGCTCTTGTGGCTGTGATCATCTTTCGTTACTCCCAGATAACTCTGCCGCCGGAGTCAGTCACTCAGTCCAACTTGGGCTGAGCGTGAATAAAAACCACCAATACCATCGGCGACCAACTCCTCAAGCTGAATCTCAGCTGTGTTGATCGCAACGATGCGGCCGTCGTTCTGTCCTAAATAGTTACCTGATGTGACCCGGTGCACCATGCCATCCTGGGTGCGCACCAAACCAAAAGTCAGGCCTTTCCTATCTAGCGTTCCCACCATCATTAGTGTGTCGAGTGGGAACTGCTCCAGGTATTCCTTGTTGCGCTCCTGCACCGGTGTCGGTCCAGAAATACTTGACGGCGCATTTGGCCGATCAGGCAGAAAGGGTGAACGAATCTCTTCAGCTGTGTAGCGGAATGTTTCGTAGGGCTTAATCTGCGGCAACGGATCTATACGGCCACCCTGCCGCGCCTTCACGTCATCAACATACTCCATAAGGTCGTCATCAACGCCGGCAGAGCAGCCGACTGTCAATGCAGCCGTTACAAGTAATGTGACTCGCAGCAAAGTCCTGATTGCTTTACGCAAATTATTGGTCAATGAAAAGTTCATCAAGTCGTCTCTTCCAGCAGTTCTTCATCTTCGAGATAGCGGTAAGTTTTTGCCGTTAAATCGAGTATCAGATTGTCGTCGCCACCATCACCTGAAGTCCTGATCTCTATGTCATGTAAGGTGACAATTCGCGGTAACGCCGATATACCGCTGACAAAATTACCGAACTCGTGGTAGCTGCCGTCCAGCCTGATCTTGATAGGCTTCTCGGCATAGAACTCACGACGGTTCTCGTCTCTTGGCTGAAACAGTTTTTCCTCGAGGCCTGCAGCCAGGCCCGTTTGCGAAATATCGACCAACAGGTTGGGGATTTCTGTTTTACCAGGAAGTTGCTGCAACATCGCACCAAAAGAGCGCTCGATTTCAGCAAGCTGATCCTTATAAGCATCAAAGTTAGACGCCTTCTTCTGCTTTTCTTCGAAGATGACCCGCAGTTCGGCTTCTTCATTCTGAGCTTTCTCAAGCAGCGGAATCTCTTCTTCGTAGACGAAGAGATAAAGTCCGGCACCTGTGGCCACCAGCATCACCAGCAGGAGGGCGGCAGCCCTGAACAAGAAAGGCCAGCGGCCTATATCGTTCAGGTCGAGATTTCGGAGGTCATCTATAAGACTAAGGTTCATATCTCTCCCTCCTCGGCAATCCGAATCTGCTTGGCGTCCACCGTAAACTCGCTGGTACGCAGTCCGTCATTCTTGTCGTCCTTGACTTCAACAACCTGCAGATCAGGTTTCTCCAGCCAGTCGGAAGCATCAATGTTGCGCATAAATGCAGATACACGCGTATTGGATTCAGCTGTGCCCTTGATTTCGATATTTACGCCCGACTGCTTTACGGATGACAAGAACACGCCATCAGGCAGGGTGCGCGCTAGCTCCTCAAATACATGCACGATCTCAGGCCGGCTCTGCTGGAGCTGCTCGATAATCTTCATTCTGGCAACCAGGCGATCTTTTTGATCTTCAAGATCAAGAATCTCCTTAATACGGTCATCGAGCTTGGTGATTTCCTCGTTGAGCAACTTGTTACGGTCGTACTGGGAATCGATGATGGCATTCATCAGCAGAACCCCGACCAGCACAACCAGTGCCGCAATACCAAAAGCACCGCCCATCGCCATATAAAACTGGTTACGCCGTTGCGCCCTGAGTTCGTCGCGCCATGGCAGGAGATTGAGCTTAGGCATTAGTCAAAGCTCCTTAATGCGAGACCACATGCAGTCAGCAATGCTGTTGCATCGCCCTGCACACCCTGCGCACGAGCGCGACTTGATACTTTCATCTGGCCAAGCGGGTCACCGATTTCAGTCGGTATGCCTACTTTAGATGCGATCAGATCAGCGACACCCGGGATGTTGGCGCAACCGCCGCAAACGAGGATTTCATCAGGCTGCTCACGACCGCCGCCAGAGGCAAGGAAGAACTGCAGCGAACGACTGACCTGCTGGGTCATGTCATCCACGAAGGGATCGAGGACTTCAGGCTGATAGTTGCTGGGCAGGCCGCCTTCTTTCTTGGCGCGTCCGGCATCTTCAAGACTCAGGCCATAAATACGCATGATCTCTTCGGTCAGCTGCTGACCACCAAAGTTAAAGTCACGGGTATAAATAACGCGCAGATCCTGCAGAACACTGAAGGTAGTGCTCGATGCGCCAAAGTCTACAACCGCTATCTGGTGGTCCATGCCGCCGTCGGGCATCTGGTGCGTTAACAATGTACAAGCATTTTCCAGTGCGAATGGTTCGACATCGACAACCCGTGCCTTAAGGCCGGCTGCCTCGACCGCTGCTCTGCGCTGGTCGACATTCTCTGTGCGGGTCGCAACCAGCAGAACATCAACCATGTCAGGATCGCCGGAGGATTCACCGATTACCTGGAAATCGAAACTGACTTCTTCCATCGGGAATGGAATGTACTGGTCGGCCTGAATCTCGACCTGCTGTTCCATTTCATCATCATTCAAATGCCTGGGCATTTGAATAACCTTGGTAATTGCCGCATCGCCACTAATGGCAATTGCAACTTCCGTTATCTTGGTTGCCGCGCGTTTGATCGCACGGCGTACTGCCTCACCCACGGCGTCAGAATCAACGATGGATTTTTCAGCGATGGAGTTGGGCGGCGACGGTTCGGCTGCATAGCACTCGACTCGATAACCGCGACCGTTGGGAACGAGCTCAATCAATTTGATTGAGGACGTCGTTATGTCAAGTCCTGCTAGAGGTCTGGGACGTGAAGCGAACATCCGTTTTCCCTTCAAAGTCCTATGCTTGGCTACACAATGATAGCCTAGGCATTAAGTGTCAATTTAACAATATATCGACACATTAGTGAAATGTGCTGTGACTCTCGTCACTCCCGGGGCAAGATTACCTTCGGTTGGAGGCGAAAACCGTTAACGAGTACCGTTTTGGACATATACCGCCACGGCCAGTTATACCGGGCCACGGGGCGCCTGGGATGGCGCGGAAGGCAGCAGCAGCGCTGGTATACATATATTATTAATGTATGCCCCGCATGCTGGCAGCCCCGCTATCCTAGGAATTTGGTGCGTTTCAGCCGGTTTCTCTACCAACTGACACGCTCCAGCCCCTTAGACCGGTGGCTTTGCGCCCCCGCCTTTCAGCGGGTTTGCCACAAGACTGTCAGTAATATGCATAATCACCCCCCTCAAGGCAAGGGACTGCTTCTGGTTTATTTATGAGACTTTTTTGGCGACTAGCGCCCTATGTGGCGGGGCTTCTGGCGACCGCGGCCCTTGGAATTGCGGCCGCCGGTTTTGCCGCATATTACTACCTGACACCCGCCCTGCCGTCGGTGGAGGAAATGCGGGAGATTCCGCTGCAAATCCCGTTGCGCATCTACACGCGCGACGGGCGGCTGATGGAGCAGATTGGCGAAAAGCGGCGCTCGCCGGTCAATTTTGAGGATATACCCGAAATTGTTGTGCAGGCATTTCTGGCCGCAGAGGATGACCGATTTTTCGATCACCCGGGCTTCGATTACCAGGGTATTTTGCGCGCGGCGATCAACCTCGCGATAACCGGCTCAAAAGCGCAGGGTGGCAGCACCATTACCCAGCAGCTCGCCCGTGAATATTTCCTGACGCGTGACCGTACGTTTATCCGAAAAGCCAAGGAGCTGATCCTGGCAATCCAGATCGAAAAGGAATTCACCAAGCAGGAAATTCTGGCGCTTTATCTCAACAAGATTTTTCTCGGGCAGCGATCCTATGGCGTTGTTGCTTCCGCCGAAGTTTATTTTGGAAAGAACCTGGGTGACCTGAGTGTTGCCGAAGCCGCAACCATAGCAGGGCTACCCGCAGCGCCGTCGCGCCTGAACCCGGTATCTAACCCGGACCAGTCCAGAGACCGGCGTGGTTATGTGCTCCGGCGCATGCGTGAACTCGGGTTCATTGATGAAGAAAGTTTCACTGCCGCAATTAATACGCCCGTCGAGTCACGATTACATGGACCCCGCGTAGACCTGCGAGCTCCTTATGTAGCAGAAATGATCCGCAGTGAAATGCTTAGGCGTTTCGGCACCAACACCTATATCGACGGGTACCAGGTTATTACGACTATCGACAGCTCCCTGCAGCGAGCTGCCGGGACGTCACTGCGCAAAGCCCTTTTCGAATATGACCGCAGGCACGGTTTTCGCGGCCCCGTTGCGCAAATCACTATAGACGAGCTGATCGCCGATTACCTGGCTGAGCAAGCCGTTGACGGTGAAAGTCTTACGGCCGATACGGATCCGGAGGTCCAGAAAGAGATTACGCTGCAAGACTATCTGAACGGATTTCCGGTTTACCCGAATCTGAATATTGCCATTGTTACGGCAACCCTGGAAGACAACTCAGCCGAGCTTTTCCTGCGTGATAAAGGAACAGTCACCCTTGCATGGGATCAAATTCTCTGGCGTCGCTACATTAATGATGACGTAATTGGCGCAGCACCTGAAAACATAGATGAAATGTTGCAGCCCGGCGACGTCGTGTATCTGCTAAGCACCGCTACAGGTCTGCTACTTGGGCAACTACCGGAAGCCCAGGGCGCTTTCGTAGCTATGGACCCGAAGGACGGTGCCACGCTGGCAATGACAGGTGGATTTGACTACTACTCCAGCAAATATAACCGCGCGGTGCAGGCTAAACGTCAGCCGGGTTCTTCCTTCAAACCTTTCATCTATTCAGCGGCTCTTGAGAATGGCTTTACCGCGGCGACGGTCGTACTCGATGCGCCGGTCGTACTCGACAGCGCCGGACAGGAAGAATCCTGGCGACCGGAAAACTATTCGAATCGTTTTTATGGTCCGACCCGCCTGCGCGAAGGCCTGGTAAGGTCGATGAACCTTGTATCGGTCCGCGTGTTGCGGGAAGTAGGACTGCGCAATGCGCTCAAGCACCTGAAACCCTTTGGCTTTCCCGAATCTGCGTTGCCAAGGGACCTTGCACTGGCGCTCGGAAGCGGCGGCGCGTCGCCCTGGCAAATGGCTGAAGGGTTTGCCGGCCTGGCGAGCGGCGGCTATTCCGTTGATCGCTACCTGATAGACCGGGTTCTGGATGCCGACGGCAACATCGTATATAGGACGGAACCTGCAATGGTCTGTAGTCAATGCGCGCCGGCCTGGTTCGATGGTCGGGAGAAACTTGAAGCGGAAGAACAAGCCCTGCCGGAGTTTGCCCGTAAAACAGCCGATACCGACGAAGAGGCGGAATCAGAGTCAGGCACTGATGAGGAACAACCTGCCCCACTCGTTGATCCCGAAGTACCGGACTACGCATCAAGCCAGGATATGATTGCCGGTGCTTCCGAGTGGCACCCCGACTTTAGCGAGACGCCGGAGTTCTGGGCGGACCGCAACCAGGCAAAACGGATTATTTCTCCCCAGAACGCGTACATCGTTTACGACATGATGCGCGATGTTATTAACCGCGGAACCGGTCGCCGGGCGCGAGAACTGGGCCGCCGCGACATTGGCGGCAAAACCGGCACATCCAACAACCGGCGCGACGCATGGTTCAGTGGTTTTAACCACACAATTGTAGGTATCGCGTGGGTTGGGTTTGATGATGATTCGCGCTCCCTGGGTGCGGGTGAGGAAGGCAGCCGCACCGCACTGCCCATGTGGAAAGATTTTATGAAGGCAGCGATCGTCAACACCCCTGAAGCCCCTTTGGAGCAGCCTTCCGGAATAGTCACCGTTCGCATATCACCGGAAACCGGGTTGGCGGCGCCGGCTGGTTCGTCAAATGCGATATTTGAAATATTCCGCATCGGGAATGAACCGCAGGTGAATCCGAATATCGCCGACTACAACGAAAATGGCATTTTTGACGGCGAAGATGAAGGTAGTTCAATTTTCTGAAGGCTAATTGACAAATTGAAGGCTCTAGCGGTACCGGAGTTTCATAGAGGGGTGGTCATGGGTAGAAGAATGGACAGCCGCAAGGATAGCCAGCTGAATAATCTGCGCCTCGTGCTTGCCCAGGAAGCCGCCCGCCTGATCCGCGACCACGGCATCGAGGATTTCCGCACAGCCAAGAGCAAGGCCGCCGAACGCTTCGGTGTCAGGCAATACGGCGCACTTCCAAGTAATTTAGAGATCGAACAGGCGCTGGCCGAGCGCAACCGTATTTTCGGTCAGGACGAGCACACATCTTTACTTGTCAGTCTACGTAACGTCGCGGTCACGGTCATGTATGAGCTGCAGAGTTTCCGTCCGTGCCTGGTTGGTCCCGTGCTCAGCGGCAATGTGACCGAGCATTCAGTGATTGATCTGCACCTTTTCAGCGATGCTTCTGAAAATATTGGGATGCAGTTGCATGCTTCCGGCATCAGGCACAACGCTGTGTCGCGCAGGCATCGCATGAGGCATGATCATTTCGAACAGTACCCGGGATACCGCTTTTTTGCCGATGAGTTTGAAGTGCAGGCGACGGTATTTCCGGAAAGGCGTAAAGGGCACGCGCCGTTGTGCCCGGTGAACGGGCGCCCTATGCAGAGGGCGGGTTTACGGGATGTGGAGTCGCTTGCCCTGGCTTAGGTTTGCAGGAGAGTCATTGCGGCGGCCTGTCGCCGAGGCGACAGGCCGCCGCCCATATTTGACGCCTGATATCCGATATTTACGAACATCGGGAAAGCAATGCTTCCCCGATGTAAATTCCGCTAACAGAGTTCCAAGCGTATTTCTGCCGCTTGGAACTCCAGCGTCATCCAAAAAATGTACTCGGATACCCGGTGATTTTTAATTGTCTGAGCGTGAGGCTGATTCAGATCAGCGATTCGTTACATCCACATAGTCGCGGGTTTCGGGGCCCACATACAGCTGGCGCGGACGCGCGATACGATACGCAGGATCTGTGATCATTTCCTGCCAGTGGCTGACCCAGCCGACAGAACGTGCGATCGCAAACATTACCGTGAACATGGACGGCCGGAAGCCGAGTGCCCGGTAAATGATGCCGGAATAAAAATCGACATTTGGATAGAGTTGCTTCTCGACGAAGTAGTCATCCTGCAGTGCAACTTGTTCGAGTTCGAGTGCCAGTTCAAAGAGCGGATCGTTGTCATCGCCCAGTTTGGCAAGTACCTTGTGGCACATGTCGCGAATGATCTTCGCTCTAGGGTCGAAGTTCTTGTAGACCCGGTGTCCGAAACCCATCAGCCTGAATGAATCATCCTTGTCCTTGGCCCGGGCGACATATTCCGGAATATTCTTTGCGCTGCCGATTTCCTTGAGCATGGTCAGCACAGCTTCGTTAGCGCCGCCATGCGCGGGGCCCCAGAGCGCCGCGATCCCGGCCGCAATAGCGGAATAGGGGTTTGCACCGGAACTGCCGGCCAGCCGTACAGTTGACGTAGAACAGTTCTGTTCGTGGTCGGCGTGCAGAATTAACAACAGGTCAATTGCTTCGGCTGCCACCGGATCGATCTCGTAGTATTCCGCCGGCACCGCAAAGAACATGTGCAGCAGATTGCTGGCGAAATCCAGATCGTTACGGGGATACATAAACGACTGGCCCAATGTGTGCTTATAAGCGGCTGCGGCGATAGTTGGTAACTTCGCAATAATACGGTGAGAAAAAATTTCGCGGCGGCGCGCGGACTGTATATCCATTGTCTCGTGATAAAACGCCGACATGGAACCAACGACGCCAGAGACCATGGCCATCGGGTGCGCATCGTGATGGAAACCGTTAAACAGGCGCAGCATGGTCTCGTTGATCATGGTGTGCCTGCGGATGTTGTTCTCGAATTTGCCGAGCTCGTCCTGGGTAGGCAGTTCCCCGTAAAGCAGGAGATAGCAGACTTCTATGAAGGAACTCTTCTGGGCCAGCTGTTCCACAGGATAACCACGGTAGAGCAGGATGCCTTCCTCGCCATCTATAAAAGTGATAGTGCTTTCGCAGCTGGCAGTCGATGCAAAGCCGGGGTCAAAGGTAAATATGCCCTGCTGGCCATATAAGCTGCGCACATCGACAACTTCAGGCCCCAGCGTTCCTTTATAACTCGCAAGGTCTGCCTCTTCGCCTGATCCGTTATCCTTTAACGTGAAACTTTTGTCGCTCATAGTCACTCTTCATTAAGACTTGGTCGCGGCCATCCATACACCACGCTTTTCCGACGATTCTTTATTCGACGGCTTTAACAACCCGCACCTGAAGCACCCGGTATCCAGCCTTTTGGTCTGAATCGGGAATCGCTTACGCTTCTGGTTCAAATCCAGGCCCGGGAGGCACTTGAAGCGAACATCCAGTCATTCCGCTACCACGCCGAATCACTCATCCGCAGCGGAATAAATCGGTGGAATCTGCCTGCTTTTCTAACTCAGGGTACCCCCGGCAACCGGGCCGCTCATTATAAAGGACGCACGCCCTTTATGCATATGGCGCGCGGCTGCTGGCTTTCACCAGGTCCGGGAAATAGCTTACCTGCCGTACTTGCGCCGGAATTTATCGACCCGGCCGGCGGTATCGACAATCTTCTGTTTGCCCGTATAGAAAGGATGACATGCCGAACAGACTTCAATATGCAGATCGTCCTTCAGTGTGGAACGCGTAACAAATTCATTACCACAGCTACAGATCACCTTGAGTTCCTGATAATCGGGGTGGATTTCTGCTTTCATTATTCTGCCTGCTGTGAGGCAGGTATTTGCTGCCGGATACGTGCCTGACGGGCGCGGAAGGATAGCGGTTAAGGGCAGTCAAAACAAGCATCTGTGTTAAGCGCCGGGCTGATGCGCTGATTATCCACAATATCTGTGGATAACTCTGTGGAAGACTGGTTGTGATGACGCCTAAGGTGCGGAAAGCATTGCAAAAGCCGGGTTTTGGCTAATAAATGCTCAGAGGTATTTTTTATAAGTATTTCAGTAAGTTATTATGTTATTGCAGAGCAGTATATGATAAATAGAGCGTTACACGTGATTTTATTTTGTATCTTGGGAAGCTGTGTATAAAACAGGACTGAGTCTAAGGTTGATTTCTTTCGGACGGGCACTCCACTTTTTATGTCGCACCGCCTAAAAATTACTGTTGTGGCAGGAAAATAGTCTGCAAATCGTCCAGGAAACGCCAGCCACGCTCGCTGGGTGCTATCCGGTCTGCCCCGCAGGTATCAATCAGTTCCCTCTTGCCGGCGGCGCGTAGCGAATCCGCAATACTGGCCGCCGGGAGGCCCGTATGCTGTTCGAACAACTGCAGGCTAAACCCTTCCTTCAGGCGGAGGGCATTTAGCATGAATTCGAACGGGACATCCGCTTTACCGACCTGTGTCCGGCTGACCGGCGGTTCGCCGTCCTGTTGCTGGCGAAGATAAGCCCGTGGATGGACCGCCCGAACCTCGCGCCAGATCCCCCCGTCCGCTTGCGTCAGCTTTGCATGCGCGCCCGCGCCCAGCCCCAGGTAGTCACCGAAGCGCCAGTAGTTAAGGTTGTGCCGGCAGGCACGACCGGTCTTCGACCACGCTGATACCTCGTAGTTAATGTATCCGGCATCACTCAGTTTGGCGGCGCACGCCATGTGCATATCCCAGGCAAGGTCGTCGTCGGGTAACGCCGGTGGCCGCGCATAAAAAACTGTATTTGGCTCCAGGGTCAGGTGATAGTGCGAAATATGTTCCGGTTGCAGTTCTATTGCTGCACAGACGTCATCACATGCTTCGTCGAGTACCTGCCCCGGCAGTGCGTACATGAGGTCCAGGTTGATGTTGTCGAAACCGGCGTCACGCGCTTCACCATATGCATCACGCACATCCTGGCTCGTGTGAATTCGTCCAAGCTTACTCAGTTTATTGTCCGCAAAACTCTGTGCGCCGAGTGAAAGCCGGTTAATCCCGACTGCCCGATACCCTGCAAAAGCCGCATGCTCCACAGCGCCAGGGTTTGCTTCCATGGTAATTTCAGCGTCACCCGCCAGGTTCAGATGATCGTCTACTGCAGACAACAGCCGGTCGATCTGTTTAGCAGAAAACAGGCTCGGTGTACCGCCGCCGAGAAAGACGGATATGACCGTTCTGTCCCCGGCATCCGCCGCGACAGATTTCAGGTCGGTTAGCAGCGCCGAAATATAGGATTCTGGGGGCTCGCCTTTGAGGCTGTGGGAGTTGAAATCACAATAGGGACACTTGGCGACGCACCAGGGAAAATGCAGGTAAAGACTTAGTGGCGGCAAAGTATTCATTGCAGTTCATCAGGCGGCATTCAATAGACCAAACCGCCGAAGCTCCTCCCTAAGCTGCTGCAATGCTTTGCCACGGTGACTGCAGGAATTTTTTTCAGCAGGCGTCAGTTGTGCAGAAGTACAACCGGCTGTCTCGTCAACAAAAACCGGATCGTAGCCGAACCCCCCGGTTCCTGAGGCATGCTGTGCGATGCGTCCTTCCCACGAAGCATCCACCATGATCGGCTCATCATCTTCGCCGTACCGGACAAAAGCCAGCACACATCGAAACCGCGCACCGCGCTCCGCAACCGGTACGCCATCAAGTTCCGCGAGTAACTTGTCGAGGTTCGCCTGGTCACTGGCATCGTTGCCGGCATACCGGGCGGAGTGGATGCCGGGAGCGCCGCCGAGGAAATCCACTTCCAGGCCCGAGTCATCAGCAACGGCGGGCAAGCCGCTTTCGAGCGCCGCATGCCGTGCTTTTATTAATGCGTTCTCGGCAAAAGTAGCACCGGTCTCTTCGATTGACCCGATTGCGAGTTCGCCCTGGAGAAGCAGCTCGACATCCTGACCGAGCATGGCCTGTATTTCACGTGCCTTGCCGGCATTCGCACTGGCAAATACAAGTCGCTGGATGCCGGCCATGCGCCCTCAGGCCTGGCCTGTCTCGCGCCAGCGCTCTAATGCCGCCAACTGTTCCGCGCAGATGGTCGAAATGCCATCGCCTGCAAGATTAAGCAACTGATCCAGTTCGTTCCGCCTGAATGCATGACCCTCGGCGGTGCCCTGCACCTCGATAAAACTACCCGCTTCATTCATAACCACATTCATATCGGTTTCGGCCGCGGAGTCTTCGGCATAATCCAGGTCAAGGACAGGGCTGCCTGCGTAGATGCCAACTGAAACAGCAGCAATCTGACCGTGCAAAGGGTTTTTCTTAATTTTTGTGTCCGCCAGTAAACGCTCCACTGCCATGGCAAGCGCAACGTATGCGCCGGAAATAGCAGTAGTCCGGGTGCCGCCATCAGCCTGCAACACGTCACAATCCAGCGTGATAGTTAAACCGTCCAGAACATTCAGGTTGGTAGCTGCCCGCAGGGACCGCCCGATCAGACGCTGAATCTCCTGGGTGCGTCCGGACTGCTTGCCCCTTGCTGCTTCACGCCGACCCCTTGTGTGCGTTGCGCCCGGCAGCATTCCATATTCCCCGGTCACCCAGCCGCTGCCCTTACCGCGGAGGAAATGCGGTACAACATCTTCAACGCTGGCGGTACAAAGAACGCGCGTCGCGCCAAACGCGGCAAGCACCGAGCCCGCAGCGTGGCAAGTGTAATCCGGTTCGAAAGAAACTTCCCGCAGCTCGTTTGCTGCGCGACCGCTTGGTCGATTGGCCATGCTGATACCTGTCGTTTATTGTTTTCTGAAGCTATTAGCCGCAGTAGCTTAACGCGGCTGCAGACGTATTATCACTGTGCGGCGCAGCCGCCTTGGTTGCCATTTCCCCCAGTATTTTAAGGTTGGTTTCCAGCGCCCCGGGTTCAGCGGCTGACAACCCTGCCAGTTTTTCTTCTTCGAGGGGTGACCAGAAGCCGTCACTGCACACCAGCATTACATCACCTTCCCGCATTTCCTTCTGACAACTGATGCTCATGCGTGGGAGGTCCGCATCACCGCCCAGGCAACACTCGACATAGTTGCGCATGGGATGTGCTGCCTGTTCTTCCGGCTTAATAATGCCATCGTAGAGTAGTACTTCAACGTGGCTGTGGTCACGCGTACGCTCACGCACGGTTGCGCTGCGCAGGTGGTAGATACGACTGTCGCCAACATGGGCCCAGAACGCGGCACCATCCTGCACCAGGCACAGCGCACAGGTTGCGCGTGGACGCGCTTCAACAGAATGTTCCGCGCCGAGTTCAACCACGGCCGCGTGTGCCTGGCCAATAGCCAGGTGCAGAAAACCCTGTGGATCGAAAACAGGATGGGATTGCTCTTGAAATGCTTTCTCGATGGTTTCAACTGTGAGTGCAGCCGCACGGGCTCCGTTGGCGTGACCGCCCATTCCGTCAATAGCGATCAGCAGCGTGGTGTCATCTGTTTCGATGACCTTGACTCGATCCTGGTTCTCCTCGCGGTTCCCAAGCAAGCTGATTACGGCACTTTGGTTCGGCATTAGGTTTTCCTGCAGCCAGGTATCCACTCCGGACGCCTGACATTACAATATCGACTCACACAGCGGCACAGTTTAAGCCGAAGGTGGCAGCTGTGCATTATGCAACCTGCAAAAACGTGACGCCGTTCTACCCGCAGCCCCCGACCGGGCATGCGGCTGCGGCCGAGGATAAAGATGATTAACAGCATGACGGGGTTTGCGAGCAGCGAACAAAATACCGCACAGGGCAAGTTACTGTGGGAACTGCGCACGGTCAATCATCGATACCTGGAATCCACATTCAAACTGCCCGACGGGTTCCGCGCACTGGAACCCGTACTCCGCGAGTGCGTCGGGGCCCGGCTCAAGCGAGGGAAGCTCGATGCAGTATTGCAGTTTCGGCCGGCGGCATCCGTTACGGCCGCGCTCCAGGTAAATGCAAAACTCGCTGACGAAGTTATACGTGAAGCGCAGGTTATAGAGACCCGCATGGAAGCACCCGTGAGCATGAATGCAATGGATGTGTTGCGCTGGCCAGGAGTTGTCGAGCAGGACGCGACAGACACAAAAGCATTATACGAACCTGCCTCGGCGTTGCTCGACACAGCACTCGCATCACTATGCGACGCACGCGCTCGCGAAGGGCAGCGGATAATGGCGTTACTGGAAGAACGACTGGACCAGATTGCTGCTCTGGTTGCCCAGGTCCGAGAGCATATGCCGGAAGTGCTTGAAGGTATTCGTACCCGGGTTGGGGAACGTGCCAAGGCACTCGAAACCAGGATTGATGATGAACGACTGGAGCAGGAACTGGTGTTGCTTGCGCAGAAAATGGATGTAGCCGAAGAACTGGACCGGCTGGATGCGCATATCGAGGAAGCCCGTGAAGCATTTCAGACGGAGGGGACGGTTGGCCGGCGCCTGGATTTCCTGATGCAGGAATTCAACCGGGAGGCCAACACGCTGGGATCGAAATCCGCCGATCCGCGCACCACGAAAGCCGCTGTTGACCTGAAGGTGCTCATCGAACAGATGCGTGAGCAGGTCCAGAACATAGAGTGAGGTGTTATAAGATAGCGCTCACCTCTTGGGACCACATTAAATAAAGAAAGAGAATTACCCATAAAGAGTTCAAAAATTTTGATATTGCTGTTTACGGCCGCATGGCTGGCCGGCTGCTCCTCGCCCGCCCAGATGGAGGGTATGGTTTTTACCCCGGACGCAAGCGCGGTCGGCAGCTACGACGATGTGCTGCAGAAACAAATGCAGGTTAAGTCGGTAGAAGGCGGTGAAGATACAAACCCGATATGGACGTCCGAGATCAGTAACGAGGCTTTCCAGGCAGCACTGGAACAGAGCCTTGCCAACGCCGGATTGCTGGGCACGGATGGCCGCTTCAAATTATCGGTCACCCTTACTCAGGTCGATCAGCCCCTGTTCGGTTTCGACATGACCGTTACGTCCAAAATAAGGTATGCCCTTAAAGACACGCTATCGGACAAGATTATTCTCGACGAGGTGATCGTTGCACCTTTCACGGCGACCGTAAGCGATGCTTTCGCAGGCATAAAACGAGTGCGTATCGCCAACGAAGGCTCGGCCAGAAAAAATATTGAGTTGCTGCCACAAAAACTTGAGGAACTGAATATCGGCAATGAACAGGTCTCCATGGCCTTCTGACCGACCGAAGACCGGCGAGATCCTTGTCGAAATAGCATACGGCCGACAAGTGACAGTCAAGTATGAAATGAACCGGGCTTTGTCGCCCGAAGACTTCGTGGATGTCCTGGAAAGGTCCGGTCTGGCAGAGCGCCGGCCGACCGGCGATCTGACGACCATGCGCGGAATGGTCGAAAATACCAACCTGATCGTGACCGCGTGGGACGGTGACCTTCTGGTCGGTGTTGCGCGCTCGATGACCGACTTTCACTACGCCTGTTACCTGTCTGATCTTGCCGTGGACCGGGCTTTTCAGAAACAGAGCATAGGTCGGGTATTGCTGCGCTTAACGACCGACAAACTAGGTCCGCAATGTAAACTGATCCTGGTATCGGCACCCGCGGCGAATGACTACTATTCGGCCCTGGGATTTGAAAAGAACGAGCGCACGTGGGTATTGCCAAGAGGCAAACAGATCGATAGTTGAGCGAAGCAAATTGCAATGCCATTTCTTTCCACGACGAAATATCTAGAATGACCGGTTGTGAATCTGAATAATCCAGAATGTGGCCATTTGTTCGTGATAACTGCACCTTCGGGCGCCGGTAAAACCACGCTCGTACATGGACTAATGGAAGCCAACAAGAACCTGCGCTTTTCCATTTCCTACACAACTCGCGAACCACGTGCGACAGAAGTACACGAAAAGGACTATTTTTTTGTTTCCAACGATGCTTTTCAGGTGATGGTTGATGCCGGTGACTTCCTGGAACATGCGCGTGTTTTTGACTATCACTACGGCACCTCAAAGACCCAGGTAGAAGGTTTACTCAACGAGGGTTACAGCGTGATTCTCGAAATTGACTGGCAGGGTGCGCAACAGGTGCGCAATCATATGCCCGACTGCCGCAGCATTTTTATCCTGCCGCCGTCGGTGGGCGAGTTACGGCGCAGATTAACCGGTCGCGGCACCGACAGCGAAGACGTTATTCAGCGTCGCTTTCAGGACGCCCTCGAGGACATGTCCCACTGGAACGAGTTTGATTTTGTAGTAATCAACGACGATCTTAAGCAAGCGCTGGTCGAGCTGCAGGCCATCGTTGGCGACGAAGGTGAAGCCAATTCCAGCAGCAACGATAAAATTGTGCGACAGGTTAAAGCATTGCTTAACCAGGCCTGAGCGGCTGCAACCGATACGCATCTCCGCAAGCAGCGCTTGCTCCGATGTCCCTTCCCGCGTCCAGCCTTTGCGGCGCTTTTCTGCCGCCGCAAAGGCTGCCGTCAGTCAAACGACGACCTTAAGCAGGCGCTGACGGAACTGGCGGGCATTGTGCTGGGCGGCGGGAAATCCAGTGTGACAACAGAGCCGGCCGTCCAAAACCGGGTCGAGGCCATCCTCACTGCCAGCTAGCTATAATAAATAGATTCGCTGTAGGAGCGGCTTTAGCCGCGAACCCGCAGTCCGAAATCGTAGTGTTGATTGCTGCCTCGGTTTATCCGGGCCCACGCCATATAGGGTTTCCGCTACCGGCAATAATTAGAAACAACGGCAGGTTCGCGGCTAAAGCCGACTCCTACAAGAAGGTTTCCATACCTCATATAATATCTGGTCATAAGGCATTGCGGTTAGTCAAAACTGCCTGTAACCTTGCGCGTCCCATGCAGGGCGGAAACCGCCTCCACATATATATTTTAGAGTGCAGCAATGGCCAGAATTACTGTAGAAGACTGTCTCAAGAAAATCGACAACCAGTTCGATCTCGTCATGACGGCTGCCAAACGGGCTCGTCGTCTCGCTAATGGCGCAGACCCGCTCGTGGAGCTTGAAAACGACAAGCCAACCGTAGTCGCGTTGCGTGAAATTGCCGAAGGTCTTATCAACGAAGAAATTCTTGCTGAAATGACACAGCCGGAAGAAGATATCCTGAGCAGCGAAGAAGCGGAAGAACTGCTGGCCAGTACACCCATGCCCGGTATGGAAGGCACATCGATTACGGCATCGCCGGTTTTACAGGGCTCCTTGGCCAGGCAACCTGCTGTCAAAGAAACTCCGGCGGCACCTGAATCAGAACCCGAAGCTCCTGCTGCACCGACTATTGACGAAGAAATGGCCGCACTGCTGGCCGGCACTGCTTTGCCCGAGCCGGAAGCGTCGGCAGAACCCACACCCCTGGAAACAGCACCGGCAGAAACCGAAGATGGGCCTGCTGCAATAGAACCGGATCCTGCACCGGCAGAAACCGAAGATGGGCCTGCTGCAATAGAACCGGATCCTGCACCGGCAGACGACGAAGATAAGCCCGGGTTTTGACTGACGGCAGCCTTTGCGGCGGCAGAAAAAATCAGTGACGTGCAGGACGCACTAATGTCGCGGAGCGCATGGATGCGCGGGAGCGACAAAGGCCAGAAGCCGGAAGGGACATCGGAGCAAGCGCTGCTTGCGGAGATGGGTATCGGTTGCAGCCGCTCGGGCCTGGTCGGGCAATGCTTTAACCTGCCATAGCGTCCCGCGATCGGGCGCAGCGTAACGATCCCACATTATGCTCAATCGGACGGATTTTCCGCCCGGCAAGCGCCTGCGTGCGGCGCATTCCTTTATACTGGTTTAAAAACGTGGCATTAAATGACGACAGCCTTTCAGGCGGCAAAAATACACCTGAAAGGCTAGAAGTCGGAATTTATTTCGAAGAATCATATTGATTCGTAGATAGCCGCGTTCCAAGGCCAACCGCGATGGAATACGCTGCGACGCTTCGTGACAAATTGCCGCCTACCCTGCGGGGCGTCGGATTACGGCGCCTGAATGCCAAACTCGAATACCTGACTGACGAACAGCGCGCCAAGGTAGAACGGGCCTTTGAATTCGGCACCCGGGCTCATACCGGCCAGACCCGCGCCAGCGGCCGCCCCTACATCAGCCACCCGGTAGCGGTGGCCGCGATTGTTGCCGAACTCCGCCTGGATGTGGAAAGTATCTGCGCAGCGATTCTTCACGACGTTATTGAAGACACCGTTATCGATGTCGAACAGATTCGTGAAGAGTTTGGTGACGACGTGGCTAACATCGTGGACGGCGTGAGCAAGCTGGATCAGCTAAGTTTCACCAGCCGCGGCGAAGCCCAGGTCGAAAGCTTCCGTAAGATGATGCTGGCGATGGTCGAGGACATACGCGTTATCCTCGTGAAGCTCGCAGACCGTCTGCACAACATGCGCACCCTTGAGGCACTGGGCCCGGACAAACGCGTCAGAATCGCCAGGGAAACCCTGGAGATCTATGCGCCAATTGCCAATCGCCTCGGTATCAACTGGCTAAAGATCGAGCTAGAGGATCTTGGCTTTCGTAGTGCGTACCCGTTCCGTGCCCGGGTAATCGACAGCACACTTCAGAAGGCGAAGGGTAATCAGCGCCAGATAGTCAAGCGCATTTCGGACCGGCTGCGTAAGTCGATGCGCGATGTTGGTATCAACGGCAGCGTACAAGGCCGCCAGAAACATTTGTACAGCATCTACAGAAAGATGCTGCGTAAAAAATTGCCGCTGAGCGAAATCGTGGACGTGTTCGGGTTCCGGATAATCGTTGAAGACCCGGATGACTGTTATCGCACGCTCGGCATCGTGCACCAGAACTATAAACCCATGCCCGGCCGCTTCAAAGATTACGTGGCGATACCGCGGCAAAACGGTTACCAGTCACTTCATACAACGCTGTTTGGCCCTAACGGCATTCCGGTTGAGGTCCAGATACGTACGGGCGAGATGCAACGCGTTGCCGAGAGTGGTGTGGCAGCGCACTGGAATTACAAAGCAGTTGACCACAGCCTGATCTCACCCCAGGTGAAAGCACGTGACTGGTTGACGTCGATCAGCGAAATGCAGACGACAGCGAACTCGGAAGAGTTCATGGAAAACGTCAAGGTCGATCTGTTTCCCGACAAGGTGTATGTATTTACGCCCAAGGGTGAAATCCTGCGCCTGCCGCGCGGCGCGACCTGTGTCGATTTCGCTTATGCAGTACATACCGATGTCGGCAACCGCTGCGTATCGGCCAAGCTTGACCGGAGGCTCGAACCGTTACGCACACCACTGAAGAATGGCCAGACTGTCCAGATCATTACCTCGCGGCGCGCGCATCCTAATCCGACCTGGGTAAACTTCGTTGTCACCGCCAAGGCGCGACACAGTATTCGGCAATACCTGAAAAACCTGCGTCGGGATGAAGCCATTGAGTTGGGCCGTCGCCTGCTCGTGCAGGCGCTGCGCGCGCAGGGCACCAGCTTGCGCCGTATCAGCCGCAAACGGTTGAACAACCTGCTTGCCGAGTTCAAACTCGGCAAGCAGGTTGACCTGTATGAGCAACTCGGTCTGGGTGAACGACTGGCGCCCGTCGTGGCGCAATTACTGCTGCAGGATTCGGGCCAGGAACCGGGCGAACAAGGCAAGCCCTCCAAGATTACGATTGCGGGCACCGAAGGCCTGGTCGTGAGTTATGGTCGTTGCTGTCACCCTATACCCGGCGATGAAATCATGGGGTACCTGAGCAGTGGCCGGGGTGTCGTTATACATCGCGATATTTGCGGCAACGTACACCAGTTCAGCAAACAACCGGGCAAATGGCTGGCAGTCGAGTGGGAACCCGATATCAATCGCGACTTCTCGGTCGAGTTGCGTATAGAAATGGCCAACCGGCCCGGCTCCCTGGCAGAAGTCGCTCTGCAAATAGCCGAGGCTAGTTCAAATATCGAACAGGTATCCGTCAGCGAAGATAATGATGACTTCGCAGAAATGATGTTTTTGATTCTTGTCCATGACCGGGTACACCTGGCGCGGGTACTAAGACGCATACGAGTTATGGGTAATGTTAAGCGCGTCGCACGAATCTGCGCCTGAAAAAACCAGATGACAAAACAAGCTATACACACTGATGCAGCGCCTGCTGCCATCGGCCCTTACTCCCAGGCGATCCGCCACAACGACACGGTGTATGTATCCGGCCAGATTCCCCTCGACCCGGCGACGGGTGAACTGGTAGACGGCGGCATAAATACACAAGTAAGGCAGGTCTTCGAGAACCTTAAAGCCGTTGCGGAAGCCTCGGGCAGCGATTTATCGCGGGCGCTGAAGGTCACGGTATTTCTTACCGACCTCGGTCACTTTGGCCAGGTGAACGAAATAATGGCGGAGTACTTTGCGGAGCCTTACCCGGCGCGTGCTGCAATTGAGGTAAGTGCTTTACCTAAAGGCGCCGAAGTCGAAGCTGATGCTGTACTGTCAGTCTGAAAAGCCTGCGTGAACAGGCCCGCCAAAGCACCGGCTAACAAGTCCATTCGGGAGCTTGCCCCGAATACCCTTATGCATTTGACGGACCTGCGCGGTGTGGGGCCTTCTTTAGCCGAAAAACTTGATCGGCTCAACGTACACAAACCTGAAGACCTTCTGTTTGTGCTGCCCATGCGCTACGAAGATCGTACCCGGCTAGTCCCTATTGGCGGACTTGTGCCGGGCCAGCGTGCGGTTGTCGAAGCGGAAATCGAATTGACCGAAGTTATATATCGACGACGACGCAGTTTGCTTTGCCGTGTGTGCGACGGCACCGGGTCCCTGACATTACGATTCTTCTATTTTTCCCGTTCACAGCAACAGGGTCTTGCGCGAGGTAAACGCTTGCGCTGTTACGGCGAAGTGCGCAAAGGATCGGGCGGCCTCGAAATTATTCACCCGGAGTACCGGGTGCTGCGTGACGACGACATGAAGCCGCTTGACGAGCACCTGACCCCCATTTACCCGACGACCGAGGGCATACAGCAGGGACGGTTGCGTAATCTCATCGGGCAGGTACTGGACAGCGAACCCGATAACATCAGCGACTGGCTCCCGGATGCGCTGGTAAATGAGCACAATTTGCCGCCGCTCTGGGAAGCCATCCGCTACCTGCACCGACCTCCGCCGGATGCAGAAATCGAGGAGCTGGCTGCAGGCCGGCATCCGTGCCAGCAACGCCTGGCCATGGAAGAAATACTCGCGCATCACCTGAGCCTCAGGAAGATTCGCCGACGTGCCGCAACCCTGGATTCCGAGTCATTGCAAAGCAGGGACGACTTGTGCGAACGCTTTATCAGTCGCCTTGGTTTTGAACTCACCGGTGACCAGCTAAAAGTACTGCAAACTATTCGTGCGGACCTGGCAAAAACTCATCCAATGATGCGTCTGCTGCAAGGCGATGTTGGTTGCGGAAAAACCGCTGTGGCCGCCGCCGCGGCACTACATGCCGTCAGCGCAGGCTCGCAGGTTGCGATTATGGCGCCCACCGAATTGCTGGCCGAACAGCATCGCGACAATTTCATGCGCTGGTTTGCGCCACTGGATGTGCCTGTAAGCTGGCTTTCCGGCGCACTGAAAACCCGCCAGCGTCAGCAGGCCTATGAAGCGATTGCGACCGGTAAAGCGCGAGTCATTGTCGGTACGCACGCATTGTTCCAGGAAGGCCTTGAATACGAGAAACTCGGACTCGTTATCGTCGATGAACAGCACCGTTTTGGTGTCCATCAGCGCCTGAGCCTCATGGAAAAAGGCGCCAGCGGTGCACATCGCCCGCATCAACTGGTTATGACGGCCACACCGATACCACGCACATTGGCGATGACCATGTATGCCGATCTTGATGTTTCGGTTATTCGTGAAATGCCCCCCGGCAGACAGCCCGTGCAAACGGTCGCCCTGTCAGAAAACCGGCGTGCAGAAGTTATTGAACGGGTACGCACGGCATGCGACTCAGGTCAGCGAGCGTACTGGGTGTGTCCCCTGATCGAAGAATCCGAGGCACTGGATTACCAGGATGCAGAATCAACTCATGCAATGCTAACCGAAGCACTCGCCGGTATGTCGGTCGGCCTGATTCACGGACGTATGAAAAATGATGAAAAAGAACTGGTCATGAAGGCTTTCGCGACGGGGAATTTACAGGTGCTGGTAGCGACGACGGTCATCGAGGTGGGCGTGGACGTACCCGAAGCGACACTGATGATTATCGAAAATGCCGAGCGCATGGGCCTGGCACAACTACACCAGTTACGCGGTCGGGTTGGCCGCGGCCAGGAACTCAGTGCATGTGTCCTTCTCTATCGCGGACCGCTTTCCGAACATGCCCGCCAGCGTCTTGGCGTACTGCGCGACACAAGCGATGGTTTTGTAGTTGCCCGGAAAGATCTCGAACTAAGGGGCCCGGGGGAGGTCCTCGGCAAGCGCCAGACCGGGCTGATGCAGATGCGAATCGCGGACCTGATTAGGGATACGGGGCTTCTGCCGCAGGTGCAGGCAATGGCGGAAACGCTGCTGGACCAGCATCCCGGAGCTGCGACAGCAATCATGCAGCGCTGGATTGGAGCGGCATCGGAATATGGCAATGTCTGAGCCTCTGCGGGTGTGCCACCCTGAGCGACTGAATCGGGTAGACTTTTACGCCTGATAACAACAAAGGTACGCCGAATGTCGGCACGGGAACCTCATACTGGCGACACCATGCTCTGGCACCGCGAACCGGAACAAACCGGTTTAAAGCCCAAACCGGTGCTGCGAGGCTGGCTCCAGGAAACCGGTCTGCTGACCGCACGACTGCGTCGCTTGTGCGCAAGTGATTTTTGTCTCGAGGTTCTGGATTCAAATGCCAACCCGGATGAGCAGCCCGGACATGATTTTCAGCGACGCGTAATTCTTCATTGTGGCAAACAGGCCTGTATCTATGCAGAAACTGTGATTCCTGCCGCGACGGCCGCAATGCACCCCTGGCTGAGCGAACTTGGTGACGAACCGCTCGGAGAACGCCTGCAAACACTACCGGAGGTAAGCCGCAGTGAATTTCGTTATGCGTTGCTCACCGCTGATAATTTGCCGTGCGACTTAGCGGATCTGCATCAAACACCGCTTTGGGCTCGCCAGTCCGATTTCCATATCAGCGATGCGTCGCTAACGGTTACTGAAGTTTTTTTACCCGGTGTAGTCGACAACGAAGACCGCCGCATTAAACTTACGGACTAATCCGTTAGTGACAATCCGCTTATGACAATGAGTTGCGCATTCGGATGAACCAACAGTCGCTTCCAGTTGTTTCAAGTGTACTTGGTGAGTTAGGTCAGCAACTTCACCACTATGCACACCTGATGCGCCTGCACAAGCCTATCGGTATCTGGCTATTATTGTGGCCAACGCTGTGGGCTCTCTGGGTCGCGGGAAATGGTTCGCCCGACTCCTGGGTATTTACCGTATTTGTCCTTGGTGTAATCATCATGCGGAGTGCTGGTTGTGTAATTAACGACTATGCCGACCGGAATTTTGATGGTCGTGTTTCACGCACCAGGGACCGGCCGATAGTTGCGGGCAATGTCACCCCGACCGAAGCACTCTTACTGTTCGCCGCATTGTCCATGATGGCTATAGGCCTCGTTCTGACCCTGGACACCTACACCCAGATGCTGGCCTTAGTCGCTGCGTTACTTACAGTGGTGTACCCATTCTGCAAGCGCTTTTTCGTCGCGCCACAACTGGTACTCGGGACAGCCTATGGCTGGAGCATACCGATGGCATTCGCTGCTCAGACGGGCACTGTGCCCAAACTTGCCTGGCTCATGTGGATAGGTGTTGTTGTCTGGGCGATGGTTTACGACACCATGTATGCGATGGTTGATCGCGAGGATGACCGGAAACTTGGAATCATGTCGACGGCTATTTTGTTTGGTCAGGCCGACGTGTTTATTGTGAGCCTGCTGCAGTTTATTTTCCTTGTGTCATTATTTTTGAGTGGCGAAGTTGCAGGGCTTGGTATGTGGTATCGACTCAGTTTATTAATTGTTGCTTTACTGATGCTGTACCAGTTTGCACTGATTCGGAAACGTGAGCCTATAAAATGTTTTTATGCCTTTCTGAACAATCACTACATCGGCATTACAGTTTTTGCAGGAATCCTTCTAAGTTACACCTTCGACTGACACATCAATTATTTGTACGAGCAACAGCCCAGACCTGAACTTCGGCGGCACCCTTATTTTTCAGTATGCGAGCCAGTTCGCGAACGGTTGATGCCGTCGTAATAACGTCATCTACCAGGGCGATACGCCTGCCGGCAACATTGCCCCGTACGCGGAATGCGCCACTCAGGTTCCGGAGTCGCACAGCACGACTTAACGATGTTTGTGGTGGGGTATTGCGCACGCGCAGCACTTGCGTGGTTTCTACCGGAACGGACAGGTCATACCCCAGCCGGCAAGCAATCTGCTCCGCCTGGTTGTAAGTACGCAGCGCTTGCCGCCATCGGTGCATCGGGACCGGTATCAGCAATGCAGGTTTTTCCAGGCCGCCGCTCGCAAGGGCCTCACTAATACGAATGGCCAGTAGTTCACCAAGCACCCGGGCATATGCGAGATTGCGACGGTATTTAAGTCCGGTAACCAGGCGATCGACCGGGTATTCGTAGACGAGGGCAGCGATGCAATGATCGATGTCCGTGGGCGCGCGTATACAGGCTCCACACAATAGCGCGCCGGTTGATGTCAGCGGCAGGGCGCATTGATGGCAACTGCGCCCGAGCCAGGGCAGATCGTTGATGCAGTCCGCGCAGATATCCATGCCATGCGCGGTGCCCCGGCACAACACGCAACGCCAGGGCGAGATAGCTGTCAGCAGCCTGTCAACCAGATTAGCAGTCATGGGTTGACAGCCATGGGGAGCCTTTTGATACTTGCCATCCAGCCTGGTTCATGGCTCCAGTCTGGTGCAGCCGGCAGGGCCGGCCCAAGCTTCTAAACTGACAGGAAACGCAACTATGGACGGAGCACCAGAGGCCGAATCCCACCACAGCAACGGCCCGTTCCCGCTAACCGAACTGGCGTCGGGTGACCCAAGAACGGACTGGACCCTGGAAGAAGTACGCACGCTTTATAACGCGCCATTCGCCGATCTCCTGCACGCTGCGCAAACTGTGCACAGGCTGCACTTCAATCCAAACCAGGTGCAGATCAGCACCCTGCTCAGCGTCAAAACCGGTGGTTGTCCGGAGGACTGCGCCTATTGCCCGCAAAGCACTCGCTTTGATACAGATGTAGAAAACGAACCATTGATGCAGCTTGAGGAAGTGCTCGCTAGTGCACGCGCCGCACGTGAACAGGGTGCAACCCGTTTTTGCATGGGTGCCGCATGGCGTTCGCCCAAGCCGAAACAGATGGACCTGATCGTCGAGATGGTTAAGGGTGTCAGTGAACTCGGTATGGAGACCTGTGCGACACTCGGCATGCTACAACCGGAACAGGCGCAACAACTGAAGGATGCCGGTCTCGATTATTACAACCATAATCTTGACACGTCGGAAAACTATTATCGGCAGATCATCACTACCCGCACCTACAAGCATCGTCTGGATACCCTGCATTTCGTACGCAATGCCGGACTTAAAGTGTGCTGCGGCGGCATCGTCGGAATGGGCGAAAGCGAAGTTGATCGTGTCGAGCTACTGCATACACTGGCAACTCTGCCTGAACATCCCGGCAGCGTGCCTATTAACCAACTCGTGCAAGTGGAGGGTACACCGCTGAACGGCACCGACAGCTTCGACCCCATCGACTTTGTCAGGACTATAGCCGTTGCACGCATTCTGATGCCTGCATCGCACGTCAGGCTGTCAGCGGGTCGCGAGGAGATGAGCGACGAAACCCAGGCCCTGTGCTTCCTGGCGGGCGCTAACTCCATTTTTTACGGTGAGAAGCTGCTGACCACAAGCAACCCGGCCGCTGACGCCGACCAGGCACTCATGGCCCGGCTGGGAATCGAACCCGAGCCTGGTGCCGCGTGTCAGCCAGACTGGACTTCCGGCTGACACGCCGTCCGCGCTGGTTCTTTGTATCGCGCTACCCATGCACGCACTCAATCAGCAACAATTGCGTACTGCGCAAGGCAAGGTAGCAGCCGGTTATGATGCGGCAGATTTTTTCTGTGCAGAAATTCGTGCGCGCCTGTTGGAGCGGCTGGGACTGATTAGCCTGGTACCACAGACCGTACTCGAACTCGGCGCCGGCACCGGCGCGGCTGCGGCAGAGATCCGGCACATCTATCCTGAAACAGCACTCATACAACTCGACTGGTCATTTCCCATGTTGCGCTCGGCGGCGGGCATTACCGGCAGCCTTGTATGTGCCGATGGCCACCGCTTACCGCTGACAGACAGAAGTGTCGATATGGCCTTGTCCAATATGATGTTGCCGTATTGCGCAGATCCCGAGCGGGTATTTCATGAAACCCGGCGGGTATTGAAGGCTCCCGGCCTGTTTTTGTTCAGCACGCTGGGTCCGGACTCACTGAGGGAGCTGCGGCGCGCGTGGGCAAAGGTTGACGATCACGTCCACGTCCACGAATTCGCGGATATGCACAACATCGGTGATGCGCTCATTAAAGCTGGTTTCAGCGAGCCTGTCATGGACGTCGAGATGCTTACGGTTACCTATACCGACATAGGGCGCCTTGTCGCTGATCTGCGGGGCACCGCTGCTACCAATTTCTGTCAGCAGCGAAGCCGCGGCCTCACCACGCCGGCGCGCTGGCAGCAGATGCGGCGGGAACTCGAAGCATCCCGCGACACTGAAGGCCGTTGGAACCTGAGCCTTGAGGTCATATACGGACAGGCATGGGCAGGTGAACCCGGCACGGGCATCAGCATGGAAGACGGAGAAGCACGGTTTCCGCTATCGCGACTGTCATCACTTTCGCGGCCCAACTAACTCAGGGATAATCCGCAGCCTGTGAACCGCTATCGCGGAAGCGGATAAGACGAGCGGGATGCGCAAGATTGTCAGCGGGAACAGATATGGGTGATATACGAAATGATCTGACTCACTTGTTTAAAGTATCAGGTATAGGTTAAGGGGTTTGTAATGTCTGCGTGGTATCAACGGCTCGTCTGGATGGCAACGATCCTGGCACTTTTCGTGGTTGTGCTGGGTGCTTACGTGCGCCTTAGTGATGCAGGTTTGGGCTGTCCGGACTGGCCCGGTTGTTACGGAGTATTGATACCTACCGATATCGAAAGTGATATTGCTTCCAAAAACTGGCCCGAGCGACCTGTAGAGGCAGGTAAGGCCTGGCGTGAAATGGTGCATCGTTATGTTGCCGCGACCCTTGGTTTCATAATCGTACTGATTGCCTGGATCGCATGGAGTAACCGGCGCGAACCCGGGCAGCCCGTTAAGGTCCCCTTGCTCACACTCGGCGTCGTTATCTTCCAGGGCTTACTCGGCATGTGGACCGTAACGCTGTTACTCAAGCCGGTTATTGTCATGGGGCACCTGCTGGGAGGACTCGCTACCCTTGGGCTACTGTTCTGGTTGTTACTCGAAGATGCCAGGGGCACCAATCTTGCGGTCGGCATTACCCGACGTATTGCATGGCCGGCCGTGATTGCATTGCTCGTGCTTGTTTGTCAGATCGCGCTCGGCGGCTGGGTCAGCTCCAACTATGCTGCGCTCGCATGTCCGGATCTGCCCGCCTGTCTCAACCAATGGTGGCCGGCGGAAGCAGACTTTAGTGAAGGGTTTGTGATGTGGCGAGGCCTGGGTATCGATTATGAATTTGGAATACTGGAAGCACCGGCCCGCGTTGCCATCCATTTCGCCCATCGGCTTGGAGCGCTCGTTGCGACGGCTGTGCTGTTAATCATTACATTTGGACTCTGGTCCAAGCAGACCAGCGGTCCTTCTATGCATGCAGCGTGCATGGCGGTATGGGCGGCACTGGCTGGCCAGATCGGCCTGGGGATTGCGACAGTCTGGTTTGGCCTGCCGCTTGCAGTCGCAACAGCTCACAACGGTGTTGCCGCTGTGCTGTTGTTGTCGGTCATAAACCTGAATCATGTAGCGTGTCGAACTACACGTTGAGTCGGTGTCGCGTTTTAATGTTTCCGTTCTGCTTGCAACTGCACTGCTGGGGGTGCTGCTGTGGGTAGTCCTGAATATTGCGCGTGATCTTGCACGGGCACCCGGTGAACCACTGCCACTGCCCGCGGATGAACCGGTCATCAGTTTTGACCCAGGCCTGCCGCGATTACTGACCCCTGCAGATCTTAAAAACTGGCTGGCCAGCCGAGGCGAGCCTGCAGAGCCACTGCTTGATGCATACAGAAACTGGCTCTCCGAGCGCGGCTATCCGGTTGGCCGGCGAAACCTGTTAAGCACTACAACGGACGCACCAATCGACCTGTCGGATCAGGGTGATCCGGTACTGATAACACTTGCCGGCAATGGCAACACGGAGGCGATGCATGAACTAGCGGATCGCAGCCTCGAAACTGATCCGCTCGCCGCACTTGAATGGTACGACCAGGCTGTTATCAACGGATCGCTTTATGCCATGGAACGCATGGCCGACCTGCTGGCCACACTGGGTGATCCTGCAATAGATGACTTCGTCAGCGACCCTCGCTGGCAGGAAGCGTTGCTGCAGATAAGGGGAGCCACGCCGGCTCCCCGCGAACGCGCTCTTGCGTGGGCCATCGCAACTGTAACCGTGGGTGGCTTTGCCATCATGACGCCGGAACATGCCAGCCGCATCACTGCTCTTGGTGAGCAACTTGATGCATTCGGCGTGGAGCGTGCCTGCCAGACTGCACAGGATTATGTGCTGGAGGCGGCTGCGACGCGGCGTGCCCGCGGTGGGGCGGTATTCTCGATGCAGATACCGCCGATTGCACTTAGCATTGCCGATCCGGCAGATTCAATCCCATGTAATGTTGGTAGTGTGCCGCCGCTGGTTTCACTTGAGCAATGCGAAGCAAACAACTTCGTCGGCCCCGACCGGAAACTCATGACGGTGTGGGTTTGTACACAATAAGAACATACTAAGAACCGTAATGAACCGTTAGACTGCAGACATGGATGTCACTCCCATAATTGACCCGTTAAACGACGCACAGCGCGATGCTGTCACCGCGCCGCAGGAACCGGTGCTTGTCGTTGCCGGCGCGGGCAGCGGCAAAACGCGGGTGCTCGTTCATCGCATCGCCTGGCTGGTGGAAGTCGAAGGTGTGTCTCCGCACGGCATTATGGCCGTAACCTTCACGAACAAGGCGGCGGCGGAAATGCGTGGGAGAGTTGAACAACTACTTAATATGCCGATCAGCAATCTCTGGATCGGGACCTTTCACGGGCTTGCGCATCGGTTGCTGCGCCGGCATGCAGAAGAAGTCGGGCTTCCGAAGTCCTTCCAGATACTCGACTCACAGGATCAGCAACGCATGATCCGGCGCATCATCAAGGACATGGAACTCGATGACTCCACCTGGGTAGCGCGCGAGGTGCAGTGGTTTATCAACAGTCAGAAAGACGAAGGGCTGCGCCCCGATAACCTGGATGCCCGCAACGATCATACGCGCGCGATGCTGATACGGCTGTACCGGGTTTACCAGGAAGCATGCGACCAGAAAGGACTGGTCGATTTTGGGGAATTGTTACTGCGCGCGCACGAACTGTGGCTGCGTAACCCAGACATACTAATGCAGTACCAAAGACGCTTCAGACATTTACTTGTCGATGAATTCCAGGACACGAACAGCGTGCAATACGCCTGGTTGCGCGTCCTTGCCGGAAATACAGGAACACTATTCGCAGTTGGTGACGATGACCAGTCAATTTATCGCTGGCGCGGTGCACGAGTTGAAAATATGTTTCAGCTTAAGAAAGAATTCCCCGGCATGCGAGAAATCAAACTGGAACAGAATTATCGGTCGACCGCCACAATCCTGAATGCTGCCAATGCGATTATCGCCAACAACAATGATCGTCTTGGAAAAAACCTGTGGACTGATGGCAATGACGGCGAGCAGATTAAACTTTACAACGCATACAACGAACGTGATGAAGCCGAGTTTGTGATCGCCCGTATCGAGGACTGGATAAGTGATGGAAATTTGCGTGCCGACGCGGCAGTGCTTTATCGTTCCAACGCACAGTCACGGGTTTTTGAAGAGCGGTTGCTGCAAAAACAGGTCCCCTACCGGGTCTATGGCGGACTCAGGTTCTTCGAGCGTGCCGAGATCAAGGATGCGCTCGCTTATTTGCGTCTGCTGGAAAACAGGGCCGACGATACTTCTTTCGAGAGGGTGGTAAACCTGCCAACTCGTGGCATAGGTGCGCGGACACTGGGAGAAATACGTGAGTACGCACGCGCCAACTCCATATCGCTATGGGAGTCCGCAATAAGCAATGCGGGCGCGCAACTGAGTTCACGGGCGGGTACGGCCGTACACAGGTTTCTGGAGCTGGTCGAAAACCTGGCCCGGGAGACGAGCGAACTGCAGCTACATGAGCAGGTCGATCATGTCATCGAGCGTAGCGAGCTACTGGCGCACTTCAAAAAGGACCGTGGAGAACAGGCTGAAACCAGGGTGGAGAACCTCGAGGAACTGGTGACTGCCGCGCAGTCCTTCGAGCCGGATGAACAGGATGAGCTGCCGCCGCTTGCCGCATTTTTATCACATGCTGCACTGGAGGCCGGTGAGGGACAGGCTGACAAGTGGGAAGACTGCGTGCAGCTCATGACATTACATTCGGCCAAGGGGCTCGAGTTTCCATTGGTTTTTATAGCTGGTATGGAAGAGGGCCTGTTTCCGCACAAGCGGTCCCTGAACGACCCCGGGGGCCTGGAGGAGGAACGTCGGCTCTGTTACGTCGGTGCCACGCGAGCAATGAACCAGCTCTACCTGAGCTACGCTGAACAAAGACGGTTGCACGGGGTTGATAATTTTGCGCAGGCCTCGTGTTTCCTGGCCGAAATACCCACCGAATACATCGAGGAAGTACGGCCGAATATTAAGGTAAACCGGCCGGCCTTCCGGCGTGAAAACACGATAAAGGTAAATACGGAGCCCGGCATGAAACTAGGACAGCGTGTCAGGCATGGCAAGTTTGGCGAGGGCGTGGTGCTGAACTATGAAGGTACGGGCTCTCACGCCCGGGTACAGGTAAACTTCGAAGCCGCCGGTACCAAATGGCTGGTGATGTCCTATGCAAACCTCGAACTGATGTAAACTACGCGTCGTCCAGGGATTCGATCCTCGTCCATGAACATACTCATCCTCGGAGCCGGGCAGGTAGGTTCCAACGTTGCCTACCAACTTGCCCGGGAAGAGGCCAACCAGGTCACCATTGTTGATATAGACCCCGGCGCTCTGCGCGAGCTCCAGGATCGCCTCGACGTACGTACCGTCGTGGGCCACGTAGCCTATCCCGACGTACTCGAACGCGCAGGTGCAAAAAATGCCGACATGGTTATCGCGCTGACCAGCAGCGATGAACTCAACATGGTGGTCTGTCAGATTGCCTACACGCTGTTTAATACGCCGACCAAAATCGCCCGGGTGCGTGCACCCGAGTACATCAACGCACCAAACCTGTTTCAGCAGGAAAATATGCCGGTTGATGTCTGCATCAGCCCGGAACAACTCGTTACAGAGCATATCGAACAACTGATTCGCTATCCCGGCGCTTTCCAGGTACTGGAGTTTGCTGACGGAAAAGTAAGGCTTGTCGGTGTACGTGCACACGACGGCGGACTCCTGGTTGGCCAGCAAATTCGGGCGCTGACTGATCATCTGCCGAATGTCGAGGCACGGGTCGCTGCAATCTATCGCAATGGCTACCCCATCCAGCCGGAAGGCGATACGCTGATCGAAGAAAATGATGAAGTCTTTTTTATTGCCGGCCGAAAAGATATACGCGTCGTAATGAATGAGATACGTAAACTGGAAGAGCCCGTCCGTCGCGTTGTTATAGCCGGCGGCGGCAATATCGGTTACCGGCTAGCCAGTACACTTGAACAGACCAACCAGGTAAAAATTATCGAGCGCTCACGCGACCGGGCCAGGGAACTGTCGGAACGGCTGGCCAGCTCTATTGTCCTTTACGGCGACGCGGCCGATGAAGCGCTGATGCTGGAAGAAAATGTTGATGGCGCCGATACATTTATAGCCGTGACGGATGCCGAGGAAGCCAACATCCTGGCATCCATGCTGGCTAAGCGGCTGGGCTGCAAAAAAGTCATGGCCCTCATTAATCGTCCCTCGTACGCGGAACTGGTTGAGAGCGGTGATATTGATATCGCCATTTCGCCCCGGCAAGTGACTATAGGCACCCTGCTGGCGCACGTGCGCCAGGGCGATGTTGTCAAAGTCCACGCGCTGCGGCGCGGGCGTGCTGAAGCGATCGAGACGATAGCCCATGGCGAACCCGGCAAATCCAAGGTCGTCGGGCATAGCATCGAAGATATCAAGCTACCTCCGGGCACGAGCATCAGTGCAATAGTCAGAGGTGACGACGTTATGCAGGCGCATCACGATACGGTGGTCGAGGAGAACGATCACCTGATTCTGTTTATGACGGACAGACGGCATGTCGATGACGTCGAACGGCTGTTCAAGTCAGGCACCTGAACGGGGCAATAAGGAATCATGCGGCTAGCCGTAGTTCAGCGCATGCTCGGCTTGTTACTGATGATGTTCAGCATCACCATGCTCCCGCCCATTGCTATTTCCTGGCGCTACGAAGACGGCGCTTCCGGCGCTTTTTTACTTAGCTTCGGGTTAACCCTCTGTGCCGGTATCCTCATCTGGCTACCGGTACGCAAGCACCTCGAGGATCTGCGCCTGCGCGATGGCTTTCTGATCGTTGCTGCTTTCTGGTTCGGGCTCGGTAGTTTCGGCGCACTGCCGCTGATGCTTCTCGAGACCCCGAATATCAGCATCACCGATGCGGTGTTCGAATCGATGTCCGGCCTGACGACCACGGGTGCAACCGTGCTAACGGGGCTCGACAGCAAAGATATTTCGCTCCTGTACTACCGCCAGCAACTGCAATGGCTCGGGGGTATGGGCATTATCGTGCTAGCCGTCGCGGTACTACCGATGCTCGGCGTGGGCGGTATGCAGCTATACCGCGCCGAGATTGCCGGGCCTGTCAAAGATACGAAGCTGACGCCGCGAATTACCGAAACAGCCAAAGCGCTCTGGTATATCTACCTGGGGCTGACCATCGCTTGCGGCGCCGCCTATTACGGGGCAGGGATGAGTGGCTTCGATGCGCTATGTCACGCCTTCAGCACGGTGGCTATCGGCGGATTTTCGACACACGATGCCAGCATTGGATACTTCAACAGTACAAGGATAAACGGCGTCGCAATATTCTTCATGTTTGCGGCGGGAATTAATTTCTCACTCCATTTTCTTGCCTGGAGGGGCAAGAGCTTTATGGGCTACATAAGGGATTCCGAGTTTCGTGCATATGCCAAAGCCATGCTCGGTTTGTCGGTTGTAACCATTCTTTACCTGTTGCTGCAGGATGAATATGACACCCTTGAGGAAACCGTTAGCCAGGGTCTATTCCAGGTTGTATCCATAGCCACTACAACCGGATTTACAACAACAGAGTTTTCGGCATGGCCAGGGGCGTTACCGGTACTCCTGATATTTGCAAGTTTCGTCGGTGCATGCGCCGGCTCAACCGGCGGCGGAATGAAAGTAATGCGCTGCCTGTTGCTCTACCGCCAGGGTGTGCGCGAGATAAAACGATTGGTGCATCCAAACGCCGAGATACCAGTAAAACTCGGGGGTAACACCATTCCGACAAGGGTTATTGAATCGGTATGGGGATTCTTCGCGGTTTACGTCGCGGTATTTGTCGTAATGATGGTGATCATGCTGATAGATGGCGTGGACCAGGTCACCGCTTTTTCTGCTGTCGCCGCATCACTTAACAACCTGGGCCCGGGCCTCGGTGAAGTAGCAGGTGGCTATGGCGGGCTCAGCGACCTGAGTAAATGGGTCTGTGTGATCTCCATGCTTTTAGGGCGTCTTGAAATTTTTACCCTGCTCGTACTCTTCTCCCCGACCTTCTGGGAACATTGAGGCGCCCCAGCCTCACGACCGGCCAAAAGAGCATGATGCGCTTTGCGAACAAGTTGGAAAGTTTCGTGCGGACTATCGGGCGTGCTACGGCGGCTTTTGCCTTTATCATGGTCGTGCTCACCTGCATCATTGTTGTTGAGCGTTACTGGTTCAAAACCGGTTCAATCAGTCTGCAGGAATCGGTCACCTTCCTGCATGCCGCATTATTCATGTTGACGGCGGCATATACGCTCGCGGCTGGCGACCACGTCCGCGTCGATATTTTCTACGGAGAGATGTCGCCACAAAAAAAGGCGATGGTTGACCTGCTTGGAACGCTACTGCTGTTGTTTCCGTTTTGTGGATTTCTCATCTGGTCCAGCTGGGATTTCGTCACTATCTCCTGGGATATTCGTGAAGCCTCCCAGGAAACCGGCGGGCTACCGTTTCCCTTCCCAGCCATAACAAAAAGCTTTATTCCGCTTACAGGGCTGCTCCTCATCATGCAGGGTGTTGTGATGTTGCTGAAATCGGCTATAACACTGCGAACCGAAAGCACGGGCGGGGCTCCCGGGGCTCACTGAAAATGGCACTGGTCGCTTTTCTGATGTTTGCTGTCGTCGTGTGCGTATTACTCGCAGGTTACCCTGTGGCATTCAGCCTGGCAGGTACAGCGCTATTGTTTGCCCTGCTTGGAAGTCTGGCAGGTACTTTCGACCCAGTACTGCTCGAAACCATGCCTAACCGGATCTTCGGGATAATGAATAACGTCACGCTTATAGCTGTGCCGTTGTTTGTGTTTATGGGTGTAACCCTCGAGCGCACCCATATTGCCGAAGACCTGCTGGAAACACTAAGCATGTTGATGGGGCGCCTGCGCGGGGGCTTAGGCATAGCCGTAACGCTGGTCGGCATGCTGATGGCAGCCAGTACCGGTATCGTCGGTGCAACCGTGGTGACCATGGGCTTACTGTCGTTGCCAACCATGATGAGGCGCGGCTACGATCCCGGAATTGCGACTGGAACCATTACAGCTGCCGGAACGCTCGGGCAGATTATTCCTCCGTCGATAATTCTGGTCCTGCTCGGTGACGTGTTGTCGTCTGCTTATCAGCAAGCTCAGCTACAGCAGGGAATTTTCCAGGTTGATACGGTAACGGTTGGCGACCTGTTCATCGGTGCGCTCATCCCCGGCCTGATGCTTGTCGGCTTCTACATCGTGTACCTGGTTGTCGTAGCGCTGACCCGGCCTTCCAGCATGCCGGCCTGGCAGGAAAGGACGGACGAGAGTGCAACATCAAGCGTACTGATGCGTATCCTTAAGGCGCTGCTACCTGCGCTCGTGTTGATCCTCGCAGTACTCGGATCAATTATCGCGGGCATCGCAACGCCGACTGAGGCGGCCGGGGTCGGAGCGCTGGGCGCTTTGTTGCTGGCCAGTTTGCGCGGCCAGATGACAACGCGGCGCCTTTATGAAATTTGTAAAAATACGGCCAGGTTTACAAGCATGGTGTTCCTGATACTGCTGGGGGCCTCGATGTTTTCACTGGTATTCCGCGGCTACGGCGGTGACGAGGCGATACAGAATTTTCTCAGCAGTCTGCCGGGCGGAAAGGTAACCGCAATACTTGTGGTTATGCTGGTTATGTTCCTGATGGGCTTTGTACTGGATTTTATAGAAATCACTTTTGTGGTCGTACCCATCGTAGGCCCCGCATTACTCGCTATGGATATAAATCCGATATGGCTCGGTATCATGATTGCGATCAACCTGCAGACATCCTTCCTGACGCCGCCTTTCGGATTTGCACTTTTTTATCTGCGCGGAGTAGCACCGCCGGAAATAAAAACCACCGATATCTATCGAGGTGTTATTCCATTCGTGGTGATCCAGTTATTTGCGCTGCTGTTGATTGCGCTTTGGCCAGGACTTGCAACGTGGTTGCCTGAACAGTTCTAGCGGCCCGTTAAAAATGCCTCAGACGGCATGATCCGGCGTTTAGAATCGACTCAGCCGCTCCCGCCCGTCCCTGGGCTCCGCGGCATTCGGACATCCTGTCCAGCACGGTGCGTACACAACCAGTACATGAGAATTGTAGGCCGATCCTTGCCTCGCACTCGCCTGGGGCTTTTTCAAACAGCGAATTGGTTACGGCGCAAGCGCTTGATTAACGAGTTGGGGTAACCCGTGCGTCGAATATGGTGCCCAGCACGAGTGTGCGACCTTCCTGTGCCAGTGCTGCGTTCGGTCCGCCCATGTAATCACGACAGCGGCTTTGGGCAACTTCCGCGATGGTTTCTGCGCTTTCCTTCAGGCTAGTGTATTTGCGAGCCTGGTCTTCCATGCAATCGAGATACACTCTTTGATCCGGGGTCCATGAAGTCGGCGTACCGGCTGCCCGCGTGATCGGAGCCGCGGCCGGCCGGGGAACGGCTGCACCAATAGTTGCGGCCGGGGATAGCTGAGACTGTTGCTGACGGGTTATCACCATAAGCGCTATTTCATTCCTGGCGCGATCATCCATTAGTTCTACCGACTCATTGAGCTTGTCCTTTATCATCATGAACTGCGCATCCAGGAATTCCGACTGGGCAGCTTTATAATCATCAAGCGCCGCGGTGCAGTTGTTGCGGGCAACATCGACGATAAAACCAGCATCTGCACTGTTCACCAGGAATTTCTCTGCCTCACGCGTCACACATCCCACGTAGGTATTAGCTTTATTCCGGGCCGCCCGATCAAGTTGTGCCAGCTCCTGGTCATTGGTTGTGAACTGGGCACAACCAGCCAGCAACGATATCCCCATAATTAGCCATGTATTTTTTTTCATGAGTCTCCCACCGACTTGTTTATGCTTATTTTTGCATCCGAAACGGCTTTTCATTATCTTATCGAGCGCCCGCTTGACCCGCGCAGTATAGCCTCATCCTGAATCTATCGCTGCACCGCTTATGTAGCCAGGTGGCAGGCAACCTCGTGTTCTGTGCCGGGCTGAGCCTCCCTGAGCTTAGGCACCTCCGTTTTACAACGGTCGGTTGCAACCGGGCAGCGCGGATGAAACGGGCAGCCCGCGGGCGGGCTCATGGGCGATGGAACATCACCTTCGAGAACCGGCCGCGGCGACTTGCTCGTCGGGTCCGGAACCGGGATAGACGACAGCAGCGCCCTGGTATAAGGATGCTTCGGTGATGAAAAAATTTTATCAGCTGTCGCGTGCTCGACAAACCTGCCCAGGTACATGACCGCAACCTCATCGCTGATGTGCCGGATGACAGCAAGGTCATGCGAAATAAACAAAAATGCTATTCCCAGCTCTGCCTGCAGCATTGTGACCAGGTTCAGTACCTGTGACTGAACTGACACATCGAGTGCAGAAACCGGTTCATCCGCAACAATGAACCGGGGATTCAGGGCCAGCGCGCGGGCAATTCCTATGCGCTGGCGCTGGCCACCCGAAAACTCATGCGGATAACGATTCAGCGCATTGCTACGCAGGCCAACAACCTCCAATAGTTCTTCCACCCGTTGCCTGCGTTCCCTCGTATTGCCGATACGATGCACATCAAGTGGTTCGCGCACAATTTGCGCAACGGTCCGGCGCGGACTCAGCGATGCAAACGGATCCTGAAAAATGATCTGCATGTCTTTCCTGCGGGCAACCAATGCCTGCCGCGAAAGACCTGCAAGAGGCAAGCCGTCTAGCAGCACGTCTCCGGCTGTCGGCGATTGCAGGTTTAAAATAGCGCGGCCCAGTGTCGATTTACCACATCCCGACTCACCCACCAGCCCCAGCGTGCGCCCACTGTCCAGTTCGAAACTAACCCCGTCGACAGCCCGGACCTGCTGTTGAACGCCTCGGAGCCAGCCGCCGTGCACCGGAAAATATTTCTTTAGTCCGCGCACCTGTAACAGCGTGCCGGTGTCGCTCCGTGCCGGAACTTCAGGCGTTTGGTTCATAACAGGCGACCGATGTTTGGGTGGACTGCAGCAGCTCAAGCCGCGGTGATTTCTGCCGGCAACGGTCACGTACCCTGGAGCAACGTTCTGCGAAAGCACAGCCCTGCGGCAAATGCAGAAGATCGGGCACCATACCGGGAATGACCGGCAACACTTCCTGCCTCTCGTCCGTGACACGCGGTATAGATGCCAGCAGGCCGGCAGTATAAGGATGCCTTGGTGAGGCAAACAGCGCTTCTATAGAACTCCGCTCAACGATACGGCCACAATACATCACGACGGCTTGCTGACAGGTTTCGGCCACGACACCAAGATCATGCGTAATGAGGATCATCGCCATACCGAACTCTTTCTGCAGACGCACAACCTGTTCAAGCACCTGCGCCTGCGTTGTGACGTCAAGCGCGGTGGTAGGTTCGTCGGCTACCAGCAGTTTTGGCCCACATGACAACGCCATTGCGATCATGACTCGCTGACGCATGCCTCCCGAAAGCTGGTGCGGATAATCATCCACTCTTCCGGCCGGCTCCGGAATCCCTACCTTGGCAAGCATCTCGATAGCAGTCGAATGTGCCTGCCTGCGTGTCAACTTCTGGTGCCGCTGTAAAACGTCGCGCATCTGGCTGCCGATACGGAACACGGGATTCAGTGCGGTCATCGGCTCCTGGAAAATCATCGAGATCTGGCTGCCACGTATTTCCCGCAAGCCGGTCTCGTCCATGCTGACCAGATCACTACCGTCAAACATTATGCTGCCGGACGCTATGCGCCCCGGCGGCGACGGCACCAAGCCCAGCATTGATAAACCGGTTACCGTCTTGCCGCAACCGGACTCGCCTACCAGCCCGAGCGTCTCTCCCGGGTGTATATCGAAACTAACGCCATCCACGGCGCGCAGCACTCCCTGGTCGGTCTCAAACTCGACCACCAGGTCGCGGACGCTGAGCAACGCGTTGTTTTCCGTGGATGCCATATCTATTTAACGGTCCTCGGATCCAGTGCATCCTGCAACGCATCTGAAAACATGTTGAAAGCCATTACCAATCCAAACATCAATACTGATGCTGCGATAAAGTTATTAAAGAACCCGGCCAATACCTCGAAAGTGCTTTCGGAAATCATCAGGCCCCAACTCATTCCGTCTTTGACGCCAAGCCCAAGGAAACTCAGTATGACTTCCGACTTGATGGCGGCAACAAAACTAAGGGTTGCCTGCACCAGCAGGATATGGAAAGTGTTGGGTAAGATATGGCGAAAAATAATCATGAACCGGCTCACGCCAATCGCATGTGCGGCCTCGACATACTCAAGACTTTTAAGCTTGATCACTTCACCGCGAATGAGCCGGGCCGTGCCTATCCAGAAGGTTGCAATCATTGCAATGTGCATGGCCCATGGACTGCCCTGCAGCGTATAGGAAATAGCCGCGACCAGCAGAATAAAGGGTACGGAGTCGAGTACGCCCATCAGCCAGATAATGACTTCATCAATCCAGCTACCGCTGAAGAAGCCGGCAGTTGAGCCGAGTACCGCGCCCAGTGCGGTCGCGCCCAGTGCAACCACCAGGCCAACTTCGAACGCGGTACGGGTGCTGTACAACGACCGTGCAAAAATATCCTGGCCGATTATATTGGTGCCAAACCAGTATTCCCCTGACACGGGCGCCCACTTCGGGCCGCTGACATCAGCCCAGTCGCCGGCCCACAACCCGAGCACAACACCCAGCGCCACAACCGCATAGGCGAGTACAACCGCCAGCGACCACATACCAACCCGGTCGCGCCGGAATTTACGTAAAGCCTTGGACCACAGAGAGTCCCCATGAGCACCCACGCTTACCGCAACTTCCGCACGCGCACTCATTTGAGTGACACCCGCGGATCAACGACCCGGTAGCAGATATCGGCAAGCAACTGCGCTATGACAAACAACACGGCCGTTAATACGACAACGGCCTTAAGAATGGGCTGATCACCGGTCACGATCGCATCGTAGGTAACTTTGCCCACACCGGGTATACCGAAATAGCTCTCCAGCAACAGGCTGCCACTGATAACGATTACCGGAATCGAAAACATGATCCGGGTAACTATCGGAATCATGCTGTTCTTAAGTATGTTCCGGTAGAACAACTGCACAGGAGGAACACCGAAGGCCCTCGCGGTGCGCACATGGTCGCGGGTCATTTCTTCAACGATGACGGCGCGATAGAAACGTGTGTTGTAACCCAGCGCGACGAATACTGTTGCCAGCGTCGGGACAGTGACGTAACGAATATACTGGAGTGGCGTGCTCATATCCCAACCGCGTACCGGCAGCAGGTCCAGACCATCGCTCGAAGAAAATAATATCTGGAAGCCGATGATGGCAATCAGGAAACTGATCGACATACCGACGGCTGCAAAACCCATGATGAACTTATCTACCCAGAACCCTCGGTAGTAAGCGGCTACAAGGGCGAGTACTACACCAAGCAGATTGCCCAGGACGAAGCCGGGAATTGCCAGCGCGATCGATGTCGGCACGGTGCGGGCCAGTATGCTGCTGACTTTCTCATCGGTCGATTCTGAACTACCGAAATCCAGCGTCACTATTTCTCGCAGGTAATCCATGTAGCGCGTGACAAAGGGCTGGTCGTAACCCAACTGGCTGCGTATCTCTGCAATTTCATCTGCCGTAGGGTTCTTGCCGAGCAGTTCGTAGGTTTTGTCCGGACCAAAATACACGATCAGCACAAAACTGATCAAGGTTACGCCCAGCACCAGTGGAATTCCGGCTAGCAGTTTCCGCAGTACGTACTGGAATACTTCCATCAGCGTAACGCCTGCACTTCGGGCGCATCGGGGTCGAGCACGTCAACGTAATACATAAAGCGGCCGCCCACAAAATTCCGGTCTGGCAACGCGATGACATTCTTGTGCCACAGCGCTATACCAACCCGTGACAAACCCGTGATCGCCACGCAGTCATCAATCACCAGCTGGTTCATACGGTGGTACAAATCCGTACGCACAGGTGACGGCAACATCACACCGGCCTGGCGGAACATTTCATCATATTCAGCATTTCTATAGTTTCCGTCATTCGAACCGGGTGAAGCATTCGGACCGTAAAATAACTGCAGAGTATTTTCCGCGTCAGGGTAATCCAGGCCCCAGCCTTTCGATATCAACGGTAATTCGCTGTTGCGCCAGGCCTTGGCTATGTCACCAAAGGTTGCGTAGGTTTTTAGTACAATTTTTTCCTTTGGGTAACCGATGCGCATCATCCAGGCACGAAACTGTTCGAAGAACAGCCGGGAGGTTGGCCCGGGCGTGGTGCCGTAAGTCAACACCGGTAAGGTAGCGGTGTTCCAGCCGTTTGCTGCCAGCAAAGACCGGGCTCCTTCCGGGTCATAGATAACACTGTCACGCGACAGCCCGGCATCATATTCGGGAACAACCGGCGGGATAATGCCTGGAAAAACCTTGCCTATCCCCGAATACCAGCTGTCATTACGCGACTCCCAGTCGAAGCCCCGAATCATTGCACACCGTAATGCGTGATTACGCCGCTCACGCTCCGGATCATCGTTGTATCCGAACTCCGGAAAATCCATATTAAAAGTGCTGAAAACAAAGCCGGCTTCAAGCGCCGTTTTCATATGGTACTGCTCTGCATATCCAGGATTAAGCGTTACGGGATTAGTTGATACGAGTACGCGGTCAACTTGTTCGTTTGGCAGCCCCGCGTATTGAATTTCGTTGGACTTGGTGAAAGAACTCCAGCGGGCGGAGCCTTCCTTGATGAAATAGATTTCCAGCTGATCGATAAACGGGGGGATCCGGCCATCGATTAAGGCGACACCATATTGGGACTGGGTCGCGGCATCGTAGCCTTCATATTCAAGATCTACTACTTCCCTGCGAAAGTTCTCCTGCGGCACCAGAACAGCACGCGACGAGTCATAAGACACGAGCCGGAATGGCCCGGACCCGACCGGGTTGATAGAGAACTCGCGTCCGTAGTACTCGACTGCTTCCCGCGGCACTACACCACTGAAACCAAGTGCCAGGGTATCTACAAGTTGCGGGTAAGGCCGTTTCAGGCGTATTTGCACAACGTGGCTCCCGGTCGCCCTCAAGCCCGGAATTTCCTGTGCGTAATCGGAACCCGCCTGCTTCCACTCATCGAGTCCAACGATGCGGCCCTGCCAGAGCCATGCCCCGGCCGGCCGGGTGGAAGGATCGAAGTGCCGCTTGAGCGAATAAATGAAATCATGGGCGGTCAGTTCACGCCCCTTGCCACCGGGAAATGCCGGATCGTCCGCAAAATAAATACCTTGCTTTACAGGGATCGTGTACGTCAGCCCGTCCGGAGAAATCTCGGGCATAGCGGTGGCAAGATTTGGCCTTAGCTCGTAAGGGCGCTGCAAATACTTGTAGACATATAAGGTGTCGTAAAGATTAACGACGAGCTGATTTGCATAAAGTGTAGACGCCCGCACCGGATCCAGGCTCGTGGGTGCAGAATCCATAGAATAACGGAATACCTTTTGATCCACACCAGCAGGCAATTCAGATTCGCCCGAACTGCAGGCGCCAAGAATCACGAGCAGCAGGATGAAAGCAAACCGATGCCGAAAAATGCACATTATCTGTAGTTAAAGTGACCGAGTGTTCAGAAAAGCCTGCTCGGAAATCGCCGACCAGCGCACCGCTTTCTTTTTATATTTGGAAAAAGATGCATAGATCTTTGCAGCTTTGGGATCGCGAGCTACCAGTTCATCGAGTACTTCGTTAGTCCATACACGCATCTGTTCTATGACTTCGGGTGGAAACTCGCGAATTTCTACTCGTGAATCTTTTTCCAGCTCAGCGAGGGCCTCGGCGTTGCGTGCCATAAACTCGGCGGTCATCTGATCGTTTAATGCCGCCGATGCTATTTCAATTATTGCCTGCAGGTCGGCTGGCAATACGGCCCACGCGTCCTTGTTAACGATGCATTCCAGCGTCGGGCCGGGCTCCTGCCAGCCGGGATAGTAGTAGTAACGCGCTACCTCGTGCAGGCCCATAATCATATCGTTGTAGGGCCCGACCCATTCGGTTGCATCGATTACGCCCGTTTGCAATGACGTGAATATTTCCCCGCCAGGCAGGGTAACCGGCGTCCCGCCGGCCCGTTCCAGCACTGCACCCCCAAGCCCGGGTATACGCATCTTCAGCCCTTTAAGATCAGCAACGCTGTGGATTTCCGTGTTGAACCAGCCGCCCATCTGCACGCCGGTATTACCGGCAGGAAATGGCACCAGGTTGAAGTCGGCGTACAGTTCTCTGTAAAGCTCCAGGCCGCCACCGAAATATAGCCAGCCGTTCATTTCCAGCACGTTCATACCAAATGGAATAGCAGTAAAAAATTGTGTCGCTTCTGTCTTGCCCTTCCAGTAATACGACGCGCCGTGACCCATATCAACCGCACCGCGCGACACTGTATCGAACACTTCCATGGCAGGTACAAGTTCGTTAGCGGCGTAAACATGAATTTTTAGCCTGCCGCCCGAGGCTTGTTCGATCTGCTTCACCATCCGGGCGACGCCCGTGCCCATGCCCGGAAAGTTAGGAGGCCACGTCGTAACCATTTTCCACTCGAAGGTCTCGACACTCGCAGCAACCTGGCTGTCCGTCTGTTCCTGTGCACACCCCGCTAGCGCAGCAGCGCCGACACCGGCAAGAATCTCACGACGTTTCATATTCAATGCTCCGCCAGCAATATCGTGCCAGTTTAGACCGGTGCCAGACGCTTTCCAACGTCGGAACGCTGTGTACGCCGCTTGTCGTATTGCGATCCTTAAGCGAGACTGACGAAATGATTGGTTTACTGCAAAGGGTCACTTCCGCGACGGTCACGGTAGAAGGCGAACAGATAGCCGCTATCGGCGACGGCCTGCTGGTACTCGTTGGCGTGGAGAAGGAAGACACCCCGGCACATGCGGAACGGCTGGCGGAACGGCTGCTGAGTTATCGGGTTTTTGCTGATGCAGAGGGGCGCATGAACCTCGATCTCGGCCAGGCAGGCGGCAAAATCCTTCTTGTACCTCAATTCACCCTTGCCGCGGATACGGGCCAGGGAAACAGGCCGGGATTCAGCCGGGCCGCCGATCCCGAAACAGGCCTGAAGCTCTTCGAAATACTTGTCGCGGCCATGCGGCAACGGGGTCAAAGCCCGGCAACAGGACGTTTCGGCGCGCATATGGAGGTGAATCTTTGTAATGACGGGCCGGTGACATTCTGGCTGCAGGTATAAACGGATAGCGGTTTATACGCATTCTGCGGTGTGCTTATGTCCTGCTACTAGCTGCATGCTGGCTTTTTTGCTTTATCATTAACCACTACAGGTTTTATTTTTTATTTCGCGGGCACGACCCGGTTGGAGTCAAGTTATGGGATTAGGCGGTATTAGCCTCTGGCAGTTGCTTATCGTTCTGGTGATAGTGGTTTTGATCTTTGGCACGAAACGACTTGGCAGTATCGGTTCCGATCTGGGTGGAGCGTTAAAAGGTTTTCGCAAGGCTATGGGTGATGCGGACAAGGAAGAAGAAGATTCCGCGCAGCTCAACCAGCCGGATGCAGAATTCTCCGAGTCCAGCGCCGATACATCTGAAAGTGTGTCTGAGCCTGACAGCGACACCACACGCAATTCCTAAGCGCATATGTTCGATATCGGCTTCTGGGAGCTGGTCATCCTGTTCGGGATTGGCCTCATGGTGCTGGGGCCCGAACGACTGCCGCGGGTTGCTGCACAGATCGGTCGCTGGGCCGGGCAGGCGCGCAGCATGGCGCGCAACCTGACGCGGCAGTTTCGTGACGAACTGGAACCGCTGGAAACCATACGGTCAGAACTGGACAAGAACAGGCGTATGGATTTTTCTGAACGCAGGCCGGACGTGGGCGAAGAGACAGAAAGCGAGACTTCTGCTGAAGATCCGGACAAAGATTCATGACCGAGCCAGGCACAGACCAGGGCAACAACCCTGACAACACCGATAAAGAAGAGGAGTTGGAAGAGGGCAGCCTGATTTCTCACCTGATCGAACTGCGCGACCGATTGCTGCGGTTATCTATTTCAGTTGTCGTAGTCTTTATCTGCCTGTTTCCATTTTCTGAAGATATCTTTACGCTGGTTGCACAACCGCTACTCGACCAGCTCCCGGAAGGCGCCACCATGATCGCAACCCAGGTGGCATCACCGTTTCTAACGCCTTTCAAGATGACGCTCTGGGTCTCACTGTTCATTGCGATGCCAGTTGTAATCTACCAGGTGTGGGCATTTGTAGCGCCGGGTCTGTATCAAAAAGAGAAGCGCTTTGCTATCCCACTCGTCGTTTCCAGCATCCTCCTGTTCTACTGCGGTGTTTTATTTGCTTACGCGGTTGTGTTTCCACTGATGTTTGCGTTTTTTAACGCGGTAGCGCCGGAAGGTGTGGCGGTTATGACCGACATCAACCACTACCTTGATTTTGTCCTGGTTATTTTCTTCGCATTCGGCCTGGCATTTGAAGTTCCGATCGCGACCATCATGCTGGTATGGTCGGGCCTGACTGACACTAAACAACTTGGCACGATTAGGGCATATGTGTTTCTCGGTGCATTTGTCGCAGGCATGTTGCTGACGCCCCCCGACGTGATATCACAGACGCTGCTTGCGGTACCCATCTACCTGCTTTACGAAGTCGGCATCATCATGGCGCGCATCATGGTGCCCGGGAAAAATATCGGCGACGATGATACTGAGCCTGAAAGTGTAGATTAGGGTCGATGTCAGCGCCGTTAGTACCACCACAACTCACGCCTAAAGCCATCATTCTTGGAATCGTACTGGCCATGCTCCTGGCCGGTGCAAATGCATACCTCGGTCTGTTTGCCGGCATTACCGTTTCAGCATCGATACCGGCCGCGGTTATTTCAATGGGATTGTTGCGCCTGTTCCGCGACAGCAACATTCTTGAAAATAACATTGTTCAGACCGCCGCGTCGGCAGGCGAGTCCGTGGCAGCCGGGGCCATCTTTACCCTGCCGGCACTAATACTGCTGGGTTACTGGAAAGTATTCGATTATGCATGGGTATGCGCTATCGCCGGACTCGGCGGCCTGCTCGGCGTGCTGTTTACGATTCCGCTGCGGCGCTCACTTATCGTGGAACAAAGCCTGCCGTTTCCCGAAGGCACTGCTACAGCAGAGGTGCTTAAAGTAGGAGATCGCCCGGGCAGCGGCATTCGCATCCTCGGTCTCGCGGCTCTCGTTGGCGGCGTCATCAAGTTTGCCGAAACCGGCCTCAGGATCTGGCCCGCGACCGCCCAGGCGGGAATGATCAGCAACAGCGGTGGTGTTTTTTATTTTGGCACCAACCTGTCGCCGGCATTGTTGAGCGTGGGTTATATCGTCGGGCTTAATATTTCCTCACTGATTTTTCTCGGTGGCGTTATTTCCTGGGCCGTTGCGATACCCGTCTACAGCACCTGGTTTATGGACCCGGCAACAGTGGCAGAGGCTGACAGCATTAGCCTGGCCTATACGATCTGGAGCAGCAAGATTCGTTACCTCGGCGTTGGCGCCATGCTTGTCGGAGGTATCTGGGCGCTAATTTCCATTCGTGGCTCGATTATCACTGGCTTACGAAGCAGCCTTCAACAAAGCGCGTCGGATTCGACACCACACACCGACAGAGATGCGCCCATGCGCTATGTGCTGATCGGTATCGCACTGCTTGTCATACCGATTTTCCTGCTGTACCAGTCGATAGTCGGCAGTGTCGGTGTCGGTCTTGCCATGACGCTCGTCATGGTCGTTGCCGGATTTCTGTTTTCGGCAGTTGCAGGATATATGGCAGGCCTGGTCGGTTCGTCCCAAAACCCTGTTTCAGGGGTAACAATTGCAACAATTTTATTTGCCTCACTCTTATTGCTCTGGCTTAGTGGTGCGACCGCAGCAGCGGCGGCGGCGGCCATCATGATCGGTGCGGTAGTGTGCTGTGCGGCCGCGATCGCGGGCGACAATATGCAGGACCTGAAGGCGGGTTACCTGCTCGGTGCAACGCCATGGAAACAGCAGTTGATGCAGGGAATCGGCGTTATATCCGCGGTACTTGTCATGGCGCCGATACTGAACCTTCTGCTCGTGGCTTATGGCATCGGGCCGGCGTCTGACGCACAGCCCAATTCGCTTACCGCGCCGCAAGCCACACTGATGGCATCGGTCGCCGACGGCGTACTTGGCGGAGAACTACCGTGGGGACTGATCGGCATTGGCGCGCTTATCGGCGGCGCCATTATCCTTATCGATCTCGCACTTGAAGCACGCGGTTCAGCCGTAAGAGCGCCCGTTTTGGCGGTGGCCGTCGGGATATCCCTGCCACTGGAACTGTCGGTACCCATAATGCTGGGAGGTGGAATCGCGTGGTTGGTCGAACAAGGCTCTCAAGCCAGGACGGGATCAGGTCCCGGTATCCTGTTCGCAGCCGGTCTGATTACCGGCGAAGCCCTGTTGGGTATCCTGATGGCAATTCCCATAGTCATTAGCGGCGACCCTTCTGTTCTGGCCGCACCCGGAACATGGCAAAGCGGCCCGATCACAGGTCTGCTGGTCCTGGCCGGAGTCATTTTCAGCCTCTGGTACGTAGCGCAGCAAAAACCTTTGGAAAGTGCATAGAGTTAGCCGGAAGGCGGTTAACAGGGCGGTGACAATCACGCACAGCGTGGAACCGGCTGGCGGACAGTTTTCTTGCAGGCCAATTGCAACACCGGGTCATGCCCCATAGTATTAGGGTACGCCGGGTCTCCGTATCCCGGTAAAAAATACAGGCTGCGGTAAAAACCGGTTCGGCCACAAATAAAATGATAGTCGGAAAGCCCCCCTGCGCAGGGATGCTTTCGGGGGAAGAAATAATGAGGAAACAGGCTCTGTCTGTCAGCTTAGCACTGGCAGCCTTTCTGGCGACACCAACTGTACTTTTAACTCCGGCAGAAGTTTTTGCTGCAACCGTTTTCGACGAAATAACGGTTGTTGCGCGTAAGACTACTGAGAACCTGCAGGAAGTTCCGCTGGCAATCACAGCACTCGGCTCCGAGGAAATTAACCGCCTGGGGCTGAAGGACATGAACCAGATCGCGCAGCAGGATACCAGTGTCCAGTTCGATGAAGGTTTCGCTCCCTCCGACACCCGCCTCACTATTCGTGGCCTGTCGCCGACGCGCGGCCGGCCCAATGCCGCCACCCTGGTAGACGGCATCGATGTCAGTTCCGAGGCAGTCAGTAACGCCGGCGGTTCATTGCTGATCAACCCGCGACTCGTCGACGTGCAACAGATCGAAATTGTCAAAGGCCCGCAGAGTGCGCTTTATGGTCGTAGTGCGTTCGCCGGTGCCATACAGTACATCACCAAGGATCCCAGCGACGAATTCGAAGTTGATTTAACCGTCGACTGGAACTCGGAAGAAGACCGGGAGGTTAAAGGCACGGTCAGTATTCCGCTCACCGACACGCTCGGCATGCTGGTGACGGGACTGATCTACGACAGCCGGGGTTCCTACAGGAATGATCCGACCAATGCTTATCTTGGCGGGGCAGAAGGCCACGGCCTCGCGGTAACATTTAAGTGGGAACCGACAGATACGGTCGGCATTAAATGGCGCACCGAATACACGGACGAAGATTTTGATCCGCCGGCACAGGTGCTGCTCTCGGATTTCAATTCCTGGGCCGATCTGGGAGATTCACTGGAAGCACAAATTCTGGCGGGCACGATTCCCGCGGACGCGCGGATTGCAGGGATGAGTTTGGCTTTGAATTCCGATCGCTGCCAACTTAGCGGCACCGGCAGTGTGCCATTGGAGGGCGGCGGAATGTCTGTTGGTCTGCCGGGACCGTTACAAAGTATACGATGTGATGAACAATGGTCATGGAGTGCCGTGAGCGAAACATTGGGCTTGCGAAACAACGGTAACGTTGATGTTCAGGAATATTTTAATAGTGATATAGAAGGCGACATTATTACATCGAGAGCCAACCTCGGAGGCGGCAATCATTCAGGTGATAGTCCTATTTCAGAACTCGGCGGTTATGAAAGCCCGACTGACTTTGGCACCTTCGACAAATACAGTGTGGCCGGTGCGAACCTTTGGAATAAGCAGCTTATCAACCTGTTCATCGGCAAAATTCCCGATGCAGACGAACTCACCCTGAGTCTCAGCCCCGATTACCGCGGTGTCGACAACCCGCTCGATGCGAAAGATTTCGACGGTACCACCAAGGAAGTGGGGCGCACCTCACTGGTCGTGGACTGGGATATCAGCGACGATCTCACCTTCACCTCGCTGACGGGTTATACCTTCGCTTCGGTTACGACCGAAATGGATATCGCCAAACTATTCGTCGACCGTTGCCGGCCGAATATTCAATACCTGCAGGATCAACCAAATCCGCTGCTACTGCCGGATACGCATCCGTTGTACGACCCGGCCAACGAGGGCACTTACCACGATTACCTGGTTGACAACGGCCTAAACCCCGACGCCTATGCGCCCTGTACCGATATGGTCGGGGACAACATCAACGACCTGGACGGCGCGTTCCTGGAGGACAGCGACATTGACACCAAGCAGATCAGCCAGGAATTACGCCTCTCCTGGCAGGTCAATGATTCGGTCAATTTGACCGGCGGTATGCAGCTTTGGAAAGAAACCACGGACCAGTTCGATCTCAATAACAGTTTTATCGCCGGGGGCGCAGAATGTTACTTCCGCTCATCCGATGATCTCGACCAGGCCTTCGATATGCGCGGCGCAATGTTTTTTACCGGCGAGGACGAAAATGCAACCCAGACCGACCCCGTCAAGAACCAGTGCGGCCAGACCAATGTTATCGCCGCCTACTGGCTTCCCAAGGCGGCTGCAGGCCGGCTAGCGCGCCCCACCCAAATCGATCGTAAAACCGATCACCAGTCCTGGTACGGATCGCTGGACGTCGATTTTACCGACCGCTTTACGATGCGGCTCGAAGCCCGTTTTAGCAAGGAAGATAACGAGGTCGCAGGCCCGGTGATGACTCCCTGCCTGGACGGCGGCGCTTATTACAATATAAATGTTGACTGGAATAGCACCGACCCCGGGGATGGCGGCTCCGGTACCGGACTCGAAACGGAATGCAGTAACGGTGCTCTCCGGGCGCCGGGTTTCCAACCCGACGCTAGAGAAACCGCAAACGGCGGCACGGCCACGGGTCCAAGCACCGTGCTGCTTTGCGGCTCGGCCGGTCGCTGCGACCGGTTGGCCGTTTCGCAGGCGAGCTATGAAACGTTTGGCTGGCAACCTGGCACAACAGCCCTCGGCTACGGGGACGACAATTCGTGGTGGCCCTGGGGCTTCCTGCCAACGCCGTTTAACCGCGAGACACTGAAGCGAACCGACCGTTACTGGGCGCCGAAAGTTACCTTCGAGTACCTGTTCAGTGATGACATCATGGGTTATGCCTCGTGGTCACGCGGCATCAAGCCGGGTGGCTTCAGCCTGCTGACCGTTGGGGCGTTCGGCCTGGACGCGAACAGCGACGGAAAGTTTGATGAAGTTGCCTTCGACTCAGAACGGCTCGACGTCTGGGAGTTTGGCGTCAAGAGTACTTTAGCTGACGGCAAGGTACGGCTGAACGGTGCTTACTTCTTCCAGGACTTCAAGGACAAGCAGGTCCAGATCCAGAAAGTAGTGGGCGGCACCACCGGCACCGAAGTCGTCAACATCGACGGTTCGGAAGTACAGGGTATCGAACTCGATGCCACCTGGTTGCCGACGGATAACTGGCGTTTGCAGTTAGGTTATACCTACCTGGACACGGAATACACCGACTACACCATCATAACTCAGAGCGCAAACGATATCGGTCGCATTCAACTCGGTAACGGCCAGGGCTGTATCGACATCGCCGAAGTACCGGGCAGTACCGATAAGGCCAAGCAGTTCGGCTGTGTATCCAGCTTCAACGGCAACGAACTGGAACGTGCACCCAGGCATGCGGTGCTCTTTAACGCTAACTACACCAATAACCTTTACGATACCGGTAAAGAGTGGTATGCGAATGTGGCGTTCCGCTACCAGGATTCGCGGTATATGGAATCGTTTAATATCGTTGAATTCAAGTCCTATAACCTGACCGATATCAGTTTCGGCATAATCGATGATGCGTGGGACCTGCAGTTCTACCTGAATAACGCCTTCGATGACAAAACCGTTCTTTCCGGAGGGCCTAATCCCGGAATTATTACTGGTGATTTTAACTTCGGATTTATAGACCTCATACCTCCGACCGTTAATGCCGGGCCGAAGGTATTCAGCGACATGTACGCCAACCTGCCTAACCCGCGGATAGCAGGTGTCCGGTTCAACATGCGCTTCGGCCAGTAAGTGCGGCGAGAAAGGTACGGAGACAGACAATGGCAGCTTATTTACTGGCGGTGTGCGAAGTCACCAACCGCACCGAGGAACTGAAAGAATACCAGGTAAAGTCTGCGGAACTCATTGCGAAATACGGCGGCAAGTACGTTATTCGAGGGCCGTCAGCTGAGAATATCGAGGGTGATGGCCTGCAGGGCAAGTTTGTGGTTCTTTCGAAGTGGCAGTCTATTGATGACGTCCATGCTTTCGTTAATGGCGACGAGTACCAGAACAACGTCAAGCATTTGCGTGACGGCACGGGCAATTACCATATAGCCATTTACGAAGGTGCCTGAATACAGCCGGTAGCAATCAGGTGGAAAAAAGCCCCGCACAGCGGGGCTTTTTTTCGACCACATAATCCTATTCACCCGGTATTACGATGAAGGTCCCGATCGCCTCTGCCACCAGTTTGCCATCCGGCGCCGTTGCCCGGCCTTTCATTTTTGCCATCCTTCCCTTGCGACTGGTCAGGCGACCCTCAAGGCTGAGTGTTGTGCCCGGCTCTACCGGCTCGCGAAAGCGGATATCACATTTGCCCGTATAGGCTCGATCGCCCTTAAGAAAAAGCCAGTTCGCCATCACGTCATCCAGCAGGGCGAAAATAATCCCCCCATGGGTAACGTTGTCGTAACCGCAGTGATGTGCCGCAATCGTGTGCTCGGCTTTGCAGACCTCGCCCTCCAAACGAAACTCAACCTGAAGGCCGGCAGTGTTGCCCGGGCCACAAACGAAACAGCGGTTGGCATCGCTGCGGGCTTTTTCCTGATTCACCTTGTGCTTACCTCTCAGCTGTAATAAACACACATTACTCAAATACTGACTTGTCAACTGCGTGCTGGACAGGATGTCCGAATGCCGCGGAGCACAGGGATGTGCGAGAGCGGCCTTGTACACGAGTTCATGGCTCAATATGCTATCACCCGGCCCTAACCGGGACTACGCAAGGGGAGATTCGGCATGACATACGATAAAGACAACATTTTCGCGAAGATATTGCGCGGAGAAATGCCGGCGGTAAAAGTGTACGAAGACGATCAGACGCTGGCTTTTATGGACGTGATGCCGCAGTCACCGGGACATGTGCTGGTAATCCCCAAGACAGAGGCAGAGGATTTATTCGACCTGGAACTCAAAGCGGGGACAGCCGTGTTACGCACATCCCAGCGGGTCGCGCAGGTGGTTCAGGAGGTGTTCCAGGCAGACGGCATCATGATCAACCAGTTCAACGGGCCCGCCGCAGGGCAGACCGTGTTTCATTATCACGTGCACATCGTACCCAGGTACGAGGATGTGCCGCTCCGTCGCCATAGCGGCGACATGGAAGATATAGCTGTACTTGAGGAACAGGCTGCCAAGATCAGGCAAGCGCTCGGTGAATCCTGATTCCCGGGGCTGCTAGATGAGGCGCGCGGCACTGAAACCAAGCCAGGCCATGGCAAGACCGATAATGACCTGCAATACAGTGTTCAGCGCCGCCTTCAGGTACTGCGCTTCCTGCGCGAGGGCCAGGGTCTCGAACGCGTAGGCTGAAAAGGTCGTGAAACCACCCAGTATTCCCACAACCAGAAAAACCCGCGTGTACGGGTCAAGTAGTCCCCGCAGTTCGGCAACGCCGGCAAGGTAACCAATCAGCAAACAACCAACTGCATTTACGGTTAGCGTTCCGTAAGGAAACTGGCTGTGGCTGAATATTCGTTGTACCCAGACAGTTACTGCGAACCGCAGACCGGATCCAATAAATCCGCCAGCCCCGGCTACCAGGGCCATCCCGAGAAATGTTCTGTCCATCTATTAGCCTGTATGCGTGGAAAACGCGTGAGTATCAGTCCCAGTATTCGACTCCGGCCTGCTCCCTACCCTCGTCTGCACTGCTTTTGGCGGGGCCGGTACGGCGGCGAAAATCCTTGTCGCGATACATTGTGCGGTCAGCGAAGGTCATTATTTCCTGTATCGTGACGCCGCTGTCCGGATATATCGCCATGCCGACGTTAACCCCGACGCGCTGCATTTTACGCTCGAAGGACAGGGTGATGTTGTAAACATTCTGGCTCACCCGGTTGCAGACCTCCTGGGCAGCCGCATCGTCGGCTCCCGCAAGGTAAATGACAAACTCATCCCCGCCGTATCGCGCGACGAGGTCTGCCGACCTTATGCTCCGTTTCAGCGCATCGCCGACGGCAACCAGGACCCGATTGCCCTGCTCATGGCCATAACTGTCATTCAATGCCTGCAAGCCGTCGATATCGATCATCAATATTGCGTAGGTTGACTCGGTAATTTCTGCCTTCTGATGTTCGGACTGCAGCAGCCGGGTAAAGGCCCGCATATTAAGCAACCCCGTTAACTCATCCTGGTAAGACAGCGCAGTTATACGATTTCTGGCAGTCAGGACATCACCGCTCAATGCTTTGACGACAACTGCAACAAGTACAAGCGGCAGTAATTCGGCAAACAGCGCAAAGTAGATAATCTGACCGGCCGGCCCTTCCTGGCTGCGCAAAAATACCCAAACCAGGCCGCAGGCAACAGTAATCATCAACATATGGCGATAACCCAGGCGCAAAGCTGCGTTGATTATCGGTATCAGCAACAGCATGAAATTGCCGGGGCCTGCCACGGTCAGCGAGGTGACCAGGATGAAAAGAATCATGCAGCCGCTGGAAACTGCTGCCTGTGCCCGCGGCGCTGCCTTGAATGTGGCCAGGTACTGAGTCAGCAATATCGCAACGGCAAAGACAGCCAGTTCGATAAGAAAAATAGCAAAGCCGGGGCCGCTATCGAGGTTGGCAAGCACGTACAATGACGCCGCCGCAGTAAGCAGGGTACTTAGCCTTATCGTTACGGTATTGCGCGACCAATCCAACCACGACCCAAAAAAGGAACTGCCGTATTTGCGCGCTTTGAGGTCCATAGTAACCGCGCTACTTTACAGCCTGGCGTTGGCTGTCTGTACAACGTCACTCACTGCCGGTTCAACAGCTTCGTCAAGCTGCAGCTCCTCCTGCAGATTGATAATCGTCTCAACAGAGACAAGCTTGTATCCCTGTTCGCTTAATGCCGGCAACACTTCTTCAAGATAGTCCAGTGTGACAGTGTAGGGATGACCTATGGCAATCGCGTAACCGTTTCGGTCTGCCTGGCGTTTAAGGCGCTGAAACTGCCTTGCAACATGCTCTGACGTTGCTTCGTTGTCGAGAAAGACATGCCGCCTTGCGGCCGGAACACCTTTTTCTACTGCCATTTTGTATGGCAACACTGGAAGGCGTCGTATAGCTATCAACAAAAAACAGGTCGCCCCGGCGGCTCAACTCCTCCATAAGCCAGCGCATGTGGCCCGGATGGCGGGTAATAAGGCTCCCCATATGATTGTTTACACCGACAGCGTGCGGTACCGAATTGAGATCGGTCTGCAGGATATGGTCAAGCTGGCGACGCTTTGTGTCCAGCGATATCTCGCCTGGTCCTGCAATACGTTGCATCTGCATAGGCTGCATGGGCAAATGCAACATGACTTCTTTGCCGGCGGCAAAAGCGCGCTCTGCCAGGTAGGTGGCGTGCCGGGTATGCGGCATGATGGCGCAGGCAACCGGGCCTTCCAGCGCGACGGTGCGCTCGCCCGCGGTGCGCTGGTTACCGAGATCATCAATAATCACCGCGATAAGCGCTGCCGGTTTGATAATGGCAGGCGGTTCGATTTCGTCCTGCTCCCCGGGCTCAGCCGTGACTTCAGGCCCGGACTCAGTTGTGACAGGCGGATCTGAATCAACTATGACTGCCGGCTCGGCGCCGGTCAGTTCCGCCTGCTCATCTCCGGCCACTATAATTTCTTCCCCGGGGATGAAAATATTTTCGGCCACTTGCATCGTTTCGACCGGCTTAGCTTCCGCTCCAGATTCAGCCAGCAGGGGATATTTTTCATTGGCAACAGAAATGCCCGGCAAGAATATTGCCAGCATGAAGAGTGTCAGATAGATTTTGGCAGCCCTGATCATTAATCCTTCCGTGGATTGTGATTGCCTGGGTTCGGGTTCGGGCTTTGCTGATTCCTTGCCTCGGCTAATCCACACGACTCTGCAGGAACCTGCCGTCTTTAAGCAGTTCCAGCGCTTTGCGGAGCTGGGTATCGCCCTGCAACAACGCCGCACCTTCATCAGTTTGGTGTGCAGTAATGCCCGACAGCAGGTCACGGGTCGGATCTTCCTGAATCAGGACATCCGGCACGATACCTTCGCCATGAATGGATATTCCCGACGGCGTGTAATAACGCGACGTCGTGAGCTTGATGGCACGGCCATCTGACAAAGGCATAACGGTTTGCACCGATCCCTTACCAAAAGTTTGCTCGCCCGCTATCATCGCACGGTCGTTGTCACGCAACGCGCCGGCTACAATCTCTGATGAAGATGCCGACCCGCCATTAACGAGTACAACCATCTTCGCGCCATCGAGAATATCGCCCTTACTCGCCCGATGACTGAAATTGGCGTCCGGCACCCGGCCGATCGCGGAAACAATCATGCCGGTATCCAGAAATCCGTCTGATACGTCGACGGCTGCTTCCAGCACTCCGCCCGGGTTGTTACGCAGGTCAAGCACCACGCCCTGTAACTGGCCGGGGCTGGAGCGGCGCATTTTCTGTACCGCCTTACGCGTATCCTTCCACGTTGTCTCGCTAAAGTGGGTAATACGCAGATAACCGTAATCATCCTCGAGCAGTTCGGAACGAACACTCTTAACCTGAACATTGTTACGAGTAACAAGAAAATTAATGGGCTCTGCTTCATTTTCACGTTCGACAGTAAGTTTTACCTTGCTGCCGGGTTCGCCGCGCATTCTGTTCACGGCCTGATCGAAGTTGGCTTCGTCGAGCTGTATATCATCAATGGCAACGATGATATCGCCTGACCGAAGGCCCGCTTTTTCAGCTGGCGTACCTTCGATAGCTGCAACAACCTGCACTTTGCCCTCATCCATATGCACTTCCAGCCCGACACCGGAATAGTTGCCGCTGGTGGATATACGTACTTCGTCGTATTCCTCGCTGTTGAGAAACTGCGAGTGGGGATCGAGGTCTTTCACCATGCCCCGGACCGCACTTTCTATAAGTACGGAATCCTCGACCGGCTCTACATACTCCTGCCGGACGCGTTCGAGCACCTCTGCGAGCAGCCGCGCATCGTCCCAGGGGAGGGTTTCTTCAGGCTGGCCCTTTTGGGCAAATACGCCCGAGCCGATCGAGATCGCAAGCCCGAACAACATGCCAACCAGCAACAGCCAAAAACTTCTCTGCTTTAGCGTCATTCCTATCTTCTACCCGTTTCGCTCTGAGGCGGGCGGTATCACCTTAGCATAGGCCCCATGGGCCGTGGAATGGCGTAAGTTCTCATTTTTAAAGGTATTTCAAGCCGACATAGCCAAATATTGTGACCTATTTAATCCAGCTTCGGGGGTTAACCGGGTCTCCGTCCTTGCGAATTTCGAAGTACAACCCGGCTGTTGCTTGCCCTCCGCTGTCGCCGACATGGCCGATAGGCTCACCGGGGCTGACCCATTCGCCAACCTCTTTCAACAGATCCTGGTTGTGTCCGTAAAGGCTCATGTAACCATCACCGTGTTCAATAATGGTGAGCAGGCCCATGCCATCAAGCCAGTCAGAAAAGATTACCCGGCCGTGATAGACGGCCCTCACTTCACTACCGGCAGGTGCACCCAGCAAAATGCCGGTCCACCTGAGGCTGCCATCGGCACGTGACTGGCCAAAATTTTTCAGCACCGGGCCATCAGCGGGCCATGACAAACTTGCAGTTCTGCCGGCGAAAGGCGCTGCATCGAATGCCGGCATTTCCGGCAATATCCGGGCCAGTGACGCAACAAGTTCCGTCAATTCAGCCGCCTGGGCCTGCAGCTTGCTGATTTCTGCATCTTTTGAATCGATGCTGGAACTGATTTTGCTCAGGAGCTTTGCGCGCTCGGCCCGCGTTTCCGCCAGGTCTTCCAGTTTTTTGGCCGCCGAGTCCTCAAGCTTTGCCAGTTCGCGAGCTTTTTCTTGTATTTCAAGTCGCGTTAATTCGAGTTTTATGATCGTCTTGCGCAATATCTCGATTGCGCTGCTGCGCTGGCGGGATAAATATCCATAGTAGGTCATGCGCCGGCCAAACCCCGTCGCATCTTTTTGATTAAGCGCGACGCGCAGCCACTCTTCGTCGCCATTGATATACGCAACCCGCAACTGCTTGCTCAGGACACGGCGTTGCTCTTCGAGCTCGGCGCGTTGGCGGTCTGCCTGGCGTTCGAGTTCACGCTGGCGGCGGCCAGTCTCGCTCAACCGGGCGCGCACATCCGCAAGCTCACGACGCGCCTTCTGTTCAGACTGCTCTACCCTGGCGAGCGCTTGTTCCGCCCGGGTTCTCTGTCGTCCTTCCCGCTCGAGTTCAACCCGCAAGGCATCGATACGATCGCGCACGGCCTCGAGCTCTGCACTGGCCTCTTCCCGGGAGGCCTGTGCCTGGACGACCGATCCAGCCAGCAGGCTCAGCATTGCCAGCGCGCAAATACACTTTCTCATGAGATCGCGAGTGTAGGCGATTCCTTAAAGCTTGGCGACAGGGCCGGAACCCGTACCGGGCCAGACAAGGTATAATTCGCGCCCATTGTCAGGAGGCTCTATGCAAGAATTTGTTGAATTTTCCTCGAACAACGCATTTCTGGTGAGCGGATTATTTGCCAGCGCGTTGGCAGTTATTTTTTTTGAGTTACGAATTAAGACGCGCAACATCAGCAGCCTTAGTGCGCCGTTGGCTGTACAGTTAATTAATAGCGGAGCAACAGTAGTTGATATTCGCGATGCAGATAAATTTTCCGTAGGTCATATCGGTAGTGCGCGCAACATCCCGGAAGCAGAGCTGTTGAAAAACCCGGAGAACGTTACCAAGAAAAATAAGCAGGCTTTGCTCATTTGCGATACGGGTGCACGTAGTGCCGAATGCGCCACGCGGCTACGCAAAAATGGTATAGATAATATTTTCAGCCTGAAAGGCGGCATTGCCGCCTGGCAGGAACAGAATTTGCCAGTGGTCAGCGACTAGCAGATATTGTATGAGTGCGGTTAAGGTGCGTATGTACACCACTCCCTGGTGTGGTTTTTGTGCGGCCGCGCGGAAATTGCTCGGCACCAAGGGTATCGAGTTCGAGGATATTGACGTCAGTATGGACCCAAAACTGCGCCAGCAAATGACCGACTTAAGCGGAGGTGCGACCGTGCCGCAAATATTAATCGACGATAAGCCCGTAGGCGGCTACGATGAAATAGCAGCGCTTGACTCCACAGGTGAGCTCGACCAGATGCTCAACCCGGATTCCTGATAACGAGGGTAGCCGCAAGTGGAACGAGGACTACAATGACCGACGAACAGGCGCCAAACACTGGCAACGGCAATGGCAGCGCCTCGGGCGAGGCCAATACGCGGGCATTTCTGTTACAGCAGCTCTATGTAAAAGACCTGTCGTTTGAAGCGCCCAACACTCCAAAAATATTCCTGGAAAGCGAGCTTGAGCCTGAAACGGAGCTCAATATTCGTAACTCTCATTCCTCCGTCGGCGAAAATCTTTATGAAGTCATCCTCCATATCAGCGTCCACGCAAAGAAAGGCGATCAGACTATTTTTCTGGTTGAACTGGACCAGGCGGGCCTGTTCGTCCTGAAGGGTTACAGTGCGGAAGAATGCAGCACGTTGCTCGGCACCCAATGCCCGGGGACCCTTTTTCCGTACGCACGTGAGGCAGTTTCCGCAACGGTAGGTAAAGGTGGGTTTCCTCCACTGATGCTGCAACCGATTAATTTCGACTTGTTATACGCACGTGCCAGGGAAAAAAGCGAAGCTCAGGACTGACAACTTCAAATGAATGCCACAGCGTCAGACATCGGGGTAATAGGCGCCGGATCGTGGGGCACCGCGCTTGCGATTCAGCTTAGCCGTGCCGGTCAGTCGCCCGCACTGTGGGGGCGTGAGCCGGAAGTTATAGACTCACTCGAAAACAAGCGCTGCAACAGTGTCTTTTTACCGGATATCAAGGTGCCGGAAAATATTCAGGTCACTGCAGATCTAAACGAACTGGTGCAAAGCCACCGTGACTTGTTGATCTGTGTGCCCAGCCATGTGTTCCGGTCCATACTGGAAGCGGTAAAGCCGCATATGCGTGATGATGCACGTATCGCGTGGGCAACCAAGGGTTTCGAAGTCAGCACGGGCAAGCTGCCGCACGAGGTTGCCGAGGAAACGCTCGGGACATCCGTGCCGCTGGCCGTTTTATCCGGGCCGACCTTTGCCCGGGAAGTCGGGCAGGGATTGCCGACCGCGATGACTGTTGCGTCAACTGACAGCAAATTTGCCGAGGACCTTGCCGGTAGTTTGTCGGCTGATAGTTTTCGCGCCTATACATCAGCTGACATGGTTGGTGTTGAAGTCGGTGGTGCAGTCAAAAACGTACTTGCGATTGCAACAGGTATGTCAGACGGCCTGGGCTTTGGCGCGAACACCCGCGTCGCGCTAATTACCCGCGGATTGGCTGAACTCACACGTCTCGGTGTTGCACTGGGTGGCTCACCCGATACTTTTATGGGGCTGTCCGGAATGGGCGACCTGGTGCTGACCTGTACTGATGATCAGTCACGTAACCGGCGCATGGGGCTTGGTCTTGCAGCCGGCAAAAGTATTGATGAAATGGCAGAGGAAATCGGCCAGGTTGTTGAAGGCGTGAAAGCAGCGGCGGCTGTGCACAAGGTTGCCGGCGAACTCGGTGTGGAAATGCCCATCTGCGAGCAGGCCTACAAGCTTTTGTATGAAGGCGGCTCACCGGAAGAAGCTGTGCAGGTGCTGATGAAGCGCGAAGTGAAACCTGAAACCTGAATATTTCACCGGCAATAAAAATAGCGCCGGGCCGTCCCTGGCCGCAAACGCTACGGTTCCAATTTACAAAGATGCCCGATTGCCAACTGTGACCTGCGTCACGCTCTGCTTACTTACCGCCCTCAAAACCGCATTGCCGCCAAGCTTCGTACAAAAGCACCGCTGCCGCATTAGACAGGTTCAGGCTACGGTTGTCCGGTCGCATGGGGATGCGCAGGCGCTGGTCCGGCGGCAGCTCGTCAAGAACAGCCTGCGGCAATCCACGGGTTTCCGGGCCGAACAGGAATGCATTCCCCGGCCGGTAGCTGCCCTCCGTGTAGCTGCGGCTACCTCGCGTGGAAAGCGCATAAACCAGCGGATTATCGAGACTGCCCAGACAATCCTCCAGGGATGCATGTTCCCGTACCGCTGCAAATTCGCGGTAATCCAGCCCCGCACGTCTCAGTTTGCGGTCATCCAGTTCGAAACCCAGCGGATGCACCAGGTGTAACGTCGTGCCGGTGTTGGCGCAAACGCGTATGATATTGCCCGTGTTAGGGGGTATCTCCGGCTGATAAAGAATCAGTTCAAACACGCTGTAGAAGTATTCCTGAAAAAAATAAATGATGTCCGACGTGGATAAAAAACTACCCGGCAGCCTGGCCCTCGACTACAGTGGCCTGCAAATGAACTCGCCTGTTGTGCTGCTGTCCGGGTGTGTTGGCTTTGGCGAAGAATACACCCGGGTAGCGGGCTTCTCTAATCGCGATGCAGGCGCAATCATACTGAAGGGTACAACGCGGGAACCGCGACTGGGAAATCCACCACACCGGATATATGAAACACCCGCCGGCATGTTGAACGCGATCGGCCTGCAGAACCCCGGTGTGGATGAAGTTGTAGATAATATTCTGCCGACCCTGGATTTCAGCGAGACACGTTTTATCGCAAATATTTGCGGGTCAACGGTTGAAGACTACGCGGCCGTTACAAAACGATTTGACGACTCAGCGATAGATGCCATTGAGATCAATATCTCTTGCCCGAACATAAAAGAAGGCGGTGTATCCTTCGGTAACGATCCCGACATGTCGGCAAGGGTGGTCGAAGCATGTCGTGCAGAGACAACCAAACCTCTCATCACAAAATTATCTCCCAACCAGACCGATATCCAGGAAAATGCGCGGCGCTGTATAGAAGCAGGCAGTGACGGACTCGCAGTCATTAATACCCTTATGGGTATGGCCATCAATACCGAAACACGTGAACCGATTATCGGCAATATACAGGGCGGCCTCTCCGGTCCGGCAATAAAGCCAATTGCTTTACTAAAGGTAAAGCAGGTGTACGAAGTCGCTGGCCCATATAACGTGCCGATAATCGGCCAGGGCGGTATCACGACCGCCGGCGATGCAATCGAGTTTCTGATTGCGGGCGCAACGGCCGTAGGTATAGGAACTGCTTTGTTCTACGATCCACTGGTATGCAAATCAATTAATGCCGGAATCGCCGATTACCTCGACAAACATAACTTCGAAAATATTTCGGGCCTGGTGGGCACTATGCGCATCAGGGACAACGAACTGGACGAAGCCGCGTCAGGCTAATATCAGTAACTATACGAAGAAAGGAACCAACATGAGTCAACAGTGGGACACACACCCAGAGATGCAAATTGATGCTGCCAAAACATACAGTTGCAGCGTAGAAACGGACAAGGGAACAATAAACATAGCCCTGTTTGCCGACGCTGCGCCTAAAACCGTCAATAACTTCGTGTTTCTAGCGCAGCAGGGTTTCTATGATGGAATTACTTTTCATCGTGTCATCGCTGATTTCATGGTTCAGGGCGGTGACCCGACAGGCTCGGGGATGGGGGGTCCGGGTTATCGTTTTGAAGATGAATTTGATGGCAATCCGCATACACATGAGGCGGGGTCACTCTCAATGGCAAACGCCGGCCCGGGAACGAACGGCAGCCAGTTTTTTATCTGTCACGGACCGCAACCACACCTGAACGGCAAGCACACGGTATTCGGCAAGGTGACCGAAGGGCAGGATATTGTCGACGCTATCGCCCAGGGTGATGCAATGGTGAAAGTTACGATTACAGAGAGTTAGCCCGCACGACGGAGGATTCATTTATGTCGAGATTTATTATTAAATATCCCAAAAGTATTACACGACATATTTTTCCAGGAATATTTCTTATAGCGCTCGTTAACAACCCTGCGGTAGCCGACGAAGTCAACGACGCGGCGGCATCCTGGGCTGCGACTGGCATAACAGACTACAGCTATACGCTGACCCGGCGTGTCATGTGGGGAGTGACCAGTATCGCGTTGATTGAGGTACGCGACGGGCTCGTGGTTTCAGCCGGAAACATTATCAAGAGAACCAATCCGGTACCCGAAGGTGAGCTGGATGAAGACAGCATTTTGCGTAAGACAATAACCGACCTGCTGAACGACATCCGCACTCGTGAAGATTTTATTCGCGCAACTTTTGATCCGAACCTGGGTCACCCGGTAAATATCTTTTACCGAAATGCGGACTTTGAAGAGGCCGAAGACCAGCTGGAGATCAGGGACTTCACGGTTCTGTCGGATGCCGGCTGACAAGTTCCTGTTCAGCGCTGAACTCACCGACGTAGAGCGGGATAACATCCGCGAGGCGCTCGAACAACACAGCGCGCCGCGTGCGCCGGGCCTAAATGCCCGGCCTGTAGAAATTGCACTGCGTGACAACTCCGGTCACCTTGTAGGCGGCTTGCTGGGATCGACAGCGTGGGACTGGCTGCTAATCGATTTACTTTGGCTGGACGACGCCTGTCGGGGGCAAGGTCTCGGCGCTGGTCTGCTGGCGCAGGCAGAGTACCAGGCCAGGGACCTTGGCTGCACACATGCACGGGCAGAAACCTTTGACTTCCAGGCGCTACCTTTTTACCAACAGCATGGTTATGAAGTATATGCGCAGCTGGAAGATTTCCCGAAGGGGCACACTGAATACCAGCTTAGAAAAAAACTGACCTGAAGACTACTTAGGGCTCTATCCCCAGTTCCTTAATCTTGCGAGTCAGTGTGTTGCGCCCCCAGCCCAGCAGTTTTGCCGCCTCCTGTTTGCGGCCCCTGGCTTTTCGCAGGGCTGCATTAATAAGTGCTTTCTCGAATTCAGGCTGCGCTGTTTCAAGTAACGGCACCGTGGAATTACGCTCCAGTTGATTCGCTGCCCACTGTGTCAGCGCACCGGTCCAGTCACCGCCGGTCACCGCCCGGGTGCCGCCGAATTCTTCCGGAATATCGTCAACCCGAATTTCATTACCCGGCGCAGTAACCATCATTCGCCTCGTTGCATTCGCGAGTTGCCGCACGTTGCCCCGCCAGTCAAAACCCTGCAATCGTGCCAGTGCTTCCGGTACAAGCGTTTTTGCCTGAATTCCCAGTTCGTCGCTGGACTTCGAGAGATAATGATTAAGCAACAACGGAATATCTTCACGTCGCTCACGCAGGGGCGGCGTATTGATACGCATGACATTCAAACGGTGGTAGAGGTCTTCGCGGAAACTGCCGCCAGCAACCGCCTGATTCAGATCCTGGTTGGTTGCGGCAATAATCCGTACATCGACATGTATTGCCTGCTGGCCGCCAACACGAAAAAACTCACCTTCCGCCAGTACACGCAACAGGCGGGTTTGCAGATCAACCGACATGTCGCCAATTTCGTCAAGAAATAACGTGCCGCCATTGGCCTGCTCAAAGCGGCCAATGTGCCGCTGGTCTGCACCGGTAAAAGCCCCTCGTTCGTGGCCGAATAATTCCGATTCCAGCAGTTCAGAAGCGATGGCGGTCGTATTTAGCGCGACGAACGGAGCGGTTGCTCGTGGGCTGTTTTCATGTAACGCGCGCGCGACCAGTTCCTTACCTGTACCGGATTCGCCGGTAATGAGGACAGTCATGCTCGCCCGGGACAGGCGCCCTATCGTACGAAAAACTTCCTGCATCGCGGGCGCCTGGCCGACCATACCCGACATTGCTACCGGAAGCTTTAAATCTGTTGCTTTTCCCTCTTCACCAACCTGCGCGGCGCGGCGTACCAGCGAGATGGCTTCATCAATGTCGAAGGGTTTCGGTAAGTATTCAAATGCTCCGGACTGGTATGCCGCGACCGCATTGTCGAGATCGGAGTGTGCCGTAATCACAATGACCGGCATACCGGCATTCAACTCATCGAGCTTACGGGCGAACTCCAGTCCATCCATGCCGGGCATGCGAATATCCGTTATCAACACATCCGGTTTAGCGGTGCCAAGCGATTCCAGCGCTTCTGACGGTGCAGCAAATCCACGCACCTGCATATCGGCCTTCTGCAGCGCTTTTTCGAGCACCCAACGTACCGAGTCATCATCGTCGACCACCCAGACATTTATATTGGTATCTGTATTCATCTCCTCCTGCATTCAGCTGTCCTCGCCTTCGACCGGTAGATGCACCGTGAATACGGTTCGCCCGGGTACAGAGTCGTATTCGATAAGCCCGTTGTGTCTGTTAACCAGGTCCTGGGCCAGTGGCAAGCCGAGACCGGTGCCGCCATCGCGGCCGGTCACGAGAGGATAAAAAAGTGTGTTCACGATGTCGGGCGGTACGCCCGGGCCATCATCTTCAATTTCTACAGCGGCAACCAGTTTGTAAATTTGTCTATTCAATAACTGGTTCGTCAGTATGCGAGTACGCAAAATAATCCTGCCCTTGCCGTTAAGCGCTTGGGCAGCATTGCGCACCAGGTTAAGTAATGCCTGGGTGATCTGATGCCGGTCCACGTGCAGTTCCGGCAGGCTAGGGTCGTAGTCGCGGGTAATTTCGAGTTGATCCGACTCGCTGCCAACTATCGTAGCAACATACTCCAGCGGCTCATGCACATTAAGCGGCTCTGTCTGCGGCTTCTGGCCCGGCCCCAGCAACCCGTCCATCAGGCTCGCAAGTCTGTCTGCTTCACTGATGATCACCCCGGTAAACTCTTTCAAATCCGGATCCGATAACTCGCGTTCGAGCAGCTGTGCGGCACCGCGCAAACCACCGAGAGGGTTGCGTATTTCGTGAGCGAGCTGCTGCAACATCCGGCGGCTGACGCCATGCTGATTAACCAGCGCTTCTTCACGATCGAGCTGATGCCGTTGCGTCGTATCAAATAGCTCAACAATTAGCGCGCCGGCCGCCGCGGTCGCAGCAGGGCTAACACGTACCGCAAGGTCGAGTTTGCTGCCATCGCGCTGCGTAGCGGGTATGTGAATATTCCCACCAAAACTCCGGCCTCTTTCCTGCGCCCTTTCACACAATTCCGTCAGCTGCTCAAAGCCGGGAACCAGTTCAAATAAAGATTTACCGGCCGCACGACGCACGCTTTGCCCGGTAATATCCTCGGCAGCGGCATTTAAGAAAATGATGTCAAATTCATGTCCGACAAGCAGTACCGCGGTACTGAGATTATTCAGTAGCGTGTTGTCAGACGATTGCGTTGACAATTGCGTTGTTGCTTGCGTGACCGACCGTGTAGTCGCTACCGGACAGACTTGCGTCGTGACACTGGCACCTGGGAACGCGGGATCGGTCCCGTCGGATCCACTAGGGGCAACACCGGCGCCGGTTTCGTTGCCAGGTTGTCCTCGCTCATAGTCTGCTGCATGAAGAATGTCACGGTCGGTGTTTCCATCAGCAACCGGTTGCTCACGTCGCGAACCTGTGCGTATACCTTGTGCTCTCCCCGGTACACTTCCTTCAGCAACATGCTCGTCTTGTCGCCCTGGATTATTCCGTGTGGCTGGCCGTCCAGGTACGCATGTATCTGATGCCCCGACTTGAGGTCCGGTTGCAGGCTTAGTGAAACGTTGAGATTGCCCCCGGTGTTCCAAAAGGTTTCCTCCGACTTCGGACTGCTGACAGCGAATGCCTGGTAGTCCGGATTAGCTGTATCCCCTGGTGCGTTTCCGGCTGTTGCCGAACTCGCCAGGGCAGGCGCGCTGTAGGTCTGGGCTGGTTCGAGCTCTACTTCCTCGGCGCCTTTCCGTGGAACATCGGAGTAGTGCGGCAGCCCGCTTTCATCTTCCCACCGGTATATGCCTTCGGCGAGAGCTGGTGTGCCAGCGACAACACCGGCTATACAAAGCAGAAAAACTCTGGGCAGTCGTATGCACATATTTAAAGCATACTCCTATGGTGCCCTGTTAAACAGTACGGGCATCCGGCTTATGTCTACCCGGATGCCCGATTTGATATCGCATATTTTGCCTTTACAGGCTGTAGTACATATCCACTTCTGCAGGATGCGTGCTCATGCGCAGACGGGTAACTTCTTCCATCTTCAGATCAATATAGGCATCAATAAGATCGTTGTTGAAGACGTCACCGGCCAGCAGGAATTCGCGATCCTGATCAAGCGCATCAAGAGCTTCTTCAAAAGAGAAGCAAACCGTTTTCAGTTCCTTCTCTTCTTCAGGTGGCAGATCGTAAAGATCCTTGTCCAGCGCATCGCCAGGATGAATCTTGTTCTGGATGCCGTCGAGGCCCGCCATCAGCATCGACGCAAACGCGAAGTACGGGTTGGCCGTGCTATCCGGGAAACGAATTTCAAGACGCCGGCCTTTCGGACTCGCATCAAACGGGATGCGAATCGAAGCGGAGCGGTTCCGCGCCGAGTACGCCAGGATAGTGGGTGCTTCGAAGCCGGGAACCAGGCGCTTGTAGCTGTTGGTTGCCGCATTCGTAAACGCGCAAAGTGCGCGCGCATGCTTGACGATACCGCCGATGTAATACAGGGCCGTATCCGACAGACCGCCGTATCCGTCACCCGCGAACACGTTATCACCGCCCTTGGTAAGCGACTGGTGCACATGCATGCCGTTGCCGTTATCGCCCACAAGCGGTTTGGGCATAAAAGTTGCGGTCTTGCCGTAGCTGTGCGCGACATTTTGTACGACATATTTCAGCGTAAGAACGTCATCAGCTTTCTTGACGAGCGAGTCAAACTTCACGCCGATTTCGCACTGGCCGGCCGTCGCGACCTCGTGATGGTGTACCTCGGTCATGAGGCCCATCTCTTCGAGCGCCAGGCACATGGCAGAACGAATATCGTGCAGCGAATCGACTGGCGGTACCGGGAAGTAACCGCCCTTGGGGCCCGGGCGATGGCCAATATTGCCGTCTTCCATCTGCGCCGGGTTGTTCCAGTGTCCCTCGGCGGAATCGACTCTGTACGAACAGCCGTTGACGTCGTCGTTATACTTTACGTCATCAAACACAAAGAACTCGTTTTCCGGCCCAAAGTAGGCAGCGTCGGCAATGCCGGTCGTTGCCAGGTATTCTTCCGCGCGCCTCGCCGTCATGCGCGGGCAGCGGTTGTAAGCCTGCATGGAGGTTGGCTCATAAACATCGCAGCGGAGGTTTACGGTGCTGTCTTCGGTGAACACGTCAAGAATGGCCGTCTCCGGGTCAGGCATAAGCACCATGTCGGACTCATTGATACCCCTCCAGCCCGCGACCGAGGAACCGTCGAACATCTTGCCGTCTTCGAAGAAGCCTTCGTCGATTTCACGAGCAGGCACAGTCACATGCTGTTCCTTACCCTTGGTATCAGAAAAGCGCAGGTCTATAAATTTGACCTCCTGGTCTTTCAGCAGGCTGAGTACGTCAGCGGGTGTCATCACATTTTCTCCAGCGATTGCTCCATCAAAATTCAAAGCCGGCTGCCGCGGAGCGTGGAGCGGCGACCGAGCCAATCCGTGCCAGCTCAAGCCGGCGTTTCATGTCCATGAGGAAGGCGATCAGGCCTGGGGCCTGCTTGCTTGGCCGCCGGCCCTCTCCATTAATGGCGGCGCTTGCACCCCTCTGCACGGAACAAGGTGTATTGCATGATTCGTGCCAACGTGGGGTGCATTCTAAGTTATTGTTTTGTAACCGATCTTTTTGTTGAGAACCGGTCGGTGCGTACTATTCTAGAGCATTCACGGCAGATTGTGCACCTCGGCAGTGCATTTTTTGCCGAATACGGCCGCTGCTCGGCCCGGAATATGCCGGGATGCTTCAATATTATTAAGGATTCCGGCGGGATTGAGTTTTACCATTTTTCAGGACAGGCTGTAACTTAAGGTGCCGGAAACCGGTGGTTTCCGGTCTAAGTTCCGGGGAGATATTTGCGCTCTCGCGCATCCTGCGCAGCACAGCCTATACTTATGAGGCCCGAAAGCTACTCGTCACTTAATTTATACTTGCGCGCGCGTCAATGCCTACTTTTACAGGGACCACGGCTGCCGTGACTTTTCAAAACCTCATTCTCGCCTTGCAGCATTACTGGGCTGAACAGGGCTGTGTTGTGCTTCAGCCCTACGACGCTGCAATGGGCGCGGGTACCTTTCATCCCGCAACGTTTCTGCGTGCCATCGGGCCGGAGCCCTGGAACGCTGCCTACGTACAACCCAGCCGTCGCCCGACAGACGGTCGTTATGGCGACAACCCGTTTCGTTTACAGCATTACTACCAGTTCCAGGTGGTACTGAAACCCTCGCCGGACAATATTCAGGATATCTACCTCGGCTCCCTGCGCTCATTAGGAATAGACACCAAGGTGCATGACATTCGCTTTGTCGAAGACAACTGGGAATCGCCCACGCTGGGCGCCTGGGGGCTCGGCTGGGAAGTCTGGCTGAACGGCATGGAAGTAACACAGTTCACCTATTTTCAGCAGGTAGGCGGTTTGGATTGCCGTCCGGTAAGCGGCGAGATCACCTATGGCCTGGAGCGCATTGCGATGTACCTCCAGAATGTCGAAAGTGTCTTCGACCTCACCTGGTCGGACGGCCCGCTTGGTACCGTCAGCTACGGCGATATGTTTCACCAGAATGAGGTGGAAATGTCCCGTTACAACTTTGAAGAAGCTGACACGGATATGTTGTTCGCCCGCTTCGATGAAGCTGAACGACAATGCGGTGCACTGGTCGGGAAAAATCTGCCATTGGCCGCTTATGATTTCGTGCTTGATGCATCACATACTTTTAACCTGCTGGATGCGCGCCACGCGATCTCCGTCTCTGAACGACAGCGATTTATTTTGCGCGTACGCACTCTTGCTCGCGCTGTAGCCAAAAGCTACTTCGCTGGCCGCGAGGCCCTGGGTTTCCCGATGCTTAACAATACAGGCGATGTAGAAGAGAAAGCATCATGAGTAAAGCTGCGGCCGCTGACTTCCTGGTCGAGCTGGGTACCGAAGAACTGCCGCCAAAGTCGCTTGTTCGGCTGCGTGACTCGTTTGTCGCCGGCATAGAGTCGGGCCTCGACGCTGCGCACCTTGGTCATTCCAAATTGACGGCCTATGCGACTCCACGACGGCTGGCCGTTCTGGTGAAAGCACTGGAAACCGAACAACCTGTGCAGGAGATCGAAAACCGTGGGCCACCCGTGAATCTTGCATACGATGACGACGGCAAACCGACCCGGGCTGCGGAAGCATTTGCAAACAAGAATGGTGTTAGCGTCGATCAGCTCGACACCCTGAAAACCGACAAGGGCGAGTGGCTTTATTACAAGGGCCAATCAGCAGGCGCCGCTGCCGCGGATCTGCTGCCTGAAATTGTCGGTATCGCGCTGGCCGGCCTGCCTGTACCAAAACGCATGCGTTGGGGCTCCAAAGATGTGGAATTCGTGCGCCCCGCGCACTGGCTCCTGATGTTGCTCGGGAAGAAAGTGGTACCTGCAACTATTCTGGGGCTCGAGGCCGGCGGCGAAAGCTTTGGTCATCGCTTCCACGCGCCCGAATCAATACGGATTGGCGCGCCTTCCGATTACGTCGACGCCCTGCGCCAGCGCGGCCACGTCATTGTTGATTTTGACGAGCGCCGCGCCACCATAGAAGAAGCTGCGGTGAAAGCCGCCAAAAAGGCCGGCGGTGTTGCCATGCTGGAGCCGGCCGTACTCGACGAGGTAACAGCGCTGGTTGAATGGCCTGTTCCTGTCGCCGGCCGCTTCGACGAAAGTTTTCTGCGCCTGCCGCCTGAAGTGCTGATTTCTACCCTGCAGGATCACCAGCGCTATTTCCCGGTGCAGAAGAACGAGCAGCTTCTGCCGGCGTTTATCGCGATAAGCAACCTTGAGAGCACCGATCCGGACCAGGTCAGGCGCGGTAATGAACGTGTGGTTTTACCCCGGCTCGCAGACGCAGCTTTCTTTTGGGATCAGGACACGGCGCACACGCTGGCGAGTCGCCAGGACGACCTCAAGACCGTGGTTTACCAGCAGGGACTCGGCAGCTTGCATGACAAGTCACTACGCACCGCGGAACTTGCGCAAATAACAGCACCACTGACAGGCGCGAACGGCGATGATGTGGCCCGAGCTGCCCTGCTTTCGCGTACCGATCTTCTGACCTATATGGTCGGCGAGTTCCCGGAATTGCAGGGACGCATGGGCTATTACTACGCAAATCACGACGGCGAACCCGAAAACGTTGCTGTTGCGCTCGAAGAGCAATACCTGCCACGCCAGGCCGGAGACAGGCTGCCTGCCAATCCTGCCGGTATCGCGCTCGCGATTGCCGACCGCCTCGACACGCTTGCCGGTATCTTCAGCCTCGGCAAACGACCCAGCGGTAACAAGGATCCGTTCGGTTTGCGGCGCCAGGCGCTGGGGCTCGTGCGGATACTCATAGAAGGCGGTTTTGATGCGGATTTACCGGCGCTGATTAATCAGGCGATAGTCATGCAGCCTGCTAATGATGCAGCACCCGATACGGCTGCCGAACTCCTGAGTTTTGTTATGGAGCGGCTGCGGGCCTGGTACATTGACGGCCAGGCGCCAGGCTTTGCCCCCGGGGAAGTAACAGTTGAAATGTTTGAGTCGGTGTTGGCACGTGCGCCGGCATCGCCCCTGGATTTCCACCAGCGGTTACAGGCGGTTCAACAGTTTATGAACATGGATTCGGCTATCAGCCTTGCAGCGGCCAACAAGCGCATAGCAAATATTCTCAAGCAGGCGGAGTCAGTAGGCTCCACAACAGTGGATATAAAGCTCTTCGATGCAAAAGAGGAACGGTTGTTACACGACGCGGTGGCGGCAGTCATACCAGGACACAAAACTGATTTGGCGGCACGCAATTATGAAAGCGCGTTACTCCGGCTGGCGGAATTGCGCGATCCTGTTGATGGTTATTTCGACCAGGTCATGGTGATGACCGAGGACAGCAAACTACGTTCCAATCGCCTGGCTCAACTGGGACAGCTGCGTAAATTGTTTCTCGACGTCGCCGACATTTCCCGCATCCCCACTCCCTGATCCCGGACCTCTCCATGACGCTAAGCCAGCCCCAGGCCGTCTTGCTCGACCGTGATGGCGTAATTAACCGGGATTCGCCGGACTTTATTAAGACGCCCGACGAATGGGTTGCGCTGCCAGGAAGCCTGGAGGCCATTGCCAGGTTAACAAAAGCGGGCTTTCTGATAGGTATTGCCACCAACCAGTCCGGCGTGGGCCGTGGACTTTTCAGCATCGATACCCTGTGGGATATTCACCAGAAAATGCTTGCAGAAATTTATGCTGCCGGCGGTTTTGTTACCCGAATATTTTTCTGCCTGCATACGCCTGAAGACAACTGCGACTGCCGCAAACCTAAACCCGGATTGCTTTACCAGGCAGCCGAGCTGTTTGCATGCGGTTTTGACAACATGACGGTAATTGGCGACTCCGAGCGTGACCTGGAGGCAGCAATAGCGATTGGCGCACGCCCGGTACTTGTTCGCACGGGGAATGGCCGTGCAACAGAGCATTTGCCTGCCGCTAAAGATATTGGCATTTACGATGATCTTGGAGCTGCCGTGGATGCGCTGGTAGCAGAACGGGAAGACAATACATGACTTCCATAACAGCATTTACGCGCATATTGCGTTTCATCGCGTTCAACGTGCTGTCATGGATAGCGGTGATCCCCTTTGCTCTCCTGGTGATTGCAGCCTGGCCCTTCGGTCATCGCTATTCCTATGTCTTTGCGCGCGCGTGGGCGCTATTGGTCCTGTGGATGGCCCGATATATCTGCGGACTGAGATACCGGGTTAGCGGGTCGGAAAATATACCCGCGGAAGGTTGTGTATTTTTCATCAAGCACTCCTCTGCCTTCGAGACATTCGGAGCGCTGGCCCTGTTCCCGCGCAATTGCTGGGTGTTGAAAAAGGAATTGTTATGGGTGCCGTTCTTCGGATGGGGCCTTATACCCCTTGATTCCATACCTATTGACCGGGCCAGGGGGAGTGAAGCGGTGAACCAGGTTATTACGCTGGGAAAAGAACGGCTTCAGCGTGGTATTAATGTTGTCATCTTTCCGGAAGGAACGCGCATGCCGGCGGGCAAAACAAAACGCTACGGCATAAGCGGTGTCCTGCTGGCCCAGGAAAGCAATGTCTTGATTGTACCGGTTGCGCATAATGCCGGTTACTTTTGGCCAAGGCGAAAGCTGGCAATTACGCCGGGCGAAATTACCGTAACGATAGGCCCGCCAGTTGATCCGACAGGGCGCGAGCCTCGCGAAGTTAATCGTGAAATCCAGGACTGGGTGGAGACGACGGTGGCCGATATTGTATCCCGGGAAACCCAGCTGCCGATTTAGAAAAGAATTTCTTCGGCCGCTTTAGGTGCAAGA
>PBYE01000033.1 GCA_002729495.1 Chromatiales bacterium
GCGGCACCGTCAGCGCGGAACTCAGCAAACACTGGCAAACACCGGAAATGGAAGGCGCACCCTATATCACCCTGCAGCCTGCCAACGCGGCGCCCGTTTACGTACGCTTTGTCGAAGATGCAACCGCCGCGGGTTACCGGGCCATGACCACCCACGGCTGGAACGCGACCGAACTGCTGGTCAGCGATCCCGACATCCTCGCCCGCACGATCGAGGGCCGTTACTTTGAAACGGTCGGCAAACCCAAGGACCTGTGGGACGCGCCCGATGCACCCCGCGCGATGCAGGCTTTAGGTCCCGGGCGGGAGTTGCTATACCTGACACGGAACAACCGACTGGCCGGGGTCCTGGGACTGGACGACACGATGCCGCCGGTTGAGCGCGTGTTCATCATGGTCGTCGGTGGGCCCTCGATGGAAGAGTTCCGGAAATTTTACGGCGACACGCTGGGGCTGGCTGTCGGCGATGCGACGCCCTTCCAGTTGGGCGTGTTTGCGAGAATGAACGGCGTCGATGCGGGCATTACCTATCCTCTCGCGGTCGTGCCGACCGCACCGGGTTACCTGATCGAGCTCGACGAACTGCCCGAGTCTTTACCCGCCCGCAATATCATTCCCGGCCATTTACCGCCGGGCGTGGCCATGGTCGGTTTCAACGCCGATAACCTATCCGCTGAGCTTCAATGGCGCAGCGCGCCCCGCAGCCTGGATGATTTCCCTTACAACGGCCGTAAGGCCGGCATCCTCGTCGGTCCCGCCGGCGAACTGATCGAGGTTATCGAAACGCCTGCGGGGGAATAACTAGGGGATGGCGTCAGTTTTCGCCTCGCTGGGAACAAGCCGGTAAACCAGCAGGTAAACGATGATCGAAACCACCAGCCCGAGTAAGGCCGGCACGGTGGTCTCGGCATCAAAGACGATACTGCGCGAATTCATAACGGCGGCTACCGCCCCCACCACGTAACCGGCAATTGCCGCCGGGCGCCATACCGGCAGACGCTGCAGTTCATCCGCATGGAATTTGCGCCTCATTACAAAGTAGTAGTGCGCGATGACGGGACCGATCAGCGGCGGCACGATGCTGGCCAGCAAATTGATCCAGTCGAGAAAGTACGTATAAATATTCAGGCCGACGATGGTACCGATGACACCGCACACGACCGTCATCACTTTTTGCGGGCGTTTGAACACGCTGCTGGTCTGAATGACCGGCAAATAAAGATTCGCGTCGCCCGTAGTCCACAACGCGAGGCTCATTCCGATGATGCCGATGTACATGATGACCAGTCCCTGCTCGCGCAGGTAGGTCGTGAAATCGAAGGTGCCGGAAACAACGCCACCCAGTGCGCCGACGACCTGCAGGAACCACTGCGCAATAATCATCACGATGAATGGAATTGCAATCGCGACCCAGGCCTTGCGCGCGAAGCGTGTGTACTCCGGCATGACTATTGCGCCGACAACCCACGAGCCGATCACCATGTTCATCGCGGTCAGGAAGGTCAGCGGGTTTTCCGACGCGGCAACCTGGTCCGCAGACATCTGCAGGAATCCATTCCAGCCGCCTGCCTGGTTGATGTTTAACCACCCGGCATACAGGCCGACCGCAACCAGCACCGCAACGGCCGGAATACTGACGAGTTCGAGTCCGCGCACGCCGAAATAGGTCGTCACGGTAAATAACAGGCCGGACGCGATAGCGACCACATAAAAAGTGGTGCTGTCCGAATCGCCTGCCCAGGCCGTGCCAAATGCGCCTACGATGATCCCTTGCCAGCCGATCAACAATAGCGCGATCACCAGAACAGGCACGTAGGCGCCTATCTCGCCGTAAACGAGCTTGTACAAAAGCCCGCTGTTGCACGCGGTTTTGTAGCCGATGTAGCCGATTACCGCGCCAATTACAAAGTTGGCGGCATTACCGGCGAGCGATGCCTGCACCATGTCCGGCCAGAACACCTGCCCGGCGCCCAGTAATCCGCCCGTGAACAGGCCCGTAACCAGAAAACCCCAGCCGAAGGCCAGGGTCAGTAGCGGTCCTGTACCGCGCCGCTGTGATTCGCTCAGTGGCGTTACCGGGTTATCTTCGCTGTTACGTTCTGCCTCGGCGTCGTAGCGCCACCACTCGCTGAGTTTGTCCAGCATGACTTCGCGCCCCGAACCCAACCTGATTAAACCAACGTTAACATGCCAACAAACTTTGCAGGAGCGGCTTTAAATGATGACAGGCTTCCGGGCGGCAGAAATACGCCCGGAAGGCTAAAAATCGGAATATATTTCGGAGAATCCAAAGGGTTCGGAGATAGCCGCGAACCTGCGATGTCGGCTAAATTCGCCAATAGGGGAAAACCTTCCCGGTGCGTTTCGAAACGCTCGAATTAATTGTGCCGAATTGCAGCCATCCGTTTCGAATGCGGCGGGTTCGCGGCTAAAGTCGCTCCTACAAGTAGCTTTTCGCCGCCGGCGAAAAAGCTACTCGCCGTCGCCGAGCAACTCCGTCAACTCATAGTAGGTCTGCATGTACCCACCGATGTCACCGCGCAGAAAGGTGAAGTTCCCGTCTGCGGTACACCAGAGGTCGTAATCGGGATGCGGATCCGGCAGGCCCGGCGCCGAGACCATCTGGAAGTGATAGGAATCGAACTCCCCTGCTTCGACCGTAATCTTTTCTTCGCCGACGTATTTCACGTGCATACCTATCTTGAACAGCATCGGCCCCGTCGCACCGCGATGGTCGGGCGAACACAGCAGCATTTCATCCAATGCCTGAATTTCGCCGGGCTTGTCGCGATCGAACAGGCGCATGTGCCAGGCATCGCATGCAATCGCATGGTTCTGAAAAGTCTTCGGCCAGCCTTTGGTGTCCATGCGCTGGGTCACGCGACCCTCAAGAGTTGTGAATGTCTCACACTCTATAAAACCGTCACCCATCCGGAACCACCCGCTGCCCATGAATTTGTCATCGACTACCAGGCGTACGGAACAATCGGTCGGCCGCCAGTCTTTGTCCAGGCTGTAAGTTGCATCACGCATCACGTTCGGACGGTCGTCGATTTCGCTGTGGACAATAATTGTCCGGCTGCCGTCGCCAAAGGTGTTGGTCATGAAATACTCACGGCCGCGAACCTGGCCTTCCCGGCCTTCTTTCTTACTGGTGTAACGAATGGTGCCGCGAACAGACAAATGATCGCGCTGCAGAATACTGTCGCTCATGTAGCTCTCATTGTGTTTTTCAGGCGCTAAAATCAGCGGGCGTCTATTCTAGCTAATAAGACGCACATCGAAAATCCATCAGATGTATATAGAAGTCGACAAATCCTGTGGATTTGCGGCATAAATTCCAACTTTAGCCCTCCAGCAGCAATGCGTGGCCACCGGAGGCCTGTTGTCATTCAATATCCGTTTCGACTTCAGCGCCGGGCGATTCCGCGGGTTTGACGTCCTTATCCCGGGCTTCCCGGGTCGCGTCATAAGCTGCAAGGGTATCTTTGTCCAGGCGCCTCACATCCATGACCATATGACGCCGGTCAAGCCCCGAGCCCAGCACCAGGCGCTCCCCCGGACGACCGCAAATACGATCGTGCCCCGCAAACGCGATGGTGGAGTTAAAACGCAGGCTCGTTGAAGGCGGCGCGATGGTTAACAGGTAGGCGCGACTTTTAGAGGGCGCATAGATAATCAGCTGGGTCCGGTTGACCGCCACCCAGTTGCTGACATCGCGCGCATAGAAACATCCTGCCTTCAGGCCCTCTGTGCTAATAGTTTCTGCCTTTGGTCTTTTGCTGTCCGAATCATCCAGGTCATCCGCATCATCATCTGCATAAACCGCACTTACCGGTACCAGCATTACAACAAGCGACAATAGGTATGCACTGGTTTTCATTTTCGCCTCCTGCTCAGGCGGCTGACTCGCGCGGGCGGTCTTCCGAGCGAATCCATTCGCTCCACGAACCCACATAAAGGGCCGGCGTTTCCATTTGATCCGGAACAAGTCCTGCAAGTTCCATCGCGAACACAATATGACAGGCGGTAACCCCGGAACCGCACGTGCAGGCAACCGCTTCCTGATCTCCTGCACCCAGGCGTTCCTGCAGGATGCTTTGCAGTTCGCCCGCATCCAGGAACCGGCCGGCATCGTCAATACACTCGTTGTACGGCAGATTCACCGCACCTGGGACGTGCCCCGCCACCGGGTCTATGGGTTCGTGAATACCCTCAAACCGCTTGGGCGCACGCGCATCCAGCAGGCACAGTTCGCCTGTACCCACGGAAGACTGCACTTCGGCCGTCGAAATCACCGGCATCGAGCCGGGCTTAACCGGGTAACGAGCAGATGCCAGTTCCGGTTGACCTGCATCCAGCGGAAGTCCGGCTTCTTCCCAGGCCGGGAGGCCGCCATCGAGCAACAAAGCCTTTTCATGCCCGGCCCAGCGCAGCAGCCACCAGAGACGCCCCGCGATACCACCACCCACATCGTCATAAACGATCACCCTGGTCGCCGGGTTGACGCCCCAGCCGCCCAGGCGCGCCGCAAATATTTCAGGTTCAGGCAGCGGATGACGGCCCGATTCAGGTGTGACGGGCGACGCGAGGTCTTTGTCCAGGTCCGCGTAAAAAGCCCCGGGGATATGTCCTGCCTCCCATGCCTGCCTGCCGGCCTCCGGTTTCTTCAGGTTGAAACGGCAATCGACGATTACCTGGTCTTTCCGGTCGAGTTCCCCGGCCAGTTGTTCCGGCGTAACAAGCAGGTCTGCTCTCTTCACGGGCATGCTTCAATTCCTCCTGCCGGTGCTTGTGATTAACGGCCCGGATAGTGGAAAATACCGGCCTTTTCGTGGCCGCATCACGATGGCCGGTACCTTATTTATAGCTTATCGCAACCCCACCCGGTAGCGAGCAGGAGTTTCAATGAACAAGATTCTCGTTTGCCTCAAGCGCGTGGTCGACTACAACGTGCGTATCCGGGTCAAACCGGATGGTGCAGGCATCGTGACCGACGGCATCAAGATGAGCATCAATCCCTTCGATGAAATCGCACTGGAAGAAGCATTGCGTATCCGCGAAGCCGGTAACGCCGAAGAAGTTGTAGCGGTCACGATCGGCAGCCAGGACAATCAGCAGCAGCTGCGTACGGGTCTCGCAATGGGCGCCGACCGGGCGATCCTTGTAGAAAGTAACGCCGAGGTAGACCCGCTTGCAGCGGCACGGGTTTTACACGCGCTCGTAGAGAAGGAATCGCCGGAACTGGTCATCCTGGGTAAACAAGCCATTGATGACGACTGCAACCAGACCGGTCAGATGCTGGCCGCGATCTGGGGGCGGCCACAGGCAACCTTTGCATCAAAACTTGAACTTGCAGGCGGAACCGCCAAAGTCACACGCGAAGTAGACGCCGGCCTGGAAACAATCGAAATTGATCTGCCGGCAGTGGTCACTACCGATTTAAGGTTGAATGAACCGCGCTACGTCAAACTGCCGGACATCATGAAGGCCAAGAAAAAGCCGCTGGAAGTTATCGCGATAGAAGAACTGGCTGACGACCTGCAGCCACAGCTGACGTCCGCAAAATGGGCGCCCCCCGCGCAGCGCGCCAGGGGCATCCTGGTGGACGATGTAGACAGCCTGATTGCCGCACTTAAAGAGAAGGACCTGGTAGCCAAATGAGTAAAGTTTTAATCATCGCCGAGCTGACCGGCACCGCACTCAACCCAAGCACCGCCAAATGCGTAACGTGTGCGCAGGCACTGTCACCGGAAAGCGTGGATATCGCGGTATTCAGCGATCAGTGTGGAGATGCAGCGACTACCGCTGCCGGCATCACGGGTGTCAACAAGGTGCTTACCATTGAAGCCGAGGTGAACGGGCATCCGCTTGCAGCAGTACTCGCCCCCCAGGCCGTGGAACTCGCTGCTGACTACGACTGCGTATTCGGACCCTCGACCACCTTCGGCAAAGACATCATGCCGCGCATCGCCGCCCTGCTCGGCGTGGGCCAGGTAAGCGACATCATGAGCGTTGAATCGCCACGGAGTTTCACCCGGCCCGTTTACGCGGGTAATGCAGTACTTACGGTCGAGGTCCCGGATGGCAAGACCATAGTCGCAACAGTGCGGACGGCCTCGTGGAAAGATGCGCCTGCGGGTGGTTCGGCAACTATAGAAAGTGTTCCTCCTGCCGCCGACCTTCCGGCCCATACACGCTTTGTAGAAATGACGTCGGAGGGTAGCGAACGACCCGATCTGCAAACTGCGAAAAAAGTTATCTCCGGCGGACGCGGTGTTGGCGGTGCCGAAAACTTCGAACTGATATACAAACTGGCCGATATACTCGGCGCGGGCGTCGGTGCATCACGCGCGGCGGTCGATGCCGGCTATGTTGCCAACGACATGCAGGTCGGTCAGACAGGCAAGATCATCGCGCCGGATCTTTATATTGCTTTCGGTATCTCGGGAGCAATCCAGCACCTGACCGGCATCAAGGATGCAGGAACCATAGTCGCGGTCAACAAGGATCCGGAGGCACCGATCTTTGAGATCGCGGATATCGGGCTGGTAGGTGATTTATTTGAGGTGATTCCGGAGTTGGAAAGCAAATTGTAGCGATACGGCGATTGTTCCAGCCAATTAATTTACTGCAAAGCTTTAATGTGGTCCGATAGTCGAAGCGCTAAAGCGACAATCGATAAAGTCGGATTCGCATAGCCACCGGTTGAAAACACACCACCGCTTGCGACAAAAGTATTGTCCACCGAATGCAGCCTGCAGTCCGAATCTACAACACCGTCGGCGTCAGTAGCCGACATTCTTGTCGTGCCCATATGATGGCAGCCGCCCCAGATTGTGCGATCCCACTCAATGCTGTCATCGAGCAACCAGTCGCCCAGCTTCACCCGCCCGAAACCTTGCAGGGCGAGATCCTGCCCTAACAATTCTCCGGTCACCCGCAGGGTGCGCTTGTCAATTGGCAATATGCGGCAGTCCTGCACCATGCGCGGCACTCCGAGGCTATCCATGTCCTCGCCAAGCGTTATGCGGCTGGCCGGGTTCGGGGCCTGCTCGGACTGAACATAGATATCAGCTTCGGTTCGCAGGAATTCGCCCTCATATTTTTCATCCCACAAACGCTCCCAACCCCCCCGGACCACCGAATCAAAATCTTTTAGCGCCAACCAGACCAGATCGTCGAAGTCTTCACGCAGCTCATATTCGAAGCCGTATTCCCAGGCATCGCGAGAAATCTCTAATTCTCTCGTCGCTTCGCCCATGGCGTAATAACCGGACTGCCGGTCAGGTATTCCGGTAAATCGCACGCTGGCATTCAGTATTTCCTGTTCCTTCTGACTTCGGAAACTGGGGCGTATGCCGGCCACTACATCGGCGCCCCCATGCTTGTGTAGTTTGAAATATTTCAACAATCTTTCATCAGGGTTTACGACACGCCCGATATTGATGTGTGGATGCATCATGAAATAGCGGCCCACCTGGTCGCCCTGGTTACCGAGACCCGCAGGCACCACGTCGTTTGAAGCCAGCAACAAGCGGGCAGACTCGAGAGCACCGGCCGAAATCACGAAGTAGCGTGCCTGCAGGCGAGCCTGGTTGCCGCCGGGCTCTTTAATCGTTATGGCCCGGGTGTTACTTGCAGCTGCATTCGCATGCAGCATGGTAGCCGTGGCGTGCAAATACACCCTGATGTTAGGCGCTGATTGAAAGCTCTCTTTGTATGGATTTGCGATACCGGTTGGATCCTGCGACCGGCGAAAATAGATGTCATCGAAAAATTCCAGCTTTAGTTCGGGATAGGGCCAGTTCGCATCCTGCATACCCGCCTTGCTGTACTCGTAAAGCCCGCCTCCCACCAACCGGTTGGCCTGCGCGTACCAGTCATCCAAATCCGCTCGACTTATGGGCCAGCCGCTTTGCGCCACCCATTCACGCCTTTCGAAATCGCGTTCCTCCAGGGGAATGGACTGCCCGCCCCAATGGTTGGTCGCCCCGCCAAAATACCTCGGCCGACAACCCGCGGTCAGGTAATCACCCTTTCGCATCGCAGGCGCGGTTAATTGCATATAAACCATCTCCTGCGACATACCGCCGGTTTCCAGGAGACAAACATCCAGGGAGGAATGGGCAAGCGCATCCGCAATCGCAATACCGGCCGCCCCGGCACCAATTACGCAGACATCCGTCTCAATCAGCTGGTCGCGCGGATGTTCACGAAAATCTAAAAACATGGCCAGGATTCAGGGCTGTGCGCATAATGCAGCCAGCGCACACTCGGCTTCAGCAAATACCCAGCCCTCGATTAGCAGTATTTTTCCAGACCGGAAATCTGCCTCACGCTTGGTGATAAAAGCAGCCAGTTGCACATTAACCGCGCGGCCTGCATCGAAGCCGGCCAGTTCCTGCAATTTATTCGTATCAGCCGGAAGCAGCGATCTGCAGCTGTGGCCCAACCGACGCAAATTATCCAGGGTGCCAATGGATGACAGCAATCCCGTATCCGCAGCGCTCGATGCAACGGGCCCGGCGGAGCCGAATAGCGCGGCGATCAGCACAAAAAGCTCTCGCCTGCTTAATTCGGTCGCCATTATTTATATGCAGCAAACATCAGCCACCAAATATCTTGGTGTAATCGACACCGCTGCGGTTGAGAATCCCTATAACGCCTTCGAGAAACACGCCCGCCCAGATCATGAAAACGAACACGCGAACTTTAAACAGGCTTTTATCCAGCGCATCGTCTTCCTCGGTACTCAGCTGATTACCCTGGCGCACTGACACCACCGCGTTTATGAACGGACCCAGATGCCGCCGTATCATAATTCCGCAGAGGACCAGGCCGGAAAACAGGATCAGCTTGCCCGCCACCCACGGGTAGTCGCCCAGATTATTGCTGTCCCAGTGCCACCAGACAGAAATCGGTAAACCAATCACGACAGCCCAGCGGATAAACATGTCGAATTTGGTGATGGCTGCATGCGCAGCGCCACCGTGCGCGAAATGGAGGTACAGCACGCAAAACAACCAGATCGGGCCCAGCAGGATAATGCCAACCATCTGGTAAGCCGGATGCGGCACACCGATAAACTCGGTAAGGATACCGCCGACGGTCAGCATCAGCGCCATGCAGCAGCGCGGGACCAGATCGAGGTCGAGCATGATCTTGGACGCGATTGCACGTGTCTCGGGCTGCAGGTCTCTGCGTGCCACAAACTTGCTCGAGTAAAACACGCCCAGATCGCCGCCCAGCCAGTAAACGAACAACAACAGGTGAATAATTACGACCAGCGCGTGGCCTGCTCCGAGATAACTGGTATTCGGATCAATCATTAAAATCTCCCGCCCCTGTGAAGGGAATTAAAAGGCTTAACCCGTCTGCTCGAGCGCCGTTTCGGCGTTGCTGACTGTGAATTCTCCGGGCCCTTCGATGTTCACGTGGGTTGCGACGCCGTCATCGATAATAATCGAAAAACGCTGACCGCGGGTGCCCATCCCGTGGGCGCTGGCATCCAGCTCAAGACCCAGCGCCTTGCTGTATTCCGCATTACCGTCGGCCAGCATCTCGACCTTGCCATCCGTGCCCTGGTCCCTGCCCCATGCATCCATCACGAACACATCATTGACTGCCATGCAGGCAATTGCATCGACCCCGTTGCCCTTAAGCTCCGCCGCATTCTCGACAAAGCCCGGCAGGTGCTTCATCGAACAGGTGGGCGTGAATGCGCCCGGCACCGAAAAAAGCACAACCTTCTTACCGCCAAAAAGTTCGTCCATACTGATGCTGCCCGGACCGTCGTCCGTCATTACCTTAAGACTTCCATCAGGCATTTTATCGCCGACCTTAATAGTCATATCTTTAACTCCCGGAATACTCGTTAAGTGTTCTTGGTTATTCTTGGGGCCGCCGGCCCGAAGACCGTGCATTTTAACCTCAGCGACGTGGTGGTTGGGAACCCGATGGTCGTCAGTCGATTAGAAACGTCGCAAGTGGCGGATAAAAGGCGATGAGCACCAGGCCCGTAAGCATCAGTAGTACGAACGGCAGCACCGCCCGGCATATCGTCCAGAACTCCTCCCGGAATACCCCCATCGCCACGATCAGGTTCAGCCCGAGCGGCGGCGTCAGGTAGCCGATCTCGAGGTTCACGACCATAACGATCCCGAAATGAATCGGGTTCATGCCGTTGTCTGTCATCAGCGGCGCCAGCATGGGCGCCAGCACCAGGATGGCGGAACCGATGTCCATGAGACAGCCGACCATGATCAAAAACACATTGGTACCGATCAGCAGTAACGCGGGTTCGGTAATGCGTTCGCTTAGCCAGCCCACCATCGCTTCCGGCACCTGCTGGTAGGTCAGGAACATGTTCAGGCTGAACGCCAGCATCAGGACCGGAAACAGTGCGCCGAGCAAACGACCAGTCTGCAACATCACCGCGCCAAGATCCGCAACCTGCAGTTCCCGGTAGATGAACGCTTCGACCAGTATTGCGTACACGACGGCAACGGCCGCCGACTCGGTCGGCGTAAAGATGCCGCTGTAAATCCCGCCGAGGATCAGCACCGGCATGAACAGAGCCCAGATACCGTCACGCAGGGATGCAAGCAGTTCGCGGGCCGACCAGGCCTCGTGATCCCCTCGCCGGTTACACCACAGTGCGTACCCGACCATCAGCAGGGTCAGAAGCAAACCCGGGCCGATGCCCGCGATGAACAGCTCAGCGATGTTCGTGCGCGTCATGACCCCATACAGGATCAAAGGGATGCTCGGCGGAATGATCACGCCCAGCGTGCCGGCGGCGCACAGCGCCCCGAGCGCGAATCGTTTGTTGTAACCGGCGTCGATTAGCGCCGGATACATCACGGCACCGATGGCGACGAGTGTCACGGTGCCCGAACCGGTCACGGCTGCAAACACCGCACAGGACAATACCGCTGCGATCGCCAGGCCACCCGGAATGGGCGCTGTCAGCGCCCGCATGAAACGGATCAGCCTGCCCGCAATACCGCCGCTGGCCATGATGTTCCCGGCCAGTATGTACAACGGTATGGACAACAGTATGTCCTTGTTCAGAGCACTCCAGGCGTCGAGGATGATGCCGTCGACCGGCTCGCCGGCGAACACGAAATACGCGTAACCGGTAACGCAACCCAGAATCACGAACAGGTTCTGGCGCAGCAGCAGGAGCGCCAGCACGATAACGACAAGCCCGGCTGCGCTCATGCTCCGCCCGCCTCGCCGACGGCCTGTATCGCACCCGTTTCCGCCGGTCGCAGGTCGGGTATGAATGCGTACAGCATGTGACGCAGCGCCGCGGTATAGAAAGCCGCGGGCAGCATCGCCTGCACCGGCCATATCGGCATATACAGGTCGAGCGATACTTCACCGAGCTGCCAGGAACCCAGCACAACAGACAAAGCCACCGTGCCGATGGCGATACAGAACAGACTCATGACCCCGTGCTGCAGAAAACCGAGCACCTGGTCCAAGGACGCCGGCAGCCAGCCATCGGCAAAGCGCGGCCGCAAATGCGCCCCGTCGGCTGACGCCAGTCCGAAGCCGGTCATGACGACAAAGACATTGGCCCAGACTCCTACCTGCGAGGCCCAGAAGAGTCCAGCGCCCGTCAGCTCACGGCTGACGACATCTGCGAACACCACGCCGATTAATGTGGAAAACGAAACAATTGCCAGCAGTTTCTCGACCCGGCGGATGATCGTCAGTAATGCCGTTGCGAATGTGTTGGAAGGGTCTGCCACGGCTTACACGGCGGGTTTCAGCATGCGGATCTGCGGCACAAACAGGTTAACGAGGATCGCCGACACGATGTGCATCCCCGCAGCGGCGACAAAAACCGGGGTCCAGGAATAATGCTCGATGGTCCAGCCCGCCACCGCCGTAAATGCCATACCGCCGAAACTGCCTACTGCGCCGTACATGCCCCAGATGGTGCCGACATCACGTGACGGAAACAGGTCTGCGGGCAGTGTAAACATGCTGGACGCCTTGAACTGGATCGCAAACATCGCGACTGCGATCAACGCCAGTGCCACCTGCCAGGACTCGGCCGTTGCGGCGGGCATGGCGGCAAGCACGAGCAATGCGCCAATCCAGATGACCGTCTTGCGGGATCTATCCAGAGTTATTCCCTTATCAATCATCTTCTTACCAAGATATCCTCCGGTAATTCCTCCGATATCGACGGCCAGGAAAGGAATCCAGGCGAATAAAGCAATGGCCTTCAGGTCGAAGCCCCGTTCCAGACTCAGGTAGAGCGGTAGCGAGAACACAAAGAAATAAAACCCGCCATCCGAAACAAAGCGGCTGATCATCAGGCCCCAGACTTCCCGGTAGCGCAACGCCCAGTACCATGGGCGTGCGACCGGCGTTGCTTCCGTTTCTTTGCCCGCTGCTATCAGATGTCGCTCGGCTGCGGGCAGGTTCGGGTGGTCCTGCGGCCGGAAAAACCAGCGCTGCCACAGTATTAACCAAAGAAAACCGATCGCACCGGGGATCAGGAAGGCGGCCTGCCAGCCGAGGTAAAGGATAATCACCGCGATCATGGGCGGCGCGATGATTGCACCGAGCCCCGGCCCCATTGTGAAGATGCCCACGGCCAGGCTGCGCTCCGAGCGCGGGAACCATTCGGCAATCGCTTTTGTCGCGGCCGGGAAGTTGGCCGCCTCGCTCAGGCCCAGCATGAGGCGGAAAACGAAAAAACTCACGAAGCCGCGGCCCAGTGCATGCAGCATCCCTGCGATACTCCAGGCAACGACGGCGAATGCGAACGATCGCTTGGTTCCCAGCCGGTCTATCAGCGGACCACAGAACAACTGGCCCAGTCCGTAGGCAAACAGAAACCCGGATGTAATCAGCAGGTATTCGCTCGTGCTGATTGAAAACTCTTCCATCAACAACGGCGCCGCAACCGTCAGCGCCTGCCGGTCGATGTAGTTAATCGTGGTGATCAGGCACAGCAGGATCGCGATGCGCCAGCGATAGGCAATAAGGGGTTGGTCCGTATTGTTCATCGACGGCTCATCTTAAGGCAACACTGAACCGTCGTAAGCGTTGAACCCGCCGAGGTGCTGCTCGCCGGGTTCATCCCCGAGCCCCCGATTGGCTCCCGTTATCAAAACTGTACTCATCCGGTTATTTCTGCCTGGCTGGTGTCCCTGTGCGCTAAATGGCCGCGATTATTGCAAATCCTGGTGATTTCCGGGCGATACGCCCCGGCATCCCGCCACCGCGCGCTGGCCGAACATGCCGTTTCCAGCCTCTGAAACCGGTCCCTTGAGGCTGCGGGACCCGGGAAGACGTTGCCGCCGGGCGACTGGCTGTTTAGGATAGCGGGTTGGGGTACCAGGCGGCTGCAGGGTTTGCTTTGGTGTGGAATGACAAACTATAAATATCGATCCGGCGCAGGAGTTCACCGGACCCATAGCAAGGAAACTTTATGAGCGCTGTAGCAGAAGCGGTTGCAATCGCACCCGAAACGAGCGAGTTCCTGGCACGAGACCACAAGCTGTTTATCAACGGCCAGTGGGTAGACGCCCATTCCAGGGAAAAACACGCGGTATACGATCCCGCTACAGAGGCACAAATCGCCACCTTCGACATTGCGGATGAAACCGATGTCGACATGGCAGTCGCGGCCGCCCGGAAGGCATTCAAGGGTGAATGGTCGAAAATCAGTTCGCATGAGCGCTCGATCATGATGATGCGACTCGCCGATGAAATCGACGCCAACCTCCAGACGCTGGCAGAGATTGAAGTGATGGACAACGGGCTGCCGATGGCGCTGGCCAAGTACACGATCTCCGGCCATGCCGCAAACTTCGTTCGCTACTACGCGGGCTGGCCAACCAAGATACTGGGTGACACGATTCCCGTATCCCCGATGGGCGTGCCCAACGGCGAATCGCTGACCTACACGAAGCGCGAACCGATAGGTGTCGTCGGCGCGATTATTCCCTGGAACGCGCCGATCGCAATGTTCGTGCTAAAGCTGGCACCTGCACTCGCAGCCGGTTGCACGATGGTTATCAAACCTGCAGAACTCACCCCGCTCATCGCGCTGAAACTCTGCGACCTGATCAAGAAAGCCGGCATCCCTGATGGTGTGGTCAACGTGATACCCGGCGCAGGCAGAGTTGCCGGCGCGGCGATGGCGACACACCCGGACATCGACAAGATCTCCTTCACCGGTTCCACCGAGGTAGGCCAGAGAATTGTCCAGAGTTGTCTCGGCAACCTGAAGAAAGTCACGCTGGAACTGGGTGGCAAATCGCCGGTCGTGGTGTTTCCCGACGCCGATATCGAGGCCGTCAAGGTTGGCGCCATACGTGCCGCATTCTTCCTGCAGGGACAGAACTGCATGGCCGGTACCCGGCTGTTCGTACACCAGGACGTATTCGACGAAGTCATCCAGGGCGTTGCCGCTATCGCCAACGCTATGAAGATCGGCCCCGGCCTCGACCCGAATAATGATCTCGGCCCGCTGATTTCGGCAGATCAGCGCGAGGTCGTCATGAGCTATATCCAGGCCGGCAAGGATGAAGGCGCCGAACTGATTTGCGGCGGCGAAGCGCTGCCCGGCAAAGGTCACTTCGTACAGCCCACGATTTTTACGCACCCGCACCAGGACATTAAGATCGCCCGCGAGGAAATCTTCGGGCCGGTGCTATTCGCACAACCCTTCAGCGACTCCGACCTCGAAGCCATCGCGGCCGAGGCCAACAAGTCGATCTACGGTTTGTCGGGCAGTGTCTGGACGAAAGACATCTCGGTGGGGCTGAAAATGGCGTCGCTAATCGATTCGGGCCAGGTCAGTATTAACTGTCACGCGGCCGTTGACCCCGCCATCCCCTTCGGCGGCAACAAGATGTCGGGCTGGGGACGCGAATTCGGCAAGGAGGGCCTGGAGCCCTACCTCAAGACCAAGTCGACGACCGTTATATTCTGATCGTCGCCGTCGTTTACCTTATTGCAGGAGCGCCTTTAGGCGCGAACCTGCTGAAGGACCGGTGGGTTCGCGGCTAAAGCCGCTCCTACAGGTGCATCCAAGCTGCGTACACGAATTCTGCTGTAGGAGCGCCTTTAGGCGCGAACCCACCAGCGCGCCAGGTTTTGGCACTTGCGGAAGAAGTATCCGAGTTGGATCCGCATCTACAGCCTCTGCAACAGGCGCCGCGCTCACGTGTCGCAGATTCGCGGCTATCTCCGAATCCTTTGGATTCTCCGAAATAAATTCCGACTTGTAGCCTTCCAGGTGTGTTTCCGCTGCCCGGAAGCCTGTCGTCATTTAAAGCCGCTCCCGCAGGCATACGTCTGCCGACCTAAGGTTCCAACTGGTCAGATTTATCGCCGTGCATCATGGTGCGGTAGAAATCGGTCTGGAACAGTGAGGCCGGGTAAGTCGGTGGTGGTGGCGCCAGCGAATCCAGTTCATCGATCTGCGTTTGATTAAGGCAGATATCCAGGCAGGCCATGTTGGTATCGAACTGCTCCTGGGTGCGGGCACCCAGGATCGGAATGACGCTGCCCTGCCGCCGATGCAGCAACCACGCAAGCGCAAGCTGGGCAGGCTCGCAGCCAATGGTTGAGGCAAGTTTTGTAAGCCCTTCGGCAATCGCCAGCCGGTGCTCTGCGAGCATTGCCGGCCCGTAAGGCGCCTTGTTCAGCCGGGCATCATCTGCCGCACCCTGTTCAGCATCCCGGTTAAATTTACCGGTCAGCAAACCCCCGGCCAGCGGACTCCAGGCCGTCAGGGCCATGTCATGTGCCTGCGCAAGATCAAAAAACTCCGCCTCTATACTGCGCTCAACCAGGTTGTAGTGCATTTGCAGGGCCGTAAACGGCGTGAGGTTGCGCTCTGCTGCGAGCGTATTGGCCGCGGCGATATACCAGGCCGGCAGGTTGGAGGCACCGACGTGCAGGACCTTGCCTGCCCGCACGAGATCATCGAGTGCGCGCATTACCTCGTCTGCGCGGGTTACCTGGTCCCACCCGTGGACCCAGTAAATATCGAGATAGTCGGTGTTCAGGCGCTGCAGGCTGTCCTCCAGCGCCTGCACCATGTTCTTGCGGTGGTTGCCGCTGCAGTTCGGCTCGGCCAGGTTGGTGCTCATGCTGTATTTACTGGCGACGACGACCTGCTCACGCTCGCCCGCGATGAATTCCCCGAGCATGCGCTCGCTGGTGCCCCGGGTATAAATATTGGCGGTATCGAGGAAATTGCCGCCAGCCTCACGGTAGCGGCCGTAGATTTTGCGTGAGACCTCCTTGGAGGTGCCCGTCCCCAGGTCTTCGCCGAAGGTCATCGTGCCGAGGCACAACTCAGAAACCCGCAATCCGCTTCGGCCTAATATCCTATATTTCATATTCTTATCACCTTTTTATAGAAATAGCCTTATATTAAAACCTGCCATTTTGCCGGAGTCAGATTGCAAACCAACCGGTTACAGCCGGGCCAGGCAGAGTTCCGACTGGTTATTTCCCTAATTATTCAGTCTAGCTTTTGCCTGCAAACGCTAAATTAAGCCAAAATAACTACCAACAACACCCTCGATAACAACAACGCTAACCAGAAGGGAATGCCATGCAACACGAAACCGCTGCACAAGCCATAGAGGAAGTCGCTCCGACTGTCGACTATACCAACCCGGACCAGCTCATGGCCCTGCTCCAGGAACAGGGCACGGATATCGGGATGAAGCTCATCTCCGCGATCCTTATATTCCTGATCGGTCGGTGGGTAGCCAAACTGATTGTCAACGCCGTCAGGAAGGCGCTCGACAAAACGGACATGGAGGACACCCTCGAGCGTTTCCTCTGCAACATGCTGAACGCGGTACTCCTGGTCGTGGTGATTATCGCGGCTATTGGCGCGCTCGGGGTCGAGACGACCTCCCTGTTAACGGTCGTTGGCGCCGCCGGCCTGGCCATCGGCCTGGCCCTGCAGGGCTCCCTGTCCAACTTTGCGTCCGGCGTGCTGATCGTGATGTTCCGCCCCTACCGGGTCGGCGACTTCATCGATGCAGCGGGTGTTGCGGGTACGGTCGAGGAGGTACAGATTTTCACGACCATCCTGAAGACACCCGATAACAAGCAGATCATTGTGCCCAACAGCCAGATCATGGGGGGCATCATCACGAACGTATCGGCCAACGATACCCGGCGGGTAGACCTCGTGGTCGGCTGCGGTTACGACGACAATATCGATACGGTCTACCGGGTACTGCGCGAGATCCTGGACTCGGACGACCGGATTCTGAAGGACCCGGCCCCGACCGTGGACCTGAACACCCTGGCCGACAGCAGCGTGAACTTCAACGTGCGGCCCTGGTGCAAGAAGGAAGACTACTGGGGCGTATACAACGGCGTGACCGAACAGGTGAAACGCAAGTTCGACGAGGCGGGCATCAGCATCCCCTACCCGCAGAGCGACGTGCACATGTACCAGCACAGCGCCGACTGAAAATGCGGTTGGGCAAATAAAAGCCGGCGAAAGCCGGCTTTTTTCTAATCTAATTATCCGGGCCTGGTTTGCCGGATGGTGCTGACCAGTAAGGCCGTGCCATCCTCCTCGCCAGCCAGTAAAACAAGTAACCGAAGCCAAGGGCCACTGCGGCAAGAACAATGACCATTAACGGAGAAGGCGGCGGCTGATCCCCGGATTTCAAAATACCCAGGCTGGTCGCCACAGTAAGTGCCGGAATAACAATACCCAACAGCCAAAAAACGGTTACAAAGCCCGTCAAAGACAATAATGCGACTTTTTTGAGCGGAGGGGGTTCCGGATTGTTATGACCCCGCTCCAATTCTCCGGTTTCCATGTTTTAACTATCCCCTGTCTTTGTCAGCATCCTGGCAAAAGGCCCGAATCCAGACATTATCCAGATTAATTGCAACCTGCCCTGTCACCGCGTTTCACGCAGCAGATACTCAATAATCGTCGCATCGCGCTCTTGACTCATCTTGTAACCGATCATCGGTGGATAACGCATGCGATTGCCCGGAACCATCGTGTGCGGGTCCGCAATAAACACCCGCATCAGGTCGGGCGTCCAGACAAAGCCCGACTCACGCAATTCTATAAATGAGTCCGAATACGGGAAGTGATCCACAACAGCCGCGGGATTGCCGAATATGCGGTACAGGTTGGGGCCTACCCGGTTGTGACCGCCCGGCTCCAGCGTATGGCAGAACCGGCACCAGGTGAACTGTTCCTTCTGTATCGCCAGTTCTTCCTCGGTACGATCCGGCAACGGCATTGCATAAAAGTCGGGCAGGTCGGTGCCTACCAGCATGGCCTCTATGTCCGTATCGCTGAACTCGACGTCGGTACCAAACGGTGTAACGCCAAACCAGAGGTAAGGGAAATACAGCGCCAGCGCGAGCAAACCGCCGATGACTGCAACATGAAATAAACGTGCTCCGGCTGAAACGCTCATCAGACTCGCTCCCCGGGGAACAAGCGTCGCAGGTCTGCGTTGTATCTAATATTCTGCCAGATGGTTACAAACGACCAGAGACCGAAAATTTCCAGGTAAAAGAAGGCCAGCGCACTGTGCGAGTATCCGCTGGAAACGCGCAAAGGTTCCGAGGTCTCGACCAGCTGCGGGAATATGCCGCCGAAGAAATTAACCTGCCTAGCTTCGCCCCAGGCATAGAAAATCCCGATCAGGAACTCAGCTGCAAAAACCAGGATCAGCACAAACAAAATTGTTCGGCTAAACGCAAATGAATCCTCCGGCATACCTTCCGGCGGCTGCGGTTTGGGCCCGGCGGCGAACCAGTACAACCGAATCAGGCACAGCGCACCGACGATCCAGCCCAGGCTGTCATGCCAGAGTTGCAGGTTTTCGCGCTGCCCCAGCGGCGTGCGCGGCAGGTTAGTGATGTTGAAGAACATGATGAAGAAAGCGACGAAAATCGCCCAGCCCAGAATCGTGGCCGTACGGTCCTGGATGCCGGGTGCAGCTTGCTGATTCATTGCTTATTTCCTTCCTCTCGCGGGTCTTTGGTGCGGGTCATACTAGCCGATGGAGAAAGCGCGCGCAGCACTGCAATATGCCTGCTGGCGCCGCTCCGCTGCATCTGCGAGACCCTTGCTGCAGGCTGGTTGTACCAGTTTGTAACAAATGTATGTTCACCTATTGGAATTGACCGCCAAGCAGATTACTATCATCCACCAGTCGGACATTTAGAATAAGAATAAAAATAATGAGTTCAACTCGTCCTATCCGCGCCCTCCTGAGGGGACTTGAAGTCCTCCACGTACTGAACCGCCATAACGGTGCCACGGTGTCCGAAGTGGCCAGCGAAATCGACCTCCCCCGAACCACCACCTATCGAATCCTGGAAACGCTGTGTGTAGCCGGTTACGCCTACCGGGCGGCCAGTGACGACCGCTATCGCCTCACCATAATGGTGCGGGGCCTTAGTGACGGATTCGACGACGAGGCCTGGGTAACTTTGATAGCCCGCGAATACCTTTATAACCTCTGCCAGGAACTGGTCTGGCCCTGCGCGATTGCAACGCTTTCGGGCAACTCGATGCTGGTGAGGCAGACTACCGATCACCGCAGCCCGCTGGCCGTTGAAAAGCGCGGGCCGGGGTTCCGGGTCAGCATCCTGACCTCCGCCGCTGGCCTCTGTTACCTGTCATTCTGTCCTAAAGAACAACGGGACACGCTGCTGGAAATGCTGGCCAAGTCCAAAGAGTCGCAGAACGCCGCCGCTCGTAACAAGAAAAAAGTTTACGAGATCCTGGTCGAAACCCGCAAAAATGGTTTTGCTATCTGGCATCGTAAACGCCGGGTTGCGGATGAAACCAGCCTGTCGGTACCGATCATCATCGAAGAGCGGCTGCGGGCTGTCCTGACCATGCGCTTTGCAAGTACCGCGATACCCGAAGCCGACGCTATCGAACGCTTCGTGCCGAAGCTACGCAAAACGGCCCAGGAAATTGCTGACGAATTCCTGCGTCAGCACCAGCGTGAACCGGTCGCCTTGCCGATCGAAATAGCCATCGCTGTCAATTCCTAAACAGCAGGCCGCTCAGACTTACGGCGTTTCGCTAAGCCGCTTGTCGGCGAGCCGGCGGGCCTCGGCGATTTCGTCTGCCGTCATGTAGTTCGCATTGATGATACTCATGAACGGTGCTTCGTCGGGTCGTTGTGCTTCCAGCACATAATGCAGTTTTTGCGCCTCGACCCGGTCAACCGGTGTCGCCTGCCCAAGCTGTAACAGCAGCGCCAGATCTGACATACCGGACGACAGATTGCTATCAGCAGCTTTGCGCATCCACTTGATCGCCTCATCGTAGTTCTGCGGCGTGCCCACGCCGGAAATATAGGCGATGGCCATGTAGAAATAGCCCCGCGTGTTGCCCTTGTCGGCCTGGCGCTTGAACTCCGCAAATATCTCCGCGTCCGTGCGTACTTCCGTTTCCCGCGATTGGTAGGATTCGAGCAGCACGACGTCCGCGTCGGGCCCGGCCAGCTCCCGCGCCCTCGCCTCCCACTCATCTGCTTTTGCATCGTCCTGCGGCAGGCCCAGCCCGCGGCGGTAGCCTAGCGCGACATATTTGATCGCATGCGGATGGTCGCTCTTGGCAGCTTTCAGGTACAACTGCATAGCCTTCTCGTAGCTTTGAGGTACGCCGCGGCCGCTGAAATACATCGACCCCAGCGCCTTGGTCGCGTTCACGTGACCGTTGTCGGAAGCCCGCTGCCACCAGTAAGCACACTTGTCGTTGTTGCGCGCGACGCCTACACCGCCCTCGTACATACCGCCCAACTGCATCTGCGCCTGGGGGTTATCGTTTTCGGCGGCGACAAGGATGTCAGTCAGGTCGTCAGCTGGGGTCGACATCGAAAACAGAATGGCCACGATCGAAAGTGGAACGGCAAGAACACGCATAATAATATCCTCCGCAGTTGTCAGCCCTGGTCTGGACGATTGTTGTTTGGTGCAGGGTCCAAATTCTTAAGCTATAGATAGCACGAACCACCTGCGCTGGCTAATCCTTGGGCTTGACCGAGCATTTTAGCTGTCGGACTGTTTTTCGCCCCAGGCTTTGAGCCACGCATCGGCTTGGGCACGGGCTTCGGCTAATTGCCCTTCGCTCATGTACTTGGCGTTGACCTCACTAAGAAAAGGTTCGTCATCCGGCAGCAGCGCTGCGAGCGCGTAATACCATTTTTGGGCTTCGACACGGTTCACTGGCATGCCTTGTCCGAGCTGGTGGAATAGTCCCAGGTGACGGATGCCAGAGGTCACACCCCGTTCGGCCGCCTCACGCGCCCATTTTTCGGCCTCAATGTAGTTCCGCGCCACGCCGGTGCCGGAAGTGTACGCGACGCTGACGTAATAGAATCCGCGTGCATTTCCTTCTTCCGATTGGCGCAAAAATTCTGCGAAAATTTCTTCTTCGGTTTGCAGTTCTCTTTCCTTCGACTGCATGGAATCCAGAAACACGACATCGGCATTCGGGCCTTCCAACTCGGCTGCCTTTGCAGCCCATTCGGCGGCTTTGGCATCATCCTGTGGCAGCCCGAGGCCGCGCTTGTAGCCCAACGCGACAAACTTAATCGCATGTGGATGGCCGTGCTCGGCTGCAAACAAATGAAGTTCCATGCCTTTTTTTAAATCTTGCGGCACTCCACGACCGCTTATATACATGGACCCCAGTCCCTTAGCGATATCGATATAACCGTTGTCCAGTGCGCGTTGCCACCAATAGGCCGCGCGGGTGTCGTTGAGCGCAACCCCCATACCGTGTTCGTGCATCCCTCCCAATGTCAGCTGAGCCTGGGCATTGTCGTTTTCGGCGGCAATAAGGATATCAGTCAGGTCGTCAGCTGGGGTCGACATCGAAAACAGAATGGTCGTGATCGAGAGTGAAATGGCAAGAATACGCATAATAATATCCTCCAGTGTTGTCAGCCCTGACCTGGATGATTGTTGTCGGGGCAATGTGCGCCAGCTACCACTTCAGAATCAGATAGCGCCGATATCGAACTGGTGGCAAAACCAAGCACAGGCTGAAAAATAAGAACCAGCATTAGAATCAGTGCAGGACACCGCACCAAATAACCTTAACAACTCGAGAGAGGCGGTACAAGTTACGGTGTAGTGGCGAAAACCCCGGTCGATGCTGCCAGAGATCAGACAACCAGCAGCGGTAACGATACGAATTCTGATTAGCCACTCGCTGGCATAACCGGTAACACCTCTTCCCAAACTACCCTTGCCACTCCATTGCCCTTGCAGTCGCAGTGGCTCTAACTTATTTTAGATAGAATAAACCCTGCACTCAGCAATGACTTGCGGGCTTTTGAACCTGGTCGGGAGATCGTGATGGCATGGTGGGCATGGATAAGTCTTGGCGTACTGCTACTCGGTGGAGAATTAATGGGGATAAACGCCGCATTTTTTCTTGTGTTTATCGGGCTGTCTGCGATTCTGGTGGGCGTAGCCGATTTGCTCGGCCTAAATCTGCCGGCTTGGGTCGAGTTTATGGCCTTCGCAGTTATCGCGGCAGTATCGATGGTGCTGTTTCGCCGGCGGGTATACAGCATGATGCATTCAGAAGACGATAGCATCGACATGAGCCCTGCTGGCGACAGTATTCAATTAACCGCAGATCTGCTCCCAGGCGATTCAGGTAGGACGGAATATCGTGGCACGACATGGACAGTCAAAAATATAGGGAACGTCACGCTGAGCAGCGGTAGTCATGTAAATATTGTGAAAGTTGATGGCGCCACGCTCAACGTTTCATAGCAAAGTTATTCCACATAAACGATCCACTGAACGTAAAACAAATAAGTAATTAGGGGAAAAATAATGGGTTTTGGAGTCGCAATGACTATCGCAGCGGTGGTGCTTTTTGTTCTATACAAAACTGCCGTCGTCGTTCCACAACAAAGTGCCTATGTAGTCGAAAATTTGGGTAAATACAGCCGCACCCTGCGCGCCGGCTTTCATATACTGGTGCCTTTTATTGAAAAAATTGCTTACCGGCATAGCCTGAAAGAAAGGGCGACGGATATTCCGGAGCAGATATGTATCACGCGCGATAATGTGCAGGTCGGCGTTGATGGTGTTTTGTATTTGCAGGTACTGGAACCACAACGCGCATCCTACGGCATTACGGACTTTGTCTTCGCGATTGCCCAGCTGGCCCAAACCACCCTGCGTAGCGAGATCGGCAAGATCGATCTCGATCGGACCTTTGAAGAGCGCTCCATGATTAACTCCAACGTGGTTGCAGAGCTGGATAAAGCCTCCGATCCCTGGGGCGTTAAAGTGCTGCGTTACGAAATCAAGAACATCAATCCCCCGCACGATGTTTTGAGCGCGATGGAAAAACAGATGCGCGCCGAACGTGAAAAACGCGCCGTGATACTGACCTCAGAAGGTGAGCGAGACGCCAAGATCAACGAGGCCGAAGGTGATAAGCAGCGTGTTATTAAGGCATCGGAAGGCGAAAAGCTTTCACAGGTCAACGAAGCTCAGGGCCAGGCAGAAGCAATTCTGGCCATTGCTACAGCAACGGCGGAAGGCTTGCGCCAGGTTGCTGCTGCTGTTTCTACCGAAGGCGGTCAGGAAGCTATGCGTCTGCGTATCGCTGAAGAGTACGTCGAAGAATTCGGTAAGCTTGCGCAGAGCTCCAATACACTTGTGCTGCCTGCCAATCTGAGTGACATCGGCTCGATGATTACATTAGCGACCAGTATTTTTAGTGGCGCATCGGACAAGCCGCAACCGACTATTGATAATCGCGGGACAGCCTAATGTAATCAATATACGCCATGCCCGCGGCTGAAGTGATTAAAAAGGCGGCCCGCATCATCTTAAACGGTGGCGTTATCGCGTACCCTACTATCCGACTTGCAGGTCTTCGTGGAACCGTGAACTATTCGATCATTATTCGTCGAATGCTAACGCCCCACCGAGGATCCTACTATGCACACAAACAACCTGGCCCACACAGATCAGGGGATTACAGAGTTTGACGACAATGGGTCACGCAAGCCACTGAACGACCTGAAAGCGCTTGCTGAGGAGGGCCTGATCGACTCAGATAGCGCCGTGCAACTCGCAGAAGTGGAACAACGGTTTTCTGTAGCACTGACTCCGGCTATGGCTGACCTAGTTGATCCGCACAATCCAGATGATCCGATAGCGCGGCAAAGCAGTCCTGGTAACGAAGCGCTTATTGCAGCCCTCGACAAAGCCGTGAAAAGAGCGAGCCGGTGGAAGCGATTCAAAAATAGGTTACGCAAACGAATTCGTGAGAAGCGAGAATAAAAAAGCCCCGCAACGCGGGGCTTTTTTCGGGTCTGAAGCCTGTTGCAGACACGTGGCCTAGCGAAACACCGGCGGTTCCGGCGCAGTAAGTCCTGTTTCGGACTGGCAGTTCGCACGAATCTCGTCGATCGACGGACCGAAGTTAAAGGTCTCTATGTCGCCACGGGCCGCGCGCATTTCATCACGAAGTTTACTGGTCGCAGCCTCGTCCACGGCGCCGGCTTTAATAACAACGCCGTAGTCTTTGGCACCGTCAACAGTTGCGAGAACACGATTAACATCGGCAAGCACGAGCGCCGGGTCGCGTTCCAGCGGGTCGCCCCAACCACCGCCGCCCCAGGTGTTGAAGTACAGCAGGTCGCCGACATTCACACTGATGCCGTCACATTTCGACGGGAGCCATTCTTCACTGCCGTCGGTGCGCACCAGTCGTTTAGTCGAACGCATACCGACCTGCCCGCCAATCACCCCCCACGGATAGGTTAGCCAGCGCTCATCATGAATCGCGATCTCACCGTCCGACAGGAAGCGATAGGCCACGCTCAGGCCGTTACCGCCCCGATGCAGCCCGGCACCGCCGGAGTCAGGAATCGTCTCGTAACGCTCTATGCGTAACGGGAAGTATGATTCGATAAACTCGTTCGGCACATTTGTAAATCCGGGCCACAGGGAGTGTCCGTCCGGGCCGTCGCCCGCCGGTCTGCCGGGTATCCCTCCGAAGCCGATCTGAAAGAGCTGGAACCACTCGCCGTTCTTGCCTTCGCGGGTGTCGTGACCCGAATAGAACAGGTGTGGCGAGTCGGAAAAACCGGCGGCATTCAGCATCTGCTCCGGCAAACCCATGCCCAGTAGCGCGCCGAGCACATCAAAAATACGTCCCAGCGCATGCGTACGGCCCGACAGCGCTGCCGGGAACTTTGGTTTCAGCAACGTGCCTTCTGGTATGCGCACGTCCACGAGATCATAGAAGCCGTCGTTGAACACGATGTGCGGGTCGACGACATTGATCGTAAACGACCCGAAGAACATCTTGAACATGTCCTCGTTCAGGTAGAAATTTACCGAGCTCTGCGCCTGCGGATCCGTGCCGTCGAAATCGAAAATTGCGACATCGCCTTCACGCCACATCGTGCACTTGATCTTGTAAGGGCCCATGCCCATGCCGTCGTCGCACATATAATCTTCGAATACCCGGGGCTCCTCCGGGATAAAGTTCTGGATGATGAACTTCATCGCGTTGAAGTTACGCTCCAGCATGGTGTCCATCGCGCTGAAGAAGATGTCGTCGCCAAAGCGTTCCGCCATCTCGACACACCGTCGCGCAGCCGTTTTACAGGCAGCAACGAGCGCGTTCAGGTCGAAGCGGTTCCACTGCGAGGTCCGCACGTTGTGCAGGATCAGCTCCAGGATATCGCTCTGCAACTCACCCTTCTTGTAAAGCTTGGTCGGCGGTATACGTATGCCTTCCTGGTAGATCGTGGTCGCCTTGATCGGAATTGATCCGGGCACCATGCCACCGTTGTCGGACATGTGGCCAAACATCGCTGTCCAGGCGATATGGCGGCCGTCCTTGAACACCGGCAGCAGTACGATCCAGTCAGGCAGGTGTGATACGGCCGCGTTACACATGTACGGGTCGTTCGTCAGGATGATGTCGCCTTCTTCGATCTCCTCGTCGTAGGCTTCCATGAACGGCCCGATGAAGGAACCGAACTGGCCGACCACCATCTTGCCCTCCCGGTTTGCGATCATCGGGAAGCAGTCACCCTGCTCGCGTATGCCCGGTGACATGGCTGTACGGAACAGCACCGCATCCATCTCGATGCGCGCATTCTTCAGTGCATTCTCGATGATATCGGCGGTAACGCCCTCGACCTCAACCTTGTTGAGAGGAGTGTCGTTGGTTTCGATAATTCTTGCTGGCACGATAATTCTCCTCTTACTCGCTCGGGTTAATCAGCAGGTTGCCGATCTTGTCGACCCTGGCCTCGTGGCCGGGCAGGATCACCGTGGTCGAATCCATTTCCATCACAATGGAAGGGCCCGGCACCACGATACCCTCGTGCAGTTTGCTACGGTCATACAACTGAGCGTCGTACCAGTCACCGTCGTAGTAGAACTTCGACTGGTGAAGCACGCAATCTTCCAGTGACGCGCCAGCTGTTCCGACTGTACCGGCAGCTATATCCGCAGCCTGCGCTTTTACGACTGCACGAATCATCAGGATCTCGTGCCCGTCGCCCAGCTTGAAGCTGAACAACTGGTCATGCTCTGCATCGAACTGATCGGTGATGATCTCCACGCCCTTGCTTTTCAGCTCTTCCTCGCTGAAATCCAGGGTAATTTCGAATGCCTGGCCCGCATACCGGACGTCAGCCTGGTAGACAACTTCATGTTCTTCGCTCGGAATGCCATCGGCAACCAGCGACTCGCCGGCGCGCGTACGCAGTTCCTGCAGGTCAGCGAGCAACTGCTCGGTCGTCGTGTCCTCGGCCATCTTGATATAAGTACGGGTCGCTTCGTCCTGCACGGCCGTGGTTGCATCGCCATAAGCGCACAAAACGCCGGGTCCGGGAGGGACTACCACCGGCCAGGAACCGGCCAGTATGCCCATTGCATTCCCGTGCAGCGGCCCCGCGCCACCGAACGCCACCAGTGAGAAATCGCGGGGGTCATAACCCTGCTCAACCGAGACCAGTCGCAGCGCGCCGAACATCGACTCGTTGACGACGCGCACGATGCCTTCGGCCGCTTCCATGAGACCGATACCGAGTGCGTCAGCGATGGTCTGTACCGCCTTTTCGGCCGCGTCTTTACTGATTTCCATTTTGCCGCCGAGTTGCACGTCGGAAGGCAGATAGCCCAGTACGACGTTGGCATCACAAACGGTCGGTTTATCGCCGCCCTTCATGTAAGCAGCCGGGCCCGGCACAGCACCGGCCGACTCGGGGCCCACGCGCAGCGCCTTGGTCAGTTCAGGCACAAAAGCAATTGAGCCGCCACCGGCGCCTACGGTGCGTACATCAACAGACGGGGCGCGGACTTTTACATCGCCCACGAAGGTTTCGCGACGTACGCGCGCTTTCGAGTTCTGGATCAGCGCCACGTCAGTCGACGTGCCGCCCATGTCGAAAGTAAGAATATTGTCGTAGCCCGCGCGGCTGCAAAAATAAATTGCACCGGTTACGCCACCGGCCGGACCGGACATGAGCATGTTCACCGGGGAATCCGCCGCTGCGCGGCCTGACGCGAGGCCGCCGTCGCTGCGCAGGAGTGACAGCAGCAGGTCATCACCCATCTGCTTGTTGAGCGCACCCTGCAGGTTGTCTATGTAGAGTTGCATCTCCGGGCGGACATACGAATTCATGACCGTTGTCTCGGTGCGTTCGTATTCCTGCATTTCCGGCACAACTTCGCTTGATACCGATATCGCGGTATTGCCGAACACTTCCTTGGCGATCACGGCGGCTTTCTTTTCATTGGCGCCGTTGATGTAGGCGTTCACGAAACAAATTGTCAGTGCTTCGACTTCGCCAGTTGCTTTCAGTGTTTCGAGGTCTTTGCGCAAAGAGGCTTCGTCCAGTTCGCGAACGATTTCACCTTCGGCGCCAATGCGCTCGTCTGCCCCGATTGTCAGTTCAAGGGGTGCGAGCAACGGGTTCTTATTAAAGGTTACCCAGCCACCCAGGCCACCCGGGCAAAAGGAACGCGCAACCTGCAGTGTCTGCTCATAGCCCTGGGTGGTAACAAGCCCCACCTTCGCGCCCTTGCCTTGCAGAACAGCGTTGGTCGCAACGGTCGTGCCATGCATAACGCGGCCAATTTTTGTCGGATCAATGCCCGACTCTTCGCATATACGCGCCACGCCGTTCAGCACACCGACCGATGAATCTTCCGGAGTCGAAGGAACCTTGGCGGTATAGGTTTCGCCGGTTTCTTCGCTGATCAAGAGCAGATCGGTGAATGTACCACCGACATCTACGCCAAGACGGTAACTCATGGTTTCCCCTTGCTGTGTTTCTCTAAAACTCAATCAAACAACTGCTGCAGGTCGCTGACCTGGCAGTCATAGCCAAATATTTCAATCACTAGTGGCGCAGCATTTTTATTTGAAAAATAGCCGCCCCGTGCGGATTCCTGAGGATTTCCAGCGCCTTCTTTCTGTCTTTAACTGGCTTCCCTGTATTGTTCGGCAATCTGCGGGAATATGCCCGCCTTGGGCAACATGGCGGGCGTACCGCGGCCACCCAGCTGTTCATCAAGCCAGTGGCTTATTTCGATAATCTTCTCCAGGGACACGCCGGTCTCCACGCCCGACCGGTCCAGCAAATACAGCAAATCGTCGGTCGGGATATTGCCGGTCGCGGCCGGGGCAAACGGACAGCCGCCGATGCCCGCGATACTCGCGTCGAGTGAATCCACGCCGCCGTCGACCGCCGCCTGCGCATTAGCCAGGCCGGTGTTCCGTGTGTTGTGGAAATGGAACCGGAGCGGCGTGCCGGGGTATTTTTCTTTAACGGCACCGATCATCTCGGTGACCTGTGCGGGCACACCGACGCCGATGCTGTCGGCAAATCCGAGTTCGACCGGATCGCCTTCCATGATTCGATCGGCGATATCGAGTACCCGCGACAACGGCACCTCACCCTCGAAAGGACAACCGAAGGCCGACGACACCATGCAGTTGGCGCGGATGCCGGCCTGTTTGGCCTCTGCAGCAATCTCGAGCCAGGCGCCTATGGACTCTTCCACCGAAGCGCCGTTGTTACGCTGGTTGTAGGTTTCGGAGGCAACAACCGCCATCCCTACCTCGTCGATCTGCACGTCACGCGCCCTTTCGAAGCCACGCTTGTTGAGAACGAGTCCTATTGCGGTGAAATCATCCATGCCAGGCAGTCCGCGGATCACGTCCTCGGCATCGGCCATCTGCGGTACACGCTTGGGATGCACGAAGCTCGTCACTTCCATGCGGCGTATGCCCGCGTCTATTGCACGGTTTATTAACTCCAGTTTGGTCTCGGTCGAAAGGATTTCCGGCTCGCTTTGCAAACCGTCCCTTGGTCCGACCTCAACTATTGATACTTGTTTCGATCCCACAAACTTAAACCTTGCGGCAGGCCTTAATAAGGCTCAAAATTCAATCGTGCATTGTAACCGACCCATCCGCGACATTGTATATGCCGTGCGATCTGTAGCGGTGCAGGTAAAACCACAGAATTCAACGCGTCCGGGAACCAGGTGCCCGGGACAGCTCTTAAGGTGAAACATGTCAAAAGAAGAACTCCCTAACACGGGGCCGCTCGCCAGCCTCCGGGTCATCGAAATGGGCACATTACTGGCCGGCCCCTTCTGTGGCCAGTTACTGGGTGATTTCGGTGCCGAAATCATCAAGGTCGAAGCACCGAACCAGGGTGATCCGATGCGCGTCTGGGGCCGGGAAAAGGCCCACGGGCAGTCGCTCTGGTGGCCGGTCGTGGCACGCAACAAGAAATCTGTGACGCTTAACCTGCGTGAAAAGGAAGGCCAGGAAATTGCCAGGGACCTGATCGGCAAAGCGGACTTCCTGCTGGAAAATTTCCGTCCCGGAACGATGGAGCGCTGGAACTTAGGTTACGAAGAGCTCGCAAAAATTAATCCCGGACTCATCATGGTCCGGGTATCGGGATTCGGTCAGACCGGACCCTACTCGGTACGTGCCGGTTTCGGTGCGGTCGGTGAATCGATGGGCGGGCTACGTTACGTCTGCGGCGACCCGTCGACACCGCCGAGTCGCATGGGCATAAGCATCGGTGATTCACTGGCCGCAACCTTCGCGTGCATCGGTGCGCTGACTGCCCTGCACCACAAGGAAAAAACCGGTGAAGGCCAGGTCGTCGATTCCGCAATTTATGAAGCGGTACTCAACATGATGGAATCGCTGATCACCGAGTACGACAAGGCCGACTACATACGCGAACGCACCGGCGCTATCCTCCCCAACGTTGCTCCCTCAAACATATATCCGACCAAAGATGACAAGATGATCCTGATTGCGGCCAACCAGGACACCGTGTTCAAGCGCCTGACCGAAGCGATGGGACAGCCCGAACTGGCCGAAAACGAACGCTATGCAACCCATGGTGCGCGCGGCGCCGTCCAGCAAGAACTTGATTTACTGATCTCCGGCTGGACGCAAACGATTGATGCAGACAAGCTCGAAGACCTGATGGAAGAATTCGGAATCCCGTCGGGCAAGATTTATACCGCGCCGGACATGCTCGAAGATGCACATTTCAAGGCTCGTGATGCGATTATCACAACCATGCACCCGACCTTCGGGGAGCTTCGAATGCAGAACGTGGCGCCCAAGCTTTCAAAAACGCCGGGCGGGGTACGTCGTCCGGGACCCGAACTCGGTGAACACAATGACGAAATTTACGGCGAAGTGTTAGCCATGACGGCTGAACAGATGGCCGACCTGAACAAACGCGGCATCATCTGAGCCAGAATCGATACCAGGAAGGATAATCAATGCTCGGGGCCATCCGCAGCGTCACCGTGAGCGCGCCGGACCTTGCGGTCATTGAACGGGCCTACGGAGAATTCCTTGACTACCGGGCCACCCGGCGCGGCAAAGTCAGTCCCGGAGAAGCCGAAGCCTGGCAGGCCGGGCAATTGGCCGGTGCGCCGCTCCTGATCATGAGCCCGGCTACCACAGATGACTTTGAGTTTAGATTTATTCAGCAACCCATTGATTCTAAATACGTTCCACTAACAAGCTACGGTTGGAACGCGTCGGAGATCATCGTACGCGATGTCGATGCGATGGCAGAACGCATCAAAGGCTCGCCGTTCGAAACAGTGGGTGAGCCCCGCAACCTGTCCTTCAGCGATGACATACGGGCCATGCAGCTACGCGGGCCTGCAAGCGAGATTGTCTACCTGACCGAGTTCAAGAAACCGGTGCCGGGTTTATCGGTGCCCCGCGCCCGATCCGATGTTGATCGCACCTTTATCGTGATCCTCGGTGGCAGGTCCATGGATGAGTTGCAGGACTACTACCACGACACCTTCGGCGTGCCCCGGGCACCGGTCGTCGAATCGCGTATCACGATGCTGTCGAAAGCGCTCGGCGTTTCGATCGAAACAGAATATCCAATAGCAGCGATGGCGCTGGAAGGCGAATCGCTGATCGAGGCCGACGAAATGCCGGCCCAGGTCGGGCCACGAAGGCAGGAGGACGGGTTGTTGCCGCCGGGTATTGCTATCGTCGGCTTCGATTGCGATGCGATCCCTCCCGGCGCAACCCCGGTCGAAGGCACGCCCGGCCGCTACATCATGCTCGGCCCGACCGGCGAAATCATCGAATTATTTACAGCGTAGGTACACCTGGCGACTCCGTTCAACAGCAGTCAATACGCCTTAGAGGTCGATGGGGACTTGCAGCCCGACTTCATGCAGGCTGCAAGTCCCTCGCCATTGAACGTTTCCGGGCCAGTGTCAGGCCATCGCCAATCGGGACCATCGACAGGTCGACGCGATCATCGCTCAACAGCGCCTCGTTCACTTCGCGAATCGCGCAGGTGTCGTCATCGCTAACGTCCGGATCGATGACATTGCCATCCCGGAGTACGTTGTCGATCGCGATGAGGCCCCCTGTACGTAGCAACGTCAGTGCCGACTCAATGTAGCCCGCATAGCCGGTTTTGTCGGCATCGATGAATACAAAATCAAAAGTGCCCGCGTCACTGGCCTCAAGTCTTGCCAGCGTCGCAGCCGCGTCGCCCAACTCCAGGTGTATACGCCCGGCGACGCCCGCTTCTTCCCAGTAGCGCCTGGCAACAGCCGTCCATTCCTCACTGACATCCAGCGCATAAACCTCTCCGTCGCCGGGTAAGGCAAGCGCACAGACCAGCGCGCTGTAGCCGGTGAATGTGCCTACCTCGAGATAACGCTTCGCCCCGATAGCCTTAAGCAGGAACGCCATAAACTGCCCCTGTTCCGGCGCTATCTGCATATTAGCCATCTCCATGTGGGCGGTTTCTTCGCGCAGGGCGGCGAGCACCGGTGATTCGCGGAGTGATACCGACAACAGGTAGTCGTACAGGGCGTCATCCAGCGGCAGGGTCTGGTTGCTCATGGCATTGATCTCTGGCTCGGCACAACAATAATCATGCCCAAGATCGAGCAAAAACCAAACTTCCCCGCTACAATCGCGCACCATGTGGCGCGGGCCGCTGCCCCGCGTACCTTCAGAAAGAAGCGGTGATGAATCCGGAAACCCTGAACCTTCTGCTTTGGCTGGTCCCCCTGTTGCTGGTAGCGGGTGCCTTCGCTGGTCTGCTTGCGGGGTTGCTGGGTGTCGGCGGCGGCATTGTTGTGGTGCCGGCTCTGTATCATATTTTCAGTTACCTGGGGGTTGATCCCGAAGTACGCATGCACCTGGCTGTCGGGACATCGCTGGCGACAATCATTCCCACCAGTATCCGGTCGGTACGTGCGCACCATTTGCGTGGAAGTTTTGACCGGCACCTGTTTAGCCGTTGGGCTCCTGCGATGATAATCGGCGTACTGCTCGGAACCTGGCTCGCAAACCTGTCGAACTTCACCACGCTGACGCTGGTCTTCGCGACCGTCGCTTTGCTGGTATCGCTGTACATGGCCTTTGGCGACCCCGACTGGCGTATTGGCGACCAACTACCCGGACGCGCCTGGAATCAGTGCATAGCGATAACCATCGGCGCGATCTCGGCGATGATGGGTATCGGCGGTGGAACCATGAGCGTGCCCGTACTGAACCTCTTTGGCACGCCCATACATCGCGCGGTGGGCACGGCGGCCGGTTTCGGCACGGTCATCGCCATACCCGGTGCACTTGGATTTATTGTCGGCGGATGGAATACCCCGGGACTGCCTGAATTCAGCCTGGGCTACGTCAACTGGCTGGGGTTTCTGTTAATCGTGCCGGCTACCGTTGCACTGGTACCGACCGGCGCTCGCCTCGCACACTCGCTGGGTCAGACCGGATTGCGGCGCGCCTTTGCGTTATTTCTCGGCCTGACATCGGCACGCATGTTCATCGATATCTTTTAGATCCGTGACGCCCTCAGTCTGCGAGCTCGAATCCCAGCTCCATGACGGTACCCAGGGATACGCTGAAGACATCATTAGAATGTATTTTTTTGTTCGGGTCCGGTTCGACTGCATCTGCTTCAAATGCGATGACGTCGCCCGGGCTAAACGCGTAACTCTGGGACAGGCTCGCCAGGCGCTCGACACAGGCGTCTGCCGATGGCCCTAATGAGCCTGTCCAGGCCAGCACTCCGTTGATACGCACCAGCGCCTCCAGTGCGCCCGGGTTGGCAACTTCATCCAGGGTCACCAGCGCCGGCCCCATCGGCAACGATCCCGGAAACTGGCGGGCTTCCGTGTATTGCCGCCAGGCTTCAAGATCAGTGGGACTGTCCTGCGCCGGCGCAAGGTCTACAACCAGCGTCCAGGCCGAAACTGCCGCCCCTGCTATGGGCGTACCGGCCTGGTAAAGCGGCCTGCCAAGGACAGCTGCGAACATCGGGTGTGCAACGAGTTCTTTCTGGCCATGCATACGGATTTGCGATGCATGGCCCACCGCGGTATTTGGACTCTTGATGAAACTGGCAGAAAAGCCGTCACGCTCCGCCTGGCTGATAAGGATCAACCCGGGTCGCCTTATCGGCGCCATTAACGCGGTGCCTGCGAGTGACGACAGCGCACCGCCGGCCTTCAGGCGTTCCTCGCTCTCACCGACCTGTTCGACAAGATTCTGCGCGTGCTCAAGGCCGCGCTCACCCGCCGCCAGGATGCTAACCGTCGACTGGGGAATCCACTGCGAGGCCGACAGCGAACCCGGTGCGGCGGTTAAATCAAGAATTGTTCCCGTATCGAGCAACACCCCGGGGCGGCCAGCAACTTCCCGGGCGTCAATAGTTACAAGCTTCATGCACCCACCTCGTCATCGCGACTTTGACGCTTAAGAGCATCGACTTAGTTGTCTGCTACCGTTACAACCAGTCCATCGAGCTCATCGGTGATTTCAATCTGGCAGCTTAACCGGCTGTTTTTGCGCCGTTCCAGTGCCGAATCAAGCATAGCATCTTCCATATCATCCATCTCGGGAAGCCTGGCCAACCAGGCCTCGTCGATGTACGCATGACAGGTTGCACAGGCGCAGGCACCGCCGCATTCAGCAAGAATGCCATCAATGCCGTTGTCGACGGCGGCTTCCATGATCGTGTTTCCGTTCGCGGCCTCGACTTCCCGGATGCTCCCTTCCGGTTCCTTAAAAACTATTTTTGGCATTTGCTTGGCTCACATTAGCGCGCGCCGGCCGGGGCCGGATATACGAGGTTATTAACTTTATGAGGAAATGCGCCGGGCGATACTGACTCGCGGGCGGTGATTCACTGAATCAGACTTGCCTGGGTTTCCCCGAGGGCCGTTTGGGCCCGTTTCATAGCTTCTTCGAAATGACTCAGCCGGTCTTCTTCACTTTTTACGAACGCAATCCATGAGTTCGCCGTCTTAGCCGATTTGGGGTGCTTAAGCGCTTTGCGGAAGGTCTTTTTGGCAGAAGACAGCTTGCCGGTTTCATACTGGCACATGCCGTAAATAAGGTAGACATTGCCCTGATTCTTGAGCCCGCCCTTGTTCAGGGCCTTTTTTGATGAATCGATGCAATCTTTGTACTTGCTGAGATTCAGGTAAGACTGCGCAAGACGGGCATAAAGCTCGCCATCGTCTGTTATCCCGGCGGCTTCTTTCAGTGGCGGAATGGCTTTGAGGTCTTCAGCCGCCATTTGCCAGGCCTGGGAGAAAAGCCGAAGATTCGAAATGGTACGCTCTATCTGTTCGGCATCGAACCCTTTTTCCAGGACCCGCGCGCCCTTGTAAGGCGCCTCTGCCTGTAAAAATAACTGTGCTAACTGAACCAGTTCCGCACTCTTTTCGAGCAGTCCCTGGTCGTAGGCCGCCAGGTACGCGCCCAGTTGCCTCGGTTCATCCTTGAGTTCGTAATACACGCCCGATAGCTGGGTCCAGTACTCTTTCTTGGGCCAGCCGATTACAAGCTGCTCCAGCACTTCCTTTACCTTGGGGTAGTTGTCCTGTTCCCAGTAGGCAACCCGGAGCAGCAACCACCAGTTTTCTTTCATTTCCAGCTCGTTTTCCCGGGCCAGCGCCATCGCTTTATCGACCGGCGGGATAATCTTGGCAAAATCCGCTTTTGTCGGGTTCGCTTTCGCGGCCGCTATCGAGTAGTAAGCTGTACCGATGAGCGCATACATATCCGAATCGGGGCCCAGCATGTCCATATATCGATTGGCATATCCGATAGCGGCCTGGTAATCCTCCTTAACAAAGGCCAGTTGCGCCAATGTACGGATCGCCTGCTGCATAGCCGATTCCGGCAAGTCAGGCTGCTCCAGAACCATTTCATAGGCATTTATCGCTTTGCCGTAATCCTCGAGGGCAAAATAAAGATACCCGTACATGCTGTACATGTTGACCTTCTCGTAGTCGGACAGCTTGGGCATTGCCTTGACTTTATCCAGCAGCTTAACTGCTTCATTGTAATTCTCTGCATCAATCAGTTCGGACACTTCGAGGATTAGGTCGCCGACCTTGACAGACATTGACTTGGACTTACGGCCGGACCGGGGTGCCGATTTGTTTTCCTTTTTTTCTTCCTGGGCGATAGCGATGCCGCCAAAATCCACGGGCAGCAAAACTGGCGCAGCAAGCAGAAGTACTGCCGCCAGTAACACATATCGCGGAACTCGTGACATCGGGTTCATCTACTAGTCTTCCATCTCGAAAGTAATAATATGCTGAACGCCGGGCACTTCTACCGGCTTACCGTTTTGCACGCGCGGCTTGTATTTCCATTTAAGAACAGCGTTTACAGAGGCACGCTCAAAAAGTGAACTGGTGCACTCAACGACTTTTGCATCTTTCGTCGAACCGTCTGTTGTCACGGTGAACACCATCAGGCACTGCCCCTCCAGCCCCCGGGTCTGCGCACGGCGCGGATAGATAGGGTTGATCTTGACGATCGGCAGATAGTCCCCTTCACCTATCCATGCCCCTCCCTGGGCAAGGTCAATGCCGATTCGATTGCCCCGGGTACTGATGTTCAGGGTCTGGCTCGTATCGAGGCTGTCCTGCATAACCGGCGGTAAATCCGGCGGTGCTTCTTCAACCTCCGGCGGGGGCTCGGGTTCGTTTTCATCCTTGTTAACGATCTCTTCCTGTTTGACCATGATGAAATCACCCAGATCAAACATGCTTTCTTCGACCAATGCCTTTTTACCGGTCGCAATCAAGACCTGCATGACCCAGAGCAGGCTAAAGGTAACCAGAATACCGGTCATCAGCGATACGGAGAAACGCTGAATCATGCCCGCACACTCCTGGCAACGGCACCATGGCAACTATACGTTGTTACGCGGCTACCCATTAATCGCCCTTATCCGCCGAGATGGAAATGCGGGTTATACCCGCCTGCCGCGCAGCATCTGCAACCAGTACAACCGTTTCAGAATACGCATCTTTGTCCACCTGCATTACCAGGGAACCCTCGGGATTCTCCGCCAGCAGGCGCTCAAAGTTCGCCTTTACCGCACGCTGATCAATATTCTTGCCATCGATCCAGATCCTGTTTTGTGAGCTTATCGCCAACAGGATATTGGCCTTGGGCTTAGCAATGGCCTCGGGTGCTTCCGGTCGTTGCACATCTATGCCTGCCTCCTTGACGAAGGACGCAGTCACGATAAAGAAGATAAGCATGATAAACACGACATCCAGCATGGGTGTCAGGTTGATCTCTGTTTCCTCTTCTTCTGCCGAAGCAATTATCGATTTACGCATAGCCTTGCGATTTCCTTATCCGCGCCCGCCCTAGTGATCAATCTCAAGGTCTTCTTCAAGGCCCTCGATCCTGGTTTCAATAAGACGCGTGATAATAGTGATGAGAAATACGCCTGACAGCGCGCCGACCATGCCCGCCATCGTGGGAATTGTGGCCTTCGACACGCCCGATGCCATGGATCGCGCGTTACCTGTGCCTGATATAGCCATCACGTCAAACACCTCGATCATGCCCGTAACTGTTCCCATAAGGCCCAGCAACGGACAAAGTGCGACGAGCGTCTGAATGACCGGCACCCAGAAATTTGCAGACATCGAGTAGCGCGAGATCATCGCTTCGCGTATCTGGTGAGCGCCCCACGACTTGCGGTCGGGGCGCGCGCGCCATTCCTCGCGTAACTCATTGCCCAGGGTGGTCAGGGTAGTCCTGAAAAATATCAGGCGCTCGACGATCAATACCCACATCGCGAAGATGGTTATAGCTATTAGACCCAGGACGTCGCCGCCAAGTTCCAGGAAATCCCGGACCGCTTCGATTGGCATCGCTATGAAGTCCATATACGGAACCCTGCCTGCAATCTGTAGATGCGACCAAACAATAGCCTGGCGCTATCCGCCATGACGCTCCGCGTGCTCGGCGATAATGCCGGCGCTCTGCTCCTGCAGCACCTGTACAATTCGCTTGCTGCGCCCGCTCACGAGCGTATGCAACAAGACCATCGGAATCGCGACCGTCAGGCCAAGCACTGTAGTTACGAGTGCCTGCGAAATACCACCGGCCATCAGTTTGGGGTCACCCGTACCGTAAAGCGTAATCGCCTGGAAGGTCTGGATCATGCCCGTCACCGTACCAAGCAGGCCCATGAGTGGTGCCACCACCGAGATAATCTTGATAAACAGCAAGGCGCGATTCAGCGCAGGCGTTTCCTTGAAGATTGCCTCGGACAGCTTCAGCTCCAGCGTTCCCGTATCCTGCTTACGATTGTCGTTATAGACACCCAGAACGCGGCCCAACGCGTTGTCGGAACTCGGCGTCTCGGTAGCGAGTTGCGCAGTTACCTTGCGGCTCGCAATACCCAGCACCACCATCCGTTCCGCCGAGATCATCAGGCCGATAATGCCGAGCGCGATAATCAGGTAACCGACAAGGCCACCCTGCTGAATCCGCTCAATGAGGTTAGGCCGGGCAATCAGTGTGCTGAGCACTCCGCCCAACGTCGGATCAAGCCCGAAGCGCACCATACCTTCTGTTTCTTCAAGCAGGTCCGAAGTACTGCCGGTAAAGCGGCCCTGTTCCGGCTGGCGCGGCAACTCGGAAAGGTTGCCACCTCCGTAGCGCAGGTATTTACCATCCGACACTATATTAAAGAGACCAACACGAACAACGTCCATCTGTTCTTCGCTGCCGTCAACCGTTCTTACACTTGCGCTGAACTTGACGACCTTGCCGCTTTCCGTCATTTCCCGCTGCAGCTCAAACCATAAACGTTCAATTTCTTCCAGTGAAGGTAGCTGGGAGCTGGAGCCGATTGTCTTGGCCAGCCCTTCGAGGAACTCGGTACGGTCCGGATACTCGACGCTCGTCAGCGAGGTCTCGAAGCGGGTCCGGGCGTCGCCGGCAACCTGCTGCATCACGCCGAAAAGCTCCTTCAGGGATCCCAGTCGTTCATTGAGTTCGTCTTCCAGCTTGCCTAACTCTTTCTTGTTGGCTTCTGCCTCGGCCTCAAGCCGGACACTGCGACGCTCTTCAGCGGCCTTCTCGGCTTCGGCGTCACTCAACAGGCGCTGCTGACTGGCACGCTCCTGGCGGAAACGGGCTTCACGCTCGCTGTGTTCCTTATTGTCCTGCACGCGACCCTGTTCTACGGCCCGCAGCAACTGATCCATGTTCAATGCCTGTTGCGCACTTGCGCCAGTCGACACGGCCAGCGCAGTCACCGCAGCAAGCGAAACACTTATATATTTGATGCGTTTCATTAGCCTGCCTCCGGTGCGCTTACGGGCAGCAGCAAGAGATCGGGCGCTACCTGCTTCTTGGCGATCTTCAGGCCGGCGCGGATTTCATTCTTGTAATCGTCCGCTTCCTTCCAACTGCGGGATTTCTGATCCCAGACACCTGAAATAGCCCCATCTTCTGTCTGGTAAAGAAGCGCGATGCGGCCGATACGGAGGAAATCAACCTGGCGGTCTTCACCATTGATTTCCAGCGTGTCGGGATAGAATTCAATCGTTCGGCCATAGTCGTTTTCGATCTGGTAGGCCTCGGTAACCTTGCGGAACTTCTCGGCGTCATTGACATCCGGATCCTCCATAAGGGCTTCCAGAGTGAGCACTCGCTCGTTGCGTTCGGCCATGAGAAAGGGGACATCCAACTGAACGAATACTTTTAGCGATTCGATCATGCGGGTCATGGAGGGAACAATCTGGCGGCTTATAACTTCGACCTGATCAATCGAATCAACCAGCTGCCCCATCTGGATCTTCTGTACCTCGATCTGCCGCTGTTTAAGCGTGTTATAGATCTTCAGGCCTTCGATCTCCTTGAGGAGCCGCTTGTAGCGCTCTTCTTTCTTGCGGGTATCGCTGACAACGCCGTCTATACGTTGCTGTGACTCCTGCGCGAGCCGGGTTCTTTGCTTTTCAGCATTCAGCACCTGGTCCACAGACTGGGCCGACCCGGCCAGCGGTGCAGTCAACGCAATTGCAGCACTAACCGCGACCAGGCGGGATGTCCACTTGGTAGAACTCATTGAAGCGTCCCCTTCGATAAATAAATCGGAGCATTCAGACAACTAGAAAATGATGGTCGATAATGGTTTATCGTGGTTTGCGACCAGTGCGTACCATACTACATGTGCAGTCGGGCGCGCACCTTTAAACGTAATGGCACAAAGCGTTTCCACCAGCCGCCCGGCCCCCCGCACGGCATCGCTGAATTTCCCCTTCTTGTTGCTAAATCCGTGCCAACAACAGGCCCGAAAAGACTTAATCCCTTAAGCCTTTGACCCTGCAAACAGCGGATATATTCGATCCGGCTCATCGCGCCCCGACAGGCGCCTGAAATAACTGGTAAAGCACGAGCCGGTCAAAAAAACCGGGCGGAAGAATATCATAAGGAACGCACTGCGCCACCCCCTTAAACAGGAACCTGCCCGGCTCATCCGAACGGCAGCCGGGGGAAACCATGCGGCCGCAAAATGCCGCTGTCACCTGCAAATTTTATCGCCTAAACAATAATTTGCAGGCTATTGCTAACAATTATACAAACTGGCCGATGCTGAGAATCCTGTTTCCAGGTCCCCAGCCACCTGCGCATCGCAACACGCGCCGTGACTATCAAAAAATGTGACCTACGTTTGCTTAGAATTCAAACGCTTGAGGTTGACAATAACCAGTGATTGGAGGAATATCCCGCGAATGTCGTACACCATCGCAATTCAGATGACCGCAGACCGGGCGCCCGGCGTGGGCCGCATCCTGGTGTTGCTGCTGCTCCTGGAAAGCCGGGAGAAACGGTGGTGCGGGCACCAGACAGGGTAAAAGAACCCACAAGTCATTAAGACCCCGCACCCCACCAGGTAGCGGGGTTTTTTTATGCCGCAGATTGCAGATAACACGGCGGATTTGGATAGTGTAGAGAGCAGAAACGGAGAGCAAGTGATGAACGAGCGCACAGATGATAAGGGTGATGATCGTGTAATCATCTTTGATACCACCCTCAGGGATGGTGAACAGGCCCCGGGCTGCAGCATGACGCTGCGCGAAAAGCTGCGGGTTGCCAATGCTCTGCGTGAACTACAGGTTGATGTTATTGAAGCCGGCTTTGCAGCCGCCTCCCCCGGCGACTTCGATTCGGTTCAGGCAATTGCTGAACAGGTAAAAGGCCCGGCTATTTGCAGCCTTGCCCGTTGTCACCCGGAGGATGTTGCGCGTGCTGCCGCAGCGGTAAAACCTGCGGAACGCAGTCGCATACATGTATTCGTCGCCACGAGTGAGATTCATCGAAATCTCAAACTGCAAATGGCCAAGGAAGAGATCATTCGCCGGGCCGTCGAATCCATACAAGTTGCGCGGGAGCATTGCGACGATGTCGAGTTTTCACCTGAAGATGCGTCGCGCACCGAACCGGGCTACCTGGCAGAAGTCGTGGAGGCTGTTATCGAAGCGGGCGCCCGGACTGTCAACATCCCTGACACTGTGGGTTACACGGTACCCGGCGAGTTTGCAGAACTGTTCACTTACCTGCTCAACAACGTGCCTAATATCAACGACGCGGTATTAAGCGTGCATTGCCACGATGACCTGGGAATGGCAGTCGCAAACAGCCTTGCCGCGGTCACAGCGGGCGCACGGCAGGTTGAATGCACGATCAACGGAATCGGCGAGCGCGCGGGCAACTGCTCGCTCGAGGAAGTCGTGATGGCGCTGGATACCCGGAAAAACTATTTCGGTATCGGCACGCACATTGACACCTCCCGGCTCTATCCGACCAGTCGTCTCGTTGCCAGCATCACCGGCATGCATGTGCCGCGCAATAAAGCCATCGTTGGTGAAAATGCATTTGCCCACGAAGCCGGCATACACCAGCACGGCATGCTGAAAGATGCATCGACCTACGAAATAATGAAGCCGGAAAACGTTGGCCTGAGCCGCTCCAATCTCGTACTCGGCAAACACAGCGGACGGCACGCTTTTCGTGAGCGGGTTGGGCAGCTTGGCTTCGAACTGGATGAAGAGGAGATCAATCGTGCCTTTGATGACTTCAAGAACCTGGCGGACCGCAAGAAAGAGCTGTTCGACGGCGACATAGAAGCCATCATCATGAATGTGGGCGAAACAAGGCCGGGGCCCTGGACCCTGGAGGAGCTTCAGATTTCTGCAGGGACGGGTAAGATTGCAGGTGCTGCAGTCAGGATGAGTCATAGCGACGGCCGTAACATTAACGAGGCGGCAGTCGGTGACGGGCCCGTTGAAGCGGCGTTCAAAGCACTGGAACGCGCAGCCGGTTTTTCCATGGAACTGCAAAACTTCGAGGTCCGCAGTGTAACCATGGGTGAAGATGCACAGGGTGAGGTAACCGTGACCGTGGAATATAATGGCCACAGTTACCGTGGCCACGGCATCAGTACCGATATCGTCGAAGCGGGTGCGCTGGCCTACCTTGAAGTGATCAACCGCGTGAGCCGGCGCATGGAATCCGGGGCGGATAAACCGGCAGCTCCGTCGGCAGACGCAGCTGCGATCTAGCCACGCAGGGCTTAAGGAAGATAGAGGAAAGCAATGCCAATAAATAAATGTGACTGGATCTGGCAGAACGGCAAGATGGTGCCCTGGGACGATGCCCAGGTGCACGTACTGACGCATGGGCTGCATTACGGATCATCTGTCTTCGAAGGCATACGGGTCTACCCGACTCCGGATGGCCTGCGCGTGTTCCGTCTCTTCGCCCATACGAAGCGCATGTATGAGTCGGCCAAAATCCACCGCATCAAAATCCCCTACTCGCCGGAGGAAATCAACGCGGCCTGCCGCGAGGTAGTAACGCGCAACCAACTGACAAATGGCGCGTATATACGCCCGATCGCGTTTCGTGGTTACGGTGAGATTGGTCTTGCCCCGGACAGCGACAGCCCGGTCGATACGGTCGTCGCGGCCTGGGAATGGGGTGCATACCTGGGCGCGGATGCCCTGGAAAAAGGTGTGGACGCCGGTATATCGTCCTGGCAACGCGTAGCGCCCAACACGCTTCCTGCGCTGGCCAAGGCCGGTGGCAACTACCTGTCAAGCACGCTGATCAGCCAGGAGGCGAAAGCCAACGGCTATCATGAGGGCATTGCGCTCGCCACAGACGGCACGGTCAGCGAAGGCGCCGGCGAGAACCTGTTTCTGGTCAAGAACGGCAAGGTGTATACCCCGCCCTCGGCGGCCGCGATCCTGACGGGCATCACACGCGACACAATAATTACGCTGGCGAGCGATGCCGGAATCGAGGTTATCGAACAGGCAATCCCCAGGGAAATGCTATACATCGCAGACGAACTGTTCATGACCGGTACCGCTGCTGAAGTAACGCCCGTGCGTTCCGTCGATCGGATCGTGATTGGTGAAGGCAGCCGTGGCGATATCACCCGCATTCTGCAGGAACTGTTTTTCGGCCTGTTCAGCGGCACCACGGAAGATAAATGGGGCTGGCTCGAACCGGCAGAAGAAAGCACGGGCGCAAGTAAATCGGCAGCCGGATAGTGCTAACAAAAAAGCGCGTGCGCACAAGCCGGTCTTAGACAGGCCGCAGCACTTAACGACAGGAGACCAAATCCGCCATGGGTGGAAAATCGCTTTTTGAGAAAGTTTGGGACGATCATGTCGTCGTACCGGAAACTGAAGACACGCCGGCAGTGTTTTACATTGACCTGCATATCGTGCACGAGGTAACGACGCCCCAGGCATTTAACATGCTACGGGAAAGCGGCCTGCCCGTGCGACGACCTGACCTTGTGCTCGCGACTATGGACCATTCCACCCCGACGGTGCCGGTCAGCGACCTCGGTGCGGGCCTTGATGCCGTATCAGACCCGGAACCTGCCGAACAGATACGGGCCATGGTGAAAAACTGTGAGGAATTCGGGATCAAGCTGCATGGCTTCGGCAGCAACCAGCGCGGCATCGTGCACGTGATCGGCCCCGAGATCGGTGCGACGCAGCCGGGTAAAACCATCGTGTGCGGCGACAGTCACTCGAGTACCCATGGCGCGTTCGGCGCGATGGGTTTCGGCATCGGCACGACCGAAGTCCTCCATGTGCTCACAACGCAGTGCCTGCTGCAGCGTAAACCGAAAAGCATGGCGGTCAACGTCACGGGCGAACTCAAACCCGGCGTAAGTGCCAAGGACATCATCCTCGCGCTGATCGGCAAAATGGGTGTCGATGGCGGTACCGGTCACGTCATCGAATACCGCGGTGAAACCATACGCAGGCTGAACATGGAAGAGCGGCTGACCATCTGCAATATGACTATCGAGGGCGGCGCTCGGGCCGGCATGATCGCGCCCGATGAAACAACCTTCGAATTCCTCAAGGGCCGGCCGCAGGCGCCCCAGGGCGCTGACTGGGATGCCGCCATCGAGCGCTGGCGCAAACTGTGTTCGGATGACGACGCCGTGTTCGACAAAGAAATCAGCCTGGACGTTTCGGACCTCGAGCCGCAGGTGACCTACGGCACGAATCCAGGAATGGTTATACCCATCAGTAAAAACGTGCCGCGTGACACGGGCGATGCCAGCTTCCGGAAAGCCATTGAATACATGCAGGTCGAAGCGGACAAGCCCATGCTGGGCACCCGGGTGGACGTGGTATTTGTCGGCAGCTGCACCAACTCCCGCTTGACGGATTTGCGTTCTGTCGCCCGGATTCTCGAAGGCAAGCGAGTGGCTGACGGAGTGCGCATGCTGGTCGTGCCTGGTTCACAGGCAATTAAAGATAGGGCCGAGGAAGAAGGCCTGGAAAAAATATTCACTGCTGCCGGTGCCGAGTGGCGCGAAGCCGGTTGCTCGATGTGCCTCGGCATGAACAGCGACAAACTCGGCAAAGGCGAACTGTGCGTAAGCACCAGCAACCGCAATTTCGAGGGGCGGCAAGGCCCGGGTGGTCGCACCGTGCTGGCCAGTCCCGAGACGGCTGCCGCGTCAGCAATCGCAGGCGTTATTGCCGACCCGCGCGAAGCTTTGTAAACGGATACCGATCATGGAAAAAATGACTCAACTGACTTCCACTACCACGGTTCTGGCTATCGATGATGTCGATACTGACCAGATCGTCCCCGCGCGCTACCTGACGGCGACGACACGCGACGGTATTGCTGACGCACTGTTTGTGGACTGGCGCTTAGACGCGAACGGCAACGAAATAGCTGATTTTCCGCTGAACCAGCCCGGCGCGGCCGACCGCAGGATACTGGTGGCCGGCCGTAACTTTGGCTGCGGTTCGTCGCGCGAGCACGCCCCGTGGGCACTCCATGATTTCGGTATACGCGCCGTCATCAGCAGTGAGATCGCCGATATATTCAGAAACAATTCCCTGAAGAACGGGCTTGTACCGGTAGTCGTCGATACCGAGACTCACCGGTGGCTGCTGGACAACCCGGGCGTGGAAGTCACCGTGGATGTCGAAGCCAGGGAACTGCATTTGCCGACCGGCAAAACGGTTGGTTTCCCGATTGAGCCCTTTGCCCGGCACTGCATACTGGAAGGTGTCGATCAAACCGGCTTCCTGATGCAGAACCTCGAAAACATCGTCAAGTTCGAACAGAACCGATCCTGGCAGCCATGAAAACAACCATAGCGATATTGCCGGGCGACGGCATCGGCACCGAGGTTACGCGCGAGGCGGTAAAGATTCTTGACGCGGTCGCGCAGAAATTCGGGCATGAATTCGACCTGCCGGAAGGACTGGTAGGCGGCGCCGGACTCGACGCCGAGAACAACCCCTTTCCGCAAAGCGCGGCCGATATTTGCGCGGGCTCCGCAGCCGTCCTGCTCGGCGCCGTGGGTGGCCCGAAATGGGACGATGTGCCGACGGAATCACGCCCGGAACGCGGCCTGTTACGCCTGCGGGCGGCCCTTAACGTATTCGCCAACCTGCGCCCGGTTGCGCCCCACCCGGTACTGACCGGGACCTCGCCCATCCGGGCCGATCTGCTTGAAGGTGTCGACATCATGGTCGTGCGCGAGCTGACCGGCGGAATTTATTTCGGCAAAAAGGAACGTACCGCAGACAGTGCGACGGATGTGTGCACCTACACCCGAAGCGAAATAGAACGGGTACTGCGCATCGCCGGTAAACTCGCAACCGGTCGGCGCGGCAAAGTCACGTCGGTGGATAAATCCAACGTCCTCGAAACATCACGTCTGTGGCGCGAGGTCACGAACGAACTGATGCCTGTAGAGTTCCCGGATATCGAGGTCGAACACCTGCTCGTCGACGCGGCCGCGATGCACCTGCTGTCCCGGCCCGCCGATTTCGACGTGATCGTGACCGAAAACATGTTCGGCGACATCCTGACGGACGAAGCCTCGATGCTGGCCGGATCCATGGGCATGCTGCCCTCCGCTTCCCTGAATGACGGCACGGTGGGCCTGTATGAACCCATACACGGCTCGGCCCCGGATATCGCGGGTCAGGACAAGGCCAACCCCTGTGCAGCCATACTGAGCGCCGCGATGCTGCTTAGGCATTCGCTGAACCTGGAAGAAGAAGCCAAAGCCGTCGAGGACGCGGTCACGCACGCCCTGCGCGACGGATTGCGGACGGCCGATATTGCCGCAGCCGGTGAGCCCGCCGTAGGTACGGCGGACATGGGTTCGACGATCGCTGCTGCGCTAGCCTGATACCAACGGCCGACATATGAATGCCCTGAGTAGCAACTGCCGGACCGGGGTGTTGCTCTGTTTATTGACCGGCTGCTTCAGCGCAGCCTGTCTGGCGGCGCAGGAAGAACTAACGGTGCCTGCCGCCGGCATCGCGTTCGTTATAGATACTGCCGCTGGTGCAACCGCCTGCCAGCAAACCGGCAGCACGAAGAACTAAAGCGCGCCAGGCGCTATTTATTGCGAATCTCCTGCAGCGCCTCGTTGGCCTTAAAGGCAACGATCATCAGTTCGCAGACGATGCGAGCGCCGACGACAACGCCTACCATTCCGCCCAGCCCGCCCCAGAACGAGGTGCTTAACATCGCTCCAACGCCCGTCACCACCGCGCTCACCAGGAGTATCCAGTAAACGACCGTGATGATTCTCGGCGTCAGCATCGTGTCGAAGAAAAATATGTCGCGAGTTTCCATGTAATAAAACCTCCTGTGTCAGGCGAAGATGCAGCAGCCGGGATGCCTGCCGGCGGCGGCTGTCCCGGATTCGTTGTCACCCTAAGGCAGCAGTCCGTGCGCTACAAGCAGATGCCCCAACAGACCCGGCCTGGCCGTTCGGGCCTTTGTATATCACAATATATCTTAAGTATAGTCATTAAATTATTGTTTTTAATTAGTAAATCAGTCCATGTCGGTGCTGGCGGCCGGTTCCCGAAACTGTGCACAATGCCTTGAAATCCTGTTCTAATGTGTTAGTGTGTTAGTGCATTAATATATTAGGATGACGGAATTTATGAAAGAGCATCGGATCTATGACTCCGGCGAAGAAATCGCGGCCGAAGATGAGCTGTTCAACGCGGTATTGAAACTGCGTTCGAGCGCCGAATGTCGTGCATTTTTCCAGGACCTCTGTACTCCGACTGAACTGCAGGCAATGAAAGACCGCTGGGCCGTTGCCGAACTGCTGACCGGGGGGTTCACCTATCGGCAAATACGCGACAAAACGGGTGTAAGCGTGACGACGGTCGGTCGTGTCGCCCGCTGCCTGGCCGAGGAACCGGCCGGCTATGCCGCCATACTGAAACGAATGGGAAAACTTTAATCATGACGCAGCCGCAAGCACGCATAAAAATAGCGATCCAGAAATCCGGACGCCTCACAGAACACTGCCTGGAACTGCTGCAGCAATGTGGCCTCAAGTACTCGCGTGGGCGTGATCAGCTTATCGGCTTCGGCGAAAATATGCCGGTCGACTTCCTGCTGGTGCGCGACGACGATATTCCCGGGCTGGTGCGGGACGACGTCTGCGACCTCGGTATCGTTGGCCTGAACGTACTCGAAGAAAAACGGCTCGGCTATGCCGCCGAAGGTATAAACGAACCCTTCCAGGTGCTCCAGAAACTCGATTACGGTCACTGCCGCCTGGCGTTCGCTTACCCGGAAGAATCACCCCTGGAGAAAGCAGCGGAGCTGGATGGCCAGACCATTGCGACGAGCTACCCGAAGATCGTTGGGGACTACCTGCAACAGAACGGGCTCAACGCACAGGTCGTGGAATTCTCCGGCGCAGTCGAGATAGCGCCGAGCCTGGGCCGTGCGGAGCTGATCTGCGACTTGGTCTCGACGGGCGCAACGCTGGCCGCCAACCGGCTTGTCGAAGGCGAAACGATACTCGACAGCGTCGCCTGCCTGATCCAGACACCGGTGGCTATACCCGCGGAAAAAACCGAGTGGGTAAACCGCCTGGTCGAACGCATTGCCGGTGTCCAGCAGGTTCGCGGTTGTAAATACATCATGATGCACGCGCCACGTTCAGCGCTGCACGCTATCACCGAATTGCTGCCCGGCGCCGAGTCGCCGACCGTATTGCCACTCGAAGATGCGGACGATAAAGTTGCGGTGCACGTTGTCTGCCGTGAGAACGTTTTCTGGGAAACCCTCGAAAGCCTGAAAAAGGCCGGCGCGAGTTCCGTACTGGTCATACCTATAGAGAAGATGCTCGCATGAGTGTCCTGGTAAATCGCTACAACTGGAATGCGCTGGATGCGCAGGCACGTGCTCGCATTTTGGAACGCCCCGCCGTTACAGCCAACCCCGAAACTGTCGCGGGCGTCCGCAGGATCGTTGCCGATGTTCGTGCAAACGGTGACAAAGCGCTGCGTGCGCTGACAAAACAGCTGGACGGGGTCGAGCTTGATGAGTTTCGGGTCAGCGATGCTGAAATACGCGCAGCCCGCGAAGCCTTGACGGATGAGCAAATCACCGCGCTGCGCACCGCCACCGCCAATGTCACGGCCTACCATGAGGCCCAGGACAACGCTCCGGTAAGCGTGGAAACAAGCGACGGTGTCCTGTGCGAACGTATTGTGCGGCCGATACAAGCCGTCGGGCTCTATGTGCCTGCCGGCACCGCACCTCTGCCCTCCACTGCGATTATGCTGGCCGTACCGTCGCGTCTTGCAGACTGCCCCTTGCGGGTCATGTGCACACCGCCCCGGCCGGACGGCAGGGCCGACCCCGCGGTCCTGGTCGCAGCAAGCGAATGTGGCATTACAGAGATCTACAAGCTGGGTGGCGCACAGGCGGTCGCCGCTATGGCCTACGGTACCGAAACGGTCCCCAAGGTCGACAAACTGTTCGGGCCCGGCAATATCTGGGTCACAGCCGCAAAAACGGAAGTGGCGGCCGACCCGGGGGGCGCGGCGCTGGACATGCCGGCCGGCCCGACGGAGGTGCTCATCATTGCCGATTCGAAGGCCGCTCCGCGTGCCGTTGCGCTCGACCTCCTCTCGCAGGCAGAACATGGCACCGATTCGCAGGTGGTGCTTATTACCACGAGTGAAACGCTCGCCGATGCAACGGCTGCCGAAATCGACGCCGCACTGCCGGATCTTTCGAGGCGCGCGATCATGGAGCAATCGATGCAGCACAGCCGCGTAATTTTCGTGGAAGATATAGACGCCGCTGTCGCCGTGTCGAACGAATACGCACCCGAACACCTGATCATGCAGGTGGGCAATGCGCGCGACTGGCTGACGCAGGTCACGAATGCCGGCTCGGTATTCCTCGGCGCGTGGACGCCCGAATCGGTGGGTGACTACTGCAGCGGCACGAATCACGTGTTGCCGACCTACGGCTACGCCCGGGCTTACAGCGGACTGTCGGTATGCGACTTTCAGAAACGCCTGTCGGTGCAGGAACTTACCGAGGGCGGCCTCAGGGGCCTGCAACCGACGGTAAGCACGCTCGCTCGCCTCGAAGGTCTTGATGCGCACGCTCGCGCGGTCGAAGTCCGGATAGAAGACCTGGACGCCGCTGTCGGCAAAAAGGCGGCCGGATCATGAGCAGCGCAATCGAACTTGCGCGGCCGGAAGTCCGGAAGCTCGTACCCTACAGGGCCGCAAGCTACGCGGATGGACTCGTGCGCCTGAACGCGAACGAAACGCCGTGGCCTTCTCCGGTAAGTGCAGCGGACCTGAACCGCTATCCGCCGGAGAAACCCGAGCTGCTAACGCAACGGCTTGCGGAATATTACGGCGTGTCGCCAGACAAACTGCTCGTTACCCGCGGCAGCAGTGAAGCCATTGATCTGCTGATTCGCGGTTTTTGCGCAGCGGGCCAGGATGCGATCGTGACGTGCCCGCCCACCTTTGGCATGTACCGGGTATACGCTGATGTACAGGGCGCACGCGTTAATGAAATACCCTTACAAGCTGACCAGGGTTACGCGCTCGACGCCGACCAGATTACCCGCAACTGGCCCGACGACGGCAAGCTGTTATTTATCTGCTCGCCAAACAACCCGACCGGCAACCGCCACGACACGGACGAGCTGAACCTTATCTGCAATTTGCTGAGCGGCCAGGCGTTGGTCGTCATCGACGCAGCCTACACGGAATTTGCGGACGAAGACCCGACTTACGAGCTGCTCGCCGCCAATGACAACGTTGTCGTGCTGCGTACCCTCTCCAAGGCCTTCGGGCTCGCTGGTGCGCGCTGTGGTGCGCTGCTGGGCGCAGCCGACGTGGTCGGCATGCTGAGCTGCCTGATGCCGCCCTACGCCCTTTCGACGCCCTGCATCGAAGCGGTGCTGGCGTGCCTTGGTCCGGATGCACAGGCGGAAGTAACTACGCGTATTGAGGTGCTGCGCGGAGAGCGCGGGCGTTTAGCTTCCGCCCTCGGCGAACTCAACGGAATTGAAAGCATCTACCCGAGTGAAGCGAATTTCCTGCTTGTGAAAGCAACCGACTCCAGGCGTTGTTACGAACTTGCCAAAGCCGGCGGCGTACTGATCAGAAACTTCGGCTGGGAGCCGGGGCTTGAGGGCTGCCTGCGCATTACAGTCGGCACCCGCGATGAAAATGACCGTTTAATCAAGAGTCTTGCAGAATTATGAGCACACCTATACGCGTAGCTTTCGTCGATCGCGACGGAACGTTAATTAAAGAGCCGGACGACAACCAGGTCGATCGCATCGACAAGATCGAGTTGGTGCCGGGGGTTATTCCTGCCCTGTCGCGCCTGCGTGATACAGGTTTTCGTTTCGTCATGATTTCCAACCAGGATGGCCGGGGAACCGACAGCTTTCCGGAAGAGGATTTCCGGATTCCGCAGGATTTTACTCTCGCATTGTTCGCCTCGCAGGGAATTGAGTTCGATGAAATCTTCGTTTGTCCGCACTTCGCGGCCGACGGATGCGAATGCCGTAAACCGTTGCCCGGGTTACTGGGCGACTACTTTGATCGCATTGATGTTGATCGCGCTAACAGCCTGGTGGCAGGTGACCGCGAAACCGACCTCAGCTTTGCCCGCAATATCAATGTGCCCGGCTACCTCGTCGATCCCGAAGACGCCGGAAGCTGGCCGAGTATCGTCCGGCAGGTGCTGGATGCGCCGCGCGTCGCCAATGTTGAACGCAAGACCAAAGAAACTGACATCAACGTGACCGTGGACCTGGACGCGGCGGGACCGGTCGATATCGACACGGGTATCGGTTTCTATGACCACATGCTCGACCAGATCGCCAGGCACGGCGGTTTTTCCTTACGCTTAAGTTGTAAGGGCGACCTCGAAGTGGACGAACACCACACCGTTGAAGATGTGGCGCTGGCGCTTGGACAGGCGATCAGGGAAGCACTCGGCGACAAGCGCGGCATCGGCCGGTTCGGGTTCGTCGTTCCCATGGATGAAACCCAGGCGAAGATCGCAATTGACCTCGGTGGCCGCCCTTACCTCGTGTTCGACGGCGAATTTCCGCGCACCGAGGTAGGCGGTCTGCCTACAGAACTTGTGCCGCATTTTTTTCGTTCGTTCGGCGACACGCTGGGTGCTTCGATACAGCTCAGCGTTAGTGGTGAGAACACGCACCACATGGTCGAGGCGTGCTTCAAGAGTACGGGCCGTGCGCTGCGCGATGCGCTCAGACGTGAAGGCAGCGAGCTGCCGAGCACCAAGGGAACCCTGTAATGGCGGTTGACGTTGCCATCATCAAAGGCGGAGGTGCGAATATTGCATCACTGCGGTTTGCGCTTGAGCGACTGGGCGCGACGAGTATGCTGACCACCGATGCCGGGCAGATACGTTCTGCACCACGGGTCATCCTGCCGGGTGTCGGCGCGGCGGAAGACGCGATGGAAAAACTGCATCTGGCGGAGCTGGACACCGTAATACCGACACTGCAACAGCCGCTGCTTGGTATTTGCCTGGGCATGCAATTGCTGTTCGATGGCTCGGAAGAAGATGACACCCGGTGCCTCGGTATGATCGCAGGCAGAGCACGACTGTTCGAAGCGAGTGACGACAGGCCGGTCCCCCACATGGGATGGAACAGCGTGCAAAAGGACAATGCACCAGCACTGCTGGAGGGTATAGACAACAATGCCTATTTCTATTTTGTACACAGCTACGCAGTGGATGTGACACCGGCAACTATCGGCACTGCCAGTTACGGTCGTGATTTCAGCGCGGTGGTCGCGCAGGACAATTTCATGGGCACGCAGTTTCACCCGGAAAGGTCCGGAAAGAACGGCGCACGTTTATTGCAGAATTTTCTGACGGGAGTCAGTTAGGGGAGCGACCAATGGAAGTCATACCGGCTATAGACCTGCTTGGCGGCAAAGTCGTTCGGCTGTACAAAGGTGATTTCGACCAGGTTACCGAATACCCGGGTGCGCCGGTTGAAATCGCCGCAGGCTATTCAAGTGCCGGCATCGAATCGCTGCATGTCGTGGATCTTGATGGCGCACGCAGCGGCAATCCGGCCCACCTCGATATCATTACCAAGATTACGTCTACCGTTGGTATGGCCGTACAGGTCGGGGGCGGAATCCGGCAGATTGAGCAGGCGCGCGCGATTATTGCAGCAGGCGCAGAACGTGTCGTGGTGGGCTCAACTGCTGCGAAGGAACCGGACACGGTCATAGGCTGGTTCGGTGAACTCGGGCCGGACTGCATCGTCGTCGGTGTTGATGTCAGCATCGAAAATGGCGGCGATCCGATCGTGCAGACCCACGGCTGGACGGAAAGCAGCAACCAGATCCTGTGGTCGCTCATGGATAAGTACATGGAAGCCGGCGCGCGCAACTTCCTGTGCACGGACATATCCCGTGACGGCACACTGGAAGGCCCGAACATGGATTTATATCGCGAGTGTAACGAACGTTACCCGAAGGCCCGGATTATTGCGTCGGGTGGCATCAGTTCGGCGGCGGAACTGCCCCTGCTGGCGGCAACCGGTGTGACCAGCGTGGTGACGGGTAAAGCGTTGCTCGACGGGCGCCTGACGATCGAGGAGATAGAAGAATTCTTGCAAAGCGAATAATTCCCTGTCTCGACGTTCGCGATGGCCAGGTCGTTAAAGGTGTACAGTTCCGTAACCACGAAGTCGTGGGTGATATCCTGGGACTGGCCGAACGTTATCGTGATGAAGGCGCCGACGAACTGGTGTTTTACGACATCACGGCAAGTCCGGACGGTCGCTCAGTTGATCGAAGCTGGGTCAACCGGGTAGCCGAGATACTGGATATTCCTTTTTGCGTCGCCGGCGGGATCAGGTCGCTTCAGGATGCGGAAGAGGTGCTGAATTTCGGTGCAGACAAAATATCGATCAACAGCCCTGCCCTCGCCTGCCCCGATCTGATTAACGAACTGGCGAAACGGTTCGGCTCGCAGTGCGTGGTCGTCGGCATAGACAGCCGTGACGAAGAAGGCGTCTATCGCGTTTACCAGAACACCGGCGACCCCGATAAAACCAGCCAGTCCGGCCGGGAAACCGTGGATTGGGTGCAGGAAGCAGAAAAGCGAGGCGCCGGTGAGTTTGTGCTGAACTGCATGAACCAGGATGGCGTGCGCCAGGGTTACGACATCAGGCAGTTAAGCCTCGTACGTGACAACTGCACCGTGCCCTTGATCGCATCCGGCGGCGCGGGCACTAAAGAACATTTTTTGGACGTATTTGCCCAGGCGCGCGTAGACGGTGCGCTGGCTGCCAGCGTGTTTCACAAGCAGATCATTGAAATCGGTGAGCTCAAACAATATCTCGCCGGACAGAATATCGAGGTAAGACCATGAACAACAGCAGCTCTGACATCAGTTTCATCGCGGAACTGGAGGAGATTATCCGTTCGCGCCGTAACGCGGATAGCGATGAAAGCTATACGAAGACACTGTTTGATCGTGGCACACCCTTTATCGCCCAGAAGGTGGGCGAAGAAGCGGTGGAGTTGGTGATCGCCGCATTACAGGGCGACAAAAAACGCACCACGTCAGAAGCGGCTGATCTTATTTATCACCTGCTGGTACTGCTGGAAGCAAATGAACTCAGCATCGGGGATATCGCGGCCGAGCTATCCGAGCGTCACACACAAAGCTAGTTGGCTAATTTCGCCTCTGAGTTTCGTAGAGTTTGGCAGTCTTGAGACCGGTAGTTATGACCGGTTCGCCGTTTACTAATCTTGGGCGGTAGCGCGCCTTATCGGCCAGTCTGTGAAAGGCTGCTCTGTCAAGATTGGATACGGTCGACTTCACAATCTTGAAGCTGCCGAGATGCCCGTTCGCTAAGACATCAAATTCAACCTCAACCTTACCATCCGCAAAATGAGCCAGGCCACGCTTGAGCCGCGCAGGTCTGTCAGGCCAATTATGGTAGATACGAGAAGCTCTGCGGAAATAATGATTGGCTTCATCCGGGCCGAAATCCGGATTTTCCGCAAGCAACTTCCAAGCTTGCCGATAGTAGTTTATTCCCTCTTCACCACTACCGAATACCATCTGTATATCACCTGAGGTTGCCAGCGCCTCAATCTGCAAAAGATAAACTTCTTTGGTGTTAGGGAAATCTACAGCCAGCGCCTGCTCCATTAACTGCGCCGCATCGTTGTCCTCTATCTTGTCGTGTAAATAGCCTTTAGCAATTAGAATGGCCTGCTCTGCAATTTGTGGGTCGCGTAGACCTCGGTGGACTTCCAGAATGCGGATAATGCGCTTACGTACTTCCCGCTCGTCACCCAACTGGCTTGAGAAATTGCACCATCTGGCATATATCTCAAGACCAGCAATCAGTTCAATTGAGTCCTCTCCGTACAACTTTTCACGCGCAGCCAGCCCTCGATCCGCGGCGTAGTCTCCTTTACGTTTACGCTGATACTGTTTGGCTACTTCAAGATACGCATCGAAGATCATGGCCTCACGCGACAAGTCATAAGGTTTTAAACGCTTATTAACTCGCACGGCACGGGCATATATGTCATAGGCTTCCGCATCATCATCCCGATCAGCAAAAACCTGGGCTTTGAGCATGAGGAATTCCAGCCGCATCATATCGCCCCCCTGCTTCCCGAGAATGCTCTCGGCATGCTCGATGGTTTCGAGGGCTGCGGCAGATTTACCGAGCTGGAGTTCAACCATGGCCAGGTGCAACAGTGGGGTCAGGAGTTGCGGTGAAGACCTGTCCTGAGCCGCCATGATTTCGACTCGCTTGCGTGCCCATGGAAGCGCCTCTTCCAGATTCTGATCGTGCCAAGCTGCCGCGAGCTTGCTGTCGGCTTCTGCAAATTCCTGCGCGGTATCAGCCAGTGCATACTGGGTCTGCGCCGCGAAAACCAAAAGCATGGCGGCACATTGATGCCACTTCCGGCAAGGCGTTCCGGTTATCGGGTTAGCCATTTCCCCTGCCCGTTTGTGCCGGCCCGGACTCCGGCGGATTCTTACTCTGCGGGCTGGGCCTTCCAGGCGCGCACGGCAGTATTGAACTGCTCGGCGAGTACTTCCATGTCATCAACGGCCTGGTTATGCGCGGCTATGCGTTCCGCAGCTATTTCCGGTGCTTCACTTTCCAGTCCATCTGCCTCCTCCTGCGCGAGACATTCGAGATAGACATTCGTACCCGCCATGTAATCTTTTACCGCCGTCTGGGCAGCCGCTAATTCAGCTTCGGTCGCCAATGCGCCGTCCGGCACAGAAGGTACCTCCGGGCGGCCACATTCCGCGTAACCTACGGATGCAACCATCAGCAGGCTTGCCGACAAAATCTGTAGCAGTTTGTTCACGTTCATCTTCTTCCTCCAAAAGATGCGTCGAAACCCTATCATGTTCCAGCTACAGGCGTTATCAGGATGCCCTGACAGCCTTACCAGGGTATGACCCGACCGGTCCATTCGTAGTAAACACCGGTATCTTCCGGTTCCAGTCCGTCGATCAAGCGGATCATGTCGTCGATCGCGGTGCGCGGAGCAAGCCGCCCTATTTTTATCATCGTCTTGTAGTTCGACGGCACGCTGTCCGGGTCCTCGGCATTCATGTAGTCCTCGGTATCGACCGTGCCCGGTGCCATGATGCTTATGATAATACCCTTACGTTTCAGCGTCAGTGCATAAGTCTTCATGAGCATGTTCAGGCCCGCTTTACTCGCCCGGTAAATCGGGGCAATCGGTATCTCGTTCTCGACGATAGAACCGCCCGTCGAGGTCATGGCAACAATTTTCTTCTGCTCACTCGCGGTAACGTGCGGCAGAAATGCTTCCGACACCATAAGTTGACCGAGGATATTTACCTTGAGGACTTCCAGCGCCCATTCGTAGTCTACTCTGCCGAACCGCACGGGCCCGAAACGAAAGGTATTGATCGCCGCGTTGAGCAGCAACACATCGATCGGCGTATCACTGTATTTTTCTGCCAGCGCCGCGATTTCGCCCTGGTCCACGATATCGAGTTCCTCGACGACGATATTGGAATTCTCGGCGGCCAGCGCGTTCAGGCGGTCCGCTTTTTCCGGAGAGCGGCAGGTTGCGATGACGTTCCAGCCCAGGGCGGCATACTCCTCCGCAAAAGCCAGCCCGTGGCTGGCATTCGACCCGGTGATCAGAACGGTCGGTTTGTCGCTGCCGGCGAATACAGATTCAGCGACCGCGTTTCCCGAAGGTGCCATACCCGCAATGGCGAATAGCATGCAGGCCACAAAGAATCCCGAACGCCGGGCGCCCTGGTTAACAATACTCATCTGCCTTCCCCACAATTGATTATTGTTCGATGCACTAGTGTACGCGATTAACCGGCCCCTGTTCGGCCACGCAGCAGGCTACATCGAGTCGCAGATATCCCTGCTCCCGCTGTCCGATTCCTCGAACTTCTGCCACGCGAATGCCGGCAAATCCTGCAACATCGTGGAACATTCCCGCATCTCCCGCATCACCGGCTCAGCCTGCAGTTCACGGCCACGCCGAATAGCCGTGGACAGCGCCTCGTCCCGTTTACCCGCCTCACAGAGGGCCTGAATTTCTGCAGCCATCGCGTCTGCTTTCACGCGCAGTTTCTCGAGCTCGGCCTGGTCGATTTTCTGCACGCAGGCCTGCATCTTCTGTGCCTGCTGCATCATTTTCTGCATATCTTGCTGATCGATGCGGCCAGGGTCCTGCGCCGCCGCGCCCGCTGCGATTAACAGTGTGCAGATTAGGATTACCCGCTGCATGGCCTTTCCTCCAGTGTCATTCTGCCCTGATACGGGGTGATGGTTGTGTTTATTGTCAGATAACGACTTCTTCCGCCGGTTCACGCAGGTTATAGCGCGAACTCATGACGTAACCATAGGCGCCGGCGTTCGCAATCGCCAGCACATCACCCTCGCGGGTCGGCGGCAGCAGGCGGTCGCTGCCCAGCCGGTCGCCAGTCTCGCAAATAGGTCCCACAACATTCACGATCTCCGTAGCCGCTTCACCGACCCGGCTGATATTCGCGATCTCATGATACGCGCCGTACAGGGCCGGCCGAATGAGTGAATTCATCCCGGTGCTGATGCCGACATACTGTATGTCACCTTTGCCCTTTACCTGCGTCACGGTCGAGACCAGTACACCTGCCTCGGCAATCACGTAACGACCGGGTTCCAGCCACAGCTCGAAGCCTTCCAGTTGCTCGCGCGCGGCAGCCAGGCCGGCATCGAGCGCGGCCATGTCCAGGGCTTTCTGCCCCGGCTTCTCGGGAATACCAAGACCGCCGCCCAGGTCCAGGATTCGAACGTCCGGAAAATGATCTGTGGCTTCAATCAACGAGGCAGCCACGTCCTCCCAGTTGTCAGCCTGCAGAATGCCGCTGCCTGTATGTGCGTGCAGCCCTGCGACTTTCGCTCCGCATGCCGCGACAAGTTCAGCAGCCTCACCCAGCTCGAACAGCGGTATACCGAACTTGGCGCTCACACCGGCGGTTTTAACGTGTTCGTGATGGCCGCGTCCCTGCCCCGGATCCAGCCGCAGAAACACCTGTGTGCCCGCAAAAATGTCGCCCCATTCCCGCAGGGGATGCAGATTATCCAGCGTGACCCAGATACCCTGCTCCAGGCCGTACTCGTATTCGGAACGCGCCGCAAAATTGGGCGTAAACAGGATGCGCTGCCGGTCTATGTCGGGGAACAGGTCCAGCACCAGGCGTATTTCCCCCGGCGACACCACTTCGAAATTCAAACCGCCGTCGTACACGCAGCGGAGCACGTCAGGGTTGGAATTGGCCTTGATGGCATAAAATACCTGGTCCACTGACTTAAGCGCGCGCAGGCGTTCGACCGCTGCCTTGACGGAGGCGAGGTCGTACACGTATGCGGAGCTCTTCGCCATGGCTATCTCGACCAGGCGCTCGCGTTTTTCGATCCACCAGGGCGTAGGCAGCACCGCTGGCTCCGGCTGCTCTTCCTGCAGTTCTTCCCAGGTTTCCCCGAAGACCGCATCAATCTTCGGCGGCTTGACCAGCATCGCATGCAGGTTCTGCACGAGCCGGTGCGCCTGCTCTTCATCGACAACGAAACTCAGGTTCAGGTCGCTCGCAGCCTGGCTCAGAAGGTGAATACGGTTTTCCTGGAACACCTCCAGCGCCGGCCCTATCTCGTGCAGCATTGCGCGGATTTTCTGGCCGACCAGGCTCACCACGGCTACGTCCGGCAATATCCGGACACGGCAGAGGCGCTCGAGGTTGAGGCGCAGCCGCTCCATCATGGCTGCATCCATGGAATTGGCGCTGGGGTCGAGGGTAACGGTGACATTGCTCTCAGATGTAGAAACCAGATCAATAGAAAGCCCTAAGTCACTGAAACATCGGAAGGCTTCACTCAAAAAACCCACTTCCTGCCACATACCCAGCGTTTCCATGGAGACCAGCGTTATGCCGCCCCGGCGGGATATTGCCTTTACCCGGGGGGCGTCGTCGCCCGCGTCCTGCGAAATCACGGTTCCCGCTGCATCCGGCCTGGCGGTGCTGCGTATCCACAGCGGTATACCGGCACGTCGCGCGGGCGATATTGCGCGCGGATGCAGGACGGAACCGCCGGTCGAGGCAATTTCCTGCGCTTCTTCATAGCGCAATGCCCTGAGCAGGCGGGCGCCGGGCACGGCGCGCGGATCCGCGCTGAACATGCCGGGCACGTCAGTCCATATCTCCAGTCGTTCGGCCTCAAGCCGGCTCGCAAAATAGGCAGCGGACGTATCGGATCCACCGCGTCCGAGTAAAACGGTTTCCTCGCGGCCATTGCTGGCGATGAAGCCCTGCGTCAGCACGACGCCTTCGATGGCACCCAGTTCCGCCTGCAAATGCGGATCAGCATCGTAGGAACAGGTGCCGGACAAGAAGGATGCGCGTTCGGATGCGCCAGCGACATCGAGGGTGCACAGTGAATCGCGCGCGTCATGCCAGTGCACAACCAGTCCCTGTGATTGCAGGTAAGCCGCGCCCATGGCCGTTGACATGAGTTCACCGAGTGCCAGGACCTTGGCATGTACCCGGTGGCTGACCTCGCGCACGAGGCGTACGCCGGCAACAAGCTGTTCAAGCTCGTCCAGGGGCTCCCGCAACAGCGCTTCGCCATCGAGCTCCAGCTCACCGGCCAGCTCCAGGTGGCGTGCAACAATTTCAGCGAGCAGCGCCTCGTGCGTGCCCTCCGCCGCCTGCTGCAGCAACTGCTCCAGCTGCGTCGATATCCCGCCGATCGCGGAATGCACAACCAGGGGCCGGAAGCCTTCTTCAAGCCGCTCCCGGATCAGGTCATGAATGACCGCCCAGCTGGCCGCGGACGCGACGCTGGTGCCGCCGAACTTGAGTACGGCCCACCTGACAGGTTGATCAGAATTCACCAAAAGATTTACCTATAACACCATATTTAAACTAGAAAAAAGCCCGCTTCGGTCATACCGTTGCGGGCTTTGTCTGGAAGTAATCTCGTGCTTTCCGAGCCTTTTATCCTTCGCGCACCCCGCCGTGACGGCATCCGGTCTTGTCGACCGGCCGCTTCATCATTTTCCGTTTGTCTTTCAACGGGGTATTCATGGGTGCGAAGTAAACCGGAACCACCGAGGCGCGTCAACCGCAGGGGTCCTGTTCAGGCTATTCATTACCACCGGTAACGGCGCCCTGCGATGCAGAGCTCACGAGGTGTGCGTATTTCGTGAGCACACCTGTCCGTTCGAGCGGTGCAGGCGGCTGCCAGCGCTCCCGCCTCGTGGCCAGCTTTTCTGCGCTGATATTGACCTCCAGTGTGCGAGTCTCGGCATTAATGGTGATCTCGTCGCCGTCCTCGATCAGGCCGATCGGGCCACCGACGGCCGCTTCGGGCGTTACGTGGCCGACCACGAAGCCGTGGCTGCCGCCGGAGAACCGGCCATCGGTAATAAAGGCCACCTGGTCGCCGAGCCCCTTGCCCACGATCGCGGCGGTCGGGCTCAGCATTTCGCGCATACCCGGGCCGCCCTTCGGACCCTCGTAGCGGATCACGATCACGTCTCCCGCGACGACGGTACCGTCCATGATCGCCTGCAGGCCTTCCTCCTCGGAACCAAAGGTTTTTGCCGTACCCGTGAAACTCACGCCTTCCTTGCCGGTGATCTTGGCCACCGCACCTTCGGGCGCGAGGTTGCCGTACAGGATCACGATATGGCTGTCCTTTTTAACCGGGTTGTCGAGCGGGCGGATGATGTCCTGGTCCGCGGGGTAATCGGCCACATCCGCCAGGTTTTCCGCCATGGTCCGGCCGTTCGCGGTCAGGCAATCACCGTGCAGCAGGCCGGCATCCAGCAGTCGTTTCATGAGCGGCCGGATCCCGCCGATCTGAATCAGTTCAGACATGGAGTAGATGCCGCTCGGTTTCAGGTTCGACAGCAGCGGAACGTGTTCACCGATGCGCGTGAAGTCATCCAGCTCCAGCGGTATCCGGGCTTCGCGCGCAATGGCGATAAGGTGCAGGACCGCGTTGGTCGATCCGCCGAGTGCGATCGCTACCGTAATCGCATTCTCGAAGGCTTCGCGAGTCAGGATGTCAGACGGCCTGATGTTCTGGTTGATCAGATTAACGACGGCAGCCCCCGCACGCTCGCAGTCGGTCATTTTCTGCTCGGACACGGCATCCTGTGCCGAGCTGTTGGGCAGGCTCATGCCCAGCGCTTCGATGGCGGACGCCATCGTATTAGCCGTGTACATACCACCGCACGACCCCGGCCCCGGGATCGCCGTGCGCTCGACCTCCAGCAACTCCTCGTCGCTGACGGTGCCCGCGGCCACGCCGCCGACAGCCTCAAACACGGACACGATATCGCGCCGCTCGGGTCCGGGCTGAATCGTGCCGCCGTAGACGAACACCGACGGCCTGTCGAGTCGCGCCATCGCCATCAGGCAACCCGGCATATTCTTGTCGCAGCCGCCGATCGCGACGAAGCCGTCAAACCCCTCGGCGGCGACAACGGTCTCGATGGAGTCGGCAATGACCTCGCGCGACACGAGCGAATAGCGCATGCCCGGCGTGCCCATCGAAATCCCGTCGGAAACCGTGATCGTGTTGAACTGCACGGCCTTGCCACCCGCCTCGTTGATGCCACGTGCGGCCTCGTCGGCGAGCGTGTCAATGTGCATGTTGCACGGGGTCACCATGCTCCAGGTCGAGGCAACCCCGACCTGGCTCTTGCTGAAGTCGTCGTCGCTGAAACCCACTGCGCGCAGCATCGCGCGGCTGGGCGCCTGCTCCACGCCGTCAACCACGATACTTGAATACCTGCGGCTCGCCTTGTCCTTGTCGTTACTCATAATCGCGCCAGTTCCGGATCGGGCGAGCATTGTACACGCGCGCCCGGCCCTTGGCAGAAAGGTTTTGGTGTCAGACGCGCAGCACCTTGCCGGGATTCATGATGTTATGGGGGTCGATCGCGCGCTTGACGGACCGCATCAGCTCCAGTTCCACCGCGCTGCCCAGTCGTTCGAGTTCGTCAACCTTCAGAGAACCGATACCGTGCTCGGCACTGAAGCTGCCATCCATCTCCACCGCCAGTGTATGCACGATTTCATTCAGGCGATCCCACATATCCAGGAAGGTCTGCTCTTCCATACCTTCCGGCTGACTCAGGTTGTAATGCAGGTTGCCGTCGCCCAGGTGACCGAAAGGCACCGGCCGGATGCCGGGTACTTCGGCCCGGACCCGTTCGCCGGCAACCGCCAGGAATTCGGGTATGCGTGAAACCGGCACCGAAATATCATGCTTGATGCTCGCCCCTGCATGTTTCTGTGCTTCAGAAATATTGTGGCGCAGGCTCCAGAGCTCGGACTGCTGCGCGTCGCTGGCCGCGATGACACCATCGCTTACCAGCCCTGCCTCCATGCAATCGGCGAGGAGTTCGGTGAGCTGCTCGTCCATGGTCGCCTGTTCACGCGTGCTGCCGACTTCCAGCAGTACATACCATTCATGCGCAGCACTCATCGGATCCCTGCTGGCCGGCATTGCCTTAACGACCATTTCAATTGCGAGGCGCGGCACCAGTTCGAAAGCCACCATTTGGTCACCGATACGCTGCCGCGCGCGCGTGTAAAGGTTGACGGCCGCCTGCGGCGACTCAACCGCAAGCCAGGCGGTCGCCCGGCTTCGCGATGCCGGAAAAAGTTTCAGCGTGGCCGCCGTGATAAACCCGAGCGTGCCCTCCGCGCCGATGAAAAGCTGCTTCAGGTCATACCCCGTGTTGTCCTTGCGCAATGCCTTAAGATCATCAAACACTGAGCCGTCCGGCAGCACCACTTCGAGTCCGAGCACCAGGTCTCGCGTGTTCCCGTAACGCAGAACATTGGTACCGCCGGCATTGGTGGCGATATTGCCACCAATCTGGCAGCTGCCTTCCGCGGCGAGACTGAGCGGGAAAAGCAACTCGTGCTCAGCGGCAGCGGCCTGAACTTCGGCGAGCACACAACCGGCTTCGACGGTCATGGCGTAGTTATCCGTGTCCGTTGCACGGATCTTGCGAAGGCGCGAGGCCGACAACAACACCTGGGGCTGGTCGGAGTTCTGACCGGGTATGGCGCCACCCGCAAGCCCTGTGTTGCCACCCTGGGGCACAACGGGGATGCGATGCGTGTTACAGATGCGCAAAATAGCCGCAGCTTCTGCGGTCGAAGCGGGAGCCAGCATTATGGGTGTTGCGCCGTGAAAGAGGCCCCGCCATTCCGCCAGGTGTGGCTCAAGCGTCGCAGGGTCATCGGTCCAGCCTGACGCCCCTGCAGCATCCTTCAGCTCCTTAAGCACCTGTTTGTCGAGTTCCATCGTCACGGGTTCACCTGCTTTACGCCCCCTAGTGTTAAATAGATTACGTTTTTAACAGCATTCATGGTATTTATCTGGCGTACGGGTTGGATAAGGGGTTATCCGGTTGTCTGACGTTAGTGGAACTTACAAGATTGACACGACCTATCTGAGCCTGACCGGCCAGGATCTCTGGGTCGATCTCAATACAGATCTCGACACGCTGAGCCTGGCAGAGCGCAGTAATGTAATCGAACTCGATCGAAAACTGCATACTCAGTGGGGCCTGGGGCGCAATTTTATCCTTGGCTGGGCGCCGCAGGACACCGGCATAGAGTTGCTCAGTGTGCCGCACTATGTCGTCGCCGATTATGCATTGGCGGAACGCTACGGCAGCAACGCGCCTACGCATGAAACAGGCAACCAGGATGCCGCTAACTTTGTAATGGAACTGCTTGCCCGCAAGCGGCAACTGACTGACCGGCAAATGCAGTACGCCGCCCAGCTACTCCAGGTTGAACCGACCTACATAGAACTGCGTCAGCCGCTCAGCGATTCAGGCGCCGAGATTCGGATCATCGAAAAGCTGGTTACACGCTATGGCGTCAGCTACGTGCCGAATCGCGCGGTGGCGCTGTTCGATATCGTCGGGTTCAGCCTGCTGAGCCCATTCGAACAGATGACCCAGCTAAACAGCCTTTCCTATTCACTGAACTCGGCCCACAGCAAAATGCTGAACCGCGAACTAAACGTGAACTTTGCGCGTTCGAGCACAGGTGACGGTTTTTATATCTGGAACCGCGACCTCGGTGTCACGTCAAACGCCAATCTCTATCACCTGATGCACCTTGTGCTGGCGGACAACGCAATTGCACGCAGCAAGGTCCACGGGCGAACGGTGCCACTGCTTCGCGCAGCATTCCACGTAGGGAGTTGCTACGAATTTCACCAGGCCGAGGGCCTTAACCCGACCGTGTTCAGCGACATCGTGGGCGATGTGACAATCGAACTCGCGCGCATGGTCGAAAGAGCACTGCCGGGACAGGTGCTGGTAGGCGAATTCAATGCGGTGCTGCCGGGCGAACAGCCTGATACGACAGTAGAACTCGATTCAGTGGGTTTCATTAACTACGCGCAGGCGAACCTGTCACAGCTCAACGGCCTGGTGCTGTCCGGGGAGGCAATCGAATCCATCAAGTGCTATCTCACCGGCAGACAGTCGGGTGATGGCGAGTTCAGTATTCGTAAGCTGAGCATTGAGGACAAACACGGGCTATTGCATCACGTGTTCAATGCCAAGATTAATATTTACCGTAACCATGCCGACCCGATACTCCTCGGCATCGAGGACAAGATGCTGCGCGGGAATGATTTCGCCATGGTCACTGCAGAGCACATTATGCCCCGCCTCAGCCACTAACAGCTTGTTGAAAACCTCAGACGGCACGGTGCTATTGATCTGAAAGCTCTTTGGTCTGGGTTTGGCACTTAAACAAAGCCCGAACCTTCATCTTCTTTCGTAAGCACCTGCGTCTGCTCAGGTTCGAAGTCCGGTATTGGCTGGGCACCGATATCGACTTCGTTGAACTCCTTCGCGAACATGACCCAGAGCGTCAGGAACAGGGCTGCGATGACGGGCCCGATAACGAAACCGGAGGCGCCAAATACCGTCAGGCCACCCAGTGTAGACAGCAGCACCAGGTAATCCGGCATACGTGTATCCCGCCCGACCAGGAGCGGCCTGAGCACGTTATCAACGAGGCCGATAACCAGGACGCCGAACACGGCCAGGATGATGGCCTTGATGTAGGCACCGCCTGCGATCATGAACAACGCGGCCGGCCCCCAGACCAGGCTGGCACCAACAACGGGCAGCAGTGACATGATCACCATGACTGCGCCCCAGAACACCGCGCTCTCAATCCCCATGATCCAGAAAATAAACCCGCCCAGCGTGCCCTGAATGATGCCGATGACAAGGGTTCCCTTTACCGTCGCGCGCGACACCTCCGCAAACTTGGCAAACAGGGCCCGTTCGCGTTCATCACCGAGCGGCAAGGCATGAATAATCTGCTGCAACAGAAAGTCTCCATCCCGCAGGAAGAAATAAAGTACGTAAAGCATCAGGAAAAACATGATGCTGAAGCGCACCGCATTTTGCCCCGCCGTTATGGCCAGTGAGCCAATAAACCGGCTTCCCGTAACGACCGCAGACGACAGGTTCGCTTTAACTTCCTCGGGAGTAATACCGGCACGGTCGAGCAGCTCGTTTACCGCCGGCAAGCTTGAACGCAGCCATTCGAGGACCACCGCGGGATTAATCTCGCCGCTTTCGACCCGGCCGTACAAGTCGGCTGCCTCGGTTACGACAGCCGACGCGATAAACCAGGCAGGAATAATGACGGTAATGCAGATAAGCATCAGCGTCAGCAGTGCGGCCGGCGATTTACGGCCCTTCACAATGCCCAGAAAACGGGTATAGGCCGGATGGAAAAGCACGGTAAGCGTGGCCGCCCAAAATATGGGCTGAACGAAATCTGCCAGCAAGCCAAAAAATGCAAATGTGACTAGTGCGAGCAGTCCGATAAATGATGCGTTTTGCAGATTCACCTGATCCCTGCCACTTTTCAAAGTCGCCGATGCTGCACCGCTTATGTTACACGGTCAGAAGCCGGAATAGCGGAATTAGGGGAGGCTCAAACACGTGCCCGGTGCGCGTACCCGGCGGGAATTCGGCGCGGATCATCGCTCCGGAAGCGGATATCGCTTATAACCACATCAGTCGTGGCCGGTAAACGCCCGTGACCCCCCGGTCGAATGCCCCGCCGGCATACCGGCGAAACCAGTAAAAGCGTTTATACTGCTCGTTTACGCGGTCTCCGGGATACCAGCTACGGCTATCGGCCTTGTCCGGCCATCATTGCCAAAAAGGAGTATGGCAAACGTGCGAACAACAACGACAAGAACCCTTCGATCATGCCTCGCGGTGGCAGCTCTTTCTGCCGCAATTGCATTGCCGGGCAGCGCATTTGCCTATGTTGGCCCGGGCGCCGGAATCAGCGTACTCGGCGCACTCTGGGGTCTGATCGTAGGTGTGGGCATGGCCATTGGTGTAATTCTGTTCTGGCCTATCCGAATGATGATCCGCAAGTCCAAAGCGAAAAAAGCCGGTGAAGAAGCGGTTGCTGCGGATGGCACGACGACGGCTGATGCGGTCGACGAATCCGCGGAATCAGAAAACACGGCCTCCTGACGTTGTATGGGATTTCTGGATTTACCGGCGCCGGTTTTTTCAGCTATGGACGGCGTCCTGGGAATGCTCCCTGCGTTTCTCCGGCTTAGCCTCTGGGCGGTGATCACCGCCGTCATCTCCATGTTTCTTTACTGGCGGTGCTCTGCCCAGGAAAAAGTGGGCCGCGCCAAGGAACGTGCGGTTACGGCACGCAAGAAAATGGCCACCTACGACGGACACGAATTCGATGAGATGTGGCCGCTGGCCCGGGAATCGCTCGCGGCTTCTGCTAAACACTTTACCGTCGTGCTGGGGCCCGCAGTACTGAGTTCTGTGCCCGCGCTCATGCTGATTATCTGGGTCAGCAATCATTTCAGTTATACGCTGCCCGAGGCGGGCGCAATGATCAGCCTTGAAGCCACGCCGGAGAATGCGCTCGCGCTTAAGCAAATCGAATGGCCAGGCGACAATTCGCCCGTTGAGGTTCAGGATTCCGGGGGGAAACCGTTGTTCTCGCTGCCGCTTCCCGCTGCTGTGCCGGTCGTACACAAAAAAGCATGGTGGAACTCACTCATTGGGAACCCGAACGGTTATCTCGGCGAGGATGCGAGCGCCGCCGAAGTGCGCCTCGATCTGCCGAGGGTTAGCTACCTTAACTTCGGCCCCGGGTGGGTACGCACCTGGGAATTTTCCTATTTCCTTGTACTGATTATCTGCTCGCTCGGAATCAAGGTAACATTCCGTATCCACTGAGCTGCGGATGCAGGCTATGCCCTCAAACGCGAGTCACGACGACGCATCTATTTTCCAGGTCTCAAACAGCATGGCGCTGTTTAGCTGGCTGATATGTGACCACCCTGGTGCATGGAAAAAGATTGCAGAGCTGGAAACCAGTATCGTCGCGGATACGATTGAGTCAGTAACCATAGACCGCCCGGTGTATGTCTCCGGGCTGGCGCGCTCCGGCAGCACGATCCTGCTGGAATTGCTTGCCCAGGTTCAGGGAGTGGTGAGTCACTGCTACAAGGATTTTCCGCCCATCTACACACCCTATGCGTGGCACAGCCTGCTCCGGCACATGGCGCCCGGTGATGCCAAACCCGCCGAGCGTGCGCACAAGGACGGGATACTCGTCACACAGGACAGCCCGGAAGCCATGGAAGAACCTCTCTGGATGAGCTTTTTCCCGGACGCGCACAACCCGGACGTCAGTAACGTCATTACACCCGGTTGTGACGACGCCGGATTTGCAGAGTTCTACGACTCAACAATCCGCAAACTGCTCGCGGTGCGTGACGGTACGCGTTACCTCGCTAAAGGCAACTACCAGTTGACCCGACTTGAATACCTGCTGGATCTTTATTCCGATGCAAAATTTGTGCTGCCAGTGCGTGAACCGGCTGCTCATATCGCATCGCTGGTTAAACAGCACAATTTGTTTGCACGGGGTCAGCGCGTCAATGAGCGCCCCCGGAAGCATCTGCGCCGCATGGGCCACTTCGAGTTCGGCCTGGACCGGATCCCGATCAACACGGGCGATACCAACCGGACTGCAGAAATCTCATCACTGTGGAATAGCGACCAGGAATTGCTCGGATGGGCTCGATACTGGAACCAGGTTTACGAGTATGTTGCCGAGCGACTGGAGGCCAATCCGGCGCTCGCCGAAGCAAGCCACATCGTCGTATTCGAAGACCTGTGTGCATTACCTGCTGGTCAACTGCGCCGCCTGTTCGCGCACTGCGGCCTGGACGTAAAACCTGAATTCGTCGCCGCGGCTGCGGCTCGTATCAAGGAGCCGACATACTATCAGTCGGACTTCAACGACACGGAACTCGAAATGATCGCAACGGAGACCGCTGCGACGATGGCGCGGATAAAAAACCTGGTGGCAAGCTAAACTGTCACTGCCAGGTGACTATTTACCATCCAGGTACTGCTGAATAAATTCCCGTGCCGCAGCGAGGTTGGTATAAGTTGCGCTACCCCCGCCCAGGCCGCACAGGTTACCGTCAGTTGCACTTGCCACACCAACGACGAGCCGCCTGCCATCCAGCGTGTGCATCAGCATCGGGCTGCCGCTGTCGCGTCCGCAGGGGCCGCCGCCGGAGTAACTGTAGCTAATCTGGCTCCCCTCCAGCTTGAGGCCTTCCAGTTTTATCCGCCCCTGGACGAGCCGCTCGGATGGTTGTGGGCTGATTTCGGTTTTCCCCCAGCCTGCAACGATGGCTGACATCCCCGGCAACAATAAAATGGCTGCCTCCGGCTCCGTGGGTAATGCCGCGACGGGCGCATCGACCGGTTCGGCCAGGTACAGGAGTCCGACATCATTCCGGAGGGTGTCCCGTGAAAACTGCGGGTGCCGTATCGCCTTTTCAATCTCGACACGCCGGGCTGAACCGCGCTTTGCGTGACCTGCAAGCACGAATTTACGTGTACCTGTGCAATGTGCGGCTGTCACCACCCACCGGGGCGCTATCAACACGCCGCCGCAGATACCACCGCTAAGCTTGCCAACGATAACAACTGCCCATGGATAATCGGCCTCGAACTGCTGATCACTGACCAGGCTGCCATTAAGGATGGCGTGCGCATCGACAGTAAGCATCAGGAAGGCTGCCACCCCGGTAATTAATGCGGGTCCCCTGTGCCTCATGGGTGAAGCGTAGCATCCCCTGCCGCCAATAAAAAAACCCGGCGCATGCCCGGGTTTTAGCAATTTAGACGGAACAACCAATCAGAACAAAAAGTCCAGGCTCAGACGAGGCCCGCGGTAATCCAGATCGATCATTGCGACGATGTCGTCATCTTCGTAGTCGCCTTCCAGGTCGAAAACTGAGTAATGAAGCCCGATACTGGCATGGTCGAACGCTTTCCACCTCAGGCCAACATCGCCCGTGAATATCCTGGCATCGAACTCATCTCCGTCGCTGTCGAAATCAATATCGAGATACCCGGTGTGAATCCCCAGTAACCACTTATCAGTAATCGCGTAATCAAAGCCCAGTTTGAAGGTGGGCAACGGCGCGGTAAAATCTTCCTCTTCACTAAGCAGCACCGGGGAAGCCACGCTCGCAATACCAAGATCGAAGTCATGTACCGCCAGCCCGAGGCCAATGGACAGGTTCTTCTTTTCATCGAAAAGTATTGAATAGGCGTACGACAACTCGTAGACGTCAACATCAAAGAAGGTGTCAACTTCGTCACCCGGCAAAATCTCAAGATCGTCAAACACCAGTCCGTCGTCAGCAACAGCCCTGGCGTCACGCTCGAGTGAATAGTAATTAAAGTTCAGCACGTGCCGCTTAAACACCCGCCAGGTCAGCGCAGTGAATGATGCAGACTCCGAATCATCAAGGCCCAGATCGTCTTCAAAATCGATCGCGGTGCCTTCCTGCAAACCGCCAACTTCGGTTACCGCCATTTCGGTATTGAGATCGGCTTCGTAGACGCCTCCCGATATCTTCAGGCGCTCACCCATCGGCCAGGTCCGCCAGTCGCCATTATCAGCCTGCACGGCCAGTGGCGACAGCAGCATGGCAGCTGCAATAAATAGACCAGGAAATTTCACGAATCACCTCCTTGCGACTCGTGTCCGCACCCAGCGGACACCAACAACCCAATACGGTTCTTAATGTAAAAGACTGCCGAAACCGGTCAAGGAAGCAGGTATCAATCAGCGCAAATAGCCCGCGAATACTTGGGTTTCGCGCTTTTGAAGGCAGGATTATGTAATACAAGGGAAACGTCTAACTGAATTTACTCAATTCAGGATCGGCGGCGATTCGCCGTTTGTGGTTGGCGAAGCTCTCCCCCTCCGCCCGCTTAGTGCGTATCCTGTTGGCTTTCCAGGGTTTGCACATTTTGCAGCCGGCGCGGCGGTTGGCAGGACGTTTACGTTTGTGGTGCATAACTTGCTCGCTTTGCGGTGAGAAGATTGACTCGCGCAGGGCAGGAAGCCCGAGTGCCGCGGAGGCCAAGGATGGCCGAGAGCGGCCTTCGCGGTCCTAAATCGCTCCAGGCGATTTGGTCAAACCTTGATTCGGTTCCAATTCCCTCCCGAATTTTCAGCAAAGAAATTCGCCTCCACCCTCACGGGCAAAGGAGCCGACTAAAAGCATTTACAGTTCAATCTTCCGCCTATCAGCGGTTGGTTTGCGGCTCAGTGAGCCTCCAACCAAAATGAGTTTCACTTCGTGAAACAATTAAATTTGCCGGCTCAAATGCCGGCAAATTTGGTCGGGGTGAGAGGATTCGAACCTCCGACCCCTTGCACCCCATGCAAGTGCGCTACCAAGCTGCGCCACACCCCGACGTTGCGAGTCGTCGAACTCGCGATTCCTATTATCCGCGTTAGCGGTTTCCTTGTTGCCAATGCAAACAGCCCCGAAAAAGGGGCCGTTATGATACTCGATGGCTGAACGGTAAGGGAGATCAGCGCCGTAGAATCTTCAGAACTTCTTCGAGTTCGTTGCGAACCTGCTTGATAATCTGCTGACTCTGGGACACATCCGATTTCGCTTCGGGGCCCGTAAGCCGCTGGCGGGCACCGCCAATGGTGAACCCTTCTTCATACAGCAGGCTGCGTATCTGCCGGATAATCAGCACGTCCTGGCGCTGATAGTAACGCCGGTTGCCGCGGCGTTTCACCGGCTTCAGTTGCGGAAATTCCTGTTCCCAGTACCTGAGTACGTGAGGCTTTACCGCACACAGGTCGCTGACTTCACCAATCGTGAAGTAACGTTTCCCCGGAATAGGTGGTAATTGGTCGTTATTCCCCGGTTCCAGCATAGGCTTCTACTCGGGCTTTTAGTTTTTGTCCCGGTCTGAACGTGACTACACGTCGCGCCGTGATCGGTATTTCTTCGCCCGTTTTGGGATTGCGTCCCGGTCTTTCATTTTTGTCACGCAGGTCGAAATTCCCGAATCCGGATAATTTTACCTGCTCTCCGCTCCCCAGAGCGCTGCGCAAATCTTCAAAAAAAAGATCAACAAGTTCACGCGCTTCGCGTTTATTGAGTCCCAGTTCGTCGAACAAGGATTCGGCCATGTCTGCCTTGGTGAGTGCCATGGAATTATTCTCTTATACTGGCGTTAAACTTACCGGAGATTCGCTCTATGACGGCGTTTACGGCCCCCTCAATCTCCAATTCGGTAAGGGTGCGGGAAGTTTCCTGCAAAATCAAGCCTAAAGCGACACTCTTTAGACCTCTTTCAATATTGTCCCCTGTGTAAACATCAAAGACCCAAACGTCCTGTAACAGCGCGCCGGCGGCATCCCGGGCGGCCTCCAACAGTTCTGCAGCCGTTATTGTCTCATCCACCAGTATCGCCAGGTCCCTGCGCACCGACGGAAAGCGGGATACCGGCCTGAATGCCGGAAGCCGCGCGACCAATCCCGCTTCGGGCAATAACTCGAACAGAACGGGCGCAGGACTTATGTCCCATTGCTGCACCAGCCTGGGGTGTAACTCACCGAGCCAGCCGATGGTCTGGCCCGCGCGTTCGATGCGCGCCGTCATCCCGGGCCTCAACGCTGCATGCTCGGCCGCATTAAATGTGACCGATTCGGCGTCACCCGTCAGGCTTATCAGTGCCTCGATATCTGACTTTATGTCAAACAAACCGCCTGCTTTTGCGCCCCGATTGTCCGCCCCCCACTGCTCGGGTAAAAGGTGCCCCCAGGCAATGCCGGCGATAACTTCTTCCTCAATAATTTCATTGGCTTGTGAGTTAAATATCACACCAACCTCAAATAGGCGTACCCGCCCCTGCTGGCGACTGCAATTGACCGTAACGGCCTGCAGTAATCCGGGCCAGAGAGACCGCCGCATGACCGACTGTTCGGCGGATATCGGGTTCACTAATTCCACGTCGGCGGCTTCACCCAGCAAAGCCTGTTGTCGCCCCGGATCGACAAAACTATAGGTGATTGCTTCCTGGTAACCGCGGTCTGCGAGCAGCATCCTGGCCCTGCCCATACTTACCCGTGCTTCGCTGGCACTGGCCAGTGTTGCCGAGACCTGTTGTGGTTCTTCCGGCACCTGGTCGTAACCATAGAGCCGCACGACCTCTTCGACAAGATCTTCTTCAATTGCGATGTCAAAGCGTGCACTCGTCGGTATTACCGACCAGCCGGAATCACTTTTAGCAACCTGGAAACCAAGTCGCTCCAGCATCGACTCAACATCGTCGTCCGGAATGCTGACGCCAAGAATTTTTTCCAGGCGCTCACGCCGCAGCTCAACCGCTGCCCGGGACGGCATATGCTTGTCGTTGCGAACCTCGGTAACGGGTCCGGCCTTACCGCCGGCTATCTGGACCAACAGTTCCGTGGCCCGCTCGATCGCCCTTAGCTGCCCGTTGAAATCTACGCCGCGTTCAAAGCGCAACGATGCATCCGTGTGCAGGCCATAGCGGCGGGCGCGACCGGCAATTGCAGCAGGGCTGAAATACGCGCTCTCGAGAAAAACATCGGTTGTTGTACTGCCGACGGCTGTTTTGTTGCCGCCCATGATACCGGCCATGCCGATGGCAGCCTTGTCGTCCGCGATTACCAGCACATCTTTGCTCAGCTCAACCTCCTGCCCGTCCAGCAAGCTGAGCTTTTCACCTTTCTTTGCCATGCGTGCCGTAACTGTTCCGTTCAGCAGTGCCAGGTCGTAACCGTGCATAGGCTGACCGAGCTCAAGCATCACGTAGTTGGTGATGTCGACTACGGGGTGCAGAGCTCGTAAACCGCTGCGTCGCAGACGTTCGCGAAGCCACAACGGTGTTACCGCATCCGGAGCTATGCCCTTAACGACCCGGCCCGCAAACACCGGGCACGCGTCACCGGCTTTAAGCGAAATTGAAACGATATCGTCCAGTTCGGCACCGATGCCGTTAACAGCAGGTTCGGAGAACTCCAGCAGGTTAACTGCGGCGACATCGCGTGCTACGCCCAGAATGCTGAAACAGTCTGCCCGGTTCGGCGTCAGGTCCAAGTCGATGATGTGATCGTCAAGGCCCAGGAGATCGGCGATACCCGCACCCGGCTCCTCGCCCTCGCCGAGTTCCAGCAGGCCTCCGGCGCTTTCGCCCAGGCCAAGCTCGGCAGTTGAACAGAGCATCCCGAATGATTCCTGGCCACGAATCGTACTTTGCTCAATTTTAAGGCCGCCCGGGAGCTCCGCGCCGATGGTCGCCAGTGGATAAAAACCGCCCGCCCTGACATTTGAGGCGCCACAGACTACCTGCAGCGGCTTTTTTTGCCCGGCATCGACGCTGCAAAGAGAAAGCCGGTCCGCATCCGGATGCGGGTTCCGTTCCAGCACCTTGGCAACCACAACGCCGTCCAGCGCGACACCACAGGGTTCAACCGAGTCGACCTCCAGGCCCGCCATCGTCAGTTGTTCGGCAAGCCCGCCGGTATCGACGTTCGGATCCGCCCATTCCCGCAACCATTGTTCAGAGATTTTCATGGCACCCAAAGCTCAGGCAAACTGCTGCAGGAAACGCAGGTCGTTATCGAAAAACAGGCGTAAATCGTCAACGCCGTACCGAAGCATCGCGAGCCGCTCAACGCCCATGCCAAAGGCATAACCTGTGAACTCCTCGGGATCTATGTCAACGTTGCGTAATACGTTCGGATGCACCATGCCGCAACCCAGAATTTCGAGCCACTTGCCGGATTCAGACATTACGTCTACCTCGGCCGAGGGTTCGGTGAACGGAAAATAAGACGGTCGAAACCGCAGTTCTGCTTTGCGCTCGAAGAAACATTCGACGAATTCATGCAGGACAGCTTTGAGGTTGGCAAAACTGACATCATGATCGATCATCAGGCCTTCGACCTGGTGAAACATCGGCGTGTGAGTCATGTCTGAATCGCAGCGATAGACCCGCCCCGGCGCGATCACGCGTATAGGCGCGCCCTGCGCCTGCATCGCACGAATCTGGACGGGTGAGGTATGCGTGCGCAACAAGCGGTCGGCACCTACGTAGAAGGTATCGTGCATCGCCCGGGCCGGGTGGTCGAGCGGAACATTCAACGCACTGAAGTTGTGAAAATCATCCTCGATTTCGGGGCCATGGGCTACTTCGAAGCCGGCACCACGGAATATGGTCTCGATACGTTCAAGGGCCCGGGTAACGGGATGCAGGCTACCGATGGTCTGGCCGCGACCGCCCAGGCTTACATCCACCGCGCCGGCCTGCAGTTCCTCATCGAGTGCCGCAGATTCCAGCGAAGCACGGCGTGATTCAAGCGCCTCCTGCACAGACACCTTTGCCTCGTTGATCGCCTGGCCTGCCGCCGGCCGCTCGTCGGCGGACAAGGTGCCGAGGTTCTTTAACTGCGTCGTCAGCTCGCCCTTTTTGCCGAGAAAAGCGACACGCACTGAATCGAGCGCAGAAATATTTTCGCTCGCGGCAATATCTGCCCTCGCGCGGACTACCAGTTCTTTCAGCGACTCGTTGAGGTCGTGCATTCGAAATCGGGACTCCTGCCTTACGGGGGACCCTCGATCAATGACCGGCAGTGCAACCCAGACACGTCAGCGCCAGGGATCACTTTATCAGACAGCCGCCCGCCCCCTGCAAGCGACCACAGCTTCAGGCCGATGTACCCAGGCTGGCTTTCGCCTGCTCTGCGAGCACACCAAACGCATCCGGATCATGAATGGCGATATCGGCAAGAATCTTGCGATCTATGTCGATTTCTGCCTGCTTCAACCCGTTAATAAAGCGACTATAGGACAGGTCATGCAGCCGCGCAGCCGCATTGATACGGGCAATCCACAAAGCCCGGAACTGCCGCTTGCGCTGCCGCCGGTCGCGGTACGCGTACTGACCTGACTTGGTGACTGCCTGCTTGGCTGTCTTGAACAGCTTGCTGCGGGCACCGTAATAACCCTTCGCCTTGCGAAGTACTCTTTTGTGGCGCGCCTTTGCGACGACGCCTCGTCTAACTCTTGGCATTTTCCCTGACCCCTTTAACTGTAAGGAAGCATTTTCTTGACGGCGGCAAGATCACTCTCTGCCACGTGCCCGGTCAAACCGAGCTGACGTTTCCGCTTCGAACGCTTCTTGGTGAGTATGTGGTTCAGGTGGGACTGGGCACGCTTGAAACGGCCCTTGCCGGTGCGGCGAAATCGCTTCGCTGCCCCGCGATTGGTTTTCATCTTGGGCATTACTAACTCCTTGAACCTGATCCGTACCCCTTATTTTCGGGCCGCAGCAGGCGGGCTTGGGTCTTCGCAGACCTTCACACACTTTTATAAATAGTTACTATTTTTTAATCAGTAACTAATGCTTTTTCGGCGTCATGACCATGACCAGTTGTCGCCCTTCCATTTTCGGAAACTGCTCGACAATGCCGTAGTCTTCCAGGTCTTTCTCGACTCGCTTCAGGAGCTTGACGCCAAGTTCCTGGTGAGCCATTTCCCGACCGCGATAACGCAGAGTTATCTTGGTCCTGTCACCGTTAGACAGGAAATCGACGAGTTTGCGCAACTTGATCTGGTAGTCGCCATCTTCGGTTCCCGGTCGAAATTTAATTTCCTTGACGTGTACCTGCTTCTGCTTACCTTTAGACTGCTGAGCTTTCTTTTTCAGCTCAAAAAGATATTTACCGAAATCCATAACCCGGCAAACCGGCGGTTCGGCGTTCGGTGAGACTTCCACCAGATCCAGCCCTGCTTCCTCGGCTTTCTCGATAGCATCATCAAGACTCAGTATTCCGGCTTGTTCACCCTCAGCATCAATTACCCTCACATCCGTGGCGGTAATTTCGCGGTTGCGTCGGACACGTTTGGTAGCTATACGTCAATCCTCCATAACAGAACGGCCGCGGCTCGCGACTTCGGCATCAAGACGCTCAACAAATTCTGCCAGTGGCAAACTACCGAGGTCCTTACCGTCTCGCGTGCGCACGGCCACGCAATTCGACCCAGCTTCCCGATCACCAACAACAAGTAGATACGGGATGCGCTGTATTGTGTGCTGGCGGATTTTATAGCCGATTTTTTCATTTCTCAAGTCCGCGGCGACCTTAAATCCCTGTTTTTTCAGGGACTCGCTGACGGTCCGGGCATAGTCCGCCTGTTTGTCGGTGATATTCAGAACCACGACCTGAACCGGCGCCAGCCAGGCCGGCAGATTACCGGCGAAATGCTCCAGCAGCACGCCGATAAAGCGCTCCAGCGACCCGAGGATCGCCCTGTGCAGCATGACCGGGGTCTGCCTGCTGCCGTCTTCGGCCACGTAGGTAGCACCCAATCTCTCCGGCATCGAGAAATCAAGCTGAATGGTGCCCAGTTGCCAGACTCGCCCGATGCTGTCGCGCAGGTTGAATTCGATCTTCGGGCCGTAAAAAGCGCCCTCACCAGGCTGCAGACCCCAGGGCAGGTCGCTTGTTTCCAGCGCACTCTGCAGGGCTGCTTCCGCCTTGTCCCATTGGGAATCGTCACCTACCCGCTCTTCGGGCCGGGTAGACAGCATGGTGAAGATATCGGTGAAGCCAAAATCTTCGTAGACGCTGAACAGCAGTTCGATGAAGGCCGCGACTTCCGACTGGATCTGGTCCCCGGTGCAGAAAATATGGGCATCGTCCTGGACGAAACCGCGCACCCGCATCAGCCCGTGCAGGGTGCCACTCGGCTCGTTGCGGTGACACGAACCGAACTCCGCCATGCGCAGCGGCAAATCCCGGTAGCTGTGCAACGCGCGGTTGTAAATCTGGATATGGCACGGACAGTTCATCGGCTTGACGGCGTAGAGGCGCTGATCTTCGTCACCCGTGGTAAACATGTGCTCGCGGAACTTGTCCCAGTGACCGGACTGCTCCCAAAGCGACCGGTCAACAATCTGCGGCGTGTTGACCTCCTCGTAACCGTTATCGATCAGCCTGCCGCGTATGTAATCCTGGATCGCGCGATAAATCGCCCAGCCCTTGTCATGCCAGAACACCAACCCGGGGGCTTCCTCCTGGAAATGAAACAGGTCCATTGCCTTACCAAAACGCCGGTGATCGCGTTTCTCGGCTTCTTCGATACGGTGCAGGTATTCCTTCAGTGATTTCTTGTCCGCCCAGGCCGTGCCATAAATCCGTTGCAGCATTTCGTTGCGCGAATCGCCACGCCAGTACGCACCCGCTACCTTCATGAGCTTGAAAGCTTTCAGGTGGCCGGTGCTCGGTACGTGCGGTCCGCGACACAGATCACTCCAGTCGCCCTGCCCGTACAGGCCGATCTCATCCTCTGCCGGAATACTTGCGATGATCTCGGCTTTGTATTCCTCGCCCTGGTCGCGGAAGAATTTGACCGCAGCGTCACGATCCATCACGGAACGCTTTACCGCCAGGTTGGCTTTAACGAGTTCGCCCATCTTCTTCTCGATTTTTTCGAGGTCATCTTCGTTAAAGCCACGTTCGAACGCGAAGTCGTAATAGAAACCGTCTTCGATCACCGGGCCGATGGTGACCTGTGCCTCGGGGTAAAGATCCTTTACAGCCTGCGCCAGCAGGTGGGCCGTCGAATGCCGGATTACTTCCAGCCCGTCGTCGTCTTTGCCGGTGATGATCGCAAGTTCGGCATCTTTTTCGATAACGAAGGATGTATCCACCATTGCGCCGTCTACCCTGGCGGCGAGTGCAGCCTTGGCAAGCCCGGAGCCAATATCAGCAGCGACTTCGGCCACGGTCACGGCCGCGTCGAAACTGCGTTGGCTGCCATCAGGGAGCGTAATTGTGGGCATGGTTACTCGTTACCGTCCGAAGAGCCGCGAATTGTATAGAAAACACAGGCCACCTTAAATCGTTATTCAGGCATCACGGAAACGACGACCGACTTGTACGCCGGCGTATTGCTGCCGGTAGCAACGTGCTGCACGGGAATCAGCGGGTTGGTCTCGGGATAATAGGTCGCCACGCAGCCCAATGGGATTGGATACGGCACGACGCTGAACCCCTCCATTGTACGCGTAGCGCCATCGTGGTGGCTTGTCAGCGTCACCCTGTCGCCCTCGGCGAGTCCGGCCTGCCCGGCATCGTCGGGATGCATGAACACGACCATGCGGCTGTCCGTGATACCCCGGTAGCGATCCCGGTCGGAATACACGGTGGTGTTGAACTGGTCATGACTGCGAATCGTCATCATCAGAAAGCGGCCTTCGGGCACCTCGACCGGATCGATGTCATGCACCGTGAACCGGGCCTTGCCATTCGATGTGTTGAACCGGCGCTCATCGCGAACCGCGTGCGGTAATTCCATGTTGTCCGCTTCGTACAGCCGGTCATTAAAACGCTCGAACCCCGGAATAATCGCTGCGATGCCATCGCGAACCAGGTGGTAGTCCGACGCGAGCTTGCGCCACTTCACTTCGCTGCGCCCGCCTACTACAGCTTCGGCCATTTCCGCGATGATGCTGACTTCGCTCCGCAGGAATTCGCTTGCGGGTTCCAGGTGACCACGCGACCGCGTAACTAAACCCATCGAGTTTTCGACCGTAACAAGCTGTTCCTCGTCGGCCTGCATGTCGATCTCTGTGCGGCCCAGTACCGGCAGAATTAATGCCGCTTTCCCCGTCACGACATGCGAACGATTTAGCTTGGTCGACATCTGCACGGTCAGGTCGCATTTTTTTAGAGCATTCGCCGTGTACTCCGTGTCGGGTGTCGCCGACATAAAATTGCCGCCCAGCGCGATAAATACTTTCACACGGTCATCGGCCATCGCATGGATCGTGTCCACCGTGTCTAATCCGTGCGCCGGCGGCGGTGTAAATTTGTATTTCACGCCCAGCCGATCCAGAAATTCGGCATCGGGCTTCTCGCAGACACCCATCGTGCGATCGCCCTGCACGTTGCTGTGCCCCCTGACCGGGCACGCGCCGGCGCCCTGCCGCCCCAGGTTGCCCCTGAGCATCAGGAAATTAATGATCTCCTGGATGTTGGCGACCGCGTTCTTGTGCTGCGTCAGGCCCATGGCCCAACAGCAGATCGTGTTACGCGCATTGATCGCGATATCCGCTGCCTGCCTGATCAGCGTTTCGGTCACCCCGCTCGCGGCGGCAATCTCATCCCAGCCTGTTATCACGATGTCGGCGGCAAACTCGTCAAAATCCGATGTGTACCTGGCAATAAAATCACGATCGAGAATATTACCCGGACTTTTGGTTTCAGCCTCCAGGATCGCCTTGCAAAGACCCTTTAATAAAGCGACGTCACCGTTGATTCGCACGGGCACATGCAGGTCTGCCAGATCGGTGCCTTTACCGACCCAGCCGTCAATGGTTTGCGGGTTTCTGAAATTCCTGAGCCCGGTCTCGTCCAGCGGGTTGATACTGACAATCGTCGCGCCATTCTTTTTCGCCCGCTCAAGGGTTGCCAGCATGCGCGGATGATTGGAACCGGGATTCTGGCCGAGCACGAAAATGGCATCGGTGTGCTCGAAGTCGCTCAGCCGCACGGTCCCCTTGCCGCTGCCGATCACCTCGTTCAGCGCGGTACCGCTCGACTCATGACACATGTTCGAGCAGTCCGGCATGTTGTTGGTACCGAAACTGCGCACGAACAGCTGCCACATAAACGCAGCTTCATTGCTGGTCCGGCCCGACGTGTAGAACGCTGCCTGGTTCGGGTCGGAAAGACCGTTCAACTGCCTCGAGATAAGTTCGAATGCCGTGAACCAGGTGACCGGCGTGTAATGCGTGGCACCGGGCTTCCTGATCATGGGCTGCGTCAGCCGCCCCTGCTCATTCAGCCAGCGGTCCGATTGCCGGGCCAGGTCGTCGATAGAATAACGTTCAAAAAAATCTGCCTTGATGCGTTTACGGGTAGCTTCGCCGGCAAAGGCCTTGGCCCCGTTTTCGCAGAACTCGGCACGTTTACGCTTTAGGGAATCCTCGGGCCAGGCGCACCCCGGGCAATCGAAGCCCTCAACCTGGTTCATTTTCAAAAGGGACGTCGCGCCCCGGATCAGGCCGGGTTTCGATACGATGTGGCGCAGCACTTCGACTACCGCAGGGACTCCCGCAGCGCTCTCGGCCGGGCCGCCTTCGTCGTCGTCATCCTTATCCGTGACTGTATCGGTCATCCGCTGCGAACCCGTCATCGCCCACCCGACTGATGCCGTGCAGCTTAGCGTTAGTTCCGCTACGGGTAAATTGGCGCTTATTGATAATCGCAGGCTGTTTGCATACATTAGCGACCCGCCCGGAGACCCCGGGGCGGTTTGCTAAAGGCGCGTAGCTCAGTGGTAGAGCACTACCTTGACATGGTAGGGGTCGGCAGTTCAATCCTGCCCGCGCCTACCAATTAATTTAATATCAATAACTTAAGCGTAATAGCTAAGTCTAATTCGATATCTTAAAGTCACCTGCGCCGCAGGAACCCCAGCCCCGCGAGCCCCGATCCGAACAGCCAGGCAGCCGCCGGGATGGGCACTGCTTCAATCGAAATATTGTCGATAACCGATGCCGTAAACGGGCCGCCCGCTACATTGGGCGATATTTCAATCCTGAAGCTGTCCAGACCTGACCAGGATGAATTGAAGTTGAAAGTCTGCAGCACGCCGGCATTGATCGCCGTGCCCCGCCCGAGAAAAATCCAGTAAAGACAAAATCGAAGCTGCCGCCCGTGTTGGTGGCCCCAACGTCGATCGA
>PBYE01000034.1 GCA_002729495.1 Chromatiales bacterium
ACCGATTTATGTTGTTGGGCAAATGTACTTAATGTTATTGATGAAATACTTGAAAATCAATTAAAACTTTCTGAGAAAATGGATATAAAGTTTGTAGTTGATTGTTTACATCTCACAGAAGTTATTCTTTCAAATACAACAGCTTCATATGGTTCATATCAATCTCTTGATCGTTTAGGAGATTTACTTGATGTTGATGATTTAGATGTATTAGAAGCTACTTTACGTGTTTTAGCAACTTATTTACTTTCTAGTGAAAAGAATTCCGTTTTTGGATCAGATAAAGCTGAACGTAAGAAGATTGCTAAACAATTAACACCATTCCTTAATATTTGGGAAGGAAAACTATCAACATTACTTTCAGTTGATTGTGATATTAGTATTGAATCCAATTCTAATTTATTTTTTTAATTTATTCCTGATGTTAATGGAACAAAACAAACAATATCTGTTCCAAATATTCATAATTTAAACAAATCTACAAAAGAATTAACAGATGAACTTATTGAAAAATTTTCTGTTCCAAATGAACTTCATTTCCCACTTAAACATGGTGTTAGAATGGCTAATTGTTTTCATTCTTTAGAATATAGAACAAAATTAATACATATTCATCTTGATGCACTTTCTATTTGTGTGAGTATGAGACCATCATCTATTCCTCAAAGAAATTATGCAGAAGATTTGATTGATTTAATTCATTCAAAAGATATATCTATTTTACCATATTCAAAACGTCTTGCTGTTATTACTTGTTTAAGTATGATGCGTAGTAATGCAAATCCTCGTTTTATATCAGTTTTAAGAACAGATTGTACATCTGGTGAAGGTATGATACCAACAACAATGCGTGATGCAGTTTCTGCTGCTGCTTCTGGACAATATCTTCCATTATATTCAAGACAATTTGTTGCAGAATTAATGAGATTAATTATTTCTTATACATCAAGTTATAGATTATGGAGTTCAACAAGATTTATTTTAACTTTAACTCCTGGACCATTTTTATCATTACTTTCATATAAAAATATTTATGATTCACGTTTATCAATTTATGCTGCTCAAATTTTTGGATTATGGTTTGAAGGATCTCAAACAGCATTTCAAACATTTACAGATAATAATGGAATATCAATTATTTTACAAAGATGTAATATTGAAATTTCAGCAATTATTGATTGGTATAAATTATCTTGTAAAAATGATACTGAATTTGAAGAAAAAAATCTAAAAAATTTACAAAAAAGAACATTTGGATTAAGAAAAAATAATGAAAATCCAAGAACTATTCATCATTTATTATTAAAAGAATTTCTTTCACTTTTATTATCAACATTTCATTCACCATGGAGATCAATGGGAAATGGTGTTGTTGGACAACTTATTCAAGATAATTTACACAAAATTCTTTCTTCAATTATAAAAGATTGGAAACCATTTAGTCCAAGAATTTATTCTTTAGCTATTCGTCTTGTTACAGAATTTATTCAAACAGAACCATCAAGTTATGGTTTAATTCTTGAAACTGGTTTAATTGGTGAAACATTAGATTCTATTGTTGATACTGATTGTCCATATGAACATTCTCTTGCACCAATATGTAATGTTCTTAATGCAATTTGTATAAGTAAAGATGGTATAAAAGAAGTTAAAAGTAGAAATACATTACAAAAAGTTTTAAAAGTATTAGAATCTGAAAAACATGCAACATTAATTAAACCTCGTATATGTACAATGTTAGGAAGTGGATTTAGTGAATTAATTATTCATCATAGTGAATTAAAAGAAGATACATTAAATGTATGTTTAGAAATAATACAAAATATAATTAAACCTTCTTCAAAAAATGATTCAAAAAATAATGAAGATTCATTATTAACATTAAGTAAACAACAAAATAGTAATTCTTCAATTCTTAAAAGAAATCTTGCAACATTTTTAGAATCATTTTTTGCAAATGGATTTGATTTAGGAAATGATAAAAATGTAATTACAACATGGATTGATGTTTTATTAGAAATGTATTCACTTACATATGGTCAACATTCAATTCTTGGTCCATCAAGAACTCATAGTTGTGTTGCAGCAATTATTGGACTTGCAAATAATCATTTAGGTATTGTATTACGTAGAGTATTTGAAATGATTGATCGTGAAATTAAACAATTACCAAATGGTGATTTTCCATATGATGAATCAACATGTAATACAATTTGTTCACTTGATAATCTTATTAGTTTATTAGTTAGATTAGCAAAACCATCTGAAATTCAACAACCTGAATCATTACAAGAACTTGGTACATTAAATTCTTTATTAGTTTTTCAATCAATGGGAGAAGCTCATCGTATTTTATTATGGGAATTATCAAAATTAGATATTGATAGTATTAAAAAACCAAATTCAAATTCTCTTAGAGAAAGAAGAAGACTTAATATTCGCCATTCTGATCTTATTCCACGTAGTCCTTTATTAATGAGAGAAAGAGATGTTTTAAATCGTAGATTAAATAGAAGAGATAGAGATAGAGATTTTATTGATATTGATGGTGGTGTTGAATCATCTGAAGAAGATAGTATTGATGATCCATTTGGAAGAGTATTTGATGTAAATCCACCTCAAAGTAGTTTTTCTTCTTCACCTGTTAATTCACAACAAAAAAATAGACTTAAAAATACAATGAGAGAAAAATTACTTGATTTAACACAATTTATTCATCAATTATCATTATCATTATTAGAAGCTGCATCTTTTCTTGGTGATCCAGCACCTATTATTGGTGCACTTGCTAAAATATTTAAAGGTCATTTTGAATGGCTTAATGATAAAAAATATAATGAATCTGAATCTGAAGAAATTAAATATATACCAGTTTTATATTTAGGTGGAATGATGCAAGGATTACATACATTACTTGGATCTTCTGCTTTATTATTAAAAGCATTTCATCAAGAAAATGGAATACAAACTGTAATTAAACAATGTCATAATTTCTTATTTAAACAAGATATTATAAATTCTCTTACAATAACAACAGATTTATCAAATGATAATATTGGAAATAATAATCAAATTCATTCAGTATTTGGAAGTTTAACAAAAATGTTAAAACAACTTATTTCAAATGATATTAAACAAAGATTATTAGCAGAAGATTCATCAAATTTTAATGCAAAAGATTTTCTTAAAGATTTATATTGTGTTGTTCTTGAAGTATTTTTACCATTATGGAAACAATCAAATCTTGAAAAATTTCCACAAGATTTTATTTCAGATTTATTTACATTATGTGCAACTTTTCTTCAAGGCAGTGATGCATTCTTATCTGATTTACCAGAAACAAATGTTATTGTACCAGATGCAAATTTAATTCAACAATTAGAAAATATGGGATTTTCAAGAATTAATTCTGAAGATGTATTAAGAAGAACAGAAAATAATTTTGAAGCTGCTTTAGATAGACTTCTTACTGGTTTTACAGTTGAACCTCAATTACTTGTTAGTGGTAATGAAGATGATAATATTGGTGAAAATAATGATGATGATGAAGATGAAGATGATGAACTTGCAATGGCAATGGCATTATCAATGGGATCACCTCTTCCAGATAAAAAACAAAAAGTAAAATTAGAAGAAAAAGAAGAAAAAGAATTAGAATCAAAAGTAACAATACCTGAATTATTAGAAAAACTTAATGAAAATTTACTTGAAGATTGTGTTAGATTATTATATGTTTCAGATATATCTCATGCATTTTATCAATTTCTTATAAAATTTGCTGATGATGATGAAAAAGGAAATGCAATTATTAAAATTTTATCATCATCTTTATTATCAAAAGATAATGATGAATATTTATATAATACTTTATTTACTTTAACATTATTATCAATGAAAAATAATCAATTTCGTAAATTAATCAATGAAAATGATGTAATTGATACTGTATTATTATTAATTGAAAAATCATTAATTAATACTAATAATAATGAAAAATTAAATGATGTTAATGATAAAAAAGAAGAAGAATTATCAGAAGAAAATGAAATAATTAATAATGATGATAAATCATCAATTTTTAAAATACCAAAGTGGTTAGTAATTTCATTTTTATTCCTTTCTTCACACTGTGAACTTCCATCAAATTATACACAAGAAGAAAGTGAAAATATAAAATCAATTTGTTCTTTATCAAAAGAACAACAAGAAAAATCAATGAATTTTTCTATAAAATTATTAAAACAAAAATTAGATCCATCATTATCTCAAGCTATTTTACAACTTGTAAATTTATTAACTAGAAATCTTGAACAAGCAATTAATTTTATGGAAAATGATGGACTTAATCTTTTATTTCATCTTCCAAAAGCATCAAATTTTAATGCATTACCAACTATATTAGTTCATATTTTACGTCATATAATTGATGATTTACCAACTTTACAAATTTCTATGGAACGTGAAATTGGTTTATTTTTAAAACATATTATACCAAATAATGAAGAAACATTAACACCAAAAGCATTTTTAGGAACATTTTCTCATTTAGTTCATCGTAATGTTGATGTTTTTATTTCAGCTGCATCAAATTGTTGTGAAATTAATTCTGCAATAAGTATGAAAGTAACAAGATTAACAGAACAACAACAAGTACAAGAAGATACATCATCTTCAAAAATTAAATCAAAAAAGAAAAAACCAATTTTTATTACAAAAAATAAGATTGAATCAAAAAATTCTGAAGGTTTAATTAAAATTATACCAATGGTTGCACAATCATTGATAAATCTTGTTGAATATCATAAGAAAAAAGAAAATTCATCAATTGATGATGAATATATTGTTGGTGCATTAACATTACCAAATCTTATAAGTTTTCTTCAAGAATTTACAGAAGGATATGAATCATGTTCAAAATTATTAACAAATGATAAAGAATTTTTGGATAAATTAACTGTTTCAAATTTTATTGGATATTTACTACAAAATGTTTTACCTCATCCAGTTGAATTATTAACAGAACGTAGTAGTAATATTGAAAAATTTCATCATTTATCAAACTTTTTTGTTGCACTTTGGAATAATCCACAATCAAGACCACTTATTCTTACTGAAATTAGTAATTCATTAAAATCACTTCTTAATGAACAAAAAGAATCAGAAGATTCTTATTTTGCAACAATTGAACAACTTTGTTCTCTTATTGGATTAGCTGATTTAATAACAAGTTTATTAGATACAAGTGTTGTTTTTGATGATACAGCAAATGATCGTGCAAAACTTCCTGATTTAATTCTTGAATCTGAAATTATTTCAAAATTTGTAGATTCACTTGATATTGTTGATTTAGATAGAAAAGAAGCTTCAAGAGTATTTCAAAGATTATTACCTGCATTAGATGCAGCTATTCATGTTGTTATTTCTCGTAGTAATTCAGTAAAAAATTCAACAGATTCTTTATTAAGTAAAGAACCATCTTTGAATGATTCATCAAGAAATATATTTGAAGCAAATAGATGGCATGATGTAGGTGAATGGACTGTTGAAAATGAAGATTCTTCTGATATTATTCATGTTGGAGATGAAGATGAAAGAGATTTAGATGGTGATATGGAAGAAGATGATGATGAAGAAGATGAAGATGATGATGAAGAAGAAGAAGAAGAAGAAGAAGAAGATATTGATATGTTAAGTGATGAACCAAGTATGCAAGATTTCTTTAATTCTTATCCAGCATCATTAATGGAAAGAGATATTTCTGATTTTGAACATCTTTTCCCTCTATTGAATCAAAATAGAGATGGAAGATCATCTCATCTTAGAGTATTTACTGGTGGTTCTTATGGATTAAGTAGTAATTCATCTTATGGTGCAAGAAGAGATGAAATTTCAATGCAACATCCATTATTAGTACCTAGTAGAAGTATTGATTCATCTCATCGTTCAAGATTATTAGATTCAATATTTAATAATGCAGAAGCAGCATTTAGAAATAATAATATTTCAAGATCACCAATGCAAATTCTTCGTAGTCTTGGTGTAACAATACCACCATTTTTAGTTTCAAGAATAAGACAATGGTTGGAATCTGGACAATTAACTACATCTCATTTAGAATATGCTTTTGGATTTGAAGAAAGATTAATTTCATCATTAATTACAGAATCTGCAAAAGAAAAAAGAGAAGCAATATTTTCTGGTAAAGAAAAAGAAAAAGAAGAAAAAGAAAAAGAAAAACTTGATGATAAAAAAGAAGATAAGAAATCTGATATTGAAGAATCACAATCTTCAGAAATTTCATCAAATACAGAAATACCAATACCTACAATTCCATCAAATTCATCGGTTGATAGTGAACAATTATTAAATTTCTTAACATCAGCTTTATCTTCTCATCCATCATTAGTACCATCTGATATTAGAGATGATGGATCACCTACTACAATTACTGAAGTTGTTGAAGCAAATGATACACCATCAACAATTGAACCTATTACAATAGCACAAGAAGGTGAAGTTATACAACCTTCAATTCCAGTAATACCTGATTCAGAAAGTGAAAATATACCACTTATTCCAAATATTGAACCACCACAATTAAATAATAATGATGATAATAATAATAATGGTAATCAAGAAGTATTAACTGAATCACAAACTGTTGAAGCTACACCTCCACCACCTCCAGAAAGACAAGCTATAGATATGGATGTATTAGCAGAACTTCCACCAGAAATTAGAGAAGAAATATTAGCAAATCAACAAGCTATTGAATCTGCAATGAATTCAGGATCAATTTCTGGAGTAAATCAAGAATTTTTACAAGGATTACCTGTTGAAATGCAAGCTGAAGTTTTAGCTCAACAAGGTAGTGATGGTTCTGGATCATCTTTACCAGGAGATATGGATATGAGTACATTCCTTGCTACTTTACCAGATGATTTAAGAGAAGAAATTTTAACTACAATGGATGAAACAATGTTAAATTCACTTCCATCACATTTTATTGCAGAAGCACAAGCAATTAGAAGTAGACGTGTATCTCCATTTGGTAGATTTATTCATGCTGGAAATAATCCATTTAGTTCTGCAGTATCAAGATCAATTCAAGGAAGTGAAAGTAAAAAAATACCACAATTTAAGGATTATGATGGAGAACCATTATTATCAGAAGAAGATTTAGTTGTATTAACAAGATTATTATATTTAAATGAATCTTCTGCAACATCTGAATTACCAAAATTATTTAGAAATCTTTGTAAACATCCTTTAACAAGACAACAATTATTATCAATATTTGTATATATTTTAAGTGCTACAAAATCTTCACCATTAAAAAATGATAATAATATTAATTGTTTATCTTCAATTGATAATAATAATAATATATCATCATCAAAATTTTCACCAATTACAAATCCATGTAAAAATTTAATTGGATTTCAAGAAGGAAGTGATTCATATTCTTATTCATCATCTTCAAATTGTCAATCTCCACCACAAACAGTATTAAGAAGAATAATTGGTATATTAGATTTTCTAACAAAAAAGATACCAAAAGTTATGGAATTTATGTTTTCACCATTTTCTGGAAGTTGTTTAAATCTTTTAACAGTTGATTCAGTAACAACAAAAAATTCAAATCTTCCTGTATCTAAACTTTTTTCTGCTCTTGGTCAGCAACACATAGTAGATAGTTCTCAAACTTTAGAATCATTTATTCATTTAATTTCAATAATATTTTCTCCACTTGAACAATTTAAAAATTCTTCTACAGATATTAAAAAAAGAGGAAATTGAAGAAAATGAAGAAACATTAAAAAAAGAAGAAGAAGAAGAAAAAAGTATTAGTGATTCAATTTCTTCTAATACAGAAGAAAAGAAAGAAACTAAAAATGAAAAAGAAGAAATTATATCTCAACCAAAACCAAAAATATGTCCAGAAATACCAATTAGTGAATTATGTAATTTACCACGTGTATTTACATTAAAAACTTGTACAGAAAAAACATATAAATGTGCAATGAAAATTTTACGTAGAGTATGTGCAAATGAAAAAAATCGTGGATTATTATTAAGTGAATTACATGCAACATCTGTTTCATTATCAAAATCAATAACAGAAGAATTAAGTAAACCAAATTCTTTTGATACAAGTTCTGGATCATTTATTGTTAATAATATAACATTACCACAAGGTTTACCATTTTTAAGATTATTAAAATTAATGGTAACATTAGATGGTTTTAGTATACAAAATGATTATAATGAACTTTGGAAATATCTTAAAGATTGGTTAAATTCAGGTACAATTTTAGTTGAAGAAAATTCAACAGCAGATATAAGTTCATTTTCAATACTTCTTCCAATTATAGAATCATTTTTTGTTGTTCATCAAAATGATAATGAATTAGAATCATCTTGTTCATCATCATTAACAAAATCTCAAGATGGATTATCAACAAATCCATCAGAACTTGTTCAATTTATGAAACAATATAAATTAATTTTAAATTATCTTATAAAACAAAATCCAGAACTTTTAGAAGGTACATTTTCAAGTATGACAAAATATCCAACATTATTAGATTTTGATGTTAAAAGATCATTTTTCAGATCTCAATTATCTAAAGAAGATAGACATTTTGGTGGAATAAGTCTTAAAGTTAGAAGAGATAGATTATTTGAAGATTCTTATCATCAAATTAAACCAAGAACTGCAGATGAATTAAAAGGTAGATTAACAATTCAATTTGTTAATGAACCAGGTATTGATGCTGGAGGTTTATTAAAAGATTGGTATCAAGAACTTTCAAGACAAATTTTTAATCCTGGATATGCATTATTTATACAATCTGCTGATAGTGCATTTCAACCAAACAAAGATTCTCAAGTTAATGCACATCATCTTGATTTCTTTGAATTTTGTGGTAGAGTTATTGGTAAAGCAATATATGATGGTGCAAATATGGATGTTCATTTTACACGTAGTTTTTATAAACATATTCTTGGTAAAAGAGTTGTTTGGAAAGATATGGAAGCTGTTGATCCAGAATATTATAAAAACTTAAAATGGATGTTAGATAATGATATTACAGATGTTATGGATCTTAATTTTATTGCAGAAGTTAATAGTTTTGGTGTAGTTAAAGTAATTGAATTAATACCAGGTGGTACTGATATACTTGTAACAGAAGAAAACAAACATAAATATGTTCAACTTATTTCAGAATTTAAAATGACAGCAACAATTGAAAAACAAATTCAAGCATTCCTCAAAGGATTTTATGAATTAATTCCTAAAAAATTTATTTCATTATTTAATGAATTAGAATTAGAATTATTAATATCTGGATTACCTGATATTGATGTTGAAGATATGAGAAGAAATACAGAATATACAGGATATCGTGCAGATTCTCCAATTATTCAATATTTTTGGAATACAGTTAAAGATTTACTCAAGAAGAACGTGCACTTCTTTTACAATTTGTAACAGGTTCTTCAAAAGTACCTTTAGATGGATTTGCTGCTCTTCAAGGAATGGGAGGTCCACAAAAATTTAGAATTGTAAAAATTGCAGGTGAAACAGATAGATTACCTTCTGCTCATACATGTTTTAATCAGTTGGATATGCCAGAATATACAAGTGAAGAAGAATTAGAAAGAAAGTTAACTATTGCAATTAAAGAAACAAGTGGTTTTGGATTTGGATAAAATTAAATCAATTAAATAAATAAATGACTATACATTTTCATTTCAAAACAAAAAAAAAAAAAAAAAAAAAAAAAAAAAAAAAAAAAAAAAAAAAAAAAAAAAAAAAAAAAAAAAAAA
>PBYE01000035.1 GCA_002729495.1 Chromatiales bacterium
AGCGCAGAGATTCCAAAGTCCACATTTCCCCTCGAGGGGGCGTGGGGCCTGAAAAGCACAGAGATTCCCAAGTCCACATTTCCCCTCGAGGGGGTGTGGGGCCTGAAAAGCTCAGAGATTCCAAAGTCCACATTTCCCCTCGAGGGGGCGTGGGGCCTGAACAGCATAGAGACTCCAAAGTCCACATTTCCCCTCGAGGGGGCGTGGGGCCTGAACCGCACAGAGATTCCAAAGTCCACATTTCCCCTCGAGGGGGCGTGGGGCCTGAAAAGCCCAGAGGTTCCAAAGTCCTCCTTTCCCCTCGAGGGGGCGTGGGGCCTGAACCGCACAGAGATTCCAAGGTCCACATTTCCCCTCAAGGGGGCGTGGGGCTTGAAAAGCACCGAGATTCCAAAGTCCACATTTCCCATCGAGGGGGCGTGGGGCCTGAATAGCAAACAAATCCAAATGCAAGCGCAACCACCCTACAGTGGAATCGGAATCAGGGCTGGGGGGCGCACCGAGTGCGCTGGAGGAGTAGGCTGTCAAAAGCAAGCCGCTCCCAGACCCTACGGTCTTTGGCTGCAGACGATGATCTCAGGATGAAGGTTCTGTGAACAGATATCCTGATCCACATTTCCCCTCAAGGGGGCGTGGGGCCTTTTGCAGCATGAAGCTCATGAACATATATCCTGATCCACATTTCCCCTCAAGGGGCGTGGGGCCTTTTGACGCACGAAATTATGTTGAAACGAAATCCTGATCCGCGTTTCCCCTCAAGGGGGCGTGGGGCCTGTTGTAGCCTGAACTATTATTGAAGAGATATTCTGACCCACATTTCCCCTCAAGGGGGCGTGGGGCCTTTTGAAAACATATCCTGATCCTCATTCCCCTCAAGGGGGCGTGGGGCCTTTTGCATCATGAAGTTCATGAACAGATATCCTGATCCACATTTCCCCTCGATCAACATTTCCCCTCAAGGGGGCGTGGGGCCTTTTGAACAGATAGATCAGACATCCTGATCCACATTTCCCCTCAAGGGGGCGTGGGGCCTTTTGTAGCATGAAGTTCATGAACCGATATCATGATCTACATTTGCCCTCCAGGGGCGTGGGGCCTTTTGACGCGCGAAATTGTGGTGAAACGATATCCTGGTCCACATTTCCCCTCAGGGGGGCGTGGGGCCAATTGAAGCCTGAAGTATTCTTGAAGAGATATTCTGACCCACATTTCCACTCAAGGGGCGTGGGGTACACATCTCCCCTCAAGGGGGCATGGGGCCTTTTGTAGCATGAACTTCATGAACAGATATCCTGATCCACATTTCCCCTCAAGGGGGCGTGGGGCCTTTTGACGCACGAAATTATGTTGAAACGATAACCTGATCCACATTTCCCGTCAAGGGGGCGTGTGGCCTGTTGTAGCCTGAAGTACACTTGAAGAGATATTCTCACCCACATTTCTTCTCAAGGGGCGTGGGGCCTTTGAAAAGATATCCTGATCAACATTTCCCCTGCAGGGGGCGTGGGGCCTTTGGTGGCATGAAGTTCATGAACAGATATCCAGATATCCTGATCCACATTTCCCCTCACGGGGCGTGGGGCCTTTTGACGCAAGAAATTGTGTCGAAACGATATCCTGATCCACATTTCCCCTCAGAAAGACGTGGGGCCTTTTGTAGCATGAAGTTCATGAACAGATATCCGGATCCACATTTCCCCTCAAGGGGCGTGGGGCCTTTTGACGCGAGAAATTCTGTTGAAACGATTTCCTGATCCACATTTCCCCTCAATGGGGGCGTGGGGCCTGTTGCAGCCTGAAGTTTTCTTGAAGAGATATTCTGACCCACGCTTCCCCTCAAGGGGGCGTGCGGCCTTTTGACAAGATATCCTGATCCAAATTTCCCTTCAAGGGGGCACAGGGCCTTTTGCAGCATGAAGCTCATGAACAGATATCCTGATCCACCTTTCCCTTCAAGGGGCGTGGGGCCTTTTGACGCACGAAATTATGTTGAAACGATATCCTGATCAACATTTCCCTTCAAGGGGGGTGGAGCCTATAGTAGCCTGAAGGATATTCTGACCCACATTTCCCCTCAAGGGGGCGTGGGGCCTTGTGAAGAGGTAACCTGAACCACATTTCCCCTCACGGGGGCGTGGGGCCTTTTGTAGCATGAAGTTCGTGAACAGATGTCCTGATCCACATTTCCGCTCAAGGGGTGTGGGGCCTTTTGGCGATCGTCATTATGTTGAAACGATATCCTGATCCACATTTCCCCTCAAGGGGGGTGTGGGGCCAATTGAAGCCTGAAGTACTCTTGAACAGATATTCTGATCCACATTTCCCCTCAAGGGGGCGTGGGGCCTTGTGAAAAGATATCCTGATCCACATTTCCCCCCAAGGGGGCGTGGGGCCTTTTGTAGCATGAAATTCATGAACAGATATCCTGATCCACATTTCCCCTCAAGGGGCGTGGGGGGCATTTGGCGCACGAAATTATGTTGAAACGATATCCTGATCCACATTTCCCCTCAAAGGGGCGCGGGGCCTTTTGAAAAGATATGATAAGATATCCTGACCCGCATTTCCCCTCAAGGGGCGTGGGGCCTTTTGTAGCATGAAGTTCATGAACAGATATCATGATCCACGTTTCCCTTCAAGGGGCGTGGGGCATTTGACGCACGAATTTATGTTGAAACGATATCCTGATCCACATTTCCCCTCAAGAGGGCGTGGGGCCTATTGTAGCCTGAAGTATTCTTGAAGAGATAGTTTGACCCACATCTTCGACTCTGGGCAAGACAATTTCTTTCCTTCTTCAGAACAACAGCGGAAAATATCTGGGCCCCTTTCAACGACAACCTTGTCGATGTTCACAGGTTTGCCTGCTTCCAGGCCACAATCTGCATAAGCTGACTTGATAAGTTTCTCACTACTGCTGGCAGCAGTGTAGAATTTATCCATTACGTACAAAACTGACCTTTTGTTTAATCTCACCTTGGGTGAGTTCCATCCGAACTCTATCCAGCCGTGGTTGAGCTGGCCATGGTAGCTTTCTGGTCCAAGGGGCAATTGCTTTTTGTTTTGTATTTATCTTGGATGAAGGCTCTGACTGAGTTCTGCAGCAGCCACTGCGATATTTTTGGATGCGCGATATGCATCCATGTGCCGCCGCCCCTGTCCATTCCAAGGAATTTCCATTGGCGCTGGGTGTACTCTGGCAGCTGTGTGTGCCATTCCTCCAATGCCGTCGAAAAGTGCTCACTTGTGAACGCACCTTTCTTTTGTGACAGCATTTTGCCGCTCCATATGTCACTCAAGTCTTTGTGGGTCCTCACCCCAGTGACCACAGTTGTTGGCTTCGTTGCAGTGCCGGCCCATGAGATGAAGCCACAAATGCTGATGTGGCCGAAGCTGCAAGGAGCGATTTCACAGGTCACATTGTTTGCAGTTTGGCCGGTGCACACGGCCTGCAGGCTGTTCATATTTCTTTCGTCGACACCTTTCTCGTCGCACCACCATATCAGGTCAGCCGACTCCTCTTTGATTGCCTGCTCTGGCCCTGTCAAAAACTCCAGCTCTGCGAAGATCTTGATAATTGTTGTCATCATCCTGGTCACAACTGTGGGCGTGCATCTGCTTGCCTCTTCTTTTGTGATGCCTTTCAAGCTCCTGCGAATCTTGAATCGTCGCTTCCTTGGAAGCATTTGGTTCATTCGCCGTCTGTAGTTCTGAAAACTTGAGCCCTTCAGCAGCTGACTGCAAATGTGCTTCACTTGGCCGAGTCTCTTTGCTTTTTTCGGCTCGATGCCTTCGTTCACAAGCTTGTAGCTGCAAACCAACTCGTCAATCTTTGGCTTGGGCAGTGGGAAATTTGCGCGTTCGCAAGATTCGATCGTCCGAAGGATGTCAAACTTTTGGCTTCGTGTGAGCTGTCCATCACCAAATCTGCCAACCTCAAATTCAGCAGGGAACTCAACACCTTGCAAACAGTGGTCGTCTGTTTCTTGCAACAAACGCAGGACTCTGCTGAGCTTGGGTCGAGACACAGCAAGGCCTGTACAGCGTTCAACAAGAGCACGTACTGATGCAAACGCACCTCGTTTCAAAAGCAGTGCCAACCGAACATGCATCAAGAAGTTGTCAATTGCATCATCTCTTGTCACTGCTTTAGATATGCATTTTCTGCGCTTGGAGCGAAACTGCGCATTGATTTGTGCCAAAGTGTCATCTTTGCATGCTGAAGCATCAACGACTGATCTTTCGTTCGAAACAGTTTCGTCCTTTTTGATGTCCGAGGCAAACTGGTCACAAGGTGATGCTTTGCTACCCGTACGATAGCCGTACGATAGTGGGCCACAGCCTGCAGTACGGCTGCCACAGCATTGTCTGCAACAACAATTTGCACAAGTGGTGATTTGATGGTCGTGGCACCTCGGTTGTTGGTGAAATTCTGGATGCGTCTCGCCACCTCTGTGATTGAGGCCCATGTGCACACCGCAAAGCGATTCAGAACAAACTTCGCAAATTGCCCAAGAATCTTTCTCGCAACCACAGTGGGCACATTTGAAGCCTTGGGCCTTGAGCACGACCAAATCGTAATCATCTTCCATGAAGTCGTGGTGGTGCTTTGCCACAGCTTTGTCTGGGTCGCAAGGTGGCTCTGCAACTCTTGACGAGGTGGTCGAGGTCGTCGATGTCTTTGAGCCCACTGGAGTGGCTTGCGTGTGTGAGCCCTGACCGGTCCCTCCGGTGGTCTCGGTGTTGGTCGTGGCAGTGTCTGTGAGTGGCGAGCCCTGTGGAGTGGCTTTGTTGTGTGAGCCCTGACCAGTCCCTCCACGGGGCTCCGTGGAGTCAGCGGCCTCCTTGACAAGGAGCAACAAGTCTGATAATTTGAAGTTTGGGCCTTGAGCACATTTGAAGCCTTGGGTCTTGAGCACATTTGAGCCTGGGTCGCAAGGCGGTGCTTTGCCACAGCATTGTCTGCAAGGACAATTTGCACAAGTGGTGAGAGCATGCTCGTGGCATCTCGATTGATTGAGGAATTCTGGATGCTCCACGGCACCTCTGTGATTGAGGCCCATGTGCACACTGCAGAGCGATTCAGAACAAACCTCGCAAATTGCCCAAGAATCTGCTTGGCAACCGTAATGGGCACATTTGGAGCCTTCAACCTTGAACGAAACCAAATCATAATCTTCTTCTGCAACCAAATTGTTGGTGTGCGACTTCTGCGGCGTGGCAAATGTTTCATCTGCAGCAACTGGATGGTCCCCCAATGGTGGTGGTAACGGCGGTTCTGTGAGCTGTCATTGGAAACCATGAGCTGCTTTAAACTCATCACGAGCAATCTCAGGCAAAGACTTCCACTCACTCAAGCAAGCTGCCTTCGAGTACTCTGAACCTTTGCACCATTTCTGCCAACGCTGCCAGAAAGCACACCAGCTCTCAGATGCTTTTTTGTCTGGGGCTACCACTGGCGCCGCACGCTTTCCAGGCGTGCTGCAATCGTTATCCATTACACGTGAGCTGGGCTTTTGTGATCTCTGATGGCCTGCATCATTGCTGGATCCTGCTCGCGCGAGCACTCCGGTGGATTGGTGACGTGCAGCCGCCGCTTCACCAGCAGCATTGGAATGTGCAGATTCCAATGGGAGGTCTTTGGGATGTTTGACTTGACAATCGCCCACCAACAGGGATGGCATATGGCGCCGGCAGGTCGATCGCTGCGGAGCTTCCACGCCAGAGAGCCCTTTTGACCCCAACACACTCGGCAGTGTGCGCTTCGCACATGGCTGCCTGTTGGGTTGCGTGGGCCGATGTCCAGCCGATGGCGTGTGGCATCTGGAGGATGTTCTTGCCTTTGGGAAGTGAGCAAGGATCTTCCGCCGCCGTTCCTCTGCAGTGAAGACTCCTGTGGCCTTTCGCACGGCAATGGCTCGCGTTGACAACTTTTCACCTCTAGCTTTCTCAGCATAGTGCAACCTTTCCCCATGGATGCTTTCATCCTTGTACTGCTTCTTGATGACGCGAGTGTGATCTAGGTTCTGCCTCAACATCTGCTTTTCTGCGGTCGCCTCTTCGAGATGACTCTCGGCTTCCGCAAGCTCGCCTCTGGCTTGATGAGCCTTGTCCTGCGAGAACTTCATCACTTCTGCGGCTGCCTCTCGTTTTATCGTTTCCCGATTCAGCTCTGACTGCGCGTCTTGCAGAACACTCCTGACGCTCTCGTTCATGGCTTCGTTCTCCTGACGAAGGGCAGCTGCCGACTCCTCCGCTCGTTCGACAGCCTCCCATTGCTCGTCTGACGAAGCCTGCGCTGCGTCCTCGACCTCTCTGACATGCGCAATCCAAGCGTGAGTGTTTGCGTTGGCCTCACCCTGGAGCTTTAAGGCATCGTGCGTCCTTTCCTTCTCCATCACAAATTCCTGCTGATACTCGAGGCTGGCTCCTTGCAGCATCGAGACTGAGTGTTGAAGATCGCACATCGAGTGTTTCATCTCATCATTCTCTTCACTGACGACTCGAAGATCTTGCACGGAGTCCTTCAGCTTCTCGTTGAGGTCCGCCACTCTTTCCGCCTGGATTGCGGTGTCTCTGACCTGTCGTGCTACGCTGCTGTGTAAGGTTTCACTCGACCGCTGGGGTTTTGAGCACAGCGGAAAACAATGGCAATCAATTAGATTTGTTTTATGAAAATGACATCCCATGGAATTTCGCAATCAAATCATCTTTGCTTTTGTGCTAACTTTATTCAACGCGACAATTTGACCAACAAACCCCAAATATATTTGATGGTGAAAGCGAAATCTCTCGAACCAAGCAAAAACAATAGGCGAAAATTGAAACTCGTTGAGACCCACTTGATTTGTATGATGCATTTACTAAAAAAATCAATTACTCGCAGCGGCGCACTTGGAAGGGCTCAGGAAATAGGTAGATGTCGGCAATGCGTGCTCTGCAAAGCGCTGGCCATTTGGCCTCTGGGAGAAATATGTTGCTAGGCGACTTCCGGATGTGTCCAGGGCATGGAAATCCCAGGGCCAAGAACAGATGTAAATCCCAGGGCTAATCACAGGGCCAATCCCAGGGCCAAGAACAGATTGCGATCGCTGCACCATGATCTTTGTTTCAAGTCGCGCCTTGTGTTTTCAAACAGTGGCAGACGATGGTCATCTCATGCGGCCCCCTTACGCCGCACCCAGCTGCTGCAGGAACAGCTGTGCACGGCATCTGGGTCTCGGACAACCCAGATGCTCGTGACTACTATTAGTTCGATTGCTGGCCGCACTTGCCCACAGAAGACGCCCCCATGCACCTGAAGTATGTGCAGAGCAAGGGCGACTACTGCGAGAATGAATTCGTTGACTCTGCTCCGCCGAAGATATTTCCATCGATGCACCAACATATGGTTCTTGACCCTTTCGCTCAATTTACATCAAATCAGGATCCGAAACGCACACAAAATTCGATGATCTTATTTTGTGCTTTGTGCACACCTTAAGGGCCAATATCCTGCACGTAGGTTTTGTTTTTTGCTTGTTGAGCTTCTGCAAGCGAAATCTGTTCAAGTGCCTGTTAGTTCATATTAAGCCTCAACTAAAATGTATTGACATTAAATGAAAGGGAGATATTAATTTCGTTTGGTATTGCTGGGAAGGTGGCTGGAAGAGAGGGTATGGAAATTTGGCGTTGCAATGGACGGCGCCACGAAAATTTCCTTGG
>PBYE01000036.1 GCA_002729495.1 Chromatiales bacterium
CGCTTTCGTCCAGAAGACACCGATCGCATCGTCATCTTCGCACTGCGTGTTGTAGCCGAAGCAGAGCGATGGCGGCGTGCTGTCGGCTTCGGCGGCGTCAGCCCGAGGGAGTCTTCCGACAACTCGACGTTGTCGGAGAGCAAGGCGCCGAGCGGCGATGCTGAGCGCGCAGCGTCGCCGATCACCAGCCCGGCAGAGTCCATCGCCGGAGCTGCTGCAGCCATTGCGGGTGCCGTCGGATCGAACTGGGCTCCGCTACCATGATTATTTTCTAACTGCAACTCCATCCCAGAGATCCTTAGAGTCGTTCGAGCAGAATGAGTCTTTGAGGTCGTTGTTTTTGTTATCAAGCAGAGTTGATCTCACTTTAGCAAAACTTGAGCCAGGCACAATAGAAAGCATGTGCAGCTGGCTATGCCGGAAACTCGAGAATTGAGGGGGGGGTAAACCCGGGTAAACCACCCCGTTACCCCTAGTTTACCCCCCCCTCAGAATGCGGGTTCTACGCATCTGAGTAAATCGCTAGGTAATCCGGGACCCCGAGACCCCAATCACCGAAAGTGGACATCCATCCTGAGAGACTCCCTGGGATGTCGCTCCCTACCTAGCCAGAAGTGAAAAGTGAAAAGTAAAAGCAAACTAAGCAACACTCACTGGTTCCGCTGAATCCTCAAGCCTGATGATCTCGCACACTGGTTGTGGGAGCGGTAGTGGCGCGGGTGGAGCCTCCATTCCGCACTCCTCCTTCGACTCAGCGAGGAGCTGTTGGTCGACTCCTGAGGCGGTCCCACCAGCTTGTCGTCACCTGGCCTGCGCTGCTGTGCCGCTCGGCGTCCTCCTTGCCGCCGCGCGCTGTCCCAGTTCTTGCCGTTCTCGCCACCTCCCGACTCCTCCTGGGAGCCGGGACCACCTTGGCTCGCGTCCTCGACTTGCGCCGTCGCGACCTCTGGTCGGCGTTTACGGCCCTGCGTCTCAGTCTCGGCGCTGATCGCGGCTGCGACGCTGAGGCCGTGCTGGTACACGCGGTCGTCGGTGTCCTTCTGCAAGTCGTCGAGCTGCTCGTCGTCGGGCGCCTCGAACTTGGGGTAGAGGCGGTTGAGGTCGGCTTCGCCGTAGACGAGGTGGGGCATAAGAGGGGACATGGTGCATGTATCTTGTGCACCTTCCTCCTCGCGGACCGCGCCTAGACCTTCAGCGTTGCCGCTCTTGGTCGCGCTCGTTGTCCGCTCTGCGTCGGCCATGGTCACTCTGGACGACTCGGCCCTACGCATCTGGGGGGCTGATCCGGCCCTTCCTCCTAGGTATCTACAGCCGAAGAGGGTGATCAAGTCCTCTAGCCGTTGCCGGCTTATGCTGTGTTTGGTGAGAAGATCAGCGGGGTTCGACTCACCATCTACCTTACGGAGGTCCACACGCCGCGTCCTGACGGCTTGCTGTATCCACAGCGTGTGGGTATCCAGGTGCCGGAGCTTGCCTAGGCCTTGCCTCGTGCAGATCCCGATCGCGGCTGACGAATCGGTCCACACTCTCAGAGGCAGGTCTACCCCCAGATCGTGTAGCAGTGCCTGGTAACCAAGTCCTTGGCCAGCTCCTCGGATCACTCCTGCGAACTCGGCTTCGCCGGAGCTGAGGCTGATGCTCTGCTGCGTCGAGGACCAGTGCTTGACTGCATGTCCTCCGAGCATCACGCAACCACCAGATGTGGATTTACGCGTCTTAGGGCAGCCCGCCCAGTCAGTATCTGTGTAGACGTCCACATGTGATACTGACTGTTGCCGGAACTCATATACGAGCCGGGGCGACTTGTTCAAGTAACGGCATACCCTCTTCAAGGCCTCCCAGGCATGCGCGGTGGGATGTGCCATCCATCGGCATACCTCTTTGCACGCGAACTGGACGTCTAGCCTGTCCGCTGCGAGGTAGTTGCCTCGGGCTGCTGACCCTCGGAAGGCGGTTGTCAGGTGCTCGGGGAGGTCGGCGTCCTCCTCCTCGAGCTTCTTGAAGGTAGCCTTGACGCCGGGCGTCGCTACGCCTTTGGCTCCTTCCAGCCCGCACTCAGCCACGAGTCGCTCGACCTGGCGAGGGTCGGCCTCGTACTCTATGTGGCTGTCGCACCATCGGATCACCCGGTTCAGCACGCGGCCCTCCTTCGCGTCTTCTGGCCCGGGTCCGAGTCGCGGTCCGATGTCCAGCTCGTAGTGCTCAGCCATGGTGTGCTCGAGCCAGTCGAGGGATGACTTGGGCCCACTGGAGGTAAAGTCATCACCATGCACGCTGGTCACTATCCGTCTTCCTCCGTGATAGAAGACGTTCGGACATGCGTCGCCTTGCCGGAACCCTAGGCTGATCAGGAGAGTGCTGTACTCTTCCTGCCATCCATCAGCCGCGAGACGAGTCCCATACATGTGGCGTAGCAGCCGCGCGCACATGTTGGTGGCGTCAGGATCCTCGGGCGGGAGCTGCACGAATGTCGGCGGTTCGTGCGGATCAACCTTTGCGTTAAAGTACGCTCTTTTAACGTCTACAAGGCTGATCTGTGTCCGCGTGGCCGAATTCGGATCCCAGTCGGGCTGGTGCGACCCGACGCGTGTCATCGCAAGGCTGATGACAGTGCGTAGAGCTTCGAGCGGCGGCGCCGGCGCGAAGTAGCTCTGCCCAGAGAGGTCGCGGGCCTTCATCTGCCGGGCGACCAGGCGGGATCGATATTTCTGGTTAATATCGTCCCCCTTGTTGACGTCAACCCATCTGACGCTGATGGGTTGACGTCCGCCTCGCGACTGGGCTTCCCGCTTCGGGATCTTCAGCCACACGTTCTTTGTGTAGAAGAACTCCAGCTCTTTGGCCCGGGCCTCCTTGACGAGTGCGTCTTTCAGGATCTGGCCGGTGAGGTCGTCACGGTACTGTCCTGAATACCCTTGAGCTGGTCCGCGCGTGTTCTTCTGCACCCCGGCGTCCTCGTCCGGCGCCTGTACTCCGAAACATCCGTCCTTCAGCAGGCTGTCCTCGCGCATCTGGTCCCTGATGCCTCGGAGTATCGCCTTGCACAGGCTTCGGGGGTACTTTGCTGCCTCGGTGGCGTGTCTGCCCGTGCACAGCTGGTGTGCCCCGCCTTGAGGCCTCGAGCATAGCCCCTTGACCCCACTGCACCGTACGCCCAGTGCACGGGCGATTGCCGGCGAGTTTGTCATGAATCCAGTAGGCTTCTTTATCGGCTGGCCCCGATGTTCGCCACTCTGGATTTCTGCCCCGAATTGGCACTGGTCGCCGTGCACGCGTGTGACGTCTGGGCGCGTCAGGATCTGCTCGATGTTGGGAAGTTCCCATGATGTTGCCCACATGGGATGCTCATGTAGGAAATATCGGTCGCCCTGCATCTGCTCCTGGTAGAGCTCGGCCACGAAGTTCATGTGGACGATCGCGGCCGCGCGGGCACGGCGCATCGCCGTTACGTCCTGAGCTTTTGCGGCGTTCAGGGCCTGCCATGTGCAGAAGTGGGTGCACATCGGAGATCCGATAAGGACGTAGGGCCTTTGCTCACGTAGCATTGCCCTGGCCTTGCGGCGCTTGGACTCCCGAGAGAAGTCCCATGGCGTGCCGTCTTCTGGGTCCGCGACCGTGATGTCGAATGCGAAGCCGGGCATGAGATGCCTCGACCGCTGCTCCTTCAGCAGCTTCGTCACGCGCGGGGGTGAGTACACCTCCGACACAATCTTACGCGCTGCGCCTCGTGCCTCACGTCGGTATTGGCGGCCGGCGCCCCCCATCTGGTTCAGCAGGAGCTCCGAGATGAAGTCCTCCGCCGTGGGCTCGAGGCTGCCGATGTCGGTGGCGCCGTGGTCGATGTGGCCTACAAAGTCCATCTCAACATCCCCTCTGGTACCAGTACCAGCACCGGGGCCGTCGTCGTCCATCGATGTGTCGCCGTCCTCTGGGATTGCCGCGTCTGTACCTCCTTCTTTGCCTGTTACCTCGTGGGGCGTCCCCCGGGGCGTCATTGGCGCCTCTTCACCGCCAGGCACAGGGAGCCACCCTGACGAGGATGCCTGGGATTCTCCGACTCCGCGGCTTGCCTTGATCTGCGACTCGCCCTGAGCCGTCCTCGGCTGTGACGCGCTCGGAGCCGCCTTCGATACTTCAGTCGCTGGGGCGTCGGCTTGGCCCTGCACTCTCGCTGCAGCGGGTGGCGGTACTCCCGCGTTGCGTCCGTCGGACGTCCTCTCGAGCAGGCCGCGAGGGGGGCGCTGCTGTTCTGGCGCCGCTGACTGGCGCTCCTGGGCACCGGCTCTCTGGTCTGCGTGCTCGAGGTGCTCGGCCATAGCACGCGTGATCCGCTCCTCCTGTTCGGCAAGGCGTGCTCGTCCAGCGTCCGTCTGCTGCATCGCCTCGACGAGTCTCGTGCGGCAGAACCCGCTGTGTACGCCGCCGTGGCGTGCCTTGCCGTACTTCAGGATGTGACGGCACTGCGCACAGCTGTCCTCGTAGCCGTAGGCGTCCAGGTCCGTCTTATTGATGCGCAACCTGCGAATCGCCGCCGGCTGCGCGTCGTCCGCGGTGGGGCCTTGCTCGGTCGCCGGCTGGTCGACCCTTACCCGCTGTCGGTCCGGGCGCTCGACGAGGTCCTCCGGAGTGCTGTTGATGCGCGCGATGCCCTCTGCGCTCCACCGTTCCAGCTCGGGCCGGCGCGTCACGGATCTTGCCCTCACCGGCCCGGCTTCTGTCTCCACCATGAAGGTGTTAGACTGGCGGTCGTAGCCGACGAAGATGCCCTCGCCGCCGGTGGTGCCCATGTTGCCGTCCGGCTGATGCTTGGGGCCCTTGACGGGGAACTTGTACAGCACCGCTTCGCCGAAGCCGAGTAGCTGTTGCCGGAAGGCCCGTCCGCGTACTCGTGCCCATGCTGTGAGGCCGTCGTCCCCGCGGACGCACGTGTTCAGGAGCAGACACGTGTGCTGCATCAGCCATGCCAGCACGGGGTGATCGACGGGGATGAACTTGTCGATCCGCTCCTCGAGGCACAACTTGAGCGTGCGGAAGAGCCCGCGTATCAGTTGTACCCCGATTTCGGTGCCGCCGTTCGAGCGGGAGTCGTACGTGGCCGGGTCCTCCTTCATGAGCTGCTCAAGGTCGTGGCACTGCACCTTCACGAGCTCCAGGAGTCGGCGCACGAGCGCCTGCAGGGCCGGCTCTCCGTCGGCCTTCAGGGCCATGCGCGTGTGGCCGAGCCACGCGATGTCCTTGACCAGGACGTCCGCCACGAAGTCGTCCTCGCCGGGTCCCTTGTAGGGGACGATGTGTGCGAAGACGGTCTTGGTCAGGAAGCAGCGCACCAAGATGCACTTGATCAACTTGCCCTTCTTTCTCAGCTCGTTGATCTCTGCCTCGCCCTCGGGGGTCATAGGCTGTTCCAGCTCCTCGCGCTTCTTCAGGCCCGCGGCCGTTATGAAGAAGTAATCGAGGCCGACAATTGCTATCCTCGAGCCGTCCGTGCGGCGATGTTGTATGCCGCGGCCCCGCCCGAGGATGCACCATTTGCACCATGAGCGGAAGGGGATGTGGAATTTCCGGTGCTCCTCCACCTGACGCCGGGTCGGCTGGCCGGGGTCCTTGGCGATCTTCATGGGCTCGACTTCGACGTCCTCGCCCTCGTTGATCACGACCTCCTCGTCAGCCTCGACGTCCTCCTCTGCGGGAGCAATGAGCGATTCCGCGTCCACCTCCTTCCGCCCCACGGCGCTAAGCGCCGTACAATGACATCGGATACGTGGTCTTATAGGTCTCGCCCGGAAAGCCGGCTGCGCCAAGTCTATGGCGCCTGACCCTGCCGGGTAAAACCCGACATGGTCATGTCAGCCACGTACAAGTTGCCCTCGCGCTTGTACTCGGCTATGGGCTTGACCTTCTTGAGGATTTCGGCCACGATCCCCGGCGGTACGACCACGCACCTCTCATTGTTGAAGAGGACGTCCGTCTTCCCCGGGCCGTCCACGGGCCCGGTCACTTGGCCCACTGAGTGGAGCGGCCTAGTGACGTCGGCCAGCTGCCACTTGCACGTGACGGCGCCGTGCTCGCCCTCCAGGAGCGTCTCGCAGGTGCCGAAGCGCTCGATGCGCCCGCCGCCGGCGCCCGCGAAGTGCCGCCCCGTCGTGTTGGGCGCGGGCTCTGCACCAGCCGGTAGGTCGCTCGGGTGCAGCACGTTGGCCACGGAACCGGAGTCCATGGCCGGCCTGATCATCACGCGCTCGGCCACGGCTGCGAGCGTGTGGTCCTCCTCCTCGTCGTAGATGGCGTTGACGCCGCCGATGATGTGCTGCTCGATGCGCTCGTCGGCTTGCCGTTGAGCTTCTGCGAGAGCTCGCCGAAGATCCTGTGCTGAGCCCTGACTGCTTGCCCTGTGGTAGCCAGGCCTGCCCACAGGGAGGCTCGCCAGCGGATCCACAGAGACAAGGTCGGGCTCAATGTGTCGCCTGCGATTCCGTGGGGGTTTCGCCGGCACTGGCTCGTCAGCGGGGACGCGTGACCGCGCCCCGGACCCCGAAGGGTCGGTCGTGGAGAGCGCCGCGAACTTGTTCTTGTCGAGGAAGTCGCCGAACGTGGGCGTCGTCGGCATGGGCCTGCCCGTCGGCGCTGCCCTTTGCCGCGACGCCGCGGTCTTGAAGCCCTCCTCATCGGTGACGCTGAAGCACGCCTGGACGTGGTCCGAGCGCCGGTCGTCGACGGCCTTGACGGCGCTGCCCTCGCGCTTCTTATCTGGGCAGTTGCGGGACACGTGCCCCCTCTTGTTACAGGTCCAGCACGGCCGGTCGGCCGGGCTGACCGGCGCCGCGGTGCACCTCCCCGCGTGTGTCTTGCCGCAGTTGGGGCATTTCCTCGGAGGCCGGTCTTCCGTCGGCCGCGGCGGTGGTGGCGGCGTCCCTCCCGGGCTGCGCCGCTGAAAGCGCCCGCCGCCGCCTCTCTGGAAGCGCTGAACCGCTACCACCAGGTCGGCGTCGCAGCCGTCGTGCTGGAACTTCTGGATCGCCGCGATGATGTCTGTGAAGCCGTCCTCGTCGCCATCGTCCCCGGAGCCCTCGTCCACGGCGTGGATGGGCAGCTTCTTCTGGTTCATCAGGATCTTGGAGGTCTGGGTGAGGACATGGTCTCGAAACTCTTGGAAGGAGCCGGCATCCGTGGAGCGCCAGAGCAGATCTGCCTGCAGTTCATGGGGTAGAACTGCCAGCAGATCTGACTTCTTCTCCGCATCTGACGTCGGGGTACCTCCCGCGAGGACGTACTCGTTGAGCGTGTTCTCCCACTCGGCGACGCCCTCCTCCACCTTGCTCAAGGAGGTGATGGGCTTGAGGTGAAGCGTCTTCACCTCCCTGCGCAGTGTCTCGAGCCTGATGGCCTTGCCGTGATTCACGAAGCGCGACAGGCGGCGCCACGCGTCGAGGCCGTTGAGCGTGTCCGCGTTCCTGAACATCGTCTCGGCGGTACCTGAGACCGCGGCGGACAGGAAGCCCCACAGCGCCGCGTTCACGCTCAGCACCTGGTCCTCGTCGAGCTTGCCGCCGACGGCCTGCAGGAACTTCTCGACGGTGATCACCTCGAGCTCGCACTCCTCGGCCCACTTGAGGACGTCCTTGATGATCGGGGCGCGACTGATGAAGTGCCTCTCAGTCTTGCCCTTCCATGCCACGCCGCCTCGGACGCCGTCGAACTTGTACTCCGCCTGCGTGGCCAACTTCTCGTCAAAGATGCCCCGGTCCTTGAAGTTGATCGCGCCGAGCGGGCCCTTCAGCTTCAAGGGCAGGCTCTGAGACGGCGCGTCGGCTGCGTGGCCAGCCGGCGGAGGCCCAGTACCAGTACTAGGAGCTCCGTCGCGGCGCAGACCGCTGTGCCATGGGTCGAGGCCACGACCCGGTTCGGCGGGATGTCCTTCGCCGGCACGGGCCTCCAGCGCGGCGACCTGGCCGATGAGGGTCTTCACGTGCACGCAATGGCACTGTCCGTTGCCGCCTATGACGGCGGCCAGCACCGCCCGCTGAGGGTCTCCATCCCCGGAGCTCCCGGCGCCTCCCGTGGTACCAGTACCAGTACCGATACCAGGGATGCCGGGCGGGGCGACTCCTCCTGCGCCAGGGCCTGTCCCGAAGCCCCACTGCTCGGTCGGCGTGCCTCCGTGGCAGCTGCTGGTACCAGTACCAGTACCAGTACCAGCTCGCTGCGCTGCCGCCGCCAGGCCGGCGCTGTATGCGCCGCACATGGAGAAGCCCGTCGGCTTCGGTGCTCCGGCCTCGTCCTGCTGCTTCTTATTGAGGTACTCGGTCGTCTGCAGGACCTGCGTCTCCGTCGCCAGGATCCTCTGCTCATGGTTCGCCTGGTTCATGAGCGTCGCCTCGTGGACCATGATCTTCTCGTGCATCTCCTTCAGCGTGTTGCTCATGGCCTGCGTGAAGGGGATGCCCGTCGGGTGCTGATGGTCGCCGCGGGGGGGTTCGAAGCGGCTGACCATCTCCCTCACCTGTGAGACTTGGTTGTTCACGAGCTCGACGACCGCCTGACCCTCTTTAGGCCGCTCCTCGTGCAGCTTCTCCAGGTAGTCCTCGACCTTCGCGCCCTTGCCCTGGATCTCGTTGAGCACCTTCTGGATCGTCAAGACCTTCTCCTCCAGGAGGTCGGCACGCTTGATGATCTCGACGCCGCGACCAAAGCCGAAGAAGTGCTCGAGCTCCTGATTGGCCATGCCGGGGACCTTGTTGTAGAGGCTCTGGAGCTCTTGGTTCGTGGCCGCCAGGTCGCGCCGCATGTTCATGTCCAGGGTGATGGACTGCTCATCGACCTCGTTGCGGCGCAAGCGCTCCCATTCCTGGGCCTCGTAGAGGGAGCGCACGGCCGCGGCAATCTGCTCGAGGTACTTGTGGTCGAAACTCTGCTGCTGCTCGAGAGCCGCAAGGCGGCTCTCGACGGCGTCCGGCCCTGCCGTCCCGAGGGACAGCTCGGGGCGGACCACGCGATGCCTCGAGATCTCGACCCTCTCAACCGCTGGCGAGTCCATCCGCGCAGGCGGACGGCGAGCCAGCGGGGAGAGTCGGGACGCATTGCGCTTGCCGTTCGTCGACGGGGAGCGCATCGTCAGCCGTGTCCGGCCACGGCTGGTAGACGATGCCGGCGAGCGCCGGAAGCGCCCGGAGGGCGGCAGGTCTCCTCCGGGGCGCTCCATCGCGGGGCGCGCCATGGCCGGCTGTCCTGGGGAGCTCTCCGAGAGGCTCCATTCGACGTTGTCAGTTGTTGCCTGCTGCATTCCTTCAGTTGCTTGCGAAGATTGAGCTGTTGCGATTGCGTTCGGATCACTTCCAGCTCCGCTACCATGTGAAACAACTGACATTTGAAGGCTCATCGTAGTCGATAGAGACGATGGAGATCTCGTGATAGGACTGTGATCTTCTAGATTCTTTATTTTGCGGTTGCAAGTTGTTGTTTAGAAAGGCTTGAGCCAAAAGCAGTGACGTAGTCCTGGTGACTAGGCACTGGGCTCCAGCTCACAGTTCTAGAAAGTACACGTGCAGGAAACTCGAGAATTGAGGGGGGGGGTAAACCCGGGTAAACCACC
>PBYE01000037.1 GCA_002729495.1 Chromatiales bacterium
AACAAACAACAAACTGAGACTTTGAGCCAATGATACCATAATCGGAATAATTGAATTCAGGTGATTCAGAGATATATAATTCATCAGGCTCATGCATGAAAGACTAATAATTCGCATTTCTCATAAGATGTTGGGATCAAAATTACCATAGAGATAGCGAACAAACCACAGCACAGCAAACGCCCCGTAGTAAAATAACTTCGTCGGAAAAAATTCTGGTCGTTTTCAAAACCTAAGAATGCAGATTCTACATATCGTTAGAAGTATATGAGGGATGAGAATAGATAGTATTAATCTACAATTGTATATTAAATATCAAAAGAAGGATTCATGACCTCAAAAATCGATATATACCTTGTGCTAAGTGAGGGTATCTTTATTTTTATTTTTAAGAAGACATCGCCATTTGGGGAGAACGCTTAAAGAAATTTCACCGTAGGTTCTCATAAAATTAAAACGATCGGTGTTGGCCAACAGCTCTCGTGCCCATGGCAGATGCAATTTTTGGACTCTAAAATTGATTTGACTGTACCTGAATCTTTGTGAGAGATTGTTTATTCGGTGGGTTTATTAAAACTTTTTTCTGGACATCGGAGGGCGAATAGCGCTTAGTGGACACATAATATAGAATGATTTGATTGATATGATTTTTTAATTGAAGAACATGGAATTCCGCGAAGGAAGAAGGAGGCTCACATATTTCAATTTGACTGATCACCAAATTTTGCAAAGGCCTCAGCGAAAATCTTGGAACGAAATAACCACTACATAGCATGCAATCATGGTAGCACCATTTATGTAACGGAACATCATTATCAGAGAGGCGTTATATATCAACATGAAGCATTTTTATATTTTTGAAGATTATGCAACACGATTGTTGTATGATAATGTACCGATGGCGTTGCGGGTTATGGTTTTAGGAGGTAAGTATTTGTTATTGCATGTTTGGCAGTATTATGTCATTGACTCGATCTGGATCCTCGTCATAAAAAGGCGGGGTGAAGGGGGAAGGGGCCGAAGTAGAAACATACATAGAAAAATTAGTAACTTATATGTTGGTAATATTATTATTGTTTTTAGTTGTATATTATCGTTGGATTTGGTTAAGTCGTCATTGTTAGTGTATAGGATTTCTTTGGAGTTATTAAAGTGAGTATATTACTGCGGATTTATTATCTCTTGTTATTTATTATAGGATAGCTGTGTATATTATATTCGGATATGGTTATTTATTTATGGTAAGGCCCCTTCTCGAGAAAAAAAAAATTTGTTCGATTGTGTATTTCGATGCTCTTGATGTTGCACACGGTGTGATTGTTCATTCGGCGTAAACGTAAGTGGTGTTTCGATGCTCTTGATGTTGCACACGGTGTAATTTTTCATTTGTGAGCAACTAATTTACTAGAAGGATGTATTTTGCTAAACTTTTTCAGTTGTGAATCTAATCTTTTTCTTATTCCTCCTGTTCATGAATGAACTATCAGGAGCTACTACGGTTGGGGTACTAGCCTAGTTGTTACGCTCTTTGGTTCTAAAAATGATCATTGTCAATCTATACACCGATATTATACACCTCGTTTTTATGCTCAGCCCGTTAATATTACACCAAATCTTCATGTGAATTATAACACTATCCCCAGAATTTTTTTCCCATGTAAGATACCATCGACAGCACAGTGGGCTCCGGGAGGGATCTCCGAGGCCCGCCGCGCTTGGCATTACGCACTGTAGCTTTGAGAGTTGTGGGGAGGAAGCTTGGTGGTCTTGTTGTGTTGGGGCTTGTCCGTATCCATTTGGCGCCAAGGAACGGTAATGTAGTAGAGTCGGAGCATATGTCCCGGCTGAGATTGACTGGCGTAGCGACGTCGGCGTAATGTCGCCTTGGTGCACACCAGGCGCGCAGGCCTGGACTTAGACAATGCGCATCAGCATCGAATCCAGTGGGGAAGGGGCCACTTGGTTCCACGCGGGCGGTCCCCGCGCGTGGCACCATTTCAGTGGCACGTAACCCCATGCGTCATGGGTGCCGGTAGGCACCCTCCTATGTGGGTGGCGGTGTGCTCCATGCGGTTAATCTTGCTCGCCGCGTTCGCAATTTCGGCAACAAGGTTCGTGAGGTCGCCTTTAACGAAGCAGCCCCCGATCCCGCTGGAGCAGTCAAGATCGCCCCTAGCCGCAGTGAAGGCCGGGCATTCGTACACGAGGTGCGTGACGGGAGCTCCATGACCGCGCAGCAGGATTTTGCCCCCACAGAATCGGCACCACGGTCGTTGATCCGCTTCCTGGCCCTCCCCCCAGTAGAGGTGTGCGTCGTAGAGCCCCATCTGCAGCAGATCATGCATCTGGACGACGCCCGTCCTTCCCTGGATTTGTGGGCGCGCTTTCGCAAATCCGTTCGTAGTCAGTGCAGCAAATGAAATGTCGTCGTCCGTGCACTGCAGGAGGGCCTTGCGGCGGTTCTGCATCACTTCCTGCTTAACAGCGGCGCGCGCATCTTTCACTGTGATGGGGAGCGGCCCGCATTCGCTTTCCGGCATTCGAGAGAGCTCCGCGTGGCTGGCGTCAGCAACGTTGCCAGCGATGGCGTCGGCAGCTTCGTTCCAGAGGATGTCGGCGTGACCCTTTGCATGGACCAGGTGTATCGACGCTCGCCCTGCAGCTCGGTTGATTGCTTTGGCTGCGCTCTCTTCCAACTCGCGGTCATACCGCCGCGTTTTCAGCTTCTCGAGGCTCGACAACGAGTCGGTGAAGAGCACAATACGCTTGATCCCCTCTGTCACATGTCCGGCCGCCGCGTCCATTCCGGCGGCGATTCCCCGTAGTTCGACATGGTAGGATTGCTGGCGCGCGGAGCTGGCAGCACCGCCGGTTTCCAGCGCACCCGGCTCCTTCCTGCTGGCAATGACGTAGGCGTGCGCCGCCGCGCGCTCTTTGACTGATCCATCTGTGAACACGCAAATGTCCCCATCCTGGAGCACCCGCTGCACTTCCTCGTCGCTGTAAACAGTCGAACCACTGAAGAGGACCTGACCGCCCCAGTTGCCAAAAACATCATTCGGACTTCCTGGGACGTAGCTGCTCATGACGTACTGGTCAGGGGGCAGTATTCGTTCAAAGTCCGCAGAGTAGCGGGTGCCGCCTGGAAACCCCAGCTTGCGAAGGCGGCCTTCCAACGCCACCCCCGCCACATACCCGAGTTCCTGCAGCGACAAACACCCGCTTCGGTAGTACAGCAGGCCAAGCGGCGTCCTGCGTGGCACCCGGAGGCACACTCGCAGGCTGGCAAGCAGTTTTGTCTGGATGCTCCCCAGGGACTTCTTCGTCGTCCTCTGGATCCACACACCTCCCGCATACACCACCAAGGACTCCATGATGGTCTTATATAGCAGGATGGCGGAGCTCTGGTCCACCCCCCACCTTTGGGCAGACAGGTACAGCACAGCCCTGCCACGTGAGGTCACCTTTTCCAGGATGCGCTCCGCGTGCGCCTCGAAACTCAGTCTCGTATCCAGGATGACCCCAAGGACCTTGGCCGAGCTCACACACTTCACGCTCTCTCCTGCAATAGTCGCGTCCAGGTTCGGCAGCGTCAGGTTCCGTATCGCGCCGCGCGCTGCTATGGGCAAGATCCAGCATTTGCTCGTGGAGAATTTCCAATGCTTCTCCTGCCCCCATTTCGAGATCACTTCACTGACCCGCCGCAGGATGGCCTGGACCTCGGCAACGTCCTTGCCCACGCACACGACGGAGGTGTCGTCCGCATACCCAAGCGGCTCCGCTCCGTCAACTTCCGCGATCTTTTCGAGAAGATCCTGTATGCAGAAAAGGAACAGGCTGGGGCCAAGAACCGAACCTTGCACGCACCCGGCATGCTGGTCAAACCATCCGAAGGTGTGGTCCCCGTCTCGCGTGGCGAACCTGAGTTGAAACTTCCGGTCCGTGCAGTACTTGTGGCAGTACCGCGCGATGTGTGGGTCCACGCCGGCTCCCAGAAGCGCGCTTGCAACATGTGAAGCCCTCAGCCTGTCGAAGGCGGCCTTGATGTCGACGGAGATGACAGCACACTGCTTCCCATCCCGCCGTGCAGCCTCGCACTTCTCGACGAGTTGTTGCAGCAGCGCTTCCGCGTTCCATCCCTTTTGGAAGCCGAATTGGAGCTTTTTGTTGTCAAAACTCCGCATCAGCCTTTCGGAGACGATTTTTTGGACGACCTTGTCGGCCACATTGATCAGGCTGATGGGGCGGTAGCCCCCGCTCTCTTTCTCAATGGGGACTATCGTCGCCTTCTTCCACCCCCGGGGGACTTTTCCGTGCTTCAGCGCATTGGTAGCAAGCGCGGCCATGCTTTTGCGGAAAGCTGGAGATTTCCCCGCACAGATGATCTGCTTCGTGGTAATTCCGTCCGGACCTCCCGCCGCGTGAGGTTTCAGGGAGAGGATCGCGGATGAGACCTCCGCATCGGTGACATGGCCGGGCGGCTCCGCGCCGGCGCAGCAAGCATCGAGGTGTGCTCTACACTTGCGCCGCTCTTCTGCGGACTCCTTCGCGTCCCCGTGCGCAAAAAGTTCTCGCAGCTTTTCGGCAGCAGCCTCCGGCGCGTCGGGCCCCGTATACATGGACGTGGGGTACTTCCGGTTGAGGAGCTTCAGGACGTCGTACAGATGCTTGGGATTATAGCCGCCCTTCTCCCCGAATTGTCCGATGAGCTGCTGGAAGTGTTCGTTGCGCTGCGCGGCGATCTGCGCCCTGCTCTCTGAGAGCGCGCCCTGTACGTCGTCCGCGCCAAACCATTCCTCGCCGAGCCAGGCCTGGGACTTTTTGGATGAGGCGTCAAAGCGCTTGCCGTGCTCCGCAGTTGCACTGAGAATCGCGATTCTCACGTGGTCCGCCAGTCTGTCGACGTCGTGCGAAGGGATGGTGTCGGGCACATCCCCCAGCATGTTGTCCAGGGCGCCGCAGAAGCCTTCCTCAGCACCGCTCGGGATTATGCTGCGCATGCGACGGACTTTCTTTCCCCCCGGTTCCACCATTTTAGTTCGCAGGTCGTAGAGAACTGGGTAGTGGACGCCGGAAACCAGCCGTGGCACCACTTCGTGCGCGTCGCTGAGGGCGCCTGCGGTGCATAGCGTCAAATCCAGGACTGACCCATTGCAGGTGGTGGGCTCCCCGCCATTAGCAACGACGAAGCCGTGTTTCACCATGACGTCGTAGAGCACTTCCCCGCGCTGTTTTTTCATGTGGCAGCGCTTCGTTGGGTCGTTTGGGTGGTTCCACGTGTCATGGGCGGCGTTGAAGTCTCCACACAGCACGATTTCCCCCCCCGGATGGGCGCTCCGCGTTTGCCCCACAAGGTCGTCCAGCCCCCGCAAGGACGTAGTCGGCGGCGCATATACGTTTATGACGGCCACCCCGCGAATCATTGTCCGAACGTATTCGAAGTCCGTGGCTACGGCGTGGTCCGTGCCCAGGTCCCGCGTTTCGTACGGAAGCACATCTCTGCGCACAAGGGTGGCTACCCCCCCACCCCTCCGTCCGCGGCGGAAAGCCCGTACTTGCGCTTGACCGTCGCCCTCGTTGCTCGCCGAACCGGCGCCGCGGGCCTGCAGGCTGACCACGCGATAGCTCTGGAGCAACGAAGTTGAGATTTGTTCCGCCGACTGCACTTCGGTCTCCTGCAAGACGAGCGCAATGGGGCGAAACACCGAAGCCAAAGCCTCCAGGACTTCGGCGTTAGAACGCAAACTCGTTATGTTGAGTTGCATCACCATACTGTCCTGCCCCCCTGAGCAGGACTCCGCTAGTCATAGCGGTAGTGGATTTGTCATCTCCTTCACTGGGAGCTTCGCCCAGATATTCGGGAATTGCGAGGCATCGACACCGTGCACGTCTCGGAGGTGCTTCTTGGCGTTTTGCGTCGCTTTCACCGTGTTATCGGCCTTGCATAGGCATTTCCAGCAGAGGCTGCATAAGATGTCGGAGTCCGCGGGGTGGGTGACTCCGGGACATCCCCTCTTGTGCCTCGACAAATCCTCTTCATTTTTGTAGCGCGCCAGGCACCCCTGCTTCGGACAGCAATGCCAATCTCTCGCAGCGGTTTTCTGCCACGCGGTGTTGCCCTTCTCCACAACCAGACATTGGATGTCTTCGGCGCCGACGACTCTCTCCCGCTTCTTGCCACTCGTGCTGGGATTCGACTTGATCACTGGCTGCGGGGCCAGCGAGGAGAGCGGCTTCTGGGGCAGCTGACTGGCTTCTTTGGGGGCGCTGAGAACCGAAGGATTGGCACTTTGGCTGTTTTCGGGGCCATTCCGCACGCCGTCCAGGAGGTTTCCGATTTGCTGACGCTCCTCGGCTGCGAAGTCTACCGGCAGCGGGGACGGTAGTCCATCATTACTGTTGGAGCTGGAGCCCGGGGTTTTGTCCCGCGTAGTAGCAGAGAGCTTCGCGCGTTTCGCCTGCGGCGCGGCTGACGGGCCCTGGCTTACTTGGACTGTTTTCGGGGGGGAAGAGCTCTGCTTGTTCCCTGCCGAAGTAGCGCGAGTATGCAAGGGGCCGGCATCCGCCGAGTTTCCACCGGCGTCCACTGTAGTTTGTCGAGTGGCGTCGCGCTTCGCCCTCTTTTTATCAGGTTCACCGGCGGCCACCTGGTTTTCGTTCTGAGACCGAGCACTTGTTGGCGCCTGTGGGGAAGCTTTCCTAGCGTCAGCAGCTGCTTTTTGCAACTCGGCACGTGCTTCCCGGTTGTGCGCGTCCGCGTCAAATCGTAGCTTCCGGGCCTCCGGGAGGGCCATGGTCTCCATCAGCCAGTCCCGCGTCACTTTGTCACTGGCGGTTCGCGGGTCGCTCCTCCCTTTGTTGTTGAGGGAACAGAATTCCGTCCAGCGTGGTCCAAACCACAGGTCGCGCTGATAGGAGTGAATGTTGGCGTCCAGACATGCCTTGGGCGCAGCACCAATCAGTTTGCGGAGCTCCAGCAGACGGGGGTCAATTGTTATCGACACGACTTTGTCTTGCTTCTCAATTTTCTTGCGGGCCTTGTGCGGAGATGGGGGGGCGCACATCGCCGTGTCTAGGCACGTGCGGGCCATGGCCTTCGGCGGAGCCTGTTCGATTACCAGCTCAAGTGCCATCTCGCATCCCATCTCGCGCCCCATAACTCTCACACGCCCAGGCTGCAACGCAAGAGACCCAGTCCGAGTACGCGCCATCCGTTTGACACGCACCGAAGGGTTGTCACCTTGTATAGGCGCGACGACGATGGGGGCGAAGTTTTCCCGGGTGAGCATACGGTCATCCTCCATTGAGATGCCGCCAGCGTGGTTCGGAGAGAGGATTTGATTGGCTGCAATGTTGTTCGGGGGTTGGTCCACGTCCATTTCCGTGCGCTGTTTAACCCCCCGCGGAGTGAACCGCTTCATTAACGCTACAGGGCTCCGTGGCAGCTCTTGCGGGATCCTCCGGTGCTGTGCCGTGCCCTGGGTGGCTTCGCTGGGCACGTACGGGTAGGGAGTGGTGACAAACCTGGCGTTATCCACGGTGTACGGCCGCATTTGATCCGGAGGCGGGAGCCGGAAGGGCGGAGGATGCGTTCTTGCAGGACCATCTTTCCCGTGTTCCAGCCCCTCGGGGCCTCTGAGGAGACCCGTATCGTTAGCAGCTGGGAACCCGTCGGCAGAGCGGCCTTCGACGGCAGGGCCACCGCTTTCATGCTCACCAGCGGAGGGGCCATTCACAAATTCCGCATCTGAAATGGCGTACATGTAACCGGAATCAGCCCCGCGCTGCTCGTTGAAAACTCCAGCATCGGCATCGGCGATAACGTCGCCGTTAGCGTTAGCGTAGCTTGCATCGTGCGGCACGCTGCTGATGTCGTCTGCCTGGGTGGACCTGGATTCCCCCTTATTCGCGATGGCTGTAATATAGCAGGACCCAACTTCGGCTTCAGCGTAGACATGCAACCACCGGGTATCAACAGCATACTGATCGCTGTCAGGCGTAACGTCAGCGTCTGTGAGTGGCTCACGGTCGGCTTTTGCGTACCTTGCAGCGCTCGGCGCGCCTCTGTTACCGCATGGTTGCTTGGGATCGGCATCCACGTTAGTTGCATGTGTCCCTGTTACGGTAGCGCCCCCGGCCTCGGTTCCTTCCGCGTACCGTCCCGTCAGGCCCTCTCCAGGGGTGGTCGGGACGGAGTGGGCAGTGCCGTAGGCTCCGTTGTAGTCGGCTAAAAGGCTGTCCCGTGGCAGCGGGTGGACAGTTGGCACCTTGGGCCACCGTTGTCCACCGTTCTGGCAGCTGAGACGTATCGCCGGGGCGTACTCGTAACCGTTCGTATTGTTACCCTGGCCCCAGTTCGCACCAAATTTAGATGCGCTGACGCCAATGGCTTCCCGGGTGGGAGATGGGGATTCGGGGTGACCCAAATTACCCCCCGAGGTCCAATGAAACCCTCCCAACGACCCCAAATCAACACAGCCAGAAGAACCACCAAGAGAACCCAACTCAGCGGGGGCGCGGGGCGCGAATTGCTGCAACTGGGACTGCATCTGCATCTTTTCTCTTGCCTTCTGCGCGATGCTTTCTTCGGCTGTGGGGCGCAGGGGAGAGGTCGGGGCTTGGGCCGGGATGATAGGGGTAGGGCGTTCCAGGGGGAGCGCGGAGATGCGCGGCGCAGCGAGATAATTCCTCCAGTTGCTCTCTGCCTTGACTTCTGCCTTGCCTTCCTGGAAGTTTTCTCGGGGGAAGCCTTCTCTGCAATTCTCGATGCTCGAGCCAAGCGCGAAACTGCTGAGTCGGGGACCCATAAAACCCCCAGCCCTACCCCCAGACAAACCCAACCCATGTGCCTAGGTGCCCAGGTCCCCAGGCACCCAGGTACCTAAGTACCCAGG
>PBYE01000038.1 GCA_002729495.1 Chromatiales bacterium
GGCGAATGCCGCTTTTATCTGACAAGGGTAACGGACTGCTTCTCAGGCTGAAGCATTCCAAGCAAGGTATAAGACAACCTCCAAATGCATATAAGTACTCCCAAATGCTGAAAGTCTGCTAAAAGCAGGCCGTTTTATCTAATTATTCTTGATGTATAACGACACATGTGATGTTTTCGGGCGAGCATGTCGCCGAAAAATTGAACAATATTGATTTTTGTCACAATCATCCTCTGTCAACGTCCAGCGGCGAAAAATCGGGTTTCGGGTCATCGAAATCTGCTGGCTCGTTGTCACTCTTTTCTTCCTGCGGCGTGCGATCGAAGGGGGATTTCATCCGCTTTCTCTGATGGTCGGCCTTCTTGTTGAGTCCCCTGACTGCTGCGAGCGCTGCCTTCACAGCCGCTTTTTCGGCTTCATTCTCCGGTTGTGCATCCGAGCTGGACTCGTGTCCGCTTCGCTCGTCTCCTGACTGAGAATCTGCTTCTGGGAGCGAGTCGGAGGAGCTTCGTTTCGGCGTGGACTGATTTTTCTTGTTCCCGAAGGTCGGCGTGTCTTCAACTTCCTTTGCCTCCTCCAGCTTTTCCCTTCTTTGTACTGCTTTTTCTTGTTCGCGCCTGATGTAGGCGCCTTTTCCTTTTTCGCCCATTCCGACGTGGAATTCGTCGTTCCGGACGCTGTTTTTATCTGTGATTTTGTCAGCGTCGAAACTGCGGCGTCTCAGCTGCGGCAGCCTCTCCTTGCTTCGCCTCCCGTCCCGGTCGAAGGACGGTGAGCGGTGGCGTCGTTCTCTGTGCCTTCTGGAGTCGTGCCTTCTGTGCCGACTTTCGTGCCTGGTTTTTCTGTCCCTGCTTCGGTTTCTCCGACCCCTTGATCTGGACTTCGATTTGGACCTGCCCCGGCTGTACCTTCTTGCTCTTCTGCGCTCTGGTCTGGAAACCGCTACCGGAGCCATTTTTCGAGCTTCTCCTTCCCCTTTATCTGTGGACGTGACTTTTCGTGGGGACGCTTTTCTGACGCGGTCTGCAAAGACCTCTGGCTCTGCTGGCGGCGTGATGTCTCCGTCGGAGCTTTCGGGCTTGGATGTCATCGCCAATAGTTTCGCGATCTGTGCGTCCCCGTCAAATTCTTCCTCTTCCGCGGGATTTTCCTGTGGCGGCGGTTTTTCGGCGGAACTGCCTTGTGTTTTTGACTGTCTGACGTTTTGTTCCGTCTGGAGGCGCTTCCGCAAGTTGCTGTCTTGAATCTTCCGCTCCTCGGGTACCGGTATCTTCCTCCCTTTCACCTGGGTTTTATCTGTGTGGGTACTCGGTTTTGGAAAGGAGGGGGGATTTATCTGTTTTTGCACTTGGCTGACGGTTTGCACTTGCAGCGCATCGGGCTCGTGTCTTTTTCCTTTTCCCTTGCCTCTGGCCACCATGGGGGTCAGGGTGGTCATTTGCAGTATATTCGTGGGCGTGGGCGCGAAGCTGCCTTTTTCCATTATCGCGGTTCTCTGTGGTCCGGGCGCTACGATGAGCACCCCTTTGCATCCCGGCCACTTAATCTGCGTTGGCGTTACCGCCGCCGGTAGCGCGGCACCAAATGAGAAATAGACTTCTTGTCCGCTGGCGTCCATCGCCCCTGCAATGTAGTTGATGTACTGTCTGGCCCGCATGGATGCCGTGTACGTCACCGGGGATTTATCTGAGGGTACGATTGGCTGTTGCTGCATGAAGTGCTGCATCTCGCCCTCAGGCGGCTGGGGCAGCTCCCTAGAGGTTTCTCTTCCCGTGAACTCGCCTTTCATCTGTGCGATGCGGATGGAGAGCTTGAAGACCATTTCGTCATATTCGTCTTTCGACAGGCTGAGGATGGATTCCGGCTGGCGTCCACACGCCACTGCTATTGCCATTGGGCTCCATCCCACCAGATTGCGCCTGCCGATCGTGCCGTCCAGCGTGAGATCTGGAGTTGTTAACCACTCCATGATTTGTTCTGATGTGAAGATGTGTTTATCTGATCCGGGGTTTGCTGCTCCGAAAGGGTTCCTTACGCCGTCTTGTTCCCAGACTGGGCGCCATCTTATGTTCTGATCATTCATTTTATCTATACTGGGTGTAATCGCTTTTTCCCCCTGCGTTTTTGAGAAAAGTGAGGCATGTTTTTAGATATGGTATGGACATTGAAAGAAACCGAGTACCAACATTATCTCTCTTCGTCTTTTTCGTCTTCGACACTTTCTCGCCCTTAACGTTGGGGATGATTGACAGACGCTTTCTAACCGGCTCGCTCGAATCGGATGTATCTGAAAAACGGGTGCGAGTAGCTACACGTCTCTGCGCTTTTGCCTTTAAATCCGCTTTGATGAGCTCTGTTCTACTGCCTCGTTTTGGGGCTGCCAGCTCCCTTATTTCTGACGGCTCGTGCTGCGGGTATCTTCTTATCGTCTCTTCTTCCGCATACTTCTCGCATAGGAGGTCAAATTCTTCCTCCTCTGAGAAACCGAAAGATTTATCTGTAGAAATGTCGGTCTCCGAGTCGCCATGCTCGAAGATTTTATCTATTTCCTCCGCGCCGGGTGTCGTGGAGGACCTTATCTTTCCGAAGGATTTTACGAAGACTTGTCGCCGTCGTACTGCCCTTGAGCGTCGCTTTTCGCGGTCCGCTTCGAGTTTTGCTATGTGTTTTAGGAACCGCGACGCTTCGATCACTCCCTGGACGGGCTCGTAACCCACAATGACTTCTGACTCGACCAAGTCGATTGTTGGGTCGAGGATGACAGTTTTGTTCAGCACAGCCTCGTCCGGTTCTTCCTCCGCCTCACTTTCTGCTTGCAATAGCTTCCCCTTTTTTCCTTTTGCTTTGGCTTTTGATTTTGCTTTTGTTTTTGCCTTCGCTTTTGGCCGACCTTTCGCCTTGGCTTTTGCCCTTGGTTGCGGGTCAATGTTTATCTGATCCAGCGCGAGGAGCGGGTTCGAGTCTTTTGGGTGGATGACTCGTTGTATGATTGGCGTCTTCTGGACGGTGCACACTCGCTTTATTGAGGTCGTCGGCAAGAAAAGTGCGTCCTTGTAGTTTTTCATCATGATGGCGTAGTTGAAAAACTGCGTCAGCTTGGACCAGCCCATGTGCTGCAGCAAGGCTTTTTTAATCCAAGCTGCCCCTGCAACCAGCGTTTTCGCTGCTTCCAGCGCTGTTAACCGCCTTATGCTGTGCTCTGCAATTCCAACTTTTTGTCGCAGGGTCTCCAGTTCCTTCGTGTCTGGCGGGAGTTTTATCTGAATTCCATTTTTGTTATGCAGCAGGCAAAATTCCGATGTTTTTAGCATCGCCCGCTGCAATCGTTCGTCGCAATTGCATCTGATTTTTACCATCCGTTCTTGCTTCGCCTCTTTTTTATCTTTTCTGATTCGTACCTCGATCTCTACCGGCACGAAGGGTTCGCCCCGCTCGTCTCGAAGTTTGTTCCACTGCTGTCCAAGCAGTGATGTCGACTTGTTGTCTTTATCTGTGAGCGTAATGTCTGCGGCATGCACATTTTTCATCGAGTCCGCTCTGCATCCAATTCCTAGCCAGAGCGCGAGCCATCCCCGCTCAGTTTTTGACAGCGCTTTTAGTCCCGGCTGGTCTGCAGTAACCGGGGCTGCTTTGAAGGGTGGTCTTGAGATCATTTTTGCCAGCCTCTTTTTTGTCCAGTACATGTGCTCATTATCGAAGCCGATTTTCTTGGATACGAGCCATCCTTCTTCGAAACCGCCTCGGAATATTGAGCTGGCGAACTGCGGTATGCTGACATACTCGTTGCGGTAGAGGAACGCTAGGAAGTAGCGCACCTCGTCCAGCGTCACAGTTTCTGAATGGCCGTGGTCCAACGCCCACGCCCAGAAAAAATTTATTCTTGATCTGTGGTTTCGCATCGTTCCGTGTACATAGCCTTCACTTTCTACTGCAAGACGGTCCAGGGCCGTCAATTTTATCTGATTGCGCGGCATTTTGTTCTGATTGTATTTTATCTGTACTTGCTCCGGATTTTTTCTGAGGCTGCTGCGGCTTCCTTGCTGTATCTACGTCATCCGGTGTAGCTACTCATTCTGAAATTAACTTTATTGTATTTTTCTGAGTTATCGCGGGGGGGTTGGCGGAGTGTTAACTTTTTTGGCTGAGAGGAAAAAATATTCTTGACGTGAATTGTTTTTGCGAACTCACTCCAGCGTTCCATGTGTCACGCGACTACCATGTAGCACATTATCATTGCGGTTACACACTCCCTTCATTCCCATATACGGCAATACGACCTTTTCAGTGCGTCTACACACTCCTCGTTGGCCACGCGTAGCGGGCTCTCATCACGCAACGACAATCTGACCTGTATTCATTCACATTCCTTCTTTGGCTACGTGAACACTGCAGTTTTTGCTCCCGTCGTTTTTCTCTGATATGATTCCACTCATACTACCCATCGGTTCCATGATGAGCGTCGTCTCAACATTGGACGTTCTTTTCTAGCTACTATGGGCGTGATAAAACACAGTTCTGATGGTATACCTTCACATTCTTCTGACACGTTAAAGAATTCGTCTGCTGTTGTACCGAAAGGCCCCTCATGTTGCGGTCTTTATGAAATAATACTACGCTCTCGTGGAGCAAAAAGATTTTCCTGTATCACTTGCGATAGCTGTTGATGTTTAGTGTAAAAATCCTGTTACGTGTAGTGAAAAATACAGCATGATACATGCGCGTCTGTCTTCTGATCAACGCCGTAATCAGGTCTGTGCTATCGTCGCTCGGAGACTTCTGGCTTCATCATCATGGGTGGCCCACCTTTTTCCGCTTTTCCAGCCTCTTCAGTTTTATCTGAAAATTTTTACAGCCTGGCCACGCGTCCGTTTTCGACGGACGGCTTCGAAAACTCCAACCAGGAGGGTAGTTGGAGTCTTGCGTCGGTTCCTGTCCAGAGGCGGAGGTCGTTCTGGATCATTTTAACTGTGTTTTTCTTCAACTGCTCCGCGGACACCACTACAACCCGGGAGCGCTCCGGCTCATGCACCGAGGTCTTGTTGTGCGTCCTTGGTTCTCTGCACTTCGTTCTGCCGGCCACCAGCGGCATGTGCCAGGAGTAGCACGAACCAGGCGGCACGACGCCGCCTGGGTACTTCCAGTCGACGTGCGCCGCCGGGTTCATCATTTCTCTGACGCATTCCCCTCGCAGCCGGAAGAGGCCGCCGTCGCCGAGATCGACGGGGAAGATGCCAAAGAAGGCATGAAGCTTTTGTGCGCCTTTCTCTTTTAACTGATGGCGCTCGAAGTTGAAGTTTTCGATTGCCTTGACACGAGCCTGGTGTCCACCGTCCTGTTGGCCTCGTGTGCCTTGTCCTCGGCTGCCGTGACTGTTTTTATCTGATCCTTTTCCGCTACCACCGCGACTGCCCTTACCGCCTCGGTCACCGCCTTTTCCACCCCTGGGACTTCTGCCCCGGTCCAGCCCGCTTCCGGATGGCTGCTCATGCTGCTGCTGCTGCGGTGGTCCTCCGGCCCCTCCCGTGTATCCTCGGAAAGGCGTTTTGTTTCTCGGCCCTTTGTTCCGCGCGTCTTGTCTTTTCGCCTTGTACTCATTGATCTTTCGCACTTCCAGAAGGGCTCGCATTCTATAGCGGATAGCGGGAACTTGTCTACACCGCTTAACAAGCGGTGTAGACAAGCTTCCTTTTATCTTAGAAAATCGCTAAGTACGGCCGGGAGTTTCGCTTTCGCTGCTTCGGCATCTTCGTCCGCCATGGCGGTTATGCTGTTTGTTGGGGAAGGAGTGAAACCTTTCTCTTCTTTCCTGGCGAAGGGCGTTCCTCGTATGAGGAGGTAGGCCAGCAGTGGCAGGAGCACAAAGACTGCTTTCTTGTTGTCAATGAGTTTGAGCTCGTCCAGCATTGTTTCGTCGCAAGTAGCTACCAGCTGTGCAGCTTCTTGCTCGCTTGCTATTACTGAGTTTGGTAGTATCAGACAGATGAACTGGGCGACTAGGTCTTTGACTTTCCACTCGTCTATGAGTTTGAAACTTCCTTGCAGCGGTGACTTTGACAAGTTTTTCATTTTCTTCTGGGTGAACTTCTCCCATTTTGCGTCTTCTACGTACCAAATTGTTCCGTTCGTAATTTTCTGTTTTAGGTCGTCGACCATATATGTGCGCCATCTTGCTTGTGAGGTGTCTGTTAGACCCGTCTGCATGCTTAGGCATCTCTCCAGGTTTTGGATGAGCACGATCATCGTCCTTTTTATCTCTTGTTTTTCTGATTCTATTTGTAGTAGCGTGTCGGCGCTTAGTTTTCCACTGCCGGATGTCATGACCCTGCGGACTATTTCTTCGACCCGCGGTTGTTTTGGGGTGTTACTGAACTTTGTTTCAGTTAGCATCCCTTGTACTGCCTGGTTCATTTTTGGGATTGTGTCATAGCCCGCATAGAGGATGTGCTTGATGATGCGTTGTTGCAGGTCGTTTTCCAATTTTCCTATTGCGTTTTGGGGCACGCTGCTGTGCGCTTTAATCTTTGCCTGCGCGAAGCGTTTCTTATCAAGGAAGTCTTTCCCGTTCTTTTGTCTTTGCACATAACGTGCGAATCTGGCGGACTCTCTTTCTAGTCCAAAGAAGAAAGTGCTATTTGTTCCTTTTTTGTCTGTGGGTTCTTTCTCCTCCTTCTTCTTCTTTTTTGTCTTTTCTTCTTTCTCTTTCTTCTCTTTCCTTCCACCTTTGTCATCGTCTGAGTCGTTGTCCTTCTTTCGCCTTTTCGCTGGGCGTTCGGAATCTGAAGAGTTTTGTTCCGAGTCTGAGGGATCGTCTTCGGGATCGTCTTCAGGATCTGATTCCGGGTCAGAATCGGGGATGTTAATGACTTGGTTGTCATCTTCATCGCTACTTTCTTCTGACTCGCTTTCGGTTTCGTTGTCCTTTTCCTTCTTTCCTTTCCTACTCGTGGTCCTGCACGATTTTGGGCGCTTCTTTGGGCTTGCTTTTGGTTCCGCTATTTCACTCCTTCCTTCTTCCTTTTTCTCCGCTAGGCGTTTCTTTAGGTCTTTAAACGTAAACTCATGCACTTTCGACAAGTTATTTTCGAAAGAGCATCTAAAAAATATATCTGAATCGCGAGCCCTTGCTACCGTTTCGCGGAGATCCTCCTGGAGGACGCGTGCATTGATAGCAATTGATCTGACATCGGAGTCCGCAAACGCTTCCTCGCGTTCTGCTTCTCGGAAATCTTGTAGTTCGCGTTCGGTCCACCTTGTTTTTAGATCTGCTGCGCTGCGGCACGGTGTCAGCGGTGTCATCCTCTGCGCGGACGTCCTCTCCAGCGGCAACTCATTGTATGCATGGGAAATCCATGATACTGAGTTCTGGAAATACAATTTGCTGTCCGGCGTTTTGCTGAACATGTGGGTGATGGTTTCCCATCTCTTCCCCAATCCTTCCAGCCATTTATCTACGGACTTCATCCACGCGCCACCTTCTTTCGTTTTCAGTGCCCAAAACAGGTTTTTTCGGGTGCACTGGTTCAGGCGCCAGATGGCTCTCGCGTGCGCTCCCGGCCAGAAGTTTTCCGGCAGCTCGAAGACCTTGTAATAGTTTGTGAGACACAAACTTTTTACTGCAGCGATGAAGTTCTGGATGCCGGGGATGTGACCGGCGAAGGCGAGAAGGCCGGCCACATCCATGTTTTCCGCGCGGCAGTCCAGGAGGTGGTCTTCCGCTGGCTCCTGATCCTTGTCTTTGCCGCGTTCCAGCCACACCCAATTCGGCAGATCTGATTCTTCTTGTCCGGGTTCCAGTTTTACTGACCTCGAGAGAACTGCGAATTTATCTGGGTGGGGGCTTTCGTGCATGTACGCATTTATCTGTATCATTTCGTCTTGGGTGAAGTCGAGCTTTTCCACCTTTGACTTGAAGACTGAATTCGTCTTTATCTTCTTCATCTGCACCGCGCCCGTTATGGGGTCCACCACGTCCTCTTCTTCGTCTGCACTCTGCCTTTTTTGAAGGTCTTCTTTTTCCTTCTGCTCCTTCTCCTCCAAATTTTTCTCTGCCTGCTTCTGTGCTGCGATGAAGGACGCTTCCTGTGCCTGAATGGAGGCTGCTGCCTGGTTTACTCCGTCTCTGTTTTTCAACAAATTTTCGATAGTAGCACTAGCCGACTGGCCTGACCGCTGATTATTTGTCCGCTCATTTTCCGGATCCGCCCCCGGCTTCCCTGCGTCCGCCCTCAATTTCCCGATCAGCGCTTGCTTGTTTGCGTTGATGCGCCTCAGTCCGTCAAGCTCATCGGCCATGTGAAGCATCCGGGAGGCGTAGTGGTTATTTTCGAGCTGCAGCTTGTTCATGTTTTCTTCCATCACATGATTCGGCAATGCAAACGTGTACGTTTCTGCCTGCAGTCGATCGAGCGCCTCGTCCCGCTTTGTCGTCATTGCGCTGAGTTCTGCTTCGAGCTCTTTTATTCTGCGTTCGTCTTTCTCCGTGACTTCGAAGAGGCCTGTGCGCAGCAGCTCCGCTTTTTCTAACTCTGGCAGCAATTTTTTCTCGACTGTGCTCCTAGCTTCTTCGCGAGCTTCCTCGATTTCCTGCGCTCTTGCGTCCTTCATATTTAAGATGTCCTCTTGAGCGAGCTGGAACTGCTTTATCTGTCTGTCGAGGTCTTCCTTCAGGGACTCCAATTCGTTCAGCGCATTTTGTGCGTTCTCATTCGCCTTATGCGCTTCGCTGCGCAGCCTTTCACTCGTCTTTCTCTGGATTTTTACCTCATCCTCCAAAGCTGCAGCGCTGGCGATGTATTCTTTAATCTTCGCCTCAGCTACGTCAGCTTTTTTCTTCTCGCCATTGAAGGCGGATTTTAAGACGGACTTTTCTCCTTGCCACTTCAAATCCAAACTCTCCAGCGCCTCTTTCTTTTTCTTCTCCGCCAAATCCAAATTTTTTCTGAGCGCCTCCGCATTCCCTTCTTGTTCTGCGATTTTGCGCTTCTGTTTGTCTATCTGGATTCCGCAGCTGTTGGCCTGTTCCACCGCTGCGTCGAACTTTTTCTGAAGCTCGTTGGCGAGCCTTTCGTGCTGCTTCTCCAGCTGGCTGGTCGCCGCTCGGACCCGCAGGTCGCTGGCACTCTTCGCGTTGGCCAGCTGGCCTACTTTTTCTGAGAGCGCCTCCTCCGTTTCCTTCTGTTTTTCTTGCGTTTTCAACAGATCTCGCCGGATATTGCACACCGTGGAGGTCATTTTTGTCAGCTCCTGGTCTTTTTTCTGAAGGTCCGCCTTTGCCTGGTCTGCCTCCTTCGTGAGCAGCATGTTATTTGCGAAGTTCGTGTTGAGCTGCGCCTCTATTTCCCTGATCACTGCCACTTTTTTGATGCATTCTTGGCACGTGATCTTTTTTGCTGCCTCTTCTTCTGCTTCTTTTTGCGCAGCCCATTCGTCCTCATCTCCTTCTTCCTGCAGCCCAGCTGCTCGCCGGAGGCGCCCGACCGCTGCCGGGGATGCCATCGATCCTCCCGACTCCTTGGGGGGGTCTTTGGCTTTATCTTCGCCTTTTTCGCCACCTTCCGGCAGCGCGTCCTGGGGCGTTTCATTCTTGGGCGCGTTTGTGATAGCTCCCGTCCAGACGTCGCTGTCCGGCTGTTCCACACTGAGTTCCACCTCGCTTGGGGCGACCTCTTTATCAGTGCTGTTTTCCTGATCCCCTTTTTTAGCTGTGGCTTCCTCCCTTTCTTCTTCATTCCATGTTCCTCTTTCGATGAGCAGACGTACTTTTTCTTCTGCTGCTGTAACTTCGGCGTCGCTTCCTTCCTCTTTCTCGTAGTACTCGTCGTCGTATGCCTCGATTTCGTCTCGCCATTGCCCCGCTTCCAGAGCGTCGGCTTCGTTCTGCCACCGCGCCTCCGAGTTTATCTGTTCCTCGTCTGAGACTTGAA
>PBYE01000039.1 GCA_002729495.1 Chromatiales bacterium
CACCTTTTGGAGTGCACACCTAAATGCACCTTTTGGAGTGCACACCTAAATGCACCTTTTGGAGTGCACACCTAAATGCACCTTTTGGAGTAGAGAAAACAACCAACGAGAGTGGCTGCAGATGTTTTTCCTATTCTGCCTACTGGGATCCTCGTTGGCTCAAGATTTCTTGCTTACAAAAGCAATCCCCTCTGCTATTACCATCATTGCATGGTAGCGGAGCGATCTGGTTTACTGACCGATCCTCCGTTTATCCTTGCTCAATCATCAGCCATGGCCTCGAGTGCGGGCACAGTGCCGACGGCGGCCGCAGCAGCCCACGGTTCCCCCGGGGGAACGGCGACCTTGCCGACGCCGACGACGACGGTGCCGATGGAGATGTCGCCGGGAGCGATGGCGGCGCCGGACGAGCGCAATGCCGAAGGCGAGCACTCCCTCAAGCGCCGAGCGCGCACCCAGCCGACGTCGCCGACGAAGTTCGAAGACTGGGCACGTCGCCCCCACTCGCAGACTCCGAAGCGAGACGGCAACTCGGAGACTTCGAGCATCCAGGGCGACTGGAGCACCGGGGTGCCCGGCCCGGACTGCTCGGTGAACGACCTCCGCTGGTTCGTGATCCGCGAGATGGGCGACTTGAAGCAGTCGCTGCGCACGCTCAACGCCGAGCAGAAGAAGAAGCCCGACAAGCCTGAGGTGATCGAGGTCTTCGACAAAGGCGCAGCCAGGTTCGCCATGAAGGACCACGTCGACCGGCTCATCCACGAGAACTTCGAGCTCATGAAGAGCAACGTCGACCGCCAGATCGGCGCGATCAAGAGCGACCTTGACAAGCTCAGCAATTGGGCCAATGAGCACCATGGCAAGGCGAGCCCCGCGATCAAGGCGCTGACGGACAAGACCGAGAAGATCGCGAAGGACCTCGACGAGCACTCCGGCAAGGCGATTGGCGAGATCCAGGCGCTGAAGGGCAAGGCCGACAAGCTCACGAACGACCTCAACGGGTACGACGGCGAGATCAAGAAGGCCTTCCAGCACGTGGAGCGGGTGGAGCAGGCGTTCCACGGCCATGTGGGGCAAGCCTTCGACGCCCTCGCAGCGCAGACCGCCCGGCTCCAGGAGCACGTCAACGGCTTGGCGAATGGTACAACTAATCCTGGAGCTGCACCCCGGGACAGTACTCGTACTGCCCAGGGTGCAACTCCAGGAGTCCCTACCTTTAATTCATCTCCGAATAATGGTTTTCCCGGCGGCACAAGTCCGCCGGCTGGAGCACATGACGGTGATGAACCTGGGAGCGCGGCAGCACCGCAGTGCCAGCCATGCGGACGCGACTGTGCCGGGCACTGCTGGCACGTCGACAGCCTCTGGCAGAGCCGCTCTGACGCGCGGCGCGGCGGCGACGGCAGCGGCGGTACGGCGAGCTCGTCCGGAGGGCTTGGCGGCCGCCAAGCATGCCATTGTGCCCATCACGATCGACTGTCCGATCGCGTCGACGCGGCCGAGAGGAGACTCCACGAGGCCGAGAGCAAGCTCCACCTAATCAGGGACCACGACGCCTGGAAGAAGACTCCTGCGGCGTCGCCTGACAAGCAGGATCATCAGCCCGGAGGACCTTATGGCGGAGATCGAGATGGTGCTCCCGGACATCCAGGCAATGTTCATGGAGCTCCACATGGTCCTCACGGACACGGCCCAGGTGGACGAGGCGACGGACATGATCCAGGACGAGGAGGGAGTGGCGACGTCAGGGACTACGACCCGCGTGCGCCCTTCGCCGACGGCCCCATCGAGAACATCGAGAAGCTCTTCGACAACAGGATCGCCCTCTCGGAGAGCTTCCACCACGCGGGTGGCGACGGCGGCGATAAGTGGAGGGCTAAACTCCGAGGCCACTGGGTGGCCCGATGCCCCGTCCTGCTGCCCATGCTGGACTGGGCAGAGAGGCACGACGCCATCCGCATCGAGGAGACCGCGTGGCACCAGAAGCTATGGCGCATTGGCGGACAGTATCGACGGATCCCAGATGAGCAAGTCACTCGCCTCAGTGAGCTCGTCTGGGGATTCCTGAACATCTGCCTCAAGGAGAACGCCCGGACGATCTTCGAGAGCGCCAAGATGTTGAACGGCTTCGACGCGTGGAGAGCGGTGGTGCTGGACATCCAGAAGGGCCGGATGATCCGCCTCGACCAGCTCCGGAAGATCGTGCGCAACCCCCCCCACATCACGAAGATGGAAGACGTGAACAACGGCATCCTGAAGTTCGAGAACAGTATCAGGGAGTACATCGCCGTCGGAGGAGAGCCCCCCAACGACCGTGAGAAGAAGAGCGACCTGCTCGACACGATGCCTCAGGAAGTCCGTGAGAACTTGATGTGGAAGTTGCCGGACGAGGAGCCCTTCGAGAAGTTCAGGAACCACGTGGCGGCGACGGCCAACAACATCCTCTACCACCGTGGGCGGATCGCTTGGCCGTTGAACGCCGTGAGCACGGCGCATGAGGCATGTGTGCCAGGACCGGCCAGCGACGTGAGCAGGTTAGAGGAGATGATCGGCGCCGTCATGAAGAAGATGGGCTACAGACGTGAAGGACAACAAGGGCCAAGGACGCCGCCGACGACGAGACCACCGACCTCGACGAGCACCAGGACGCCGAGGTGCGTCAACTGCGGCAGCGACAAGCACCTGGTCGCCGACTGCACGAGGCCTAAGGTGAGCCTGGAGCGACGACCCTGCTACGAGTGCGGCAAACCTGGGCACGTCGCCAGGGACTGCAGGAACAGGAAGAGCCCGCCGAGGACGACGGCCTCCGTCGAGCAGGACCAGGGTGAGGACTCGGACTTCTTCGGATGCGTCGAGTGCTCTCCCTGGCCCACCCCGAGGGCCGTCACGATGAAAGACTTCGTGCCCACCAAGACCAAAAACCCCTTCATCGCCCTCGAGTCCGACGACGAGAATAGTGATCACTGGGTAAACATCGCCGACGGCTCCGACTCCGACGATTTGCCCGACGAAACCGCTGGACCGTCGCGCAGACAAAGGAAGAGACGTGCAGCGAAAGCTGCCAAAAGCTTGGCACGTCAAGGCGATCGAGCAAAGGATAACAAGAACAAGATGGTGATAATCGCAGACGACGACGACTCGGACGAGGAGTCGACGGACAAGAACAAGCTCGTGGCGCCCATCGAGTACGAGAGTGACGACGAGGAGCTCTTCAACATGGACGACGAGGTCGAGATCGAGGTGGCGCAAGACTCGGGCTCCGTGGACCACTGCGCGAACCCCAAGGACATCCCGAAGGCCGTCAAGATCGTGAAGCCAGAGAACGGCAAGTTGCGCAACTTCGTGGCCGCCAACGGCGACCGGATCAAGAACTACGGCAAGGCCCACGTGTCCCTGATCCAGGAGGGCGGCAACGTGGTGGACGGATCCTTCAACGTGGCGGACGTGACAAGGCCGCTCCACTCGACCGGCAAGATCTGCGACGAGAGCAAGGAGGTCCTCTTCACCAAGGGCGAGGCCACGGTCGTCCCGGCAGGCGCCCTGTCCCAGTTCCTCGGCGCAGTCAGGCACATCGCCAAATACAAACGCGATGGTGGCCTATACCTGGCGAAGATGAAGGTCAGAGTGCGCCGCGACGGAAAGCCTGCCAATAAACCGGGTTTTGGCAGGCAGGGCGCCGTCGTGCAGACCCCCACCGGGTCCCAGCGATAGTCGAGGCGAATCCGGCCCCGAGTACCCGTAAGTCCGAAAAGGTATTAAACAACCAGGACGGTGGGGGACCGCGGGCGCAGGGGGAGAACCTGCGGATGCCACCGGAGGAGATGATCGCACCAATGGCAGCAGAGCACGAGGCTACAGGAGCCCCCGAAGGGCCTGGCCCCGACGAGTCGAAGATTGACGAGGCGCAGATCGAGGACGTCGACGAGGAGGTCGAGCCACTCAGGAAGCCCAGGTCACCTGTGACTCCCAGCCCTGCTGAGATTGAAGATCATCGAAGGTCGCATCTCCCTTACCGCGACTGGTGCATCGAGTGCCTCATGGGCCGCGGCTTGGGCGAGCAGCGCGGAGCCCACGCCGGACGAGCCCACACGATCCCTCGTGTGGGCGTCGACTTTTGGTACATCACGACCGGAGGCATCAAGCGCCGAGACGAGCTTGAGTACCCGGTGAGTGACGACGGAGACGCCCGCCTCCTGGAGGACAGGAAGAAGGGCAAGATCATCAAGTGCCTGATCATCCGATGCCACGACACGAAGTGTGTGTTCGCGCATGTGATCCCCCACAAAGGCACCGATGAGGACTCCTACATCGTGGACTTGGTCTGCACTGACGTGGCGTGGTTGGGGCACGCCAAGCTGATCATCAAGGGCGACAACGAGAAGGCTCTGGTGTCGCTGATCAACAAAGCCTTGAAAGTCCTCAAATGCCAAGTTGAAGGACTAGAAAGCGCGATGCCCGAGCACAGCCAGGAGTACGACTCCCAGGCAAACGGCGGTACTGAGGTCGGCATACGCGCCGTAAGGGGCCTCTTCCGGACGCTGAAGCTGTGCCTAGAAAAGAGGATCGGCCGCTCGATCCCCCCTCAGCACCCCATCACCGCCTGGCTGATAGAGCACACCGCAATGCTCATCACCGTCCAGGTGCGTGGCGCCGACGGCCTGACCGCTTGGGCGAGAGCGAGGGGCAGGGCATTCGGTCAGAAGCTTTACGGCTTCGCAGAGTGTGTGCTGTGGAAGCCGCCGGTGAAGGGCCCGCAACACGACACCGAGGGCAACATGGGACCTCGACTGTTCCCTGGCGTGTTCATCGGCTACCACAAGACCTCCAACTCGTACCGCGTGATCACGGACGACGGCAATCTGGTGAAGACAAGGGCGATGCAGAGATTGCCAATGGAAAACCGATGGGACGCCGAGAAGCTCAAGAATATCGTCGTGACCCCATGGAGCCTCCGCGCAGCCAACGCTCCCGAGAAGGTGGACATGGGCCCCGAGGTCGAGAAGCACCCGACGCCCATCAAAGACATTATCGCGAACCCTCGAAGGCTAAAGATCACGATGAAGACGCTGACGGACCACGGCTACACCAAAGACTGCCCGCAGTGCGACCACATCCGGGCATTCAACGAGGCGAAACCGGGCCTGCCTCACACGGAGGCGTGCCGTCAGCGGATCATCGAATCGATGACCGCGACCCCGGAGGGGCAAGCACGTCTGGACCAGTACGAGGCACGACTCCACCGATCGGCCACTGCGCCGTTAGTGGAGCCCAAAGACGTGAGCGAGGCCGCCGCTCAAGCCCCGAGCACACCGAAGACCAGACCAGATCCAAGCGACGCGCCGGCGTCGAGTGCCTCACGACGAGGGGGCTCCTCCAAAGATGAGCCCACCGATCCGGCCACCGAGCCTGACCCCCACGCGACGCCAGTGGCAGACGCCAACGACGAAAAGATGAGCGATGATGACGAGTCCAGATGCCCCAGGGACAGCGACGACGAGATGATGCATGTAGATCCGCTGAAGCCAAAGCCACCACGAAAGGAGGAGCCCGACGACGACTGCCTCACACTGATAGCGCACCTCGGAGTCGACACTCGGAGCTACAGACGTGAACATAAGCGCGCCATGAGAAGGACGGTGTCCGAGGTCTACTCGCCACCACGCGTCACGAAAGTCCTATCCAAGGCGGGACGGCACCCTTTGGCTCCCGGCTTCGCGCTGGATATCACATGCATTGATCCTGATGATGGCGAACCCTGGGATTTCGACCGGCCGGAAAAGAGGCAGAAGGCACTGCACAGAATCCGGACCGAAAAGCCGCTATTCCTCATTGGCTCCCCCATGTGCACGGCGTGGTGCGCATGGCAGAAGCTCAACGCGCAGAGGCGCGATCCCGAAGTCGTGCGACGAGAGCTGACACGTGCACGACTCCACCTCGGCTTCGTCATCTCCCTCTATCACGAGCAACTCGAAGGAGGGAGATTCTTCCTCCACGAACATCCATGGACGGCCGCGTCATGGCAGGAGGCTATGATTCAGGATCTGCTCAGCGTCGACGGAGTCGATCTCATACACGCCGACCAATGCCAATTTGGCGCTGAAGCTCGAACCGGTGACCACCGAGGAGACCCTCTCAGGAAAGCCACGGGCTTCATGAGCAACGCCGAAGAGCTGCTCAAGCACTTGAGCCGAAGATGCCACGGCGCTGGTGGGAGGTGCACACGCAGAAAGGGCGGCAGGCATGCCACCGTCCAAGGCAGAATCACCAGAGAGTCGGCGAAGTACTCGGACAAACTCTGCAAAGCGATCCTCCGCGGCATGGTGGCCCAGATGCGCAAAGTCGGCATGGTAAAAAATGGCGAGTGCGGCGTCTATGCCATGGACGACGACGGCAAACTGGAGGAGGCGCTTAAGAACCCTGAGCACGGGTACAGCGGCCAGTATCGAGACGATACGAGCGGGCAGCTTCTCAAGGACGACCTGGTCAAAGAAGCGCGCCGCAAAGAGCTCCAGTACTTCTGCTCGAAGGGGGTCTGGCTGAAAAGGCCCAAGGACGAGGCCCGACGGAAGACAGGACGACCAGCGATCACCGTGCGCTGGGTCGATGTCAACAAAGGTGATGACCTACACCCGCGCTACAGGTCACGCCTAGTCGCTCGGCAGCTCAAGGCCCGAGACCGCTCCGGGGCGTCCTTCTTTGCCCCTACGCCGCCACTGGAGGCACTCCGTACGGTGCTGTCCATGGCCGTGTCACGCATCGGCGACTGGCAGCCCGTCTGGGACCCGGAAGCGGCGGACAGGATGCAGATCAGCTTCGTCGACATCGCCAGAGCGTACTTTAACGCAAAACTTGACGAAGGGGAACAGACTTACGTGTGCCTGCCCAACGAGGACGACGACTCCGAGACTCACTGCGCCAAACTCCTCAGGCACATGTATGGAACCAGGGCCGCGGCAGATGGCTGGCAGGAAGAATACTCCTCGTTCCTTGTAGAGCGTCTCGGCTTCAATCAAGGACAGTCATCGCCCTGCGTGTTCCGACACCCCGAGAGACAGCTGGTCGCGTCAGTACACGGTGACGACTTCACCACAGCCGGAGCGAAGCACGACCTTGACTGGTACGAACACGAGCTTGAGGCACACTACGAGTGCACGATCCAGCCAAGGATCGGGCCCGGCGCAGAGGACGCGAAGGAGGCCACCGCACTCAACCGTGTTATCCGCTGGACGGCCGAGGGCGTGGAGTACGAGGCAGACCCACGCCAGGCGGAGAAGCTGCTGGCCGAGTGTGGCTTGACGGGGGCGCGAACCGTAGCCACTCCAGGCGTCCGCGTCAGCTTCAAGGAGGTCGAGAACGACACGCCCCTCGACCCCAAAGCGCACACCGCCTTCCGAGGAGCAGCCGCTCGCGCGAACTACCTCGCTGCCGACCGCGTCGACTGCCAGTTCCCGGCAAAGGAGGTATGCCGGTGGATGGCGTCGCCGACCGAAGGGTCATGGGCCGCGCTGAAGAGGCTATGCCGATACTTGGTGGGCCTGCCAAGAATGGTATACCTCTACCGGTTCCAAGACGCAGAATCCGTGGAGGTCTACACGGATACTGATTGGGCCGGGTGTCCAAGAACGCGCAAGAGCACCAGTGGGGGGTGCGTCATGCTCGGCAGACACACAATCAAGAGCTGGTCGTCGACACAATCCAGCATCGCCTTGAGCAGCGGCGAAGCAGAGCTCAACGGCGTCGTCCGGGGATCCGGCGTCGGTTTGGGCTACCAAAGCCTCCTGCGAGATCTGGGGATCGAAGCGCCAGTTCGAGTCTGGACAGATTCGTCAGCGGCCATCGGCATCTGTTCCAGACAAGGTCTTGGAAAATTGCGGCACCTCGACACCCATACCCTTTGGGTGCAGCAAGCCGTGAGGTGCAAGCGAATAGACCTGAGAAAGATCGACGGTGACACCAATCCCGCAGATATATTCACAAAGCACTCCATATCGCGGGACAGATTGATCAAGCTCACGGACCTATTCGACTGCCAATTTCGGGGAGGGCGCGCGGAGTCGGCACCCCAGATGCGCACGACCCCCAGCTCCAAGACCACCATGGCCGAGGCAAACGCCGTCGAGGATGAGCAGACCGTATCGGCCGAGGGGGAGCACCCGGATCCGCTCATGCCCCACAGGAAATTCGAGCGAGACGTCCTCCGCAAGCTTTATCCACCGCTCGAAGTACCCGAAGGCCTCTACGACGACGGCGACGACCAGGAGAACGATCTGGACCAAGACGACGCGCTGCTGCAGGAGGGCCTGAAGATCAGGAACCAGATCGTCGAGCACGCCGAGAGCCACGGCCGCCGCAGGCGCGTTCCCTCGCCATGATCTAATCCTGTGTACCAAGTGAGATGTTCTAGTTTTGGGGTAGCTTGTGTCGGTTGCTAAACCGAATGCTTTTATTTTGTCTTCTGATCCCTCCATACTGCGGTGCAAGATGATGCGCCACTGATGAAGGTCACGTTTCTGTGTCAAAAGTACACTTTTGGGGGTCTTAAAAATAAGACCCCCTGAATGGATGCTTTCCGTGTTCTGATAGGGTCAATGGAAACGAATGAGTGAGCGCTTGTTCGTATGCTGTTGGCCCTATCATGACAGGTTTGTTCGAACCCAGTTTCTTATTTTATCTGTACTTTTTGTGCCTATCCTTGAAAAAGGATGCTTCTGTTTTATCCGACGTTTTGGATGTCTCCATTCTCCAGGGTCGATGGATCCAAGGGGGAGTGAGAAGATAAGTAGTCGGATACCGCGGATACAGGGATCTAGGTTTGGGGTGAAAGGGGTCCCTTAGAATCTCTGTGCACGCACAAGTGATCCTTTGTC
>PBYE01000040.1 GCA_002729495.1 Chromatiales bacterium
GTCTTTTTCGCAGCAGTCTTTTTCGCAGCAGTCTTTTTCGCAGCAGTCTTTTTCGCAGCAGTCTTTTTCGCAGCAGTCTTTTTCGCAGCAGCCTTCTTCGCAGCAGTCTTTTTCGCAGCAGCCTTCTTTTTACTGACCTTCTTCCTGGCGACCTTTTTCTTGCTCACCTTCTTTTTTGAAGCCTTTTTCTTGCGCACAGGCTTTTTCTTGCCAGCCTTCTTCTTTGACTTCTTTTTAGTCGGTTTCTTCCTGCCAGCCTTTTTACGGCTTACTTTCTTCCTGCCAGCCTTTTTCTTGCCAGCTTTCTGCTTCTTTTTCGAAGCTTTCTTTTTAGCAGCTTTCTTCTTGCTCACTTTCCTTTTTGAAACCTTGCGTACAGGTTTCTTTTTGCTGCCACGCTGCTTCGATTTGCGGGCAGATTTTTTCGATACTTTCTTCCGTGCGGCCATCTATCCAGTCCCTGCTTCCCCCCGAAGGGTGTCTGCAAAATGCCGGATTATACTCATTGGGCCGCTGGTTGGAAGTGGCTTTTGCAGGGCAGTACGGTTTTCCCCGAGGCCCTTGTCAGGCGTACCCGGGAGCCGTGTCAGGGGCCTTAGCTGTGGCCCGGATCGGGCACGGGAGGGGGCAGGACCTCGGTATCCGCAGGAGCCCAGCCGGCGGCCCGGTGCTCGGCGATCACGGTTGTGAAGATGCCTCCGCGCACGTTGAAACGGGCAGTCAGGCGTGCATATCGCGGGTCCAGGGTCGCCACCAAATCCTCCAGGATGGAGTTGGTAACGGCCTCGTGAAAAGCGCCTTCATCCCGGTAGGACCAGACGTATTCTTTGAGTGATTTGAGTTCCACACAAGCCCCTTCGGGTATATAGTCGAGGAAGAGGGTTGCGAAGTCCGGCTGGCCGGTCTTGGGACACAGGCATGTGAACTCCGGGATCTGGATTCGGATGCTATAATCGCGCCCAGGGTTAGGGTTATTGAACATTTCGAGTTCCCTGCGGGGGGAACGTGTTGCGGATATCGGTGAGGTATTCCTAGCCTGCGTATTCATTTAGTTTGCCAGTGTGGATTGTGCGCGTTGTTCGCGGTTATTTTTGAGTAGCTTGCTACTTTACACCACCGACCTGATAGCAGCCACGACTGGTAAACTTACAAGCAAAGCGTGACTGAGAGAGGGGGAGATTGTGCGGTTGCCACCGGGCCTGCTGCAGCGCTGGTCTGGTAACCGTTTGATGCTATGCGACTAAGCAAGATCAAGCTTTCCGGGTTCAAGTCATTTGTCGACCCGACGACAATACTGTTGCCGAGCAACCTGGTCGGTGTTGTCGGTCCCAATGGGTGCGGTAAATCCAATGTCATAGATGCTGTGCGCTGGGTGATGGGGGAGACATCGGCGAAGACCCTGCGCGGCGATTCAATGGCCGACGTTATCTTTAACGGCTCGGTCAATCGCAAGCCGGTAGGCACCGCCTCGATAGAACTCTTTTTTGATAACGGCGATGGTGCAATAGGTGGGCAGTTCGCGCGTTACGGCGAAGTTTCGGTGCGTCGCTCGGTGAGTCGAGACGGTATCTCGCAATATTTTCTGAATAACGTGCGCTGCCGGCGCAAAGATATCACCGGTATTTTTCTTGGGACCGGGCTGGGCCCGCGCAGTTATTCCATTATCGAGCAGGGCATGATCTCGCGCCTTATCGAGGCGAAGCCTGAAGACCTGCGCGCACACCTCGAAGAAGCAGCGGGTATCTCCAAGTACAAGGAGCGGCGGCGCGAGACCGAGAACCGTATCCGGCATACCCGGGACAATCTTGATCGACTGAACGATCTGCGGGAAGAAATTGATAACCAGCTGGATCACCTGAAAAAGCAGGCGCGGGCGGCAGAACGGCACAAAGTGCTTAAAGATGACCAGCGCCAGGTCGAGGCCGAGTTGCTGGCCATAAATCTGCAGGCACTGGATTCTGATACACATGACGCACGCATGGCATTCGAGCGGCGGCAAACGGAGCTTGAGTCGATCGTTGCCGGCCAGCGTAAGGTCGAAGCTGAAATCGAAGAAGCCCGGCAGCAGCAGATACTGGCCAGCGATGAACTGAATGCGACGACGGCCCGGCATTATTCGGTTGACCTGGAAATATCGCATCTTGAGCAGGCGATTGAGCACAATCGGGCAACCCGGGAACGGCAGAAACTCGATCTGCAGGAAGCGCGCGAGCGGCTTGCCGAGATTTCCGAGGAAATCAATATTGACGAAGCCCAGTTAAGAGCGCTCGAGGAGAAACTGGAAGAACTGACACCCGGGCTCGACGACGTGCAGAGGGCAGCAGATACATCGTCTGCTGCGCTGGAGAAAGCGGAACAGGACCTCGCTCGCTGGCAGGAGAACTGGAACAGTTTCAGCGGTGAGCTGAACGAGGCGCGTCGCACGGTCGACGTCGAGCGTACCCGTATCGAGCACCTGGAAGCACAGAATTTGCAGTTGCAGGGCCAGCGCGACAGCGTCGAGTCTGAGCGCGACATCATTTCACTTGAAGAGTTTGAAAAACGGCTTGCCGAACAGGTGCAACACGAAGGCGAGCGTGCCCGCGTAGAGCAGGAGCTTACCCGCGAATTGCAGGATGTGATCGGGGGGTCGGAAGTCCGGCGTAAACAGGAAGAGAATTTCGCGGAAGAGCTGGACGAAGTGCGTGGTCAACTGGAATCTTCGCGTGCCCGGCTCACTGCACTGGAGACGCTCCAGGAGGCGGCGTTAGGCGGCGATCAAAAACAGGCTGCTAAATGGCTGGCCGACAATAAGCTGGCCGACCTGCCGCGGCTTGCGCACAAACTTAAGGTTGACAGCCGCTGGCAACTTGCTGTCGAAGCGGTATTGGGCGACTTCCTGCAGGCTGTATCTGTTAAAGGATTTGCGAAACTGTTGGCAAAGCTGCCGAACAGCAACGTGTTGCTGTTCGAGGACGATCCGCTTAAATATGACGAAGAATCGCCCAAGGGCCGTCTGCTGGCCCAGGTAAGCAATGCGGGGCCGGCGGCCGAGACGCTGGCGCGGGTACTGACGGCCGATGACCTGAAAGAAGCGATGCGCATACGTGGCAAGCTGGCGGCGGGCGAGTCGGTGATTACTCCGGACGGTGTCTGGCTAAGCCGCACATGGGTGCGCGTATCATCTCGTGATGCCGAAGCGGGGGGCGTATTAACCCGCGAGCAGGAGATGCGCGAGCTATCAAAAGAAATCAAGTCACTCGAATCGCAGCTCGATGCCCTTAAAGACCGGCGCGACGATGCGCGGGCCGAGATCGGGCAGCTCGAGGATAAGCGCAAAGTGCTGCACTCGAGCCAGACGGTTGCCGCCAAGGACCATGCGGCCGCGGAAGCCGAGTTACTCGCCTCGCGGAGTGAACTGGAGCGTACTCGCCAGCGGGCGCTGGCATTGGGGGAAGACAGCCAGGGCATCGACAGCGAAATAGAAGGGATTTCCACGTCTATACGCGAATCGGCAAATCGCCTGAGCCAGGCGGAAGAAAAGTCGGTGCAGCTTGAGGGTCGCGAGGAGTCTCTGACGAAGCAGCAGAAGGAATTACTCGTAACAGTTGAGGTAAGCCGCCGCAAGGCGGAAGAAGATCGCGAACGCTATCAGAGCGTCACGATCGAGGTGCAGTCACAACGTTCGTCACGCGAGTCTGCTACGACCACCCTGGAGCGTGCCCAGACCCAGCACCAGCAATTGATGGAACGCGTTGAAAGCCTGAATGTGCATCTCGACGACGGCGAAACGCCTTTAGCTGAACTCCAGGACAAGCTGCAGGAGCAACTGGGGCTGAAAGTTACGGTAGATGAAGAACTACGGGGCAAGCATGAGTCGCTTGAGCAGAAAAATGATGAGCTCCGGGAACTGGAATCCAGGCGGGTCGAGCAGGACAAGGGCGTAAACGAAGTGCGCGACCATGTCGACAGCGCCCGCATGGCGGTACGCGAACTTGAGATACGCCGGGAGGCGATTGTCGACCAGTTCGATCAAACCGGTCTCGACCTGGCGACCGTGCGGGGCGAATTACCGGAGGACCACGATATCGAGGCATGGCAGGCGCGTAGTGAAAAGATTCAGCGCAGCCTTGATCGCATCGGTACCGTCAATTTACTGGCGATCGAGGAGTTCGAGGAACAGTCGGAACGCGCCAAGTATCTTGAGGCACAGTTCGACGATCTGACGAACGCGCTGGAAACGCTCGAAAAGGCGATACGCAAGATTGACCGTGAGACGCGAGTCCGTTTCCAGGAGGTGTTCGACAACGTGAATGCCGGTCTGAAGCGTATATTCCCGCGCCTGTTTGGCGGCGGCCATGCTTACCTGAGCCTCGAAGGCGACGATTTGCTGAATGCCGGCGTTACCGTGATGGGTCAACCGCCGGGTAAGCGCAACAGCAGTATTCACCTGTTGTCGGGTGGTGAGAAAGCGCTGACGGCTGTGGCGCTGGTATTTTCAATATTTGAACTCAACCCCGCGCCGTTCTGCTTGCTGGATGAGGTTGATGCGCCGCTTGATGACGCTAATGTCGGGCGTTTCTGCGAGATTGTTCGGGAGATGTCATCAAACGTTCAGTTCCTCTTTATTACACACAACAAGATAACGATGGAAATGGCGGGTCAGTTGATGGGCGTGACGATGGGTGAGCCGGGCGTATCGCGCCTTGTGTCTGTCGATATCGATGAAGCGGTAAAGATGGCTGTCAGTTAGCGCCGTCCATTGCGAGAATAGCCGTTATGGCTCTGTTCAGATGGGTTTTGTTACTGTTGGGTATTGCTCTGCTCGGGCTGGTGTTCGCCTATAGCAGGGGCTGGATTCCAAAGCGGGTCAAACTGCCGGACATACGGCGCAAACGAGTAGAACCGCTTCTCGAGGAACGCCCGGCCGGGGATGATAACGTGCAGGAGTCCGAGCCGGTTATAGCCGAGCCCTCCGCGCCGGCTATCGAAGCCGGTTCCAGGGTCGTAACCGTTCGGATAATGCCGCAGTACGGGCAGATGTTTCCGGCTGAGCCTTTGATACTTTCCTTGCGGTCGGCCGGCCTGGTCCATGGCCAGTTCGGTATATTTCATAGTCAGGATGAGAGCGATCCCGGCCGGACGCGTTACAGCGTTGCAAGTCTTGTCGAGCCCGGATCATTTGATCTTTCTAATCTGAAAGAGTCCGGATATCCGGGTATAAGCATTTTTATGGTCCTGCCCTCATATGAGAACGGCGTAGATCTGTTCGACCAGATGGTGGAGACTGCCCGCGCGATTGCAAGGGATGTGGATGGTCAGCTGGTCGACGAGCAGGGCGGCACTTTGAGCCTGCAGCGGGAACGCTACATGCGCGAGGAGGTTATACAGTTTCTCCTGCAGCATAATCATGGTAGCGAGTACAGGCACGACGGTCATCAGGACATGTCGGCAGCCGGCTGACCCATGACCGCGTCTGAACGTACCCGGAAGCTGGCAGCCCGGCTTCGTGAGCAGATCAGTCATCACGATCATCACTACTACGTGCTTGATGATCCCGAGATCCCCGATGCGGAATACGACCGCCTGTTCAGGCAGCTACAGGATCTCGAAGCCAAGTACGAGGATTTGTATTCCCCGGATTCACCGACCCAGCGAGTTGGCGGTAAAGCGCAAACCGAGTTCACATCTGTTACCCATGGTATCGCCATGTTGTCGCTGGATAACGCATTCCGCGAAGAGCAGGTCGACAGCTTTAACCAGCGCGTGCTGGACCGGCTGGAAGAAACCGGGCCCATTAGCTATGCGGTGGAGCCAAAACTGGACGGCACCGCGATCAGCATTCGTTACGAGGCCGGCAGGCTTGCCGTAGCAGCAACCCGTGGTGATGGTCGCACCGGTGAGGACGTAACCCACAATGTGCGGACTATCGGCGCCGTCCCGATGATATTAAAGGGAAGCGGTTACCCGCAGGTGCTGGAAGTGCGTGGGGAAGTATTCATGCCGATCAGGGGCTTTGAAGAATTCAATGCACGCGCCCGGGAACAGGGTGAAAAGCCTTTTGCCAATCCGCGCAACGCAGCTGCCGGAAGCTTGCGACAGCTTGACCCGAAGATCGCGGCCTCACGTCCTTTGAGTATTTTTGTTTATGGTGTCGGTGTGGTCGATGGTGGCAGTCTGCCGCAGCGGCATAGCGAAACCCTGGCCGCGTTATCCGAATTCGGATTCCGGGTGTGCCCGGAAAACTCGGTCGTCGAGGGTGCCGAGGGTTGCCTCGGTTACTACCAGGCTATAGGGCAACGACGCGAAGAGCTTTCCTATGAAATCGATGGCGTCGTGTACAAGGTAGATGAATACGGGCAGCAGCAAAAGCTGGGCTTCGTATCTCGTGCGCCGCGCTGGGCCCTGGCGCACAAGTACCCCGCGCAGGAAGAACTGACGAAAGTTCTGGACGTGGACTGGCAGGTAGGACGGACGGGAGCGGTTACACCCGTCGCCCGCCTGGAACCGGTCGTGGTCGGCGGCGTTACGGTTTCCAATGCGACCCTCCACAACATGGACGAACTGGAGCGCAAGGACGTACGAATAGGCGACACCGTTGTTGTTCGGCGGGCAGGGGATGTGATTCCTGAAGTTGTCTCGGTCATGGCGAAGCGCCGCAGGAAAGGCGCGCGCCGCGTGAGATTGCCCGGGAAATGCCCGGTGTGTAAGTCGGCGGTGAGTCGCCCGGAAGGGGAGGCAGTGGCTCGTTGCAGCGGTGGTTTGTACTGCTCGGCGCAGCGCAAGGAGGCCCTGAAACATTTTGTATCGCGTAAGGCGCTGGATATCGAAGGTTTGGGGAGCAAGCTGATCGATCAGCTTGTGGACAGCAAAATTGTGCGCACGCCTGCCGACCTGTTTGACTCAAAGTGCGTGAATACCGATTCACTGGCAGCACTGGAGCGCATGGCACAGAAATCGGCCGAGAATTTGATGGCTGCGATAGAGGTCAGCCGTAAAACTACACTCGCCAGGTTTTTGTATGCCGTGGGAATTCGTGAAGTCGGTGAAGCAACAGCAGAAAACCTGGCCAACTATTTCGGGGATATTGGAACGCTGCGCGAGGCATCGGCAGATATTGAAACACTGCAGAAAGTCCCGGATGTTGGCCCCGTAGTTGCCGAGCATATACAAACGTTTTTCGCTCAGCCGCACAACGTAGAGGTCATCGAAAAACTCCTGGGTGACGACGCGTTAACCCTTAAAGAAGGCGCACCACGGCAGTCTGATAATGCGGACAAAGCATTTTTGGGAAAGACCTTCGTGCTTACTGGTACTTTGAGCGGGATAACCCGGGATGCCGCGAAAGGCGAAATCAGGAAACGCGGCGGCAAGGTTACCGGCAGCATTTCCAAAAAAACTGACTTCCTCGTGTTCGGAGAAAAGCCTGGTTCCAAGCTGGAAAAAGCGCAAAATCTTGGGATAACCACGCTGGACGAACAGGCCTTTCTGGCGCTCCTGTAGCCCTGATCCGGGAGTTGCTAATGACCATATATGGGAAAAATGCCTAATAATCAGGCTCTAACATCACCCGATAAAACGTCCGAGCCGGATTAAATTAGCGCTCTAACAAATTGAAGATACGAGGATAGGTTGCGATAAATGGTCAAAATTGACCCTATGTGGCTGCTTTCCTATATTCCGATGCATGGTTAGTCCAATTCAGCAAAGAATACTCGATGCGCTTCTAATGGCTCTTCGGCCTATAGCCAAAGCTCTCCTCAGAGCCGGTATTGGATACAAAGAATTTTCTGGTATAGCAAAGGCAGCATTCGTGCATGTCGCTGCCGAAGACTATGGGTTGAGGGGTAGGGAAACAAATTCATCCCGCATAGCTGTCATGACTGGCATCACGCGCAAGGAAGTTAAGAAAATCAGAGAAAGTGGACCCGGTATGCTGATGAAGGATTTTGTTCGAGAATCGCCAGCATCAATTGTTTTAGATAAATGGCATAGTGACTCGAACTATTTGGACTCGCTCGGACAAGCAAGAATATTAGATTACAATTCTGGTCAGTATTCTTTTTGTGATTTGGTTGCCACCTATGGGGGTGATGTCCCACCAGGAGCAATGCGGACAGAGCTTAAAAGAATAGGGGCCGTGGATTTACTCCCAGTAGGTAAAATAAAGGCTACAAAAAGCTATTTTATTCCAGACGGAGTCGATGATAGATTGATTATTGGCCTTCAAGACAATATCGCATCGGTTGCTAGTACCGTCGCTTTTAATTGTGACCCAAAGCGTGTTGTTGGTGTAGATACTAGGTATAACTCTGTTTCTAGTGTCGATGGTATCGATAAACAGTTTTTGCCCGAAATTCACGCACACGCCCGAAGTGAAATGTTCCTACTTGGGGACAGCTTCTCTAAGCATCTTAATGAGTTCAAAGACAGGAGCGATCCTGATAATAGAGACCAGTATCAAATAGGGATTGGGCTGTACTACTATGAATTAGGTACAGAAGAATAGGATTCTTTGTGAGAATTTAAATTGCTAGCGGATACCGCTGGAGCCCCTCATTCCACGGATACCACTTGAACCTCTCAGTCCCCTGATACCGCTGGAGCCCCTCATTCCACGGATACCACTTGAACCTCTCAGTCCCCTGATACCGCTGGAGCCTCTTAACCCGCGAAGGCCGCTCGAACCTCTGATGCCTGTCAGTTGAGAATAGGCCGCAGAAATATCTCTGCCTACGCCATTCGCTTCACTTGCCAGGAGAGTGTTTCCGACGTTGGTGCCGTAGAGTTCAACAATATCGCCTTCGGCAATACCCTGGGCGGCCTGGCCATAAAGAGCTGCGGTTAAATCAATCGTTGAACCGTTGGAATAGGCGAATCCGTTTGTGCCTGTAGAGCCGACAATTGCGGCCAGATAAGTTTCCGACGCGCCGTCTACGTATGGCTCGTCCCTGATGACGATTATTGTTCCGAGGGCCAATCCGACGTCTACAGGTTCGCCGTAAACCTCGATGTAGTCACCCGAATCAATCTTTGATGCTTTTGAGAGCGCGAGATCGCTACTTGGACCGCTCCTTGTCATCATCTGCGTCTGGCTGTCGATAATAATTTCCTGGCCATTAACCGAAAGAGTTCTATAGCCGGCGACTTTCTCCAGGTAAGCAGGCCCAATAGCGATAAGCGGAATCATGTCTTCTTCAAGCGAATTACTGCTTGCATATGCCAGGTTGGCGCTAACTGCGCTTATGGCAGCCACCGCGGCTATTGTTGCTATCCTTTTAACTGACGATTTGTATGAGGTGCCCATCTCGATTCATCCTTCAATAAACTTCATTGGTGACCGTGTTACTTTTCCCGATGTACGTAATTAAATATTCCCAGCCCCGTACTCAGCTGTCTCTTCGACTTTCCGTCTGGTTTGTCCAGTTGCGTTAACCAGTTGTCTATTTCCTCAAGTAGGATCTGAGCCCTTTTCTTTGAAAATTCCTGGAACCGTGGTAAATCTTCTTCCCTAATTCCGTTTTCTGTATAAACCTGTTGTTCGTAGAGCCTTTTGCTTACATCTGCCTCAAGTCGGTTGTGGTCTAGAGTGTTAACGATGTCCTGAAAAGTTCTTACCATATGCTCTAGGCCATCCGGGGCATCTAGATCAGGCGTGTAGCTCCTTTTTAAAACTTTGAACCAGCCAGCCTCAGTTTCGGTAACTATTTGTAGTCGCAATAAATCGTCTAAAAGTTTTCTGGGCTCTACGTCAGGAAAAAAACGACTGCTAAGCTCTAAGAAGTCTGGCCTGTCCTCCTCCTCAAACTTCAGTTCAAGCGGGACTCCGTAAGGCCCCGTGTAGTCCGAATCCGTATGCCAACCAGCCAGAATCGCCACGATCCCATCAAGAGTGTTTTGATCCTGATCGGGCGGTGCGTTGAGAGCGTCAAAAACCTTCCTGACTTCAACCCGACCCAGTCCGGTCAGTGTTGTGACCCTGTTTTCCGAATCCGCCTGGCTCTCTGCGTCAAAATCTTTTAGAGCAACGTTGACGAACGAGTGTTTTGCGACCTCCGAAAACTCCTCGAACGTGACTCCGTTCCGGATGAGGATCCGAATCAACGGACCTAGCAGTCGGCCGTATGCTGCGAGCAACCCCCGCTTAGGTGACTCATCCATGATTGAACATAATTCTTGTTAGTTTATGAAGATATGCGCTGATTATTGTTCAGTCAACAAGATTACATAAGGATTTTCCGCAGCTTAGGAGGTATTGCTGGGAAAGCAGGTAAAATGCTTTGGAATCAGTAGTTTATCGGCGCGTTGCAGCGAAATGAATGTAACCGCCCAGGTACAGGCTTTTCAGGAACTTGTGATGATTAAGTAAAAAACTGCGCAACCGGAATTCCAGATTTTGTTAAATAATCCGACGCAAATTCCGCGCTGGGCGGCTGGAAACGCCCATATACGATGGTTTTAGGACTGGACTGCGGGCAGGGTGCGGGTTAGGCGGATTCTTCGCTGCTGGCCTCGATGGTAAGCGCGTGGATATCGCTCTCCATCAGGCCCCCCAGGGCTTCGTAAATCAGGCGGTGTCTCTGGAGGGGTGACTTACCTGTGAAGCGGTTCGAAACGATGGCAACCCGAAAATGGCCTTTGCCTGCCTTTGCACCTGCATGGCCGGCGTGCATGTGACTCTGGTCTTCGATTTCGAGCGAGGAGGGTTCGAATGCACTGCGCAGCCTTGCATCGATCTGCGCAATCCGTTCTTCGTTCATGGCATGACGTGCTTAAAGGGTTTGACGGTGACCTTGGCGTATACACCGGCGGCAACGTAAGGATCGGCATCCGCCCAGGCCCGGGCCTTTTCAAGCGACTCGAATTCAGCGATGACCAGGCTGCCGGTGAAACCAGCCGGGCCCGGGTCATTGTTGTCAATCGCGGGGTAGGGGCCGGCCAGGATCAGGTGGCCTTCATCGCGTAACTTGTTTAAACGCTCTAAATGCTTAGGGCGCGCTTTAGCCCGTAACGGCAAACTGTCGGCAACGTCCTCACTGATTACGGCGTACAGCATTGTCAGCTTTCCTTTTCATCGGTCTCGGGGCTGTCAGACATGTATTTCGATAACCACAGGGTTTGCAGCACCAGGAAGCCGAGGGTCATACCCAGCAAACCAAACATTTTAAAGTTGACCCAGGTCGCTTCCTCGTACCGGTATGCGACGTAGATATTGGTCAGGCCGGCAAAGGTGAAAAATGTGGCCCACGCCATGTTGAGCTGAACCCAGACCCTGTCCGGCAACTCGAGGCCGCCGTCTGATACCGACTGCATCATGCGCCGGATAATAGGGTGGTCCCCGATGAAATGACTGCCGACGAGTACCGCGGCGAATATCCAGTAAAGGACGGTGGGCTTCCATTTGAAGAAAATGGGGTTGTCCAGGTACAGGCTGATGCCGCCGAACAGGATTACCAGCGCCGCGGAAGCCAGCAGCATACGGCTGACGGTACGGGTAACCAGCCATGTAATCGCGACCTGCAGTGATATGGCGACCATGATCACAATCATCGCGAGGTTGATGTCATCCGTAATCACATAGGTTGCGAAAAATGCGATTATGGGTAAGAAATCCAGCAGTGCTTGCATATTCTCTACTATTATCAGCGGGTGCCCACGCCAGCGGGACGGGAATGATACTGAATAAATGGCGGCTATGGGTGTCTTAATGAGCAACGTGTAAACCGGCTGAACAGAAGTGACAGAGATACTCGACATTCATCCGGTTAACCCAGAGCTTCGAAAAATCAGCCAGGCTGCTGCGGTAATTCGTCGCGGCGGTCTCGTGGTGTATCCGACCGACTCTTGCTATGCGTTCGGTTTTCATATGGGCGACAAGGCAGCGACTCGCGAGATACAGCGGATCCGCCAGACGCCAAAGGCGCATAATTTCACGCTGGTCTGCCGCGACCTGGCAGAGATCGCCACTTATGCACGTGTCGAGAATTGGTGTTACCGGGCACTCAAGGCGCATACGCCGGGGCCATATACATTTATCCTCACAGCCACGCGCACTGTTCCACGGCGTCTGCAAAACCCGAAGCGCAAAACCGTCGGCATACGAGTGCCCGACCATCCGGTTCCACAGGCGCTGCTCGCTGAACTCAATGAGCCTTTAATGAGTTCTTCGCTGAAACTACCGGGCGAGGAATTGCCGATGACTGATATCGACGAGATGTTTGCCCGTTTGCAGGGCGAGGTCGATCTGATTATCGACTCAGGCAGTTGTGGGATTGTGCCGACGACCGTAGTTGACCTCACTGGTGAGTTTCCGGTCGTCGTACGCGAGGGCAAAGGCGGCCACCAGGATTTTGTCTGACGGCAAGGTTAAGCATCCCTATAATCCAGCGCATGGGTGGATTTAATTTAAACCAGGTGATGCAGGGCATCGCTGTGGGCGCGATACCGGTGCTGTTCGCGATTACGCTGCACGAGGTGGCGCACGGCCGGACGGCCCGTTATTTCGGTGATCACACGGCGGAAATGATGGGGCGCCTGTCACTGAACCCGATCAAGCACATAGACCCGGTGGGCACGGTGCTCGTACCAATCGTACTTTTTATGATGGGCGGCATCATGTTCGGCTGGGCAAAACCGGTGCCCGTTGCCTTTGGCGGCCTCAACAATCCGAAACGCGACATGATATTTGTTGCCGCTGCGGGACCGGCAGCAAATATCGTCATGGGCGTAGGCTGGGCGTTGCTGCTGAAACTGGTAATCATGACCGGGTTGGGCGCTGGCATGGCCGGTGAGTTCCTGTTCTCCATGGCAAGGATCGGAATAATTATCAATGCTTTACTGGCAGCATTTAATTTACTTCCTATTCCGCCGCTCGATGGCGGCCGCGTATTGCGCGGGCTGGTCAACGAGACCATAGGGCAGTATTTGGACCGGATTGAGCCATTCGGCCTTATAATAATTGTAGTTATGCTGGTGTCAGGCTTGTTATGGACTGTGGTGGGTCCGTTACTGGCGTTGGTAGAAAGCCTCATCTTGTTGGTTGTTGGTCTGTGAGTATTAAACATGCCCGAGGGTGATGCGGCTGAGAAGCCGGACCTCAAAATAGTTGACCCGGTGCCGGGAGCGGATGCTGCAATGCTCCCCGAGGAAAGTACCGGCGATAACCCCGCACAGGGGGAAATGCCGTTCGCCGTCGTCGATGGCGAGGCGGTTACCGAACTGCCGCAGGACCTCTACATTCCCCCCTATGCACTGGAAGTTTTTCTCGAAGCCTTCGAGGGACCGCTTGATCTGCTGCTCTACCTGATTCGCCGCCAGAACCTCGACATCCTGGATATCCCGATTACCGAGATAACCATGCAGTACGTCGAGTACATCGATCTCATGGAAGAACTGCAGCTCGACCTGGTGGGCGAGTACCTGCTCATGGCTGCAATGCTGGCCGAGATCAAGTCACGCATGCTGTTGCCGCGAGCTGAAAGTGACGAAGACGACGAAACCGATCCGCGCGCTGAGCTGGTGCGGCGGTTGCTTGAATACGAACGTTACAAGAATGCAGCCGACGACATCAGCGAGCTGCCGCGCATGGAACGCGATACGTTCCAGGCATCGGCTGAACCAATGGAACGCACGGTCGTCGAACAACTTCCCGACCTGCAACTCAATGAATTACTGGTTGCGTTTAAAGATGTGCTGATGCGTGCTGAAATGCTCGCCAATCACCATATCCAGGCGGAGGCACTGTCGGTGCGCCAGCGTATGTCGGAAGTGCTGGAACGCATCAGGGCCACCGAGTTCACTGCATTCGGTGATTTGTTCGAGCCGGCGGAAGGCCGCATGGGCGTTACCGTTACCTTTCTGTCCCTGCTCGAACTACTCAGAGAAGGCCTGATCGAACTGGCGCAGGGCGATCCCTACACAACCATTCATGTGCGTGCGGCAAGCAATGTTAAAGCCGTGCCGGGCGCCGGATTTACTTCAGAATTTGATGCCGGAGATGAGGGCGCGGAATTGGCCCACGACGAAGACGAGAATACTGACAGACCCGATACATCAAGAATCCATTGAGTTAAGGACGACAGGGAATGGTATGGATACTATCAAGCTGAAAAACATCATTGAGGCTGCCTTGCTCGCGGCGGGCGGACCGCTGACCATCACCCAGATTCAGGCGCTGTTTGGTGATGAAGAAGCGCCGGAGCGGAAGCCGATAAAGGACGTAATCGATACGCTTCGGGACGATTACGAAGGCCGGGGTATAGAGATTCTTGAAGTCGCCAGCGGTTACCGCATCCAGGTGCGTGACGGAATGTCGCAGTGGCTGACGAAACTCTGGGAAGAGCGACCGCCACGTTATTCCCGCGCACTGATGGAAACGCTGGCGATTATTGCCTACCGGCAGCCGGTTACCCGTGGCGACATCGAAGAGATTCGCGGGGTGGGCGTTACCACCAACATCATCCGTACCATGCTCGAACGCGACTGGATCAAAGTTGTAGGGCATCGTGATGTGCCGGGTAAGCCGGCCATGTTCGGCACGACGCGCGAATTCCTCGATTACTTCAGCCTGAAAAAACTGGACGATCTGCCTCCGCTCGCCGAACTTGCACAGCTCGAGCCAATGGGCGTGCAGCTGGAACTGGGCGGGAATCCGGATGACGCGCCCGGTGAAGCTGCGGCGAGCAGCGAGCAGGACTCGGTTGACGCAGATTCAGATGATGCCGGTGATACGGAGGCAGATGACGACGACTACTCGTCCGACACCGAGCTTCACGAGTACAAGGAAGAGCATGACCGCCCACCCGGCGCAGTGGAACCGCTGGTCGGGCTCAGAAGACCGGGCGAGGGGCCGCCTGAACCCGCGACGGTAAGCTCCCTGGCTGAAGCAAGGGTCGCCGCCGCAGTTGATGAATCGACGTCCGATGAGCCCAACGATGAGCCCGCGGAAGTCGTGCCGTTGAAGACATCCTGAAGCGGGCAGGCGCGCGACACGGCAGCGCGTTTAAAATTCTTTTATGTCAGAGCGCCTGCAAAAATGGCTGGCCGGGCGGGGGGTAGCTTCGCGCCGGCAGGCCGAGGCCATGATCACGGCCGGGCGCATCAGCGTAAACGGTGAAATTGCGGAACTTGGCATGAAGGTCGACGGGACCGAGCGCGTCGAGGTTGACGGCAAGCTCATCCGCACTACCGCTCGCAAAACTAAACAGCGCACCATCATCTATCACAAGCCACCGGGCGAAATTTGCACGCGCTCGGATCCGCAGGGCCGGCGCACCATATTCGAGTCCCTGCCCAAAGTACTCGGCGCGCGCTGGGTAACGGTCGGGCGTCTCGACTACCAGACTTCCGGTCTGCTGATCCTGACCACCGACGGCGAACTTGCGAACAAACTGATGCATCCCTCCAGCGAGTTGCAACGCGAGTATTCCGTGCGTGCACTTGGCGACCTTAGCGATCAGCAGCTCGCGCGATTACAAAGCGGTGTCAAGCTGGAAGATGGCGAGGCAAAGTTTGATGATATCCAGGTGACTGACGCAAAGGCCGCCAACAAGTCCTACCGGGTCGTCATTAGCGAAGGCCGCAACCGTATTGTTCGGAGACTGTTCGAACACGTGGGTTGCCGCGTGAACCGGCTTATGCGGGTGCGTTACGGGCCGGTGCCCTTGCCGCATGATTTAAGGCCGGGTAAATACCGGGAACTTGGCGAAGCAGAAATAAAAAATTTGCGTAACGCGTTTTAAATACCCGGCTTTAACCCGCAAGAAACTATCACTGGCAATCCAGGCTCTGGCCTGTTGTGCCCTGGCTGTCCGGGCCCAGGAGGTACAGGTAGGTGGCCATGATGTCGGCTGGCGTTTTAAGCGTCGTCGGGTCTTCATCGGGGCAGGCTGCCCGGCGCATCGCCGTCCGGGTCGCGCCCGGGTTAATGCAGTTCACGCGCAGCCAGTCACATTCGTCAGCCAGTGTTTGCATTAGCCCCTCGGTGCCAAACTTGGATACAGCGTACGCCCCCCAGTTGGCGCGGCCGGTGCGGCCGACCCCGCTCGAGGTGAACACAAGGGACGCATCCCCCGATTCCCTGAGTAAGGGCATCAATGCCTGCGTGAGCATGAACTGCGCATTCAGGTTCACGTGCATCACTTCCAGCCAGGTCGCCACTTCGTAATGCTCGATCGGGTTGAGGTGCCCGAGTACGCCCGCGTTATGCAGCAACCCGTCCAGCCGTCCGAATTCGGTGCCTATGCTGTCGGCGAGGTTCTTGTAGTCATCTGCAACTGCGGTCGCGAAGTCCATCACCACGATACTGGGCTTGGGTCCGCCGTCGGACTCAATTGCATCGTAAACCGCTTCGAGTTTCGCCTGCGTGCGTCCCAGCAACGCCACTGTTGCACCGTGCCTGGCAAAGGTGCGTGCTGCTGTCGCACCGATTCCGTCACCGGCGCCGGTGATCATAATTACGCGCTCTTCAAGTAAGTTCGGGGCAGGGGTGTAGCTGCCGGGATCGATGTTCATGAGCGCGGTTCGATTCTTACTGCTGCGTCGGCTGATCGCCGCTATCCGGCAAAGCGGCATCGTTGTTACCGTCTTCGTCTTTTTCCCCGGCAACCAGTTTTATCTCGCGTGCGGTGATATCGATTCTCTGGGGCGATTCGATTTCTTTCCCGGTTTCGGCTCCGAGCTCGCGAATTTTCCTGGTGCTCGGCAGCACCCGGCTTTCCAGTGATGCGACAGCCTTGTTATAGGACGCGACGCTTGCATCCAGTCTCGATCCCACGGCCGAAAGATGGCTGGTGAAAACCCCCAGGCGATCCTGCATTTCGACCGCGAGCTTGCGAATGTCTTCGGCATTTTCCGCTAGATTCATTTGCATCCAACCATAAGCGACGACTTTTAGCAGGGCCATCAGGCTGGTCGGTGTGGTTAAGAGCACTCTATCGCTCAGCGCTTTCTCCAGCAGTTCCGGGTTCTGGTCGAGCGCAGCTGCCAGGAACTGATCGCCCGGCACAAACAGGATCACAAACTCCGGACTTTTGTCGAACTGTTTCGTGTAGTCCTTGCCCGACAGTTCGCGCACTCGCGCGGCAACATTGTTGGCATGTTGGTTGAGCAAATCTTTCCGAGCCTGCTCGTCAGTTGCTTCAACAGCCTTCAGATACGCCTCGATGGGGGTCTTCGCATCGACGACGAGCTGCCCCTGCTCAGGCAGACGAATAACCATGTCTGGCCGATAACTGCGGGCATCGTCGCCTGTGGTGTGCTGCTGTTCCCCGAAATCGCAGTGATTGACCATGCCGGCCAGCTCCACGAGCCTGCGCAGTGTTATCTCGCCCCACTGGCCGCGCACGGTAGGGCTGCGCAACGCGCCGACCAGCTTGCTTGTTTCCGAGCGCAGGTTTTCCTGGCCCTGGGTCATCGCCGCCAGTTGCGACGTGATATTGCCGTAAGCTTCCTGCCGGGTTTTCTCGATTTCACCGATTTGTTTTTGCGCCTTTTCAAGCGCTTCCCTGATCGGCTGCACCAGGGTTTCGACGGCCTTCTGCCGTTCACTCAGTTCGGCTTTGGCCTTTTCCTGGTGTACGTCCAGTTTCTGGTTGGCCAGCCGCAAAAAGGTTTCACTGTTTTTCTCGAGAGATTGCTGGGCTAGATCATTAAATGCCGCCCCAAGTTTTTCGAGTTCCGCTTCGCGTTCCGCCGAACGGGTTGCATCATTTCGGATCTGCGAATCGCGGAGCCTGATGTCGCTCTCGAGTCTCACTTGCCGGGTCCGGCCCAGGAGGTACTGGACGAACATGCCGGCGCCAAAGCCGGCGAGGGCGATGATGACGATCCAGGTCAGTGACATGCGGGTTTCATCCGTGGCTATCTCAATGCCGGCAGACCGGCTAATTCTTCGGGATGGTCAATTGTATAGTCTGCCTGCCAGTCGTTGGGGTCGGTGCCCGGAATAATGTAGCCCCAGCGGACCGCAATGGTGATTGTGCCGGCCGCCTTGCCGGACGCAATATCCTGGGGCGCGTCGCCCACGTAGACCGCTTTTCCGGGTGCCACGCCCAGTTCCTTGAGGGCCAGCAGCAACGGGTCGGGATGCGGTTTGCGATGGTCAGTGGAATCTCCACTGACCACGGTGCCCGTGCGCTGGCGCAGCCCAAGCTGCTCCAGCAGGGGTTCGGTCAGTTCTGCGATTTTGTTCGTTACCACTCCCCAGCGGATTTCCGAGGTCTCGATGCGTTTGAGCAGGTCCTCCATGCCGGGATAGAGCAGCGTGTTTTCGTGCAGGTTGGTTGCGTAGGTGTCCACCAGCCTTTGCCGCAACTCTTCTTGTTTCTGTTCGTCGTGGTCGGGAAAGGCGAGGCGCACGAGACCGATAGCGCCGGTAGAAACATGCTGGGCAGCAAGTTGGTAGTCCGGTAGCGGCTGATGTTCTTGTGCGCACAATCTGAATAGCGCGCCTACGAGGTCCGGCGCGGTATCGAGTAGCGTGCCATCGAGGTCGAATAGAATTGCGTCAACCTCGTTAAGCAGGAGCCCTTCCGGCGTATCTGCCCCGCTCATTCGGGCGCCGAAAGATGCATCAGGTAATTCACATCGACATCGTCACTTAGCGCAAAGTCACCACTGAAAGGTGAATACGTCATTCCGCACAGGTGCCGGAAGTGCAAACCGGCCTGCAAACTCCAGCGGCGCAATTCCGAGGGCTTAATAAAGCGTGCATATTCGTGCGTGCTCCTGGGCAGCATGCCCAGGACATACTCCGCGCCGACTATCGCCATCAAAAATGATTTTGGATTCCGGTTGATGGTTGATAAAAATATATTGCCGCCGGGCTTAACGAGTTGCCGGCACGCGGCGACCAGGCTGGCCGGATCCGGCACGTGCTCGAGTACTTCCATGCATGTCACCGTGTCATACAGGCCGGCTTCATCCAGTGCCAGTTGTTCTGCCGAGCTTTCAAGATAGCGTATTCCCTCAAGGCCCGAGATTTCCTGGTGCATGCGAGCCACGGTCAGCGGTCCCCCGGCCATATCAATTCCTGTTACGTCTGCGCCAAGTTGGGCCAGGCCTTCGGTCAGAAGCCCGCCGCCGCACCCAATATCCAGGCAGCGGCTGCCAGCAATAACCGCACGTTCGGCAACATAGCCGATACGTACCGGGTTCAGCCGGTGGAGTGGTTTGAACTCACCTTCCGGGTCCCACCAGCGGCTCGCGAGCTTATCGAACTTGCGGACTTCCAGGGGGTCAACATTGTCGCCGGCATTAATCATCGTCATGCGCTTGCTTCGGCATGTATTTTACTAAGCCAGCCAGCCGTGCGTGCCAGTACTTCCTGTTCGTCGGCGGTCTGGAATTCGCCCTCGCTAAGCAGTTGCCGCCCGGCAACCCAGACATCTGAAACCTGGTCGCGGGTCGCGCTGTACACGACCGTCGATAATGCGTTGTGTACCGGCTGGCAGGCGAGCGATGCCAGGTTGATGCAAATCATGTCGGCCGCTTTGCCGGGAAGTAAAGAGCCCGTTTCATTTTCCATCCCAAGCGCCCTGGCACCATTCAGCGTGGCCACGGTTAGCGCTTCGGCGGCATTCAGCGCTGCGGCATTGCCCGACTGGGCCTTGGCAAGGAGGGCAGCCGAGCGCATCTCGCCGAGCATATCGAGATCGTTGTTGCTGGCGGTGCCATCCGTGCCCAGCGCAACATTAACCCCCGCCTGCATCAGCTCCGCAACAGGGCAGAAGCCACTGGCGAGTTTCATGTTGGACTCGGGGCAGTGCACGACATGCACGCCTCGTTCGGCGAGCAATGCAATTTCATCGGTGTTGAGCTCAGTCATATGCACGGCGTTCAGTAACGGATTGAGCATACCGAGTTTATCCAGCCGTTCGAGCGGACGGAAACCGGTTGCCTTTACAGACTGCTGCACTTCGTCTGCAGTTTCATGCAGGTGAATCTGGATCGGGACATCCAGCTGGTTTGCCAGCGTACTGATCCGTTGCAGAGGCTCGTCACTTACGGTGTACGGCGCATGGGGTCCGAACGATAGTTTGACGAGCGGGTGATCGCGATAGCGATCGTGTACCTCGAGCCCGCGGTTAATGTACTCGTCTGCCTCGGTCGCCCAGGCCGTGGGCGCTTCGATCACGATCATGCTCACGACCGCGCGTATACCGCGTTCGGCGGCGACAGCACAAATCTCATCCGGGAACAGGTACATGTCGTGAAAACAGGTCGTGCCGCTGCGAATCATTTCGAGTATCGCGAGATCGGCACCATCACGTACAAATTCGCTGTTGGCCCAACGTGCCTCGGCCGGCCAGATATATTCGCTGAGCCATTGCTCCAGTGGCAGGTCGTCGGCATAGCCGCGCAGCAGGGTCATGGGACCGTGCGTATGCGCGTTAACGAAACCCGGCAGCAACACGTGCTCCGGGCGCTCCAGCCATTCGGCTTCCGGCCAGGTTTCTGCAGCACCGGCGCGTTCCTGAATCGCGACGATGCGTCCCGAGCCGATTACTGCGACATGGCCAGTCAGAATCGCACCCGCCGGTTCGACAGGAATTATCCAGCGGGGTGCAACAATAAAATCTGCCTCGGGCATTCTCGGGTTCCGGTTTCTTATGCAGCGGGATAATGCCTGAAGCGACGTCAGCGTGAAACAAGCATGCTTTCCACGGGCCGTTTTCAGGCACCCGGAAGGGGGATTTAGCATAGGCTCAGATGCCTCCCTGTGTTAATATTTGACCCCTGATCGGCGCATTATTAAGAGGCCCCCAACAGACGTTGAATAGTCCCGGGATTTGCCGTTAAACACGCATTAAAAATGCATGTATGGCCCGGGGTTTATGCCGGTCTGGCTAATCAAATCCACCCCAAAGGAACAGTCGACCACCACCGATGACTGAAGTGGCGCAGAAAATATTGTCTGTCAATCTCGAAGACGAGATGCGGCAGTCTTATCTCGATTACGCGATGAGCGTAATCGTAGGCCGCGCCCTGCCCGATGTTCGCGATGGCCTGAAACCCGTTCACCGCCGTGTTTTGTATGCGATGCGTGAGCTGGGTAACGACTACAACAAGGCCTACAAGAAATCTGCCCGGGTCGTGGGTGACGTGATCGGTAAATACCATCCGCACGGCGATTCGGCCGTGTACGACACGATCGTGCGAATGGCGCAACCGTTTTCGCTGCGCTACCTGCTGGTTGACGGGCAGGGCAACTTTGGCTCGGTAGACGGCGACGCACCGGCCGCCATGCGTTACACCGAAGTGCGTATGACCCGACTTGCCAACGAACTGCTGGCGGACATCGATAAAGAAACGGTCGACTTTGCCGAGAATTACGACGGTTCGGAATCTGAACCCACCGTTTTGCCTACGCGTGTTCCGAACCTGCTCATCAATGGTTCGTCGGGTATTGCCGTTGGCATGGCAACCAATATTCCGCCGCACAACATGGGTGAGATTATCGATGCCACGGTCGCACTCCTCGACAACCCCGATGTGTCCGTCGCCGAGCTGATGGAGATTGTCCCGGGCCCCGATTTCCCTACTGCCGGCATTATTAATGGCGCCCAGGGCATCTATTCCGCCTATACCACCGGCCGCGGCCGGGTACACATGCGGGCCCGGCACCGGGTCGAACAGGTCGATGCCAGGGGCAAGGAAGCCATCATCCTGACCGAGTTGCCGTACCAGGTGAACAAGGCGCGGCTCATCGAAAAGATTGCCGAGCTGGTGCGCGACAAGAAGATCGACGGTATTACCGAACTGCGTGACGAGTCAGACAAGGACGGCTTGCGCGTGGTCATCGAATTACGCCGCGACCAGATGACCGATGTGGTGCTGAATAACCTCTACAAACAAACACCGATGGAAACGGTGTTTGGCATCAACATGGTGGCGCTGAGGGGCGGCCAACCCCGCCTGCTGGCCCTCAAGGAAATGCTCGACGCCTTTTTGCGGCATCGGCGTGAGGTTGTCACAAGACGCACGGTCTTTGATTTGCGCAAGGCCCGCGAACGGGGCCATGTGCTCGAAGGCCAGGCCGTTGCGCTGGCGAACATCGATCCGGTTATCGCACTCATCAAGAAATCCGAAACCCCCGCCGTCGCCAAGGAAGCGCTGATCAAGGCGACCTGGGAGCCCGGTGATGTGACCGAGATGCTCGACAGGGCGGGCGATATCAGCACACGACCGGATGATCTCGTGGGCGACTACGGGCTGGGTAAGAAGGGGTACCGGCTGTCACCCGACCAGGCGCAGGCAATACTGGACCTGCGCCTGCACCGCCTGACCGGCCTTGAGCGAGAGAAAATAGTTAATGAATACAAAGATATATTAGATAAGATTAAGGCTCTTACTGAGATATTGCAGAACCCCGACAAGCTGGTGGAGGTAATCCGCGAGGAACTTCAGGAAATCCGTGAGAGCTATGCGGACGGACGGCGCACCGAGATTGTCGAGGATCACTCGAACGTCACGATAGAGGACCTGATTCCCGAAGAGGACCTGGTTGTCACGCTGTCGCACGGTGGTTACGCAAAAGCACAGGGGCTGGATACCTACCAGGCCCAGAAGCGCGGCGGCCGGGGCCGGTCGGCCGCCAAGGTCAAAGACGAAGATTTCATTGACAAGCTGTTCGTTGCGAACAGCCACGATACGCTGCTGTGTTTCTCCAGTCGTGGCAAGGTTTACTGGCTCAAGGTTTACCAGGTTCCGCGTGCCAGCAGGCATGCCCGCGGCAAGCCAATCATCAACCTGCTGCCGCTCGAAGAAAACGAACGCATCAACGCCGTACTGCCGGTAAACCAATACAACCCCGACCAGTATGTGTTCATGGCGACGAGCAAGGGGCGCGTTAAGAAGACCTCGCTGGAGGCATTTTCAAGGCCGCGCACAAACGGGATTATTGCCGTGGATCTGCGTGACGGCGACAAGCTGGTCGATGTCGCGCTGACTGATGGCAGCACCGACATTATGCTGGGCGCCAGCTCCGGCAAGGCCATTCGCTTCAATGAGAAGGATGTTCGTGAAATGGGCCGGGGTGCGGCCGGTGTACGTGGCATCAACCTGGAAGCGGATCACGAGGTCATTTCGCTGATTACCGTGGGCGAAGGCGACATCCTGACAGCCACGGCAAATGGGTATGGCAAGCGCACCCGGGTAGAAGAGTTCTCGCCACAGGGGCGTGGCGGCAAAGGTGTGATCGCGATCCAGACCAGTAACCGCAATGGTAACCTCGTCGGCGCTATCCAGGTCTCCGACGACGACGAGGTTATGCTGATCAGTTCTTCAGGCACACTGGTGCGTACCGGTGTCGCCGATATTTCAACGCAGGGACGCAATACCCAGGGAGTAACGCTTATCCGCGTCACAGAAGGCGACCGCCTGGTCGGCCTTGACCGGATAGAGCAGATTCAGGACGTATCAGCGGACGCAATCGGCGTAGAGGCGGAGCAAGAAGCCCAGGAAGAATAACCAGGAATCTTTTGAAACCGGAACGATAACCAACGCTGCTTTATCGTCGGCGTTGCGAAACGACACACTTAACAGGAACAGTAATGGCACGGGTATTTAACTTTAGTGCGGGGCCTGCAGCATTGCCGCTGGAGGTCCTGGAAGAAGCCAGGGAAAGCCTGACGGACTGGCAGGGCAGCGGCATGGGCCTGATGGAAATCAGTCATCGCAGCAAGGCGTTCGTCAGTGTGGCCGAGCAGGCTGAGGCGGATATCCGCGAACTTTTGAATATTTCCGATGACTATGCCGTGCTCTTTCTGCAGGGCGGGGCGACCCAGCAGTTTGCGCTGATCCCGCTGAACCTGTCTGACGAAGGTCAGATAGTGGATCAGCTGGTAACCGGAAGCTGGTCTAAAAAAGCGCTCAAGGAGGGCAAGAGCGCTCGCAATGTGAATATCGTGGCCGATGGTGCCGACCTTAACTACGCAGACGTTCCGGCACGTGACAGCTGGAGGCTGACGCCGGATGCTGCCTACTTTCACTATTGCTCTAACGAAACTATTGGCGGCGTCGAGATTCACGAGGCGCCGGATGTGGGCGACGTTCCGCTGGTTACCGACATGTCTTCGACGATTCTGTCGCGGCCAATCGATGTCAGCCGCTTCGGGCTGATCTACGCGGGCGCACAGAAAAATATAGGCCCTTCGGGGCTGACCATTGTGATCGTCCGCAAAGACCTGGTCGAACGTGGCCGGCCCGCGTCGGATATTCTGAATTATGCGGCCCACGCGGAAGGCGGCTCGATGATGAACACGCCGCCCACCTTCGCCTGGTACGTGGCAGGGCTGGTATTCGCCTGGGTCAAAAAGCAGGGGGGCCTGCAGGCCATGGCAGAGTTGAATAAGGCCAAGGCCGATAAGTTATACGCGGCGGTAGATGGCTCCGACTTTTACGCAAATCCGGTTGCCCCCGCCTGTCGCTCGTGGATGAACATCCCGTTCACGCTGGCCAAGCCTGAACTTGACGGCGATTTCCTTGCGCAGGCCGATGCAGCCGGGCTGACGAACCTCAAGGGGCATCGATCTGTCGGTGGTATGCGCGCAAGCATTTATAATGCCGTATCGATAGATGCTATCGACACGCTGGTTTCGTTCATGGAAGAATTTGAACGCAGCAACGCTTAAGTTGGCGAGAGCCCTGCCTAAAATGGATAACGCTGGTTTTAACGATGTACAACATACTTACACTTAATAATATTTCCGAGGAAGGGCTGAAACGACTACCCACCGACAAGTACGCCGTCGCGGATAATGCAGGTGATCCCGCCGGCATACTGGTGCGCTCCTGCAAGATGCACGACATGGAACTCGGGGCAAGCCTTGAAGCCGTGGCAAGGGCGGGCGCGGGCGTCAACAACATTCCGATAGACAAGCTATCGGCCCGCGGCGTGCCGGTATTTAATGCGCCGGGTGCCAATGCCAACGCGGTAAAGGAATTGGTGATAGGCGGCATGTTACTGGCAGCCCGGAACCTGGCGCACGCATGGAGCTACACGCAGACGCTTGAAGGCGAAGGCGATGCGTTAGCCAAAGCCGTCGAGGCGGGCAAGAAAAAGTTTGTCGGTTACGAATTGCCGGGCCGCACGCTTGGTGTTGTGGGACTCGGCGCGATTGGAGTTCGGGTTGCGAATGCCGCGCTGGACCTCGGTATGAATGTTATTGGCTTCGACGCGATGATCAGCGTCGAACGCGCCTGGGAACTGCACTCGGGTGTGCAGCAGGCTCGCAGCCTCGAAGACCTGCTGACGCGCTCCGACATGGTGACGCTGCATGTACCGCTGCTGGATGCGACACGCGGCCTCATCAGCAAAGAAGGTATTGCACGCATGCCGGTCGGTGCCGTAATTCTCAATTTCGCCCGTGACCCTATCGTGGACGAGGCGGCCGTGCTCGAGAGCCTTGATGCGGGGCACCTGGGTTGCTATGTCACCGATTTCCCGACGCGGCAGCTTATTGACAATGACAAGGTCATTACACTGCCGCACCTGGGCGCGTCGACGGCTGAAGCCGAAATCAACTGCGCGATCATGGTTGCCGACAACATGCGGAACTATCTCGAGAACGGCAATGTTCGTTATTCAGTAAATTTTCCAGAGGCGGATTTGCCGCGCACGAATGCGCACCGGCTTACGGTGGCGAATGAAAATGTGCCGAACATGGTGGGGCAGGTTTCCACCTTCCTTGCAGATGCCGGACTGAATATCGAGGACCTGCTCAATAAATCCCGCGGTGAACTGGCTTACACCATCGTTGACCTTGACGGTCCCGTATCCGATGACATGATCGGGCAGATCGCAGGTATCGAAGGCGTTCTTAAGGTCCGTAACCTCGGTCAACCCGTCTAGCCAGGATACTTCTTTCGCAACCGGCAAAGAGTGAAAGAAGGGTGGGTTCGCGCCTAAAGGCGACTCCTGCAGCAGATTTTGTTTACACAGCCCGAATACACCTGTAGGAGCGGCTTTAGCCGCGAACCTGCAACACGTGAGCGCAGTGCTTGTTGCCGAGGCTATAGATGCGGGCCCAACTTGGATACTTCTTTCGCAACCGGCAAAGAGTGAAAGAAGGGTGGGTTCGCGCCTAAAGGCGCTCCTACAAGCGGCGGACCGCAAGCCTAAATAGTCACTCGGTGGTCCTTCGACTACAATGCGGCGCCATGGTTGAGAAAGACAGCAAACAGGCAGCCGAGGATCTGGTGTTGATACGGCAAAAGATTGATGCCGTCGACAAGCAGATCCAGGAGCTGATTAACGAGCGGGCGCGCTATGCCAAGCAGATTGGCGAAGCCAAGATGGAAGGCAACGGCGACAGCCCCGTGGATTTCTATCGTCCGGAGCGCGAGGCGCAGATTCTGCGCGGCGTGGTGGGCCGTAATGACGGCCCGCTAAAGGACGAAGAAATCATGCGCCTGTTTCGCGAGATCATGTCGGTTTGCCTCGCGCACGAGGAACCGGTCAAGGTCGGGTATCTCGGCCCCGAGGGCACGTTCACCCAGTCGGCCGTGCAGAAACACTTCGGCCTCTCGGTACGGCTATTGCCGCTCACGACAATCGAGGAGGTGTTCCGAGAGGTTGAATCGGGAACCGCCGATTTCGGCGTGGTGCCGATCGAGAACACCACCGAGGGCACCGTCAATCATACGCTGGACATATTCATGAACTCACCACTCAACATTTGCGGTGAAGTGGAACTGCGGATTCGGCAGCATTTGCTGTGCGCAATGGACAGCCTGGAGAAAGTTGACCGCGTTTGTGCACATCCGCAGTCGCTGGCGCAGTGTCGTGCATGGTTGCGCGAGTTTTTGCCGGGAGCCGAGCAGATTCCCGTCAGCAGCAATGCCGAGGGGGCAAGGCGTGCAAGTGAAGAACCGGGTACCGCTGCAATTGCCGGCGACGCGGCTGCGGATGTGTACAACCTTGCAATCCTCGTCGGTGATATAGAGGATCGCCCGGACAACACAACCCGCTTCATGGTCATCGGGCGGACCCAGTTCCCGCCGAGCGGTGACGATCGCACCAGTCTTTTGGTGTCGACGGTACATACTGAAGATGCAGGCGCCCTGCAGAATCTGTTGCAGCCGCTGGCAGAGGACAATATCAACATGACGCGGATAGAATCGCGGCCGTCCCACCAGCGGAAATGGCATTACGTCTTCTTCATCGATATTGACGGCCATGCCGAAGAGGAACACATTGCACGAGCCCTGTCGCACCTTGAGAAGGGCGCCCAGCTTTTCCGTGTGCTTGGTTCGTACCCAAAAGCAGTAATCTAGACAGCATCATTCCTCCTGATGACAGGCGACAACGCTTACACTGAACTGGCAGCCGCCTCGGTCTGCGGACTGGCACCCTATGAGCCCGGCAAGCCGCCCGAGGCGCTTGAGCGTGAGTACGGCGTGCGTGATGCGATAAAGCTGGCGTCGAATGAAAACCCGTTTGGCGCGGCCGATTCGGTCAGGGCTGCGATGCGTGACGCTATAGACAATGTGCGCCTGTACCCGGACGGTGCGGGATTTGCCCTGTGCAAAGCGCTTTCCCAACATTTGGGCGTGGACCCGGCCCAGCTTACGCTGGGTAACGGATCTAACGATATCCTGGTGCTCCTTGCGGAATGTTTCCTGACACCGGAAACGTCTGCAGTTTATGACCGGTATTCATTCGTGGTGTATCGGCTGGCAGTGCAGGCCACCGGTGCCGAAGCAAGGATCGCGAGTTCCAATGCGCCGGATCACGCGCAGCCCTTCGGGCATGACCTGGATGCCATGTTGGCACTGGTCGATGAAACGACGAGACTCGTATTTATTGCAAACCCTAATAACCCGACCGGTACCTGGGTCGATAGCGAAATGCTGCACGATTTTCTCCGGGCTTTACCGGATCACGTGATTGCGGTAGTGGACGAGGCCTATTACGAGTACGCGGTAGGCGAGGATTACCCCGACACGCTGACCTGGCTCGACCAGTTTCCGAACCTGGTCATACTCCGCACTTTCTCGAAGGCCTATGGACTTGCCGGGTTGCGGGTTGGTTACGGCATCAGCGCGCCCGGCATCGCTGAACTGCTGAATCGCGTGCGTCAGCCGTTTAATGTCAACAGTGTGGCGCAGGCGGCGGCTGTACAGGCGCTCGCCGAACAGGATTGGGTGGAAAACTGCCGTGCCAACAACAGGCACTGTATGGATGGATTGCGCACAGGACTCGAAGCACTCGGTATCGCTTGTTTACCCTCGCGTGGAAATTTTTTGCTGGCATATGTTGGATCGCGTGCGGCCGACTGCAATGAATACCTGTTGCGGGCGGGAGTCATCGTGCGGCCGGTCGCTAACTACGGCCTGCCCGAATACCTGCGTATTACAGTAGGCGGAGAGCAGGATATTGCCTGCTTACTCGAAGCCCTGGCTGAGTTCATGGGCAAGGGCGCATGACTGATCGCGCACGTATTGTTGCCAGTCCCGGTCGTGATGTGGCCGGCTCCATTCAGGTGCCCGGCGACAAGTCCATCTCTCATCGTGCACTGATCCTCGGGGCCCTGGCCGAAGGCGAAACAGTCATCCGCGGGTTTCTGCCGGGCGAGGACTGCGTGGCCACGCTAAAAGCGCTGCGCCAGCTTGGTGTTGCGATTGACGACAGCGATCCTGAATGCATTCGGGTCCGGGGGGCCGGCCTGACCGGTTTGCAAGCGCCTGCTGAAGTGCTGGACCTGGGGAATTCGGGTACCGGGATGCGCTTGCTGGCCGGGGTGTTGGCGGGACAGGCTTTTGAGTCAGAACTCACCGGCGACGAGTCGCTACGCAGCCGGCCGATGGAGCGGGTAGCGGCGCCGCTGGGCCGGATGGGTGCCAGGATTATCAGTTCGGGCGGCTATCCGCCCCTGCACATTCAGGGCGGGGCGCTGAAACCGCTCTTTTACGAAAGTCCGGTGGCGAGTGCGCAGGTTAAATCGGCGGTATTACTCGCGGGGCTTTATGCCGACGGGACGACGCGCGTCGAGGAGCCTGGGGTCACGCGTGATCACACGGAGCGCATGCTCCAGACCTTTGGTGCAGACGTCATGTGCGGGGATCGCGCTGCCGAGGTACGCGGCCCGGCGCGGTTGACCGCGACAGAAATCGGGGTGCCCGGTGATTTTTCATCGGCCGCATTCGCGCTCGCGGCGGGTTGTCTTTCATCGAAGGGTCCGGTGGAAATTACCGGCGTCGGTATTAATCCGACACGCACCGGTCTGCTCGAGATACTGAAATTGATGGGCGCGGACATAGCGATAACGGATGTAGCTACGCTCGGCTCGGAGCCCATCGCGACATTAACAGTCAATCCGGCAGCGCTAAAAGGCACGGAAATACCGCCGGAACTTGTGCCGCTCGCAATTGATGAGTTGCCGTTGGTATTTGCGCTGGCCGCCTGTGCCGGGGGCGAGACGCGGGTGACCGGCGCAAAGGAACTGCGCCACAAGGAGAGCGACCGAATTGCCATCATGGCGATGGGTTTATCAAGCCTGGGGATAGAGGTGGACGAGTGGCCCGATGGTTTGTCGGTGAAGGGCGGCAGATTGCGCGGTGGCACCGTAAACAGTGCCGGTGATCATCGTGTAGCCATGGCGTTTTCCATCGCGGCGATGTGCGCAAGAGACACGATAGAAATCCTCGATACTGCTAATGTCGCCACCTCTTTCCCGGGTTATGTACCGCTGATGCAGTCGATCGGGCTGCAACTCGCCGAGGGTTGAGGTTGTGGCCCGCTCCATGAACCATTCCGTTCCGGTGATTGCCATCGACGGCCCGGGTGGCGCAGGCAAGGGCACGATCAGCCAGGCGGTCGCCAGCCGGCTGGGTTGGCACCTGCTGGACAGCGGCTCTCTTTACCGGGTAACGGCCTACGCGGCGCACGAGCGCGGTATCTCGCCGGGGGACAGCGAGGCCGTCAGCGAGGTTGCACGAGCCCTGGATGTGCGGTTCGAGCACAACGGGCCCGATATTCGTATTGTGCTTGAGGAAAACGATGTAAGTAATTCAATTAGAACGGAAGAGGTAGGGAAAATGGCCTCCCTTGTTGCCGCCGATCCGGCCGTTCGACAGGCCCTGATCGACCGTCAGCGGGCTTTTGCACGCGCACCGGGTCTGGTTGCCGACGGCCGGGACATGGGAACCGTTGTTTTCAGCGATGCCGGACTCAAAATCTTTCTCACGGCGAGTGTGGAAGAGCGGGCCCGGAGGCGTTATAAGCAGTTGAAAGACAAGGGAATGGATGTTAGTCTGCCCGCCCTTTCAAGGGATATGAAAGAGCGTGACCGGCGAGACTCAGAACGATTGGTTGCGCCGCTTCGGGCAGCAGATGATGCCCGGGTGCTGGATTCGACGGAACTTGCGATCCCGGAAGTGGTTGATTTGGTCATTTCCTGGCGTAACGAGGTGTTTCCCCTTTAGACAGACAAGAAACAAGGGGTTATGACACTGGAGATAGGGTCCGGCCGACAGCGATGTCGACCGGTTTTTTTTAACAGAAAGACTGACCAACGTTAGTTGCCAGTCTAAATAACACGGGCCCACCGGAAGGTGGAATTATTTTAATGTCAGAAAGTTTTGCAGAGCTGTTTGAGCAAAGTCTTGCCAGCGGCCAGATCAAGTCCGGAACCATTCTTACCGGCAGCGTAATCGAAGTTTCTAATGAGGTCGTCATCGTAAGTGCCGGCCTTAAATCCGAGGCCGTTATTCCCGCCAGCCAGTTCCGTGATGAAAACGGTGAACTGGAAGTTGAGGTAGGCGACGAAGTCGAAGTTGCACTGGATGCAGTCGAAGACGGTTCCGGTGAAACACGCCTGTCACGTGAACGTGCCAAGCGTGCCCGCACGTGGACGATGCTCGAAGATGCCTACGAAAAGTCCGAAATAATCACAGGCATTATCAACGGTCGCGTCAAGGGTGGCTTCACGGTCGAAATCGACTTTGTCCGGGCGTTCCTGCCGGGGTCGCTGGTAGATGTCAGGCCGGTGCGCGATCCGTCTTACCTGGAAGGTAAGCCGCTCGAATTCAAGGTCATCAAGCTTGATCAGAAGCGCAACAACGTCGTAGTTTCACGTCGTGCGGTTGTCGAAGATGAATACAGTGCAGAGCGTGATGAACTTCTAAAGACTTTGGAGGAAGGCGCAACCGTCAAGGGTGTGGTCAAGAATCTTACCGATTACGGTGCGTTCGTTGACCTCGGCGGTATCGACGGTCTGCTGCATATTACCGATATGGCGTGGAAACGCGTTAAGCACCCATCTGAAGTTGTGAACGTGGGTGATGAAATTGATGTGAAGGTGTTGCGTTTCGATCGCGAGAAAACCCGCGTGTCGCTCGGCATCAAGCAGCTTGGTGCGGATCCGTGGCAGGCAATTGCACGCCGCTATCCACCGACTACCCGGATGTTCGGTAAGGTTACGAATATTGCTGACTACGGCTGTTTCGTAGAGATTGAAGAGGGCGTTGAAGGCCTGGTGCACGTTTCCGAGATGGACTGGACCAACAAGAACGTCAACCCGTCCAAGGTTATACAGGTCGGTGATGAAGCCGAGGTTATGGTCCTCGAAATAGACGAAGAGCGCCGGCGTATTTCGCTGGGGCTGAAACAGTGCCAGGCGAATCCCTGGGCCGAATTTTCGTCATTGTACAAGAAGGGCGATACCGTTAGCGGCACGATCAAATCGATTACCGATTTCGGTATTTTCATCGGATTGCCCGGTGGCATCGACGGACTCGTACACCTGTCTGATATTTCCTGGGATATCCCGGGCGAAGAAGCCGTACGTAACTACAAGAAGGGCGAAGAGGTCGAAACCACGGTTTTGGCAATTGACCCGGAGCGCGAACGTATCTCGCTGGGCGTGAAGCAACTGGATCAGGATCCGTTGTCTCTTTTCCTGGCCGAGCATCCGAAGGGCAGTATCATTAAGGGTACCGTCAAAGAGGTTGATGTACGTGGCGCCATTGTGAACCTTGCCGATGGTATTGATGGCCAGTTGCGTGCATCAGAACTATCGCGCGAGCGCGTGGAAGATGCGCGCACCGTGCTGAAAGAAGGCCAGGAAATTGAAGCCCGATTTATCAGTATCGATCGCAAGAATCGTGTTATATCGCTGTCTATTAAGGCAAAAGAAGCCCACGAAGAAGCCGAGGCTATGCAGAGCTATAAATCCGAGACTGAATCGGCATCGGGTACAACGCTGGGTGATCTACTGAAAGAACAAATGAGCGACGACGCGTAGAACATCGCGGGAGTGGGGGACGCCAACCTCGCTGTTCCGCATAACAAGCTGATGCGAAAGGGAGTGGCAACCGGGTATGACCAAATCTGAACTGATCGAAGTCATCGCGCGCAAGCAAAAGCATCTACCCGCTAAGGATGTTGAGCTTGCGGTTAAACACCTTCTGGAGCTGATGAGCGGCTTCCTTGCCGATGGGGAACGCATCGAAATACGCGGTTTCGGAAGTTTTTCGCTACATTTTCGTCCCCCGCGTATGGGGCGTAACCCGAAGACCGGTGATGCCGTGGCCCTGTCCGGCAAATACGTACCTCATTTCAAACCGGGCAAGGAACTGCGCGAGCGGGTAAATTCCAGCCGCGAGCTGCCTATCAAGAACTAGAATGCGGTTCGTAGCCCTTGCGGCTGCGTTCCCGTCTTTGCTTTACAATGAACCCTGAGCCAGTTGCCGGCTCAGGGTTTTTTTGTTGTGCTCGGGCAGGTGATGGTGCAAGAGGCGCCATACCGTCCGACCTGTATGTCCGGGTAAACCGATGGTTCGCTTTGCTACTTTTATAGTTGTCATCCTGTTCACGTTCCTCGTTGCTGTTGTTTTTGCGGCGATTAACCCCGAGCCCATGTCACTTGACCTGGCCTTTGCCGAGTTCCAGGTGAAGACTTCCCTGGCCCTGCTGGCGTTTCTTGCTGCGGGCTGGGTGTTTGGTGTGTTGTGTGCCGGTCTCCTGATGTTAAAGATGCTGAGTGAGCGGCGTCAGTTGCGGAAATCACTGCGGCTGGCAGAAGCCGAAGTGAAGTCCCTCCGCAGCATGCCCATGCAAGATGCCCACTGAGTCAACTTTCCTCCTCGCAGGACTGTTTTTCGTAGCCGCGGCTCTCGGCTACTTTTTCGCAGTCTTTGGTGACGATGATGATGAGGATGATGAACTGGCCAAGGGTCAGTTAAACGCGGACTACATCAAGGGCCTCAATTTTCTGCTGAACGAACAACCGGACCAGGCGCTCGAAGTTTTTATGCGCATGGTCGAGGTTGACGACGAAACCCTGGAAACACATTTTGCTCTTGGCAGCCTGTTCCGGCGGCGGGGTGAATTGAATCGCGCCATCCAGATCCACCAGAATATAATTGCGCGACCAAACCTGAGCGTGGTGCATCGGGAACAGGCGATGGTGTCGCTGGCGGAAGACTATCTCAGCGCCGGACTGTTTGATCGTGCCGAGAAGCTCTACAAGGACCTGCGTGAGTCCACCGAACACGGGGTGCGCGCTTTGCACAAGCTGATTCGTATCCATGAGGCCACGCAGGACTGGGCGCCGGCGATCGAAGTCTACCAGGCCCTCAAGAAAATCGATCCCGATGCGGGCGAAGACGGGCGTGTCGCCCATTACTACTGCGAACTTGCAGAACAGGCGGCCCTGGATCGCGATTTTCCGCGTGCACGCGAGTTACTGAAAAAAGCCGGCAGCGGCCGTCATGGCGCTGACCGGGTGCGGCTGGTACTTGCCGGACTGGCACAGGAGACTGGTGATCACAAAGAGGCGATCAAGATATATCGACAGGTCATGAAGCATCAGCCACGCCTGATTGCCGAAGTGGTGCCACGGCTGGCGGAAAGTTGTCGCGCGATTGATGACCAGGACGCGCTGACCAGGAGCCTGAAAGAGCTGCGCAAGGGTGGCAGCGATAGCGGCAAGGCGATAGCGCTGGCGACCGTTTACGATCCGCAGATTGTCAATGAGACAGCACTGGAATGCCTGCGTGACTATGTACTTGCAGACGACGTGCTCGGCAATCTCGTCGATACGGCCAGTCTCGAGGAAGGCGACCTGTCGGATCAGCGGGCCGCGCTGGAGAAAGTTCGCGAAGGCCTGGGTGCATTCGTATCGCAGTCCCACCGTTACCGCTGCACCGAGTGTGGTTACGTAACCAGCCAGTTGATATGGCAGTGCCCCACATGTCGTTCGTGGGAAACCGTGTCACCCGCCGTGCAACTCAGCGTGGAGACGCCGGTCGCCTGATATTTCCGGCAATTCTCGTCGGAAACATCACTCTACACAGCGAAGCAGACTACCTAGGATCAAGTCGACCGGGCACACGCCCGTTTATTGATCTATTGAAAAGGTGAGTCATGCGTCTATTGAATATTCGTGCACTACTGGCAGGTATGGCCGGCGTGCTGTTTCCTGTAATGCTGCTGGCAGGACCCGTCAACGTGAATACGGCCGATGCCGAATCCATTTCCACCGAACTGAAAGGTGTCGGCCTTGCGAAAGCCAGGGCGATCGTTGCCTACCGTGGCGAGCACGGCACTTTCGCGGCCCCGGAGGAATTGCTCAGGGTAAAGGGCATTGGTCCGAAGGTGCTCAGGGACAACCTGGACAATATCCTGGTTGAAGACTAAACCCGGCGGGGCCGGTTCGGTTTTGTGATCGGCCCCAACCGGTTATTATCCCCAGCGTCTGATTAGGAATGCCGGGGATAGGAATGCCCAAACCTGTAAGAACGGCCGTTTTTCCCGTAGCGGGACGCGGCACGCGGTTTTTGCCCGCGACCAAGGCGGTGCCCAAGGAAATGCTGCCGGTCGTGGATAAGCCCCTTATTCAGTACGCCGTTGAAGAAGCCGTCGCCGCCGGTGCAACGCGGCTCGTATTCATTACCCACAGCAGTAAGGGGGCGATCGAGTCTCACTTCGACGGCCACGACGAACTGGAAGGAGCGCTGGCCGATTCCGGCAAACAGGACATCCTGGCCGCGGTGCAGGGCATCCTGCCCGACGGTGTGAGCTGTGACTATGTCCTGCAGGGCGATCCGCTGGGGCTGGGTCATGCGGTCCTGTGCGCGCGGGAGGTCGTCGGTGACGAGCCTTTTTACGTGCACTTGCCAGACGACCTGATCCTGTCGGACCAGGGCTGCCTGTCGCAGCTGAATGATCACTACCAGGCGACCGGCGGCAGTTGTGTTGCCGTGGAAGAGATTCCGCCGGAGAAAACATCCAGCTACGGCGTTGCCGCAGTGGGCAGCGATTACCGGATCAGCGAAATAGTCGAAAAGCCGCAGCCGGACGTTGCGCCCTCGAACCTTGGTGTCGTGGGGCGTTATCTCCTGACCCCGGCAATTTTCACTATGCTCGAAAAAACCGGGCAGGGCTCGGGCGGTGAAATCCAGCTGACCGACGGAATTGCCTCGCTGATGGACGAAGAAGCGGTATATGCAACCGCGTTTAAGGGCACCCGGTACGATTGCGGCGACAAACTCGGTTACATTATGGCCAATATCGACTTTGCTTTAGAGCGCGATGATCTGGCCGAAGGGTTAAGAGCACACCTGGCTGCGCTGTAGTTCAAGGAAAAAAAGTGGGGGAGCATGACTGACAGCGATTTTAGCGTTACCCCTTGCACGGGCGGCCTGGGCGCCTTCGTGTCCGGCATTGATCTGTCCGTGCCGCTTGATGATTCACGATTCAACGCCCTGTACGCTGCATGGCTCGAATACTGTGTGCTGATTTTCCGTGACCAGTCGCTTACGCCGGCTACCCAACTCGTGCTTGCTCGCCGCTTCGGTACATCCATGGAGAAACTGGAATTTATTCCCGCGCATCCTGACTACGAAGACGTTCAGGTTATCAGTACCAATCCGGACTGGAAACCGCAACTGTTCATTGATTGGCACACGGATGTTAGCTGGAAAGAAGTACCGACCCTGGGCGCTATTTTGTATTGCCTCGAACGGCCGGAAGGCGCCGGCGACACCCTGTGGGCCAACATGTGTGCCGTCTACGATGCCCTGTCGGAACCGATGCAGAAATTCCTGGAAGGGTTAACCGGTGTGCATGACGGGTTGTTCGGACGCGAGGCCTCGATGATCGCGTCAATGGGCGCCAAGGCTTTCCAGGCGGCGCGCGAAGCCTATCCTCTTGTCGAGCATCCGCTGGTCGCTGTGCATCCGGAAACCGGGCGACATGTGCTGTACGTGAATCCGTTGTTCCTGAGCCATATCAAGGAACTCGGGCGGGAAGAAAGCGATGCCTTGCTAAGCTGTTTTTATAAACTGAGCGAACAACCAGAATTTCAATGTCGTTTGCAATGGGAACCGGGAACCGTTGCGCTTTTTGATAACTGTTCCACAATACATAAGGTTGTAAATGACTTTTGGCCGCGCGAGCGTACGATGCATCGCATAGCAATCAATGCCGAAAACCGCCCGCAGGGTGTTTGATTGCCCGGACTAGTCGACCGCGAATACCCGGATCCTCACGCCGTCCTTATCACGAATCCCGAAGCCGATAAACACACGTCGCGCGAGTTCCGGGTAGTGTCCCTCGGGTACCTCGAAGCGGGGAGTAGTACGGAAGTAGTACTCGTCGGGTGATACCGCTTCACCCCGCACGAACTTTTCGGCTACTTCAGGTGACTGGTCCCGGTAACCGACGCTGTCGGTCTTGATCAGCACACCGTCACTCGTCTTGAGCATGGCAGTGACATCAATTTCCGCCACACCATCTTCGCGGATGAGCTGCCAGTCCGCCCCGACGGGCAGTACCTCACCCGATGCATACGGCCCCTCAAATGTGCCGCCCGTGATCGCGAAGATTACGCGGCGGCCATGCTGTGTTTTGCCCATATCCAGGGGCGGGAGTGCGACCTCGGCTGCCAGGTCGAAGTAGTGGGTGAGGGAAGGGGTAACGTCACTGGAAGTCATCGGCGCACTTTAGCACGGCAAAATTGCGTTTCCGGTTTAGCCTGCCGGCAGTTCCGTTTTCAGTTCGACGATGCCGATGTCAAAGTCCCGGGAGTCCCGTTTACCCCGTTTACCCCGTTTACTAATCGTCAGCACGAAGCGCAGGCCGTGAAAGGTAAGTTCCGGCAGCTCGCCGGTGCCGAACGAACGGGCGATTTCCTCTTTAACCGGTAACTGCTCGGCGGGTGTAGGGTCCGCGACCACCTGCCATTTTTTCGCCACGGCATCCACCAACTCCGCGAGCGGATTTTGCGATGTGCGCATCCTGCCGCCGCCGCAGGTCATGCTGTTTCTCTGGGTCTGGCCACGTTTGTAACGTTAGCACCGACCCACCGGTTCTGCGCGTCTGCCATGCTCAAAGGTAAGGCTGATTCTGCGGTGTAAGCACAAGTCCATGAATACCTGATTTCGCTACTGCAAAAAATCAGTGAAGCTTTCGGCCCTGCTTGGTTCCAGCGCATTGTGTGGGTGGGATCAAAAGGGCCCTGGCATCCCTCACAGGGGAGGACAGGGGAATAACAATAAGTTTCGGGGTATATCTATGAGTGCGTCATTCAGGCGCGCGTTCGTCGTGCTGTTATTTCTGACCGTATCATCTGCCGCACAGGCATCACTTCTGAGTTTCAAAATAACCGGTGAGGTAACGGTTGTAGACGCCACTCTCAGCAGTGAATTCAGCGTCGGAGAGTCGGTCGAGTTCGGTTTTACACTCGACTCAGCGGATTTTTTGGATTTCGGTGGCACGAGCACCGTCGTGGATGGAACCAGCTTCACGACATATGACCGCTATTATATTTTTGGAGGCGACTACTTCGGAACGGGTGGCACGGACGAAAGCGGTATATTTTTTGATTACTACACCGCTTATTCTCCCGAATATCAGGCGTTCCGCCACGAAGACCATTCAATGACATCAGCGGATGTTGGCGGTCTGACGAAGTCATAGATTTATTTTGATTTCAATTTTCTGGCAGGCACATTTTCTAATCCCAGTACATCAAATATTATTCCTGTTTCGGAGCTCCTGGCGTTGGACGCATCGGACATAGGCACGGATCAAAACAACTCCCTGTCTTTCGACGCACCAAACTACAAATATGTTGACTTCGATGTCACCGGTATCGAGGTCACGTTGGTGCCGATCCCGGCCGCTGCCTGGCTGTTCGGCTCGGGACTCATCGGTCTGTTCGGATGGACGAGGCGCAGACAAGCGTAGATAACAACCACAAACATTAAAAAAGCCCGCATCTAGCGGGCTTTTTTAATGTTTGGCTACCCGACCCGGACAAAAACGCGCATTGGGAGATCAGGGTCGTAACACCCGTTCGTATTACGTAGCTATACGGATGCCCGTAGTGACCTGTGCGGGCGTAGACTGATTGTGGAAAGCATCGATAAAGTCAGGGGTCCTCGCTTCCTCCGCAACACCGCAAAAGACCCCAGGATCACCACCGAGCTGGCGGAGCCGCTGCAAAGCGAGCAGCGACATTGCCAGGGGGAGTCAGCGCCATGTACATAAACTTCTGGTATCCCGTCGCCAAGAGCGAGGATATCGTCACCTACGAACCCTTTCGGACCCAGCTACTGGGTCAGCAACTGGTTGCCTTTCGCGACAGCGACGGCGCAGCGCACGTGCTGAGCGATGTCTGTATCCATCGGGGCGGCGCCCTGGGTAAGGGCTGGGTCAGGGACGGCACCGTGGTGTGCCCGTACCATGGCTGGCAGTTCGCCGGCAACGGCAAATGCACCCATATTCCGACGGTGGATGAAAAAAGCATACCGGCCCGCGCCAAGGTCGACAGTTACCCCGTACAGGAAAAATACGGCATCGTGTTCGCTTTTCTCGGCGACTTGCCCGAGGCGGAGCGGCCGCCGCTGTACGAGATCGAGGAATACAGCAAGGAAGGCTGGCGTGCGAACAGACTCGTGGTCTTCGAAGTTAATGCGTTCTACGAACGCTCTATCGAGAACGGGCTCGACCCGTCCCACAATGAGTTTGTGCATCCGGCCCAGGGTTCGCCGACCATGGCTGCCGAGATTCGCCAAAAGCCGCTGGACACACAGGACGGCCCCTGGGGGAGCACAACCGTGGTCCGTTACGGGAAAGAGCGCGGGCCGGAGGCATTGGGCGATGCAGCTCCGCTGCGCACGGATCCACATGCCAGTTTCAGTTATCACGGCCCCAATCAGTTGATCACGTGGATTCACTTCGGCGATGACAGCAAGTTCCAACAGTATTTCTTCGAGGCGCCCATCGACGAGACTCATACACGGATTTTCTTCATCAACATGCGCTCCTTCATGCTCGAACCGGAAAATGACGGTCGCCTGGTCAAGGTGAACCTGGCCATCGCGCAGGAGGATATCGATATCCTGGAAGCCCTCGATCCGGTGTTTACGCCGAGCAGTCCCACCGAGGAGGTGCTGGTACCGTCCGACGGTGCGGTCATAAGTTATCGGAAATACCTGAAGCAATGGAAAGACAATGGGTGGCATATCGACATGGATACGCTGCGTGCGAATCATCTTAACCGGGCTTATGCAATTCCGTGCCCGGAGCGGCGTACGTCAGGAAACTGGGTGTTAAAGGCGGTGCCGCTGGTTTCCGTCACGGAGGAAAAAAAGGCTGCGACCGGATAAGGGCATAACGAAACTTTGTTTAAGCCGAAAGCAGACGCTCAAGGATCATAAAAAGCCCGCATCAAGCGGGCTTTTCTTTTAGCGTGGCTCCCCGACCCGGACAAAACCGGGCACTGGCAGGCTAGGGCCGGAATAGCAGGCTGAATGCCTGCTAATAACCCAAAGCGGATATCCAAGACAGGCTTGCTATCTGGCCAAAATGTATGCAGTATCCGCCCGCGATCTACGTTCTGGCCTGCTTTCAATGACTCGCCCAGTCCTTGGGTGTATGATTCAAATCACCCACTGCGACAAGGTTGTTCGTCACCGCGCCCGATTTGCGCGCGGCGTTTTCTCTATGGAGGCCAATAATGGCTACAGGAACTGTGAAATGGTTTAACCCCTCAAAAGGGTTTGGTTTTATCCAGCCGGAAGATGGGAGCAAAGACGTCTTTGTTCACGTTAGTGCGGTTGAAAAAGCTGGCATGGGCACACTGAACGAGGGTCAGCGCGTCAGCTACGAAATAATTACGGAGGGCGGGAAAACCGCAGCTGGCGACCTCAAGGCAGCCTGACAGGCTGCAAATTGATTTGCTCGCGGAAAACCTGGCCTAGTGTCGGGTTTTTCTTACCTGCTGAACATCCGCTTCTGGCGGAAAGCAGGCGCTCAAGGATCACAAAAAAGCCCGCAACAGCGGGCCTTTTCACTAACGGTGGCTCCCCGACCCGGACTCGAACCAGGGACCAATTGATTAACAGTCAATCGCTCTACCAACTGAGCTATCGGGGAATAGTTTGTCTCTGGCGTGCGGCGCGATTTTCGGGCAAGCACCCGGGCAAGTCAAGGAATCACGAGGGTTTCGCGGCACAGCGCAGGCTGGCTGCGAACGGCCGGATGGCTACCCCAGCAACTCCCCGATGCGCCGGATGGCCTCTTCCAGCACGTCCATGCTGGTCGCAAACGAGAAGCGCGTGTAACCGGGCGCGCCGAACGCCGAGCCGGGCACGATTGCGACCTCGGCCTCGTTCAGCAGCAGTTCCGAGAACTGGGTGTCTTCGCTGCAGCCTTTTGCTTCCATCGCCGCCGAAATATCCGGGAAGGTATAAAAAGTACCCGCGCCCTCGACACAGCTCACGCCGTTAATGTCATTCAGCGCCGCAACCAGATAATTGTGCCGCTCGCGGAACGCTTTCAGCATTTCCTGCACGCAGGACTGATCGCCGTTCAGCGCGGCCACGCTCGCGGCCTGTGAAATGCTCGTCGGGTTCGAGGTGCTCTGGCTCTGAATTTTCTTCATCGCCTTGATGATCTCCACCGGGCCGCCGCAGTAACCGATGCGCCAGCCGGTCATCGCGTAAGCTTTGCTCACGCCGTTTAGAGTCACGGTGCGGTCGTACAGGTCCGGACACACCTGCGCGAAACTTGCGAAGGGTTCGTCGGCCCAGTAGATGTGCTCATACATGTCATCCGTCGCAATCACGACTTTAGGATGTTTACGCAGCACGTCGCCCAGCGATTCCAGTTCGGCGCGCGTATAGGCCGCACCGGTAGGGTTACTCGGACTGTTAAAAAACATTAAACGCGTGCGGTCGGTAATCGCAGCTTCGAGCTGTTCGGGCGTAATTCTGAAGCCCTGGTCTATGCCCGCCAGCACCGTGACCGGTTTGCCACCCGCGAGCAGCACCATGTCCGGGTAAGACACCCAGTAGGGTGCCGGAATAATGCATTCGTCACCGTCGTTTAAAATGGCCATGCAGATGTTGAAGCACGAATGCTTGCCGCCGCTGGAAACGAGGATCTGGTCCGGCGCGTAGGTCAGCTCATTGTCGCGCTGAAACTTATTAATAATGGCCTGCTTGAGTTCCGGCGTACCGTCCACCTGGGTGTACTTGGTCTGACCTGCGTTGATGGCCTCGATGGCTGCATCCTTAATGTGCTGAGGCGTGTCGAAGTCCGGCTCGCCGGAGCCCAGCCCGATAATGTCGCGACCCGCCGCGCGCAACTCGGCAGCCAGGGCAGTGACAGCCATGGTCGGCGAAGGCTTCACGCGTTTCACGCGTTCTGAAACTGATAGACTCAATGGTTTACCTTGTCTGGGTTGCCTCGGCCCGCGGCCGGGCCAAACGGGGTGCAAATATACGGGATTCTTGCGCGTCAAACTATAGTGTCAGCTTCCAATCAACATTTTGAACTCGCGGCCGGATTCAGTCCGGCCGGCGATCAGCCGCAGGCAATCGAGGCGCTGGTCGAGGGCCTGCGTGACGGGCTGGCCCGGCAGACGCTGCTGGGTGTCACGGGCTCGGGCAAGACCTACACGATGGCCAATGTCATCCAGACGTTGCAGCGGCCGACCCTCGTGCTCGCACCCAACAAGACCCTGGCGGCTCAGCTTTACGGCGAAATGCGGGAGTTTTTCCCGCACAATCGGGTGGAGTACTTCGTCTCTTACTACGACTATTTCCAGCCCGAGGCCTACGTCCCTTCATCGGATACCTATATCTCGAAAGACGCCTCGGTCAATCAGCACATTGAGCAGATGCGGCTGTCGGCGACCAAGACGCTGCTGGAATATCCGGACGCGATTATTGTTGCGACGGTCTCCTGCATATACGGCCTGGGCGACCCGGAAACCTATTTCAGCATGGTGTTGCACCTGATGCGTGGCGAGAAGCTCGACCAGCGCGTGCTGTTGCGCCGACTGGCCGAATTGCAGTACACCCGCAACGAAATCGAGATTGCGCAGGGTACCTACCGGGTCCGGGGTGAAAATATCGACATTTTCCCGGCGGAATCCGAGCGGGACGCGGTCCGCATTGAATTGTTCGACGACCACATCGAATCGATCTCGATATTCGATCCGCTGACGGGTGAAGTGCAGCAGAAAGTTCCCCGCTTCACGATCTACCCGAAGACACACTACGTGACCACGCGCGACCGCATGCTCGCGGCGGTGGACGAGATCAAGGTCGAGCTCAAAGATCGGCTGGAGGTCCTTAATAATGAGAACAAGCTGGTCGAGGCCCAGCGGCTGGAGCAGCGTACGCTCTATGACCTGGAGATGATCCGGGAACTGGGTTACTGCCAGGGGATCGAGAACTACAGCCGTTATTTAAGCGGCCGCGAGCCGGGCGAGCCGCCACCGTGCCTGTTCGATTACCTGCCATCCAACGCGCTGCTTATCGTTGATGAAAGCCATGTGACGATTCCGCAACTCGGCGGCATGTACCGCGGCGACCGGTCGCGCAAGGAAACCCTGGTCCAATACGGTTTCCGTCTGCCGTCCGCGCTGGATAATCGGCCACTACGCTTCGATGAATTCGAGGCGGTGGCGCCGCAGATGGTGTTCGTGTCTGCAACCCCGCGCGACCTTGAAAGGGAAACATCAGGCGCGATCGTTGAACAGGTCGTGCGCCCGACGGGCCTGGTTGACCCTGCGGTCGAGGTCCGCCCGCAGCGGACCCAGGTGGACGATGTCCTGTCCGAGATTAATTTGCGGGCGGCAGTGGATGAGCGGGTGCTGATTACGACACTCACCAAGCGTATGGCGGAAGACCTGACCGAGTACCTGCATGAGCACGACGTGCGGGTGCGTTACCTGCATTCCGATATCGAAACGGTCGAACGTACCGAGATCATCCGCGACCTCAGGCTGGGTGAATTCGATGCGCTGGTCGGCATCAACCTGTTGCGCGAAGGACTGGACATGCCCGAGGTCTCGCTGGTCGCGATTCTGGATGCCGACAAGGAAGGCTTCCTGCGCTCGGAAGGCTCGCTGATCCAGACCTGCGGTCGCGCAGCTCGCAACATCAACGGCGCTGCAATCATGTACGCCGATAAGGTCACCGGTTCCATGCAGCGGGCCATAGCCGAGATGGAACGGCGCCGCGACAAGCAGATTGCCTTTAATAAAGAGCACAACATTAAGCCGCAGACGATCCGCAAGGAGGTACGCGAGATCATGGAGGGCGCGCGTTTAGCAATCAGCCGGCGCGGCGGCGTGCGCAAGGTTGCCGAACCGCAAGCAGATTACGCCGGCATGAGCCCCGAGATATTGCTGAAGAAGATCGCCAAGCTCGAGAAACAGATGTACAAACATGCCCGCGACCTGGAATTCGAGGAGGCGGCGAAGATACGCGATGAGATCAACGAGATGCGACGTGTCGGCCTGGGGTTCTCGGACACGAAGGTGGGCTGAGAAAGGCTCTCAGGCCGGCCTAGTTAACATAATCATTTGTGAACTGGAAGCCTTTGATCTCGTCTTCGCAGCAGCAGTATGGTGTCTGCTATAAAGAACTTTGTTTGTCCCGTTAGCATAAGAAACAACCGGGGGGGCTCCGTTATGCGCCATCTGGTTTGCGCGACACTATTGTTATTCGCGGGCTCAGCACAGGCAGTGGCTGTCGTTATCGATTTCGAGGAGTTTACTCCAGATGTGGCAATCAACCCTCCAAGCGGTGACGCGGTGTCAAAAGGGTTTTTCCTGGATTACCTGGATGAAGGGCTGGCGGGAAACCCGGTCATGCTTAACGCATCCTCTTCGCCCAACGGTACCCAAGTTTATATGAATTGCCCGGCTTGTGTTCCCGTAGAGCAGATAGACGTGTCCGCCGTCTCCGGAGAAGTGTTCGATCTCTTATCGATCGACGTTGGGGCCACCAACACGGGCGGCAGCTTCGATTTTGTCTTTACTGGATTTTTCTCGGGCGGGGCACGGCGAGCGCTTCGGCGATCAATGCCGGCGTGCTGCAGACTTTCAACTTCAATTCATCCTGGTCAGGTCTGGACAGCTTCAGGATTGAAATATCGCCCAA
>PBYE01000041.1 GCA_002729495.1 Chromatiales bacterium
AGAGGAACTGGATAGATTGAAAATTTTTTTTTTTTTTTTTTTTTTTTTAAAAAAAAAAAAAATTGATTTTTTTTCCAACCAATAAAATATGTAAACATCTATGTTTTTAACATTTTTCTGCATTCTCTACTTTAAAAAATAGATTATGAGTGTACATTGTAACGATTTCGAAGGGTTTGAATCTGCGTCCGCGAGTGAAACTTTGCACGTTGATCCCATTTGTGGAATGACAGTCAAAAACATTGCCGATGCGGTGGCGAAAGATTTGTTCGTTGGCAACGTGTATTTCTGCAATCCAAAGTGTAAGAAGAGATTTGAGGACGGCGTCATAGATCCCATCTGCGGCATGAAACCGAGTCCGGTTGTGGCGCGCGAGAAACACCTGGTCGCCAAAGCAAAAGGCAACGACAGCGGCACGCAGTTCTTCTGCAATCCAAAGTGTTTGGCGCGCTACGAAGCGGGCATTGTCGACGTGATGTGCGGCATGACGGTGCACGTGGCCACCGCTCGACAACGCGATCTGCACGCGCCGGCGCGCGACGGTGACGCCGAGACCGCGCGCCACTTCTTCTGCGGCCCCAAGTGCAAGCAACGTTATGTGGCAGGCGAACCGACGCGTCACTCTCAAATCCCCAATGCCGCTGCACCAAGCAAAACGAGCGTCAGCGAGCCGCTGGAAGTGAGTGGAGGCAATGTGTCTATGATGGTGTACGAATGCCCGATGCAATGCATACCAGACTATCGGTTGTTGAAACCGGGAGCGTGTCCGGAGTGTGGCATGGATTTAGAACGAGTGCGCGTGTCGGTGCCGCGCGACAGCAAACTCGCAAAGGACGCCGGTTTACAAGACGGCGGCGACGGCGACGATGCTGGCGATAAAGCTGAACGCAGCGCCATGCGTTGGCTGTACTTGCGATTGATCGTCGGTGCGATGGGCTCGTTGCCGCTATTGATCATCATGATTTTGCACTTGAGCAGTGTCGAGCTGCCAAACTGGATCAAATGGCTTCAATTGGTGCTCGCCACGCCAGTGTTTTTCTTCACTGGCGGACCGTTTCATATGCGTGGTCTTCGATCATGGGTCGGTCGATGCCCTCCAAGATTGAATATGTATACTTTGGTTTCGTTGGGCACATCAATAGCGTATTTTTATTCATTGATTGCGGTGATTTTTCCGAATATTTTTCCCGACACTTTTCGCGACAATGAATCGCGCGAAATCGTGTTGTTTTTCGACGCTGCGGCGTTGATTATTGAGTTCATTCTAATTGGTCAAATCTTGGAGACAGCGGCGCGCGCGCGCACCTCCGCAGCTATATCACAACTGCTGGACTTGCAAGCGAAAACAGCGCGAGTGGTGGACGGCGACGGCAACGAACGTGACGTGCCGATTGACGAGGTGCGCGTCGACGACACCGTGCGCATTCGTCCCGGCGAGAAAGTGCCGGTGGACGGCGTGGTGCTCGAGGGCGACAGCGAAGTAGACGAATCGTCGTTGACCGGCGAACCGATTCCCAATGCGAAGCGTGTTGGTGACACGGTGACTGGCGCCACTCTGAACGGCAATGGCACGTTGTTGGTGCGCGTGACGGCAGCTGGTGCCGACGCCGTACTAGCAGGCATTGTTGCTGCCGTCGCTGCCGCACAGCGCAGCCGCGCACCCGTGCAAAAACTGATCGATCAGGTGGCAGGCGTGTTTGTGCCGGTGATCATTGTGATCGCCATTGTGACGTTTGTGTTGTGGGCCACCGTGTCCCAATCCGACGCGCCGCTCGCCAGCGCCATTCTCTATTCGGTGGGTGTGTTGGTGATCGCGTGCCCGTGCGCACTCGGCCTCGCCACGCCGGTCGCCATCGTCGTCGGCATTGGCCGCGGCGCGCTGTGCGGTGTGCTGGTGCGCGATGCCGAAGCGCTGGAGCTGCTCGCCAAACTGGACGTGTTGCTTGTTGACAAAACCGGCACGTTGACCGAAGGCCGACCATCGCTCGTGCAAATACTACTCGCATCAAACACCGCCGTCAAAACGAAAAAAACTCCCAAAAAAAGCAAAAAGAAACGTACAGCGTCGGTGTCAGCGACTCAAAAAACTGATAATAATGAGGATGATGCGTTGATTGTCGGTACGGAGGAGCAACGTTCGGTGCTGTCGTTGGCAGCGAGTATGGAGAAAGGAAGCGAACATGCAATTGGCGCCGCTATTTTAGCTGGAGCCCGGCAGTACAACGTACCGCTCATTGATGTTGTCGACTTTGTTGCAGTGCCCGGCAAAGGAGTGCAAGGTAAAATCAATGGTGTTGTAGTGGCGCTTGGAAACAAATCGATGATGGAGCATGTCGACGTTGATGTGAAAGGCAAGAATGCGCGAGCGTTGTTGAAACAAGCAGATGAACTGCGCGACAAAGGCCAAACAGTGGTGTTGTTTGCACAGGATGGCAAGTTGTGTGCACTGATCGGCGTCGCTGATCGCATCAAGGCCACGACAAGAGCTGCGCTGGATGCACTCACGGCACGCGGCGTCGAGGTGGTGATGGTGACGGGCGACAATCGTCGCACGGCGCTCGCAGTGGCAGCCACGCTTGGTTTGAGTAAAGTGGAGGCTGACGTGCTGCCGACTGGCAAGGCCGACGTGGTCAAATCGTATCAAACGGGCAAACGCGTGGTGGCCATGGCTGGTGACGGCATCAACGACGCACCTGCATTGCAGCGAGCAACATTGGCATTGCTATGGGAACTGGTGCCGACGTCGCCATTGAATCGGCCGGATTGACCCTCATCGACGGCGATCTGCGCACCATTCTGCGCGCCATTCGCCTCTCTCGCGCCACCATCGTCACCATTCGGCAAAACGTGTTCCTGGCGTTTGTCTACAACACTGTTGCGGTGCCACTTGCAGCGTTTGGCATCATTTCGCCCATCATTGGTGCTGCTGCCATGGCACTCTCGTCGATATCGGTGGTGCTCAACGCGTTGCGCTTGCATTGGCGTAAAACCTTTTAAACTGAAATTAATTTGTCATCGCTCGTATATTTTAGTATAAATTGTTGTACTCGTTGTTCGCATGAATTCATTCAAAAAACATCAAAAAGCGCAAAGCCAATTCCGAAAACTGACAATTTATCACACTTACACACACGCGCACACTATCTCTCTATCGTCGTCATGTCTGAATCTTTGAAACATATTTCAAAACAACGTCACGAAAGTGAAAATGAAAATATGTTTGGTTTTCGAGGGTTGTGCGTCATTTCATTTTAAATTTTTTTTCTATTTTCTGTATTCTTTTTGTGTTGTTTTATAAAATAAATTTGGCTATGATCATTAACAGTCATTGGCGCGGAGAGGGAGGAGGCATAAAGGGGTTTGTAGGGTGTTGTGGGTATGTTTCGATTGGACTCGTCTATAGTCGGCGCTCGTCCGATGCCTACAAACGAGTGTACGCAGGATTGGCATGAATGTGGTTGGAACGATACGCAGGGTCGGTTTTTTTGACTGACTTGAGCTAATATTTGATTGACTTATTTAAGTCAAAAGTCACGCGTAAGTCCAACAATTGTACAGTGTAGTAACAATATCCAACAAATTGCAAAGGATGTCTGTTTCGTAACCATTGTCTGTTGAAAATTGAGTGACCCATTTTTTAAAATTGAAAATTGTGAAAAAAATTTGTCTTGGTTGTTGCCAACGAAATACGGTGATACTGGTCGGAAAATGTATATCAACACGAATAAAATATAATATACTACAACAGTATCGATACAGGCATGGTCGTGTCATGCACGATAAAAATTTTACATTGACTTTTTCGACTTTTTTTTGACGTACGCGATGTTGATCCAAGTCAATGGCTTGTTTGACTTATTTGACTTGGTCAAAAAAACGACACTGACGATACGATGCGCCTGCGGTTGATTGTCATTCTCGGATCGTTTGTGCACGGCAATGGTTTGTGTACAGGCGATGTCGTATCGTTTGTGCACGGCAATGGTTTGTCGAATCATTCATTACACGAGTGTGTGAAGCAGGTAAGAGAAGAGCTAGTTGTGTGATTGGTTGTTTATGTCATTGATCAAAATGTGATCTTTTTCGTGCAGCGTCTGTCTGCGTTCAAGTGTGACGACAAAATTGCAGTGCCGTTGGTGTTGGGTCGAGAACATTGGCAACGAATTGCGCACGACATCAGTCCACCAAATCTAGGCGGCGTCTACCTGCTGCCTCGACTGAATAGTCTGTTGTCAGACATGTTCATCATGTTGGATGGCGTGTGTGGACGCGGCGTTTGCAAGTCTATGTCAGCGTTGGGCTTCTGCAACCTCGAAAGAAATGTGCTTTCTGATCGCAGAGTCAGGTAAGGCGTTCCACGAGAAGTTGAAGAGTGTCGGATTGATCGTCAAGCTTTTGGAATAAAACACCACTATAACTCACTCCATAACACGTTTCAACTCTAATCTGATATGCCAGATCATGTATCGACGTTACCGAGATTTCTATTTCAAAATTAGCGCCGAATCTGATCTGTACAGGATGGTACGTTGAAGTGAAATGAGAAAAAAAAAATCGTTCGAGGGCTCCGCGAATTTGAGCCATTCTCATTCCATTCCAATTCCACATTTTCAAACTTCAAAATTTCCATTCTCAGCCATTCGCATTCCAATTTCCAAATCAAAAAAATGAAAACTCGGTTAAGATGTGGGGAAGCTTGTTTTCGAATTTTTTTATTCGTGGGACGCACAGGACAGATGCGACGAGATATGGCGGCTCTGGGTGGCCAGGAGGATCACTCACACGCCCCATACGTCTTCAACGTAACGTTGCTCCTTGACGAGCGAGGCCACATAACCGCGCGCATCATCGAGCGTTGCGCCGGTACCACGGCAAACAATGGTGACGAAAGCGTCATGCACGCTGTGCGCTAAGCGGTGTGCATTGCCGCAGACCAACACACGAGCGCCTTCGCGATCGAGCAAGCGCCACAAACGACGCCCATCATCCAATAGTGCATCTTGCACATAGCGACGCGCACCACCGTCTGTAGGGCGCGAAACGGCGACGACCATCGACGCCAACACGCCTTGGGCAATGTACTCTTTCAACTCGTCGGCATACAAGCACTCGCGCTCGCGGCGACAGCCATAAAACAGATGAATGGCAGGGCGTTCGGGCTCGGAAAGCGCTTTGCTCGATGCCAAGAACGCCATGAATGGTGCAATACCCGTGCCCGCGCCAACCAAGACCAGTGGTGCGCACTCTTGGCTGGGCAACAGGCCAAAGCCTGGCAGTGGGGGCATGATACGACACACAACACTATCGTCAGGACGCACGTCCGCCAAGTAGCCACTACAGACACCCGACCAAGCGCGGCCCTTGGTGACACGCCCTTGAGCACGACCGACGGTGAGATGCAGCGTAGCCGGGTGTACCTCACTGGCCGACGCAATGGAGTACATTCGCGGCGCCAAACGTGGCAGTGCGCACAGCAACGTCGGCGCCGGGACCGTGCGCACGCTGTTGAAGTGGTCGAGAATGTCCAATAAAGACAGGTTGTTGGCACGCACAAACGAGTCGTAGTCGTCGTCATACGCATGCTTTGGAGCGAGTGGATCGATGACACGGCTGAGATGACGAAGACGTAACTTTTCATTGGCATAGCCGTCGTTGTCGTCGTCCTTGTTGTCGTCATCATCGCCGTCCTTGTTGTCGTCATCATCGGCGTCCTCATTGTCGTCGTCGTCATCATCGCCGTCGTCATCACGATCATCCGCAAATTCGGCAAGCACTGAAAGTACTTCGCGCGAGACAGGCACCACAGCAATGTCGACACAGTGAAGAAGGGCGACACGCAAGCCAATTGGCGTCGGCAGCGTCGCCGCAACATTGCTTGAGAAACAACCACTATCGCAACATGCGTCGTCCTTGTTGGCGCCAGCAGACAGCACCAAGTCAGGAGCCCAGCAAAGACGACGCATAAGCTGATCGACCATCGCCGCATTGTTCAGAGGAAACACCTGCAAGCGGCCACCAGTCGCATACGTTAACGGCGCCGGTAACTTTAGCGCAATATGCCACGTCGGTGTAGAAGGCGGATTGGGTGGCGGCTCCACTAATGAACGCGCCGACAGCACAGTACACTGAACTGCACCATATATACCACCGCCGCTCAACTCAACAGGCGACAGCAATGCCGGCAACGTTGCTGTCGCCAACAACTGTAAAGTTGGCTCAGCGCACCGGCACTCAATTGCACAGCACTCGTCGGGGTCATCAACTCGTTCAGCATCAGGCGAGGAAGTATTGTCGTTGGCGTTACGTTGCATCGCCGGCTGGAACTGTTCCAGACAACTGAGCAACATTTCTTCTCGCCATGCAATGAACGCGGCGTCAACGTCGCCGGTGTCGTCCGCCTCACCGCGCGCAACGAGACGAGTGGCACCCGCTGCATCAAGAGCGGCGTCCACGAGCCGCGGAACGGCCTGGTACGTGCGCCAGTGAGAATCGCCCAGGCCGAACACGCCAAACGCCAGAGGCGGCGCGCGGTCGTCGGACCGGGCTTCGTCTCCAGCTGCCCGACGCAGCCACTCAACAAAGAAACGAGCATTGTCCGGTGGCTGACCGTTGTACGACGCCGTAACGACAATTAGCAAGTCGACGCGCTGCTGCGGGTGTTTGACTGCGACCCACGCGTCGGCGGATTGAATCGTGGCGCGACCGAAAAGCGCGCGCATTTGATCTGCAACCTGCCGCGCCACTCGCTCACTGGTGCCCATGTTAGAGCCGAAAACGACAGCAACGTCTACCGTAGCTGGCGGCTTTGATGACGAAATGACGCTCGATGCATCCAAAGAACTAGCCCATGGCGAAGCCGGCGAAGTCGCGCGGTCAACAACGCTGGCGACTGGCACAGCGTCGTCCTGCTTCGTCTCAACTGGTGCAGGTTTCGCGGGGACTCCTCCTGCTGCTCTCGCGTGCACGTGCATCAACAGACGCTCTGGACGGAGCGTAAGTGCCTTGGTGTCGTAGGCGGCTGGCGCGTTCGTTGGCATCGTAAATTCAAATCTTGCCAGCACGGCGGCCAGCACCAACGTGGCTTCGAGCATTGCGAATCGCTGTCCAATACAGCCACGCAATCCGGAGCTGAACGGCAGCCATGCATACGCATGACGCGCCTCATTCTCCGGTGTACCAGGTAGAAAGCGTTCAGGTCGAAAAACATCAGCATCGTCGCCCCAGTACTTTTTGTTGCGATGCAACTTTGTCACCAAAATCGATGCAACTTCGCCGCACTCTACACCATATCGTCCGCCCAACGCCGCGCCACCTTCCGCAAAGCATCGCGCTTGGACCATCACGACTGGGGGATAAAGGCGCAACGTCTCGCGCAATACACAATCGATGAATGTTAATCGCTTGAGATCGTTGGCGGCCGCCGACAGTCGCACGGCGAGCGTAGCATCTCGCAGTGCCAAAGCCGCCCGTGCCTCGTCGACGGCGCGTCGCTGTGCTGCCGGGTGTTGGCTGAGAAGCCAGAGCGCCCACGACAGGAGGTTGCTCGTAGTTTCATGTCCGGTAACGAGAAACGTAATCACTTGGTCGACGACGTTCACACGATCTAGCGGTTTACCAGTGGCCGGGTCGGGCGTGGTCAGCATGTATTGCAACAGATCGTTGTGCACCGATGTGGAAGCCGATGGTGGCTCACTGCTATCGACTGTGGCGGCAGTGCTGCTGAGATTGCCGCCGCGATCGGCGTTCGTCGTTTTCGGGTGTGGCAGATCGGATGTGCGCGCGTCGATGATGCTGTTGACCGTCTGACGCATCACATTCATGGCGTCACGGAACTCGCGGTTGCTGGCAAGCGGCAACCGCTTCCAGTACTTTGAACGTTGCACGCGCACCAAAACTTGCCCCAAACAAAACGACATTGCGGTCAGGAATGGGTGCAGCGGAGCGTCGTGAGGCGCCTGCAAAGCGCCAAACGAAAAGCCAAAGCCACATCGTCCGATGGTCTCGAATGTCAACTTGGTCATGACGCCGCACACATCCACCACGTCGTTGCGCGCCACGGCTGCGTCGAGCAGTGAACACAGTTGGCCGGTCGCCGCGATCATGGTTGGCACGTACTGTTTCATTGCAGCGGCCGAGAATGCTGGCATAAGCACACGATGTGCCGCCCACCAGCGCGCATCGTGCGTGTTCGTTGTGAACAAGCCACCTCCGCCAATCTCGACAAGCTCGAGCCCGGCGCCGAGCATTTCTTTGCGAAAGGTATCGTCGCGCGTAAGCACCTCCTCGGCCATGGCGGCATCGATAGTTTGAACAAGAACCTTGGCAAATATTCGGTACTTGACAACGTCGCCATATTTTTCGTGTAGTCGCGCAAAACCAGCCACCGGATCGCCCAGTAGCCAGTCTGCGTTCCCAATAAACGCACGAGGCCTCGGTCCTGGTGGTGCCACAATTGCAAGTTCCCCGCGCTCATTTCGCACAAATACAAGCTCGTGACGTCGCAATTGCTTCTTATTGACGATACGATGTCCTGAACGATCGAAGATAACCATCGAGCCAATGTCGTCGTTGTTGGCGGCGTCTACTGCAGTGACAACGGTTTCCACGACGGTTTTCACGATTGACGGAAAATCGTCGTCTGTACACCACTCCACAAGCACGCCATTGTTCACACAGTTTTCCAGTGCAGCAAATATTTGAAGTTTCATTGTACTCCTGTATACAACGTCAACGACTTTTTAAAAACAGAAGAACCACCTTTCGAAAAACCAAAAAATCGAAAAAAAACCTTTTTTTTTAGCAAGAAAACAAAAATAAATGAAAGTGCGATTTTTGCTCAAGAAAGCGCCCTCGTTGCAACAGGGTTCAATCACTGTTCATTCGATATACAACAACTATAACACGTATAATAACTTTGATTTCCGACGAATTTTGAGAGAAAAATCGAGTTGAAGGTTTATATCGGTGTTTTTGATATTTCTGCGTCTTTCATGCATACTACAATATCCTTGTCTTGTGCGACTGTCTTGAGCGATGGCATTGAGTATCTACAGGCGTGTGGCGTCAACATCGGTTTTTTAATTCTTCAAAAAAAAAACTTCCATGATGCACAATATTCCGAATGAAGCAAAACTATAGCACACTTCCCATGTGTATACAGTTTTTCTATTACCAAAATTTGTCCTCAAAACAGGGAATGAATTGGTTACACTTGTCGAAACCATCGTTCTTGCATCGATTCAATTTATTAGTCGATCGCATTCCTTTATTGTTTGAATTTGTTTGACTGTTTTAAAAGTTTTTTCAAAGGGTTTATTTGTTGATGAGTGAAACCCTATTCGAGACGTTGATGCTTTTGCTGATAAGGAATTGGCGGGCATGGCGATCATGACTTTTTTCATCGTTTGTTATTGCATCATGACAATGTGTTCGTTGGTTCGTATAACGTGGTGGGTTCTAACAATGTGGGCGTTTTTGTGAACAGTGCATCTGTGATAGTGGGCAGCCTTGCAGCACTTACAACACTGTATGGCGGAAGTTCAATTGTGTCGGTGGATACCGATGTTGCCGATGGCAACACCATAATTTTATATTTTGTGCTTGTTTTAATGAGTGTTATTGACCTTTGTGTATTGATATCTTTTATTCAAACTAATCCCAACAACAAACAATCAACAACTGATTGTGTGTGTGTGTGTGATTGTTGTTGTTTCGCACCATCTCAACCAGCACAAGCACAAGCACAAGTTCCACCTGAAAAAACACCCCATAATAATGAACCAAAAGCAGCGCCTGCATAATAAGTACCACCAATATATCCAGCATAATCTCCCGCATCTCTTGCTTCAGCAGCACATTTACAACCATTGCTATTAGACATTAAATGCATATCATGTGCTCACATAGATAGCATGCCAAAACAGCAACTGTACACGTCGACGAATTGTCGTGCTTGGCAACGAAAACTTTCGCATTATTGATGATGAGAACGTTGTTTTATCACGGTGTCGTTGATCATTGTAAATGCAATAGCAACAAATTGTTGTACAGTTGATGACAGTCTCACTACGAGCATCACTCGAGCGAGTTTTGTGGTGTGAAAAATTGAAGAAATGTTTGACTTTCGGTTGGATGTTGTCGATAGATTATCGACGTTGTTGATGTTATTAATCGTGTGTAGCATGAAGATTAGAAGAGCTGAAGAACGTCGAGCACCGCGATTGGTGTCCAGTGCGAAACGAAATCGTCGCGCCATCCTTGCCAATCGTTGACCGACCGAGCATCGGTCTAGCCACGTGCGCTGTTTGCTGACTCGACACAAACAGGCTTAAAAATAAAACAATAAAAATGTGGAAGCACAAACACCAAATCAACGATAGAAATAAGGAAGATAATCAAAAAAAAATCCTAAAGAGAACAAAATGAAAGTCTAAATAAAAATATCACACCATTTTTAATAATTAGCAATTTGAGCTAAAAGTTGAC
>PBYE01000042.1 GCA_002729495.1 Chromatiales bacterium
ATCTTAGCCACCACGCCGGCGCCGACTGTCCGGCCGCCCTCGCGAATGGCAAAGCGCAGACCGTCTTCCATCGCGATCGGCGCAATCAGCTCAACTTTCATTTGCACGTTGTCGCCCGGCATCACCATCTCGGTGCCGTCCGGCAACTCCACCGCGCCTGTCACATCCGTCGTGCGGAAGTAAAACTGCGGCCGGTAGCCCTTGAAGAACGGCGTGTGTCGGCCGCCCTCTTCCTTGGTCAGGATATACACCTCGGCTTCGAACTTGGTGTGCGGTGTGATCGAACCGGGCTTGGCCAGTACCTGGCCGCGCTCCACCTCTTCACGCTTCGTGCCCCTTAACAGCACGCCCACGTTGTCGCCTGCCTGGCCCTGGTCAAGGAGCTTGCGGAACATCTCCACGCCGGTGCAGATGGTCTTCTCGGTATCCTTGATGCCGACGATCTCGACTTCGTCGTTCACCTTCACGATGCCACGCTCGATCCTGCCGGTTACCACCGTGCCGCGGCCCGAGATCGAGAACACGTCCTCGACCGGCATCAAAAAGGGCCCGTCGATGGCCCGTTCCGGCTCGGGTATCCATGTATCCAGTGCTTCGACCAGCTGCTCGATCGCCTGTGAGCCGATCTCGCTGGTGTCGCCTTCGAGTGCTTTAAGCGCTGAGCCTGTGATCAGGGGCGTGTCGTCACCCGGGAACTCGTAGGTCGACAGGAGGTCACGGACCTCCATCTCGACGAGCTCCATGAGCTCGGCATCGTCCACCATGTCAGCCTTGTTCAGGAATACCACGATGTAGGGCACACCCACCTGGCGGGCCAGCAGGATGTGCTCACGGGTCTGTGGCATCGGGCCGTCGGCGGCACTCACCACCAGGATGGCGCCGTCCATCTGTGCTGCACCCGTGATCATGTTCTTCACGTAGTCCGCGTGTCCCGGACAGTCCACGTGAGCGTAGTGACGGTTGTCGCTCTCGTACTCCACGTGTGCCGTTGCAATCGTGATACCGCGCTCCCGCTCTTCCGGGGCGTTGTCTATGTCTGCAAACTCTTTCGACTCACCACCGTGCTTTGCACCCATCACCTTCGTAAGCGCCGCCGTCAGCGTCGTCTTACCGTGGTCCACGTGACCAATCGTCCCCACGTTGACATGGGGCTTCGTCCGCTCAAATTTCTCCTTAGCCATCGGTCGATCCTCTGGTGGTCTTTCTTAGTCTTTTTTAATTACATCCTCGGCGACGTTGGGCGGCACCTCGGCGTACTTACAGAATTCCATCGAATAGTTAGCGCGACCCTGGCTCATCGAGCGCAGGTCGGTTGCATAACCGAACATTTCAGCCAGCGGGACTTCAGCACGAATAATCTTGCCGGCAGGCGATTCATCCATACCCTGCAGAACACCGCGGCGGCGATTGAGGTCACCGTTAACGTCGCCCATGTAATCATCAGGCGTAACGATCTCAACACTCATGACAGGCTCAAGCAACACGGCACCCGCTTTTGCAGCACCCTGCTTGAAGGCCATTGAGCCCGCAATCTTGAATGCCACTTCGCTCGAGTCGACGTCATGGAATGAGCCGTCGTAAAGCGCGGCACGCACATCCACGACCGGATAGCCTGCGATAACACCGGCCTCCATTTGCTCTTTAATGCCTTTATCAACAGCGGGGATGTATTCCTTCGGTACCACGCCACCGGTGATTTCGTTCACGAACTCGTAACCTTCACCAGGCTCCATCGGTTCGAGCCTTAAGTAAACGTGACCATACTGGCCACGGCCACCAGACTGACGTATAAACTTGGCTTCCTGTTCGACGGTCTGGCGAATGGTCTCGCGGTAAGCAACCCGCGGCCGGCCAACGTTAGCTTCCACGTTGAACTCCCGGCGCATCCGATCGACGATGATGTCGAGGTGCAATTCACCCATGCCGGAAATAATTGTCTGGCCTGATTCCTCATCTGAAGCGACACGAAATGACGGGTCTTCCTTGGCAAGCTTCTGCAAAGCCACACCCATTTTTTCCTGGTCGGGCTTGGTCTTGGGTTCGACTGCAACGGAGATAACCGGCTCCGGAAAATCCATCCGTTCCAGTGTAACTATGTTCTTGGGATCAACCAGGCTGTCACCGGTTGTGACATCTTTAAGCCCCACGGCTGCAGCAATATCGCCCGCACGAACTTCCTTGATCTCTTCACGATCATTCGAATGCATTTGCAGGATTCGACCGATACGCTCTTTCTTGCCCTTGACCGGGTTGTAAATTGTATCGCCGGAGTTCAAAACACCAGAGTAAACCCTGAAAAACGTCAGGTTGCCGACAAAGGGGTCTGTCGCGATTTTGAAAGCCAGCGCCGCAAAGGGCTCGTCATCGCTCGATTGCCGCTCGACTTCAGTTTCCTCATCTTCTTCGAGGCCCTTTATTGCTTCTACGTCCGTCGGTGCGGGCATAAAATCAATTACCGCATCCAGCATGGCCTGAACGCCCTTGTTCTTGAAAGCGCTGCCACACAACACCGGCACAATTTCGTTCGCCAGAGTGCGAATGCGAATGCCCTTGCGAATCTCTTCTTCGCTAAGATCGCCGCCCTCAAGGTACTTCTCGAGCAGTTCTTCATTTGCCTCGGCGGCGGCTTCGATCATTTCATCGCGTAAGGACTGAGCCTGGGCCTGGAGGTCTTCGGGAACGTCCGCAAACTCGAACTCTGCACCCATGTTTTCTTCTTCCCAGTAGATCGCCTTCATACGGATAAGGTCGATCACGCCTTTGAAGTTCTCTTCGGCACCAATATTGAGCTGAACGGGCACCGGGTTCGCACCGAGCCTCTCTTTAACCTGGCCCACAACACGCAGGAAATCGGCTCCAGCCCGGTCCATCTTGTTGACAAAGATCATGCGCGGAACTTTATAGCGATCGCCCTGGCGCCAGACCGTCTCGGTTTGTGGCTCTACGCCACCAACCGCACACAACACCGTGACTGCACCATCGAGTACGCGCAGGCTTCGTTCCACCTCGATGGTAAAGTCAACGTGTCCGGGGGTATCGATTATATTGATGCGGTGTTCAGGAAACTGCTTGTCCATTCCCTGCCAGAAACAGGTCGTGGCAGCAGACGTGATCGTGATGCCACGTTCCTGCTCCTGTTCCATCCAGTCCATGACGGCCGCACCATCATGTACTTCACCTATCTTGTGGGAAATACCGGTATAGAAGAGTACGCGTTCAGTTGTCGTCGTTTTACCGGCATCGATGTGAGCCATGATGCCGATATTGCGATATCTGTCGATTGGAGTCGTACGTGCCACGGTTGGAACCCTTCTTCAAAATGTCGTCCTGTACGACTTACCAGCGATAATGCGAAAACGCCTTGTTGGCCTCGGCCATACGATGCGTATCTTCGCGCTTCTTGACGGCAGCGCCGCGGTTGTCGGCGGCGTCCATTAATTCATTTGCCAGGCGTTGTGCCATGGACTTTTCACTGCGGCTGCGAGCTGCGTCGATTACCCAGCGCATTGCCAGGGTGTCTCTCCGGGCCGGGCGCACTTCTATCGGCACCTGGTAGGTCGCGCCACCCACGCGGCGGGACTTCACCTCGACCATTGGCTTGACGTTCTCCAGCGCCTGCCCCAGCAGCTCTACTGCCTGCTCTTCGGACTGACCACTTTTTTCCGCAATCTGCTCAAGCGCATCGTAAACAATGTTCTCGGCAACAGATTTCTTGCCATGATTCATGATCATGTTGATGAACTTGGTCAGCCTCTGGCTGCCATGCTTGGGATCGGGAAGCAAATCGCGCTTCGGCGCCTGTGTACGTCTGGACATTTGGTGTCTCTGGTCGGATTACCTGGTCAGAAAGTCTGAAAAACTATTTTGGTCGCTTGGCGCCGTACTTACTACGGCCCTGTCGGCGATCACTTACACCGGCACAATCTAGTGTGCCGCGCACAGTGTGATAACGAACACCCGGTAAATCTTTCACACGACCGCCGCGAATCAGCACTACCGAGTGCTCCTGCAGGTTGTGGCCTTCACCACCGATATAACTCGTTACTTCAAAACCATTCGTAAGCCGCACGCGAGCAACTTTCCGCATCGCGGAGTTCGGCTTTTTAGGCGTTGTCGTATACACCCGTGTGCAAACGCCACGTTTTTGCGGGCTGGCATTCAGGGCCGGAACGTTGCTCTTCGTCGGCTTCGTCTTCCGTTGTTTACGTACGAGTTGATTAACGGTCGCCATGCTTTAACTCTATAAGTTCAGTATGTTCGCTATCTGCAATGAGCGGCGCCCGCCACTCACAAATATTTGATTCACAATAAAACACAGCCCGGCTGCGGCATCATCAAAAAAGAGATCCAGCACCCGGGCCATCCGAGGAAACAAGCCTGCACCCAGCAGGCAAGCTGTGTCTGTCTGTATACCGGCAGTGGCCGGTATTACCCGCCTCCAGCGGGCGGAGCATTTTATTTGCGCCACCTGAACCCTGTCAAGCGGCGCAAGTGCTTATTTTTCGGGCCTTATCCTGAAAAATGCCAGGTATTTCCCTCAGCTTGCTGCAGCGCCAGATTCTCCGGCCGGTTCAGGCCCTCCGGCAGCCGCTTCAACGACCTCCGGATCGAGCTTTTCGGCGCCTTCTCCGGCCTCGTCAAGCTTTTCTGCTTCCTGCTCCAGGCCCTTCAGCTCTTCAGCCAGCATGTCCTCGCGGGAGCGCCGTTGGTCTGCATGGAAGCTGAAGCCCGTGCCCGCCGGTATCAGGCGGCCCACGATCACGTTCTCCTTCAGGCCACGCAGCTCGTCCCGCAGACCCTTCACCGCGGCCTCTGTAAGGACGCGGGTAGTCTCCTGGAAGGAGGCCGCTGAAATGAAGGATTCCGTAGCCAGTGAGGCCTTGGTAATACCCAGTAGCAGGGGCTCGAACTCAGCCGGGGCCGAGGGTTCTGTAGACTCGTTGATCTCCAGCACCCGCGAGCGGTCCAGCTGCTCGCCGCGGAGCAGGTTGGTCTCGCCCGGGGCCGTAATCTCAACTTTGCGCAGCATCTGGCGAATGATCACCTCAATGTGCTTGTCGTTGATTTTCACACCCTGCAGACGGTATACGTCCTGAATTTCGCGCACGAGGTATTCAGCCAGGTTCTCGACACCGCGCAGCCGCAGGATATCGTGCGGGGTAGGCTCGCCGTCAGCGATGAATTCACCCTTCTCGACCTGCTCACCCTCGAACACGCTGAGGTGACGCCATTTCGGAATCAGGCTTTCATAGTTCTCGCCGTTTTCATCGGTAATAACCAGGCGAACCTTGCCCTTGGTTTCCTTACCGAAACTCACGGTACCCGTGTGCTCGGCCATGATGCCCGGTTCCTTGGGCTTCCGCGCCTCGAAGAGGTCGGCGACGCGGGGCAGACCACCCGTAATATCGCGGGTTTTCGAGCTTTCCTGTGGGATTCGCGCGATCACGTCACCTATAGACACTGCTGCGCCGTCAGACGTGTTAACCAGCGCGCCCGCCGGGAGTGCGTAAACGGCAGGGATCTCGGTGTTGGCAAAGCAGATTTCTTTGCCTTTACCATCCACCAGCTTCGCTGTCGGTCGCAAGTCCTTGCCGGCCGCGCCACGTTGCTTGGGATCCATAATCACCGTGCTGGAAAGCCCGGTGATTTCATCTTCCTGCTCACTTACGGTGATGCCTTCGACGAAATCCTCGAACTTAAGCTTACCCGCAACCTCGGAAATAACCGGGTGGGTATGTGGATCCCAGGTCGCTACAACCTGGCCCGGATCGGATTTATCACCATCGTTGATAGTAATCATTGCGCCGTACGGCAACTTGTAGCGTTCGCGCTCACGTCCCTGTTCGTCGATGACGCCAACCTCACCGGAGCGGCTGACCGCAACCAGGTGACCCTTGGCATGCTGAACGGTTTTCACGTTATGCAGCCGGACGACACCACCGTGTTTAACCTCGACGCTGTTGGCCGCCGCAGCACGCGACGCCGCACCACCAATATGGAAGGTACGCATGGTCAGCTGGGTACCCGGCTCACCGATCGACTGGGCCGCAATCACACCGACCGCTTCGCCCTTGTTGATCTTGTGGCCACGCGCCAGGTCGCGTCCGTAACACTGCGAACAAACACCGTAACGTGTTTCGCAGGTAATCGCGGAACGAACCTTGACGTGATCTACGCCATGTTCTTCAAGCTTCTGGACATTAGTTTCATCCATCAGGTCGCCGGCTTCCAGGATGACTTTGTCATCGTTCTTGTCACTGACTGACTCGGCAAGCACACGACCGAGCACGCGCTCGTGCAATGGCTCAACAATGTCACCGCCTTCAACCAGCGGTGCAACCCAGAGACCGTTTATGGTTTCGCAATCGTCTTTCGTAACCACGAGATCCTGCGCGACGTCGACCAGGCGCCGGGTCAGGTAACCGGAATTCGCGGTTTTCAGTGCGGTGTCGGCAAGACCTTTACGCGCACCGTGAGTCGAAATGAAGTACTGCAATACATCAAGGCCTTCACGGAAATTGGCCGTAATCGGTGTCTCGATAATCGAGCCGTCCGGCTTGGCCATCAGTCCACGCATACCGGCCAGCTGCCGGATCTGCGCAGCCGAACCACGAGCACCCGAGTCGGCCATCATGTAGATGGAATTAAAGGATGGCTGCCTGATGGTATTGCCAGCAGCATCGATAACGTCTTCGGTGCCGAGTTTATCCATCATGGATTTGGCAACAAGGTCATTAGTACGCGACCAGATGTCGACAACCTTGTTGTACCGCTCGCCGTCCGTGACCAGGCCACTTGCATACTGATCCTGGATATCGCGGACCTCTTCTTCAGCGACACTGAGTATTTGTGGCTTCTCTTCCGGTACAACCATGTCGTTGACGCCGATCGAAATACCAGCCCGGGTTGCATAAGCGAAGCCCATGTACATGAGCTGGTCAGCAAATATGACAGTTGCTTTCAGGCCAACTTCACGGTAACAGGTATTGATAAGGCCGGAAATCGCCCGCTTGCTAAGGTCGCAGTTGATGTTATCGAAACTCATACCCTTTGGCAGAATCTCTGATAACAATGCGCGCCCCACCGTGGTATCGACAAGCCGGGTCCGATCAGTAACTTCACCATCTTCGGCAAGGTAGCTGTCATCGATTCGCACCTTGATTATTGCATGCAGATCAACTACCTGATTCTGGCGTGCGCGATGCACTTCCTGCACATCAGAGAAGGTCATACCTTCGCCCTTGGCGTTGATGCGCTCACGCGTCATGTAATAAAGACCGAGGACAACATCCTGCGAAGGAACGATAATCGGCTCGCCGTTGGCCGGTGACAGGATATTGTTCGATGCCATCATCAGCGCGCGCGCTTCCAGTTGGGCTTCCAGGGACAAAGGCACGTGCACGGCCATCTGGTCGCCGTCGAAGTCAGCGTTAAATGCGGTACAGACAAGCGGATGCAACTGGATCGCCTTACCTTCAATCAGGACCGGCTCAAAGGCCTGGATACCCAGTCGATGCAAGGTCGGCGCCCGGTTAAGCATGACTGGATGCTCGCGAATCACATCTTCAAGAATATCCCAGACTTCCGCACCTTCGCGCTCGACCAACCGCTTCGCCGCTTTAATAGTCGAGGCTTCACCGCGCAGTTGCAACTTCGAGAAGATAAACGGCTTGAAGAGCTCCAGCGCCATCTTCTTCGGCAAACCGCACTGGTGCAGTTTCAGCGTAGGGCCAACCACGATTACGGAACGACCAGAATAGTCGACACGCTTACCAAGCAGGTTCTGGCGGAACCGACCCTGCTTGCCCTTAATCATGTCAGCCAGAGACTTCAGCGGACGCTTGTTCGTTCCCGTTATTGCGCGACCCCGACGACCGTTATCGAGTAACGCGTCTACAGATTCCTGCAGCATTCGTTTCTCATTGCGTACGATGATGTCGGGAGCATTCAGCTCCAGCAAACGACGCAGGCGGTTGTTACGATTGATAACACGACGATAGAGATCGTTCAGATCAGACGTGGCGAAGCGGCCACCATCGAGCGGCACCAGCGGACGCAGATCAGGCGGCAACACCGGCAGAACGGTAAGCACCATCCACTCAGGCTTGATGCCTGACTCAAGGAAGGCCTCAAGCAATTTCAGGCGCTTTGACAGACGCTTGATCTTGGTCTCGGATGACGTGCTGTTGATTTCTTCACGAACCTTCAGCGCCTCAGACGGCAGATCAATCGTCTTCAGCATCTCGTGCACGGCCTCGGCGCCCATGCGGGCATCGAATTCATCGCCGTACTCTTCGATCGCTTCCAGGTACTGTTCGTCATTCATCAGGCTGCTGCGCTCAAGCGGAGTCATGCCTTCATCAACAACAACAAATGCCTCGAAATAAAGCACACGCTCGATCTCACGCAATGTCATGTCGAGCATGAGGCCGATACGGCTGGGCAGAGACTTCAGGAACCAGATATGCGCAACCGGGCTAGCGAGGTCTATGTGTGCCATGCGTTCTCGGCGTACCTTGGTCTGTGTGACTTCAACGCCACATTTCTCGCAGACCACGCCACGATGCTTCAGACGCTTGTATTTGCCACAAAGACATTCGTAATCCTTAACAGGACCAAAAATCTTTGCGCAGAACAGTCCGTCGCGCTCGGGTTTGAAAGTACGGTAGTTGATGGTCTCCGGCTTCTTGACCTCGCCGAAAGACCAGGACCGGATCATCTCCGGCGATGCCAGACCTATACGTATGACATCGAATTCTTCAACTACGTGCTGAGTTTTAAATATATTGAGTAAATCGCGCATGTGTCACCTGCCAGCTATTCGCCAGTACTTGTCGTGCGTTACTAGTCCTGTTCGAGTTCGACGTTGATACCGAGTGATCGGATCTCCTTCACGAGCACATTGAAGGATTCCGGCATACCCGCATCGATCTCGTGGGTTCCATCGACAATATTCTTGTACATCTTGGTGCGGCCCTGAACGTCGTCCGATTTGACCGTGAGCATTTCCTGCAGCGTATGTGCCGCCCCGTAAGCCTCCAGGGCCCACACTTCCATCTCACCAAATCGCTGTCCGCCGAACTGCGCCTTTCCACCCAGCGGCTGCTGGGTTACCAGGCTGTACGGTCCGGTTGAGCGCGCATGCATCTTGTCGTCGACCAGATGGTTCAACTTGAGCATGTACATGTAGCCAACCGTTACCGGGCGATGAAAAACCTCGCCGGTACGGCCGTCAATCAGCGTCGACTGACCTGATTCGGATTGGCCGCCGAGTTTGAGCATTTTCTTGATCTCTTCCTCGGACGCACCGTCGAATACAGGCGTTGCCATTGGCACACCCTTACGCAGGTTGCTTGCCAGTTCGCCCAGTTCATCAGCATTAAGACTCTTAATATCCTCTGGCTGACCACCGCTCTTGTTATAAACCTCGTCGAGAAATTCACGCAGTTTGGTGATACCCGCACCCGTGTCGACGAGATCGCCGATCTTCGCGCCTATCGCCTTGGCGGCAAGACCAAGATGCACTTCGAGCACCTGGCCCACGTTCATGCGTGAGGGCACGCCGAGCGGGTTAAGGACGATATCAACGGGCGTACCGTCTTCGGTGTAAGGCATGTCTTCGACAGGAACAATCGTCGAAATAACACCTTTGTTACCGTGGCGGCCGGCCATCTTGTCGCCCGGCTGAATGCGGCGCTTAACAGCAAGATAGACCTTGACCATCTTGAGTACGCCCGGAGCGAGGTCGTCGCCCGCTGTGATCTTCTGCTTCTTCTCCTCGAAGCGCTTGTCGAAATCACCACGCTGAATCTTAAGGCGCTTGGCCGCCTTCTCGAGCGAAGTATTTGCTTCGTCGTTGCGCAGCCGGATTTCAAACCACTGACTGTGCTCGAGTTCGTCGAGATACGACTTCGTGACTTTGCTGCCTTTTGAGAGCTTGTTTGGCCCGCCGTCAGCAACTTTGCCAATCAGCATACGTTCTATGCGCTCAAAAATATCATTTTCGAGAATTCGCTGCTGGTCGTCGAGATCCTTGCGTACGCTTTCGAGTTCAGCTTCTTCAATAGATAGCGCACGCGTATCTTTATCGATGCCATCGCGGGTAAATACCCGTACATCGATAACCGTACCATCCATACCCGGCGGTACACGCAGTGATGTGTCTTTAACATCAGACGCTTTCTCACCAAAGATTGCACGCAGGAGTTTTTCCTCCGGCGTCAACTGGGTTTCGCCTTTCGGCGTTACCTTGCCGACCAGGATATCGCCCGCGTTAACTTCGGCACCGATGAAAGCAATACCTGCTTCATCAAGTTTTGCCAGCGCGGAATCACCGACGTTCGGGATATCAGCAGACACCTCTTCCGACCCCAGCTTGGTATCACGTGCGACGCAGGTCAGCTCCTCGATATGAATCGTGGTGAAGCGGTCTTCTTCCACGAGACGCTCGGAGATGAGGATCGAATCCTCAAAGTTGTAGCCGTTCCATGGCATGAACGCGACCAGCAGATTCTGGCCCAGCGCAAGCTCGCCCATACTGGTCGAAGCACCGTCAGCCAGCACGTCGCCGCGGGCAATGGAGTCACCTGCATGCACCAGCGGCCGCTGGTTCATGCAGGTGTTCTGGTTGGAACGGGTGTACTTCGTAAGGTTATAGATATCCACGCCCGATTCAGCGGCGGTAGTTTCATTATCATGCACACGCACAACGATACGTGATGCGTCAACGGAATCGACTACGCCACCACGGTTGGCAATAACGGTGACACCGGAGTCAACCGCCACTTTGCCTTCCATGCCAGTTCCCACGAGCGGCGTCTCCGCGCGCAATGTCGGCACTGCCTGGCGTTGCATGTTGGAACCCATGAGTGCTCGGTTGGCATCGTCGTGCTCGAGGAATGGCACGAGGGAGGCTGCAACCGAAACCGTTTGTCGCGGTGAGACATCCATGAACTGAATATTTTCACATGGCATCAACGTGAATTCATTGTTGTAACGAACTGAAATGAGTTCCTCGACCAACTGGCCTTTCTTGTCGGTTTCGGCATTCGCCTGGGCGATAACAAACTGCCCTTCTTCTATGGCCGACAGGTACTCAATGTCACTGGTAACCTTGCCCTTCACAACTTTGCGATAAGGTGTCTCCAGGAAACCGTAGTCATTGGTACGTGCGTATACGGCGAGTGAGTTAATCAGGCCAATATTCGGACCTTCAGGCGTCTCAATCGGGCAAACACGGCCATAGTGGGTTGGGTGCACGTCGCGGACTTCGAATCCGGCACGCTCACGCGTCAGTCCACCCGGGCCAAGTGCCGAAACCCGGCGCTTGTGGGTAATTTCAGACAATGGATTGTTCTGGTCCATGAACTGCGACAACTGGCTTGAGCCAAAGAATTCCTTGACCGCCGCTGCGACCGGCTTGGCGTTGATCATCTCCTGCGGCATCAGGCCTTCAGAGTCGGCCAGCGTCAGCCGTTCCTTTACAGCACGCTCTACACGCACGAGACCGACACGGAATGCGTTCTCTGCCATCTCGCCAACGCTGCGCACTCGCCGGTTGCCGAGATGATCAATATCATCAACGGTTCCCTTGCCATTGCGGATATCCATGAGCACCTGCAGGGCCGACAGAATATCGTCCTGGTCGAGCACGCCGCCGCCTTCGCCATCCGGGCGGCCAACACGACGATTGAACTTCATGCGACCGACATCAGACAGGTCGTAACGCTCAGGGTTAAAGAACAGGTTGTTAAACAGGTTCTCCGCCGCATCTTTAGTCGGTGGTTCACCGGGGCGCATCATCCGGTAGATTTCTACCAGTGCTTCGAGTTTCGTCGAAGAGGGATCTACGCGCAGCGTATTGGAAATATATGGGCCTTCATCGAGATCATTGACATACAGCGTACGGATTTTAACTACGCCGCTTTCGATCAGTGATTCGAGCAGCTCTTCGGTCAATTCATCGTTTGCCGCGGCCAGCAGTTCACCAGTATCGGCATCGATAAGATCATGCGCGAGTATTTTGCCGATAAGATAATCCTGCGGCACCTCCAGGCGCTTGGCGCCGGATTTCTCCAGGTCCTTGACGTGCTTGACCGTAATGCGACGACCTTCAGCAACTATAAGTTTGCGTCCGATCCTGATATCGAAGGTGGCATTGTCGCCGCGTAAGCGCTGCGGCAGGAGACCCATTTCGATTTTCTTGTCGCTGAGATAGAAATCGTTGGTATCGAAGAATATACCAAGCATTTCTTCATTCTCGAGCCCCAGTGCACGCAGGAAAATCGTAACCGGCAATTTACGGCGCCGGTCGATACGCACAAATACGCTGTCCTTGGGATCGAACTCGAAATCCAGCCAGGAACCACGGTACGGGATAACCCGCGCCGAGAACAACAACTTGCCGGACGAGTGTGATTTACCTTTGTCATGATCGAAAAATACACCGGGTGAACGGTGAAGCTGCGAAACGATGACGCGTTCGGTGCCGTTTACAACGAAAGTGCCGTTATCCGTCATGAGCGGCATTTCACCCAGGTAAACTTCCTGCTCGCGAACTTCCTTTACAGGTTTCTTGCTGCCGGGGGCATCCTTGTCATAGATAACCAGCCTGACCTGCACACGCAGGGGTGCCGCATAAGTGAGACCTCTGACCTGGCACTCCTTGACGTCGAAAACGGGTGTGCCGAGCTCATAGCTCACATACTCTAAAGCCGCTGTGCCCGAATAACTGACGATAGGGAACACGCTCTTGAATGCAGCGTGTAAACCCATGTCCGTACGGTCAGCAACCTTGATATCGGTTTGCAGGAATTTACGATATGAATCCAGCTGGATCGACAACAGGTAAGGAGCATCCAGGATGCTCGAACATTTGCCAAAATCCTTGCGGATACGCTTTTTCTCTGTAAAGGAATATGCCATCTATCAGCACCTCTGCGCACTTAATGCGCTGGTTCTGTAAACCTGCAGATTCAGACGCACGGGCGTGCCAGCAACCCAAGTTACCAGCACATCCTGCGTATTCATCCGACTAAACAATCGCGTTATAAAACGCATCAGACCGTTAACCGGCCCTACTTGAGCTCTGCCGTTCCGCCGGCTTCTTCCAGCTGCTTCTTGAGCTCTTCTGCTTCATCTTTGGCGACGCCTTCTTTCAACGTAGAAGGTGTGCCTTCGACAGCGTCTTTTGCTTCCTTGAGCCCGAGGCCGGTGATGGCACGCACGGCTTTAATTACCGCAACCTTGTTGTCACCGAAGCCGTTCAGAATGACGTCGAATTCATCCTTCTCTTCGACAGCAGCAGCGGCTTCACCACCAGCGGCTCCTGCAGCAGCAACTGCTACCGGAGCGGCGGCGGATACGCCCCAATCTTCTTCCAGCTCATTAATAAGCTCGACAAGCTCCATAACGGGCATTTCGCCCAGAGCTTTCTTGATATCTTCACGTGATACAGACATTTTTTTACTCCTGAAAAACTATTTCGTTACCGAATACTGTTTCGAGACAAGCGCTGGCTATGCAGCCGGTTGCTGATCCCGATGGGCGGCCAAGAGCCGCACCAACTTGGCTTGGGGTTCGGCGATGGTTCGAACGAACTTGCCTGCCGGTGCCTGTAACAGTCCGAGCAATTTTGCCCGAGCCTGATCCAGTGTCGGCAGCCTGGCGAGTCGATCCAAATCACTTGACGGATAAACCTCACCACCGATCGCTATCACCTGGGTGACGAGGTCCTCACAATCTTCAGAGAATTCCTTGACTACCCTGGCAGCGGAGCCGGGGTCTTCAGTAGAAAACGCAAGAATGATCGGGCCTGTTAGCGAATCGGCAAGACATTCGAACTCGGTGCCATCGATGGCCCGTTTCGCAAGTGTGTTCTTGACGACCCGCACATAGACACCTTCGCTTCGGGCTTTAGCCCGAAACTCGGTCATCTGCGCCACCGTCATGCCGCGGTATTCCGCAGCAATGGCGGACAGCGCATTGGCGGCCACCTCGTTCACCTCTGCAACAAGAGCCTTCTTGTCTTCGAGTCTGAGTGCCATCTAATTCTCCTGGCCTCTTAACCACTAAACAGCTACACCTTGTATAAACAACAGCGCAACCACCCGTGATGGGCACCGTCACCAGGAGTCCCTGATTCGGGTAACGCCATCTGCGCAGGCCGACTTTGCAGTCATTAAGCTTCCGGTTACGTACTGCGCCGGTTGCACCCACGGTCTTTGATGTGAGAAACGGGGTCAGACCCCAATTCCTCATTTTTGCTCGGGCAACATTTCAGTCAAACCGAACGAAAATTCACAACTTGTCAGAAATTGGGGGCTGACCCCCCTCCCTTTCCTATATCGTCGACTGATCGACTATCACGCCGGGTCCCATCGTTGAAGAAACGGTCAGTTTCTTCAGGTACACGCCCTTTGCTGATGCCGGCTTGGCTTTTTCCAGATCAGCAAGTAACGCGCCGAGGTTTTCCTTCAGCGCCCGTACTTCAAAATCCACCCGTCCGATAGAGCAGTGAATGATGCCGGCCTTGTCCGTGCGGAAACTGACCTGACCTGACTTCGCATTTTTTACTGCAGTCTCGACGTCCTGGGTAACCGTGCCCACCTTGGGGTTCGGCATCAGTCCGCGCGGCCCGAGCACCTTACCGAGCTGGCCGACGACACGCATGGCATCGGGAGTCGCGATAACCGTGTCGAAGTCCATCGTACCGCCCTTGATTGATTCGGCCAGGTCCTCGAAGCCGACGATATCGGCGCCGGCTGCCTTCGCTTTATCGGCATTTTCGCCCTGTGCAAATACTGCAACCCTGACGGTCTTGCCGGTGCCGTTCGGCATGACGATTGAACCGCGTACATTCTGATCAGATTTCTTGGCATCGATACCAAGATTCACCGAAATATCCACCGACTCGACAAACTTGGCCGTGGCCATCTCTTTAACAAGCGTCAACGCCTCGTCCACGGGCTGCGCTTCAGTGCGTGAAACCTTTTCCTTGTGGGCCTGGGCTCTCTTACTCAGATTTGTCATTTCAGAGACCCTCCACATCCAGGCCCATGCTGCGGGCACTGCCGGCAATAATTCGAACAGCTGCATCCATGTCGGCCGCGTTCAGATCGACCATTTTTATTTCAGCTATTTCTTCAAGCTGGGCGCGGGTCACCTTACCAACCTTCTCTGTGTTAGGCGTACCACTGCCTTTGTCAACGCCCGCTGCCTTTTTCAGCAACACGGCTGCCGGGGGGGTTTTCTTGATAAACGTAATGCTGCGATCGCTGTAGACCGTAATCACTACCGGAATTGGCATGCCGGGTTCGGTGCCCTGCGTTTCGGCGTTGAACGCCTTGCAGAACTCCATGATATTTACACCGTGCTGACCAAGCGCCGGGCCCACGGGCGGACTGGGGTTAGCCCGTCCTGCCGGGACCTGCAGCTTTATGTAAGTCTCGATTTTCTTTGCCATTACACACCTCTGTGGGTTCAAACGTCAGGACTTGTCCTGACTCCCCTGTTACAGGCGCTATCTTTCAGCGCCGTGTACCTGCTTACGGTCAGCTCTTCTCGACCTGACCGAATTCCAGTTCAACCGGCGTCGGCCGGCCAAGAATCTGCACTGCCACGCGCAGCTTGCTCTTGTCGTAATTAACGTTTTCGACCACGCCGCTAAAGTCGTTAAACGGACCATCGATAACGCGCACAACCTCGCCCGGCTCGAACAATACTTTCGGACGCGGCTTGTCTACGCCTTCCTCTACACGATTGAGAATTGCATTAGCTTCTGCATCTGTAATATGTGCAGGTTTATCACTTGAGCCGCCAATAAAACCGAGCACTTTCGGCACCTCTTTAACCAGATGCCAGGTTTCTTCATCAAGCTCCATCTGCACCAGCACATAGCCGGGGAAAAACTTGCGTTCACTCCTGCGCTTCTGACCCTCGCGCATCTCCACTACTTCTTCCGTGGGGACTAGTACTTCGCCAAACTTTTCTTCGAGGCCATGCAGTTTTATTCGTTCTTCGAGCGAGGTCTTGACCTTATTCTCGAAGTTCGAATAGGCGTGCACGACATACCATTTAAGTGCCACGTGCTAGCCTCCCTGCCCTGTCAGTAACCGGGTTATCCACAACAGAAAAAAATCTAGTCCCCAAAAAAATAACGCAAGGATCAAGGCAAAAACAAATACGGTCAGTGTCGTCTGCAGGGTTTCCTGGCGCGTCGGCCAGATTACCTTGCGGATTTCAACCCGCGAGCCCTGGATAAACTTCCACAGTAGCCGGCCACGCTCGGTTGCCATGAACACAGTGATCGCCAGTGCAACCGCAACCAGTACAGCCGGTACCGCGATGAGCATCGACTGCTGCTCATACGTGTAGTAAGCGACGATACCGCCCACCAAAATGGCTGCAGCAGTCGCCAACTTCACGGTATCCAGCATGCCCGGGCCGGTGTCTGCGTTTGTGTTCATTGTGTATCCGAAACCCAGCACCCAAGCTCGCGTCTGGTCGGGGGGTATGGCAGGCCAGGAGGGAATCGAACCCCCAACCTGCGGTTTTGGAGACCGCCGCTCTGCCAATTGAGCTACTGGCCTTCCGCCTGCCGCCGCCGCCTCGATAAATAAAAACGCCGGCGACTTTACCGGGTCACTGTTTCCAATAACAGCAACCCACCCCGATCAAATTTAAACTTTAAGTGTTAATTGCGGCCCATCGCTCCTAAATTTTCTGGAAACAGGCTGAACTGCGGCTCGTCCACCAGCTTTCAGCCCTCAATGCCAGCCGCACCAGTTAATCAATAATCTTAGCCACCACGCCGGCGCCGACTGTCCGGCCGCCCTCGCGAATGGCAAAGCGCAGACCGTCTTCCATCGCGATCGGCGCAATCAGCTCAACTTTC
>PBYE01000043.1 GCA_002729495.1 Chromatiales bacterium
CTCGATGCGGGCAATCAGTTCATCAGCAGAGTCACCCGTACGAAAGACGCCGCAGTTTGTCGCTCCGTATTCATCCAATGCCGTTTGCAGGTAGGGTCCGTTTGCATCGTGAATCATCCCCGGGCGTAAATCATTCTGTTCATCACTTAGTTCGTTGCCTGTCGTAATCGCAGCGACGCGCGGGAGTTCGCGCACACTAATGCAGGATGTACCAGTGGCCGCCAAACCCATCACCTGGTTCGCGCCGATAACCTGGCCAGCATCCAGCAATAGCGAACCCAGTGCAAAATCTTCCCCGGTTCGGCGCAGGTTCCGACCGCTTGCAACAGGCCCGGTCAGCTCAACCGACACCGGCTTTCCCTTGTCATCGCGTTGCACTTGCACCTGTTCGACCGGAACTACTCCGTCGTAACCGGGGGGGAGTGCAGCGCCCGTCATAATTTCCCAGGCAGTTCCTGCCTGGGCTTGTGCCGATACAGTTTTTTCGCCGGCAGTTACTACACCTGCAACGGTTAAAACTGTCGGGCTAGCGTCACTTGCACCTTCGGTGTCCACGGCTCTTACCGCGTAACCGTCCATTGCAGAATTCTCAAAAGGCGGAACCGCCATCTTGGAGACCAGGTCCGCAGCGCTGACATGGCCGACCGCGTCCGCCGGAGAAAGCTCTATGGTTGGAAGCTGGTCCGTGTGGCCGGCAATAATCTGTAGTGCCTGAGCGTAATTCAACATGGTTGATCACCCCCTCCGCACAGGAGGTCTGTATTCAGGAGAGCGCTACCGCATTGCATTGTAAGGGTTGTTTTCTTCATTTTGGTTATTATGGTCGTTGCCGGTATCTCGGCACAATGACACTCGCGGCTGGGGTTTAGTCGCTGCTGGCGATCCAGAAAAATATGCTTTGGCCTCGCTATTCCAGGGAGTCCAGCATCTTCTGCAGACGTGAAATTTCCTCCGGATTGTCGAGCCGATAGCGCCGTGAATTGCGCTGGTCCGCTTCGATCTGTACATCTATGTTGTCAGACGTAAGCACAACACCGAATGGTATCTCGGTAACTGAATCGACTGATTGCCTCCCCAGCATCCTGTCAAGCATTATACCGCCGACATCCTGATTAAAGTGCGAAGAGTCTTCATACCAGCGCATAAATTGTTGTTGCTGTAGGTCTGGAACTTTCTCCGTAGTAATCTCGCTGTACCCTGAGAAATCCCACAAGACTATCTGCTGCTGTGCTGGCAAATCCTGATTAACCTCTGAAAAAACTTGCACCAATTTTCGCTTCCAGTTCGCATAATCATTGATTAGGTTCATTTCGGCCATGAGCTCAAGGTGGGTGACGTGGATGGGCGAAATAAAAGGGTAAACCGTTACACCGGCATCAGCTAACTCATGTAATAACGCTTCCAGATGCCGGATGTGCAGGTCACCGGGAACATACTTGGCGTACATCCCCATAGCATACCTGCGCAATATAAAATCAAAGGCCTTACGGGCTGCCGCGAGCTCATATGTTCGTTCGTGTTCGCCTCTGTCGCGGCACATGATGGCTTTGCCCTGGATATTCCACGTTAGTGTTGCCAGGGACTGCCCGATCGTTTGCAGTGAAAATAGATATTGTGCTATTGAAGAATAATGATAACGTTTCGGCGAGCGGCGATTCAGGAAAGTCTTCGGCAAAGACTATCCGCGAGTTAAAAGCTTCATAATCCAGGCTGAGTAGCACAAGGTCTAGATTTCCCTGTCGATTTGCATACTCTGCCAGGCGGCGCATTTCATATATGGTCCCGGCCCGCAGAGCGGCGTTATAGGGTTCCGCGCCCTCTAGCGTCGGATGACCCATTGCGAATGCCGTCTCCGCGCGTGACGTTCCAAGGACAATTGTGTCGTAGTTACACTGACGCAGTGCGGTGGTTTTTCCTTTCCGTGTCTTGGTTTGCAGCTCAGTCTTGATCTGATTGAAGCCTGGTTTGTCTAGAAAAAGGAAGCGTGCCTGTGGGTCAATTGATGCGTTGAATCCTGCAACCAGCCCACCTAGCAGCAGCAAACACAGTGAAAACCATACGAGCGATCGCCTGGCCTGGGCTTGATAATCATCTGAATTGGGCTCGTTGCTGGTCATGAGTGCCGTAATAAGGAATGCCTGATCTGGCGATGCATGAACATGCTGATCATTCCGGACTATTTTTTGTGTTAACTCGGTTACAAATGATTGTGGGCGCCATCACCATGCCTCCACGGTATCAGCATATATTAATATGCTCCAAATTGACTATCGATTGCCTGGTTTTCTTGTTTTGCGGATTGCCGGGCCCGGAATCAAACCAGATTCAGGCCAGCGGGGCGGGCCGCAAGTCCAGGGGAGTGCATGTTGGTAACCAGATGTTTGTTGCAGTAAAATCCACCACGGGACTAGTAAAACTAAATCAATGGCTGGCGACCGGGGTCACCTCGGTTATAGACCGCCGGCTACCGCACCGAACCACACCTTTAAATATTTCACCTGCGATTTCGAAAGTTTGAGCGCGGCACGCTAAAGGACAGGAAGACAGCATGAGCGAGCTGGGCTATCAATCATCCACCAACGGCGATTCGCCCGAGCGCGAGGTAGTCGCTGCACGTGATGCATCGGCGCATGCCCCGGGTCGTTGTGTGATGTATGCCCTAAGCTCCGATTTGGCGGCATCTCCGTTTGATGCCCAGCCGGCTGTCGCCGGTAGTGAGATCGATATTGCTGGTCTGCGCCTGCCCTACCAACTGCCCGGTTTTCAGGAACTACTGGACGAGTGGCGCACTGCAGATCGTGACGAGCTCAAGCGTGAGTATAGCGGGCTGTTCGAGGTGGGCAGTGATGGCCCACCTGTGCCTATCCGGGAGGACTTACATCGCAATCAACCTGCGGGCGTGCGTGAAGATATAGTGCGCTTCTTCGATTTTTTTAGGTATGGCCTGAAAGAAAACTTTGCATGGGCGCCTGATCACCTGTCCATAGAGTTGGAGTTCATGCATTTCCTGACCTATCAGGAAGCGGAACATGCAGGTTCAGATGATGCAAGATCATTTCAGCTCGCACAACATGACTTTGCGGAACGGCATTTGTGCAATTGGGTGCCCGAGTTAGTCGAACGTATCCGTTTGCAGGATCCGGATTCATTTTACGTACGTGTCATTGCCGCAGTAAGTGAATTTTTGCAGCAAGATTTTGAGTGGCAACAAAGCACTATCATTGACCACTAGTGACTAATAGTTTTGTGGTGGACTTTGACTGTACCGCGGATTGCATACGCTAATTGTTTAGTAGTTGAAAGCTTCCATGGTCTGATGGGTGTTCGTATATAACAGGCAGCACTTAATATGCCGGAGACATCATCAACGCAGCTATCCTGGCCTAAACCGGCAGTCGCCTGGTTTGGCGTTGGCGTATTGGTATTCGCGTTTATTTTCTCAATAGCAGATCGCATCATCATCAGCCTGCTTGTTGATCCAATCAAGCTTGACCTCGAGCTGAGCGACAGCGATATGGGCCTGATGATGGGCCCGGCTTTCGCGCTGTTCTATGCACTTATGGGCTTGCCTATAGGTCGTATGGTCGATAGGCGTAGTCGTACCATGATCGTCGGCACAGGTATTTTCCTTTGGAGCATAATGACCGCGCTCTGCGGCATGGCCCGGAGTTTCTGGGAATTATTTCTTGCTCGGGTCGGCGTGGGCGTGGGCGAGGCAACCCTGTCACCCGCTGCGTATTCAATGATCGCTGACTCATTCCCAAAAGAAAAACTGGGCCGCGCTCTCGGCGTATATCAGTCGGGCGCATTCTTCGGAGTTGGTTTTGCACTGATTTTTGGTGGCCTTGCTATTCAGTTCGCTAAAGGCGCCGAGTCGATCGCGCTGCCAATGATCGGCAGCGTCAAACCATGGCAGCTGGCCTTTATCGCTGTTGGGCTGCCCGGCGTAATCGTTGCAGCCCTGATGTTCCTGGTTAAGGAGCCGATTCGACAAGGCATCGCATCGGCGGCCGAAGATGAAATCAGCCTCGGGCAGGCCGTTAGGTTCGCATTTAAACGCTGGCGCGTGTTTATCGCGCATTACTCGGGCTTTGCCCTGCTAGCCCTGCCCATGACGACACTAGCTACATGGGTGCCCGCCTATTTCATCCGGGTCGTCGGGTTTACACCGCCTGAAACCGGTTTTCAACTGGGTTTAATCGTGTTGGTATGCTCTCCCATCGGCGTTATTGCGGGCGGCTGGTTTGCAGATACGCTGTTCAAGAAGGGCCATACTGATGCCGCGCTTCGGGTTGCTGTTATGGCTGCCGCTTTCATGGTGCCGGTGAGTGCTCTTGCAACGACGTTCAGTGATAAAACGCTGGTGCTGATACTGGCCTGTCCGTTTGCTTTCGGCGCGAGCATTTCGATGGGGCTAGCTCCCACGGCTTTGCAACTGGTAACACCCAATCGTTTGCGTGGCCAGATCGGTGCGGCATGGATGTTGTTCCTGAATATAATTACCGCGACACTGGGTCCGTGGGCTGTAGGTATAATCAACGATGCTGTGTTTGGCGACCCGTTGGCGGTTGGCCAGTCGATCGCTGCAGTAAATGTTTTTTCAGTCACACTTGGCGGCCTCATACTCTGGGCTACCTGGAAACCGTTCCGCCTGGCTGTCGAGCAGCAGTCGGTCTGATTGGGTGGTTGCAATTCTGTCGCCACCGGGAGATATGCATGAAAACTTTTAGAAATCCTATTCTGCTGGTTAGCGCGCTGCTACTGGCTGCCTGCGACCCTGCTGCTCTGCAGGGAGGCCCTGATGTAGCAGTACTAGACCTCGCGGCTGTCGCGAAGGCAACCGGACAGGAGGATGAAATCCGGATTCAGGCCGAGGAAGCGCGCAATGAGTTGACCAAACAACTGCAGCAACTTGCGGCAAGTCTCGAAGAACAGCTAAAAGCCGAGCGTGACAAAATCGGCATAAATCCGAGTGAGACTGATGCGCAGCGACTGCAGGGGCTCAGTATCCAGGCACAGCAGCAGATTAACGCTGCCCAGGCCCAGGCCCAGGCCCAGGCTTCGCTGTTAGAGCAACAACTGGTCAACGATTACCGCGACAAAGTCGAACCGCTTGCAAAAGATATTGCCTCCGAACTTGGCGTCAGTATCGTTGTGACTGCCGATGCCAATGTCGTCTGGTTTGACCCGGCGGTCGATATTACCGACGAGGTGATCGCAGCCTGGCGCGCGGCGCCTGCTGAAGAGGATGTCCCCGAAGTCATCCCCGAAGTCGCACCCGAAGCTGCTCCCGAAGCAGAACAGGTGGAAGAGCCTTCCGCCGTGATACCGGACGAGCAGGCGGCCGGGGAAGAGAACTCTGCAGCCGAAGAGGTTGCGGAAGAAACGGGGTAGTTATTGTGGGGACAGTGACTTTAGTCCCGCTGCATCCGCACGCAGCAGTGGAGGTAAAGTCATGTCCCCAGATTTACTTGCAGATACGATCGATCTCTGCGAGTTGTTCGTCAGTTAACTCCACGTTCCCTGCCGCGACGTTACTGCGTATCTGCTCGGGCTTGGTAACGCCCGCGATAACGCTGCCCACAAAAGACCGGTTTGTAAGCCCCGCCATCGCCAGGTCCAGCATGCTGCGGCCGATGCTTTCCGCGTAGGCTATCAGCGCCTCGACCTGGTCCATCTTTTCATCGGTCTTGAATGCGCCGCCCCATTTGGCGAGTCGTGAGCCCTCCGGGTCTGCCTGCCCCTTACGGTACTTACCTGTCAGCAGGCCGCTTTCGAGCGGGAAGTAGGGGATGATTGACACGTTGGCTTTTTCAGCCACTGGTACAAGGTCGTCTTCGATGCCTCGTGTCAGCAGGCTGTACCAGTTCTGCGCGGATACGTATTTACTGGTGCCTGCGGCGTCGGCCGCATCGTTCGCTTCCTGTAACTGTGCGCCGGTCATATTCGAACAACCGATGTAGCGGGTCTTACCCTGTTGCACCAGGTCTTCCAGTGCGCGCAGCGTTTCTTCCGCCGGCGTATCGGTATCCGGAAAATGATACTGGTACAGGTCTACATAGTCTGTACCCAGGTCCTGGAGGCTTTTCTCAATACAACTCATTATGTAGTCGCGCGTGCCACCGCCTTCGACACTGCCGCCGCGACCGCCACTACCCGCGCCGAATTTTGTTGTGAGAATAATGTCCTTGCGACGATCACCCAGCGCTTTACCGACGAACTGTTCCGACGTCCCCGGGGGTGCGCCATAGATATTGGCGGTGTCAAAGAAATTTACGCCTTCGTCAAGTGCTGTATTGATGATCGAAGTGGTTGTTTCCTGGTCGCACATGGAGCCGAACATCATGCAGCCGACACCAACGACGGATACTTCGAGATCTGAATTGCCGAGTTGCTTGGTTTTCATTCTGCTATCTCCGGGCTTGTGCCCTGTTGTTCTGGCCCCGGGTTAGTGGAGCGTACATAAAGTGCGGCAGCTAATAAGACAAAATTAAGCAGCCCCATCATAACGAATGGAGCGGTGCGGCCGATGCCATCAAACAGGTAACCACCGATCAGCGTAGTGGCCAGTATGCCAAAGCCACCCATCTGGCCGAATACGCCAACGATGGAGCCGCGGTATTTACCCGTGGCTTCCTGTCCGATCAAGGCCCCGACCGAAACAATAACACTGGTTTCGCCCATACCAAGCAATACGGCTGCCGGGTAAATTTCCGAGCTGAACGGGTCGCCAACCTGGCTCATCAGTAAATAGCCTGAGCCCGCAACGGTCAGGCCAATGCTTACCGCCGTCAGGCGGTTCATCCGGTCCGTGATGAAGCCCATTACCGGGGCCCAGACCAGGGCGCATAACTGAATCATCCCGAACAGGGGACCGGCAATTGCCAGCGCTTCCGCAGCCGTCATGCCGTTCTCGATCCCCTGCTGGGTCAGCCAGAGTGAAAAAAAAGTGCCGACCACTGCGAAGTCGCCCCGGCCGATAAACGCGCCGCCAAAGGCGACAGCGAGGCGCGGCCGCGCAAAACCAAGTTTTACACCCTCGGAAAACTGCTTTAACAGCGGTTCGGCTTCGGAATCTTTATTGCCACCCCTGAACAAACCCAGGTAAAGAATAATTGCCACAACCAGACTTACGCCGGCGACGGTCCAGAACGAATAGCGACCCGCTGCCAGCGCATCGGCACCCGCTTCCTTGTAAAAAACCGGAAGTTTTGACAACAGGAAGGACATGAGAAGTATGCCCAGGCCATTAAAAATACTCATCACGCCAACCCACCGGCCGCGTGAGCGTTCCTGTATGTAGTCGACGATGCACGCACTGAGCATGATGGCTACGCCGGCAACACCCAGCGCGAACAGACCCCTGATCAGATACAGTTGGCTGACGGAATCGGCCAGTGGGTACAGTCCGTAGCCCAGTGCCACAAAGATGAAGCCGCAGGCGTAGACTTTGGGCCGTCCCTGCTTGTCCGACAAGGCGCCGACCAGCCCGGCGACCGCAATAAATATCACTTCCTGGAAGGCATGCAGATTGCCGGTGAGGCTGCCCTGGGTTTCTGGAGGTATGTGCAGGATTTCGGTCAGCACGTATGGCTGCATAAAGCTCATGAAGCTGACCATGGCCATGGTGCCGAAGCCGGCGAAAAACATGGTGGCCAGGTTCAGACCCGTAACACCCGGCGTTAACCAGAGTGGTCCGAGTTTCAGGTATCTCGCTGTCGATTCAGTCACTATTTTTCTAACTCGCAATCAGCCCGGCCGATTAAGCTGCCGACCCTAAAACTGGTTTATATGTACTTAACTTGCGTTGCGTGAAATTTGCTCGAGTTCTGCCTGTGTGGTGGGCGAAATTGGTGTTGCCATCGCACCGGCGACGCAATCTACGAGATTGCTGATGAACACAGCCGAGTTTATTGCAAAATTTCTTTTTGTAGATTCACGCAGTCTTTCCCGATCCGCAAGCGAATGTACGATCTGTTCGAAGGAAAGGCCAAAGCGCTGACCAAAAATTGGATCTGGCACATCAGGTAACGCAGCACGTAAAAGAGTCAGCGCTTTCCCAAGACCTTCGCCATGCATCTGCCTCTGCAGCTTGCTCAGATCAAGCTGAGGGTGTCCGATGGCCTGCGCCATGAAACGTATATAACTGCCGCCGCTTTTGTCGGAGTCTATTTCTTCGACTATAGGATGGATAATGGCCTCAACCAGGCGGCGTACATCCTTTTCGTTACCGCCTGCCTCTATACGCTCAAGGGCTTCCATCCGCCGCTCGTTAACCCGCTCCATACGTTGCTCGTATATGGCGAGTATCAGTGCATCCTTGGAGCCGAAATGGTAATGAGCAGCCGATGAATTCTTCTGGCCGGCGGCCACGTTAATCTGCCTGAGCGATACGCCGTCTATGCCGGATTCCGCAAACAGCTTCTCGGCCGCATTGATGAGTTGCTTGCGTGTCTGGTCCCGGGTAGAGGACTTCACTGCCTTGGTATTCATATTTAAATCATGCGATTTAATCATGGTCCTGTCAAGAAGGCCTTGCGAGTCGAGGCTTTCATCAGGGCATTTGCAGGTCAGGTGCCTGGCGGGCGGAAAACGCGGGCAAAATACTCCGAGAGGTCGGCACTGATTTCCTCTGCGGTGTCGGTGCCTATGCCGGCCAGGTTCTGCGCCAGTTGCTTCTTGATATCGAGTTGCATCTGCCGGGCGATCTGAATCCGCTGCGCCTGCGGCGAACCCGCACCGTGCATCGATTCGGTCAGGTAACCGACCGCGTTGCGGCCCATCGTCATGTTTTCGATAAGCCTGAGTATCCGCATGCGATCTTCGGTGGAAATATCGTCACGCCCTTTTAGATATTTTTTGATCAACGGGCCGACCTCCGGATGCTCGTAATCCTGTTCCGAGGGCAGGGTGACCATTAGTCCGCCGGCAAGGTCCTGTGCCAGCCGGCCTATTTCATAAGGCATCTTCGTAACATGATACTTGCAGACATTTGCAAGCATATCGTCATTGATGAAAACGCCCGACTTGTTTTGTGTCGCCTGGTAGCTTGATGCAATTCCCGTGCTGTAAATCGTTTCGTTCAGGTGCGTCATCTCCACGAGCTTGTCCTTGATGTGCGACACTTTATCAACCCCGTTGTACTCGGCGATGGTTGCGGCGGCACCGATAAGTACATCGCCCACACCTGACTTGCATACGTAGCTGCGGCGGTGATAGCAGGTGAAGCGTTCGACCAGCATGGATGCAAACTCGTACTCGCCGTCCATAAAAATATTGTTATTTGGTATAAACACGTTATCGAGAACGATCATTGCTTCCTGGCCGGCAAACTTCCGGTTGCCTGCGTCGAGACCGGTACCGTCCATCGCGCGCGTGTCGCAGGACTGGCGACCGTATACATATGTAATGCCCTCGGCATCGGCCGGGAAGGCTCCGGCTATCGCATAGTCCTTGTCTTCCTCGCCGAGCCTCAGGGTCGGCATGATGATGATCCAATGCGAGTTAACGCAACCGGTCTGGTGTGCCTTGGCACCGCTGACATAAACTCCTTCATCTGTGCGTTTCGTAACGTGCACATACATATCGGGGTCGGTCTGCTCGTGCGGTGCCTTGCTGCGGTCTCCCTTGACATCGGTCATGGCGCCGCCGATTACGTAGCCGCGCTGCTGCATCTCCGTGATGAAGGCCTTGAAGCGATCGTGGTAGCCGGTGCTGTGTTGCTCATCAATTTCAAAACTTACCGAATGCAGCGCATTGAAGGCATCCATTCCGACGCAGCGCTGGAAGCAGGCGCCGGTAAGCTGGCCGAGCCTGCGTTGCATCTTGTTCTGGAGAACCAGGTCTTCCGGGCTTTCGGCAACATGCAGGAAGCGGTTGATGCGTTCGCCCGTAAACGGGGACACGGCGCTGGCGAGTTCCGGGTTGCTGATCGCAAGGTCGTAGGTCTTCGCAATCGCGTTGATGGAAGGCCGGATGACCGGATGGTCCACGGGCTCTGCGATGCGCTCGCCAAAAAGATAAACGGCCATATCCCGGCCGCGTAAGCTGTTTATGTACTCTTCACCCGAGAGGATCGGGGTTACGGCAGGACTGTCCGGCATCACTTTTTTATACAGATTAAAAAAAGTAGTTTAGCATGGCCCGGCGAACGGCAATGCTCACGTGTTATTGTCCTGCAAGTGGCTGCATTGGGCACGTGTGTCCGTTTAATATATCCCGGTAAATTGCTTAGCAAGGAGACACCTTAGCCATGAAGCAGGAAGCGGCCGCGCCCTCATCCATTGAGTCGCCACTCCGCCATACCGAATTCCGCAAACTGTTCAGCGCCCAGGTGATTGCACTGGTCGGAACCGGGCTGACAACTGTGGCGCTTACGCTGCTCGCCTATAACATGGCAGGGGAGAATGCGGGCATCGTACTGGGCACTGCGTTGTCGTTCAAGATGGTCGCCTACGTCGTATTCGCACCGATAGTGGGTGGCATGGCGCACCGTTTCCCGCGTAAACCGTTGCTGATCAGCCTTGATGTTGTGCGTGCCGTAATTGTCCTGCTCATGCCCTTCGTGACGGCGGTATGGCAAATATACCTGCTGATCTTTTTGCTGAACCTGTTCTCGGCGGGCTTCAAGCCGGTGTTCGCAGCAACGATCCCGGACATACTTCCCGACGAACGGCAATACACGCAGGCTCTTTCCTATTCGCGGCTGGCGTACGATCTCGAGAACCTGCTGAGCCCTGCCTTCGCAGGTATCGCCCTGTTATTTTTCACTTTTTCGGGTTTGTTTGCTGCAAATGCAGTTGCATTCATGATTTCTGCCGGGCTGATACTGGTGACGGTACTACCGAAACATGAAGTGCAGGACCGCCTGGGCGGTGTATGGGGAGAAATCAGTTTCGGAGTGCGTTCCTATATGAGGACGCCCCGGTTGCGTGCGCTGCTTACACTGTATTGTGCAGTGGCCTGTGCCAGCGCGATGGTGATCGTGAACACGGTCGTTTACGTTAAGGAAACGCTGGGCGGCAGCGATACCGAAGTCGCAGCAGCATTTGCGGCTGCCGGGTTCGGGTCCATGATTGCTGCGATGAGCATGACCCGCATACTGGATCGCGTATCCGACCGCCTTGTCATGCTGGTCGGTGCCGTAGGCATGGGCATCGGTGTCCTGGGTATCTGGACCGGGCCGGACCTGACGACCATGCTGCCGGTGTGGATGCTGATCGGCCTGGGCTGGTCACTGGTGCAGACGCCGGCGGGACGTATTGTCAACCGATCTTCGTCTGCCGGTGACAGGTCGGCCTATTTTTCCGCACAATTTGCGCTGTCACACGCTTGCTGGTTGGTTGCTTACCCGGTTGCCGGGCAGCTTGGCGCAGCGTTCGGAATTGAACAGACCGCTGCGTACATGGGTGCCGCGATAATTATTTTTGCAGGCCTGGCTGCTGCTGTATGGCCCCGGGGCGACGAGACCGAGCTCGAGCATATTCATGAGACCGTTAAGCATGGCCACCTGCATACGCATGGCTCGCACCATCAGCATGAACATGGCGGTGAAGAAGAGTTGGAACCGCACAGCCACCCGCATCATCATAAAGAGATAAAGCACGCACATGAGTTTTATATAGACGACCATCATCTGTACTGGCCGAAAGTGTGACCCTTCTCTGAATGCGTAGCGGATTCTGAGCTACTGCCCGAAACGGAACAGCAGCTCCACGCCCCAGTTCTTGCCGGGTAACGGGCTGGCAGCGTAGGCCGCGGGAAAAATATTGGGAGCCCCTGGCACATCGAAATTCACGAAGCGTAAAATCGATGCGGCCGAGTGTTCGTCCAGAATATTGTTTACGTAGCCGGTTATTTCCCACGTGTCGGTCTGCAAACCGGTACGTGCATTCCAAAACGTGCGCTCATCGATTTGGATAAAATTATCTGCACCCGCGTAGCGCTCGGTTTCATGAACGACGTCGGAGCGAACAAACCAGTCCATATCTCCGCTAAGGCTGCGGGCATAATTAGCGCCAAGTACAAAGGAATGTTTGGGGCTGTCGGGTATGGTGTGACCCGCGACGTTGCCATCGGGATAGAGGCCAGGGTCCGTGTTGCCGTCCTTCCCGGTCTTCTCGGCAAAGAACGGATCGTTGTATTCCTTGTATTCACCAACAGTCAAACCGTAGGCAAAATTCATCTGGAAGTTATCGGTAATGAAATAGCTGCTTTCAAATTCCAGCCCGTACACCTCGGATTTGCCCGCATTCTCGATTATGGTGTCCCCGATTGATGTGTAGGCAAAAAATTCAAATCCTGGTACTAGTAATTCTTCTACATAAAGAGAAATCGGCGCTACCTGGAATACGCCCTGGTTCTTCCAGTTGATATAAAACACGGCCAGGTTGGCAGTGATACGGTTGTCGAGCCAGCTGGTTTTTGCACCGACCTCGTAAGTCCACGCCTTTTCCTCGTCAACGGTTGCTTCGCCGGTTTCGTGGAAGGCGACCTGGGTCTGGCAACCTTCCCGGTTGTGGTGGTAATAAGGGGTATTAAAGTCGGCGGGTTTATTGCCCTTGGCCGCCTGCAGGTAAAACATGGCGTTATCTGTCGCCTGGTAGCGAAGCGTAAAGCGCGGGGTCAGGCTGTTAGCCGCAATCTTGTGCAGTATGGTTGCTTCGGGGTCAATATACTTGACGAATTCAGGCTTCCAGTTAGGGTTTGCCGTGGCGTCAGGGGGATCCCCCGCATCGGGCAGGCAACGGTTCTCACTGCTGATGGATTTTTTATCACGCGCAACCCGTACTTCGGAGCTGAAGGTCCAGCGGTCATTAAAATCGTAATCCAGGGAACCGAAGATCGCGGTATTGGTTGTTTCCTGTCGTGTCGGCGGACTTAAATTTCCGGCGGCGGGGCCAACGTTGTGCTGTTGCCTGCTCTTCCAGTCAGACTTGAAGTAGTAGGCACCGATAGCACCCCGGAGCCGCCGGTCGCCGGGGCTGTCGAAACGAATCTCCAGCGATTGATCCCTGATGCTCTGTTCCTGGTATATGGCAAACAGTCCGGTAAAGGGCCGGTCTTCCTTGTGGTCGAGATCGAATCCCTGCTCCAGTTCGTCGTCGTTGAGCGCACCGCGTACGGCCATCTGCCAGTCGCCTATATCTTTCCTGTAATCGGCAAGCAGGCGGTACTGGTCGCGGCGGGGGCCGACACGGTTGCCGTCCGACACTAATGCAGACAGATTTTCGGGCGCTACAAGTCCGTCATCAAAGAGGGCATGAGTCATGCCCGAGCGTATATCGGGCAGGTTTAGCCGGTTCTCGCGGGGCTTTCCGTTCAGGGGGTCCGATTTGTCCCGGGTACGGATTTTTTCCATGTCCATGACGCCGCAATAGGCTTGGTAGAGGCCGTTTTCATCGGGGTAGCAGTTAAGTTCCTCCTGCTCCATGATCAGTTGCGCGTAATGACCGTCATCACCCTCGGCGAAGCTTGCCTTGAGGGTAAGTTCGGACGTGTCGTCTATCTGCCACAGGAGCTTGCCAAGCACTTCCTTGGTTGTGGTTGTGTTAAGGCGGCTGTAATCGCCGGACTGGTTCGGGTCAATGAATTTATTGACGTCTTTTGCTTCGCCGGCTTCCAGGTTGTTGTGGAATTCTCCGCCACCGACCTTGTCCCAGCTCGCCGCACCGAAAAACAATAATTTGTCCTCTATGAGCGGCCCGCTGGTCCAGCCGGACAAAAGATAGGTATCGTCGGTGCCGGCGCGGGTCTGGATTTCGCCCGTCCATTCATTGCTAGGTTTGCGGGTTACGTAATTGACGGCGCCGGCAAAGGTAGCACGACCGAACTGGGCAGACTGGGGGCCGCGCAGTATTTCCACCCTTTCGACAGGCCCAAGGGTGGCAGTCGAAATACTGCCGGAAACGTAGGCGCCGTCGATAAAGTAAGAGGCATTCGGTTCGCCGCGGTTGGCGGGCGCCGCCTGGCCGCGAACGACGGGCCGGTCCTGGCGCCTGCCATTTTGTTGCAGGGTATTAAAATTGACGGTTAACAGCGCGACATCGTAGTTATTGACCGCGCCCGACTCACGCAATTTTTCGGCAGTGAACGCGGTGATTGAAATCGGTACATCCTGCAGTGACTCTTCTCTCTTGCGGGCGGTTACCACGATTTCGTCCGGCGGGCCGGTGGCGGCCCAGGAGTTTACGGGCGCAGCAACGACTAATGCGAGTGCGGTGAATGCCGGCATGCGGGTCGGGCTGATTCGATAGCTCAAAACTTTCCCCAAGGACGGACGTGTTCGCTTCTTATTATTTGTTTGCTGGTATACAGGTATTACGTGATACCCGCAACACCTGAGAATTACTGAATCCCTGCTATTGACACAGATTCAACTGACGCACATGATTTAATTGATATAGCCTATCACTACAGGGCCGGCAAGCCACTACAGGACCAAAACAGGAATAAGCAATGACCCTGACCTGGCGCCACCTCGCCATTATTATCGTCATGCTTGCCGCCGTGCTTGCGGCATCGAGCCGGCTGCATGCCGGCGCGCACAATAGCGTGCAACAACCGCCGAGCCGGTTCGCAGCGACCGGCGATAAGCTGCTGATCCATGCCGGGACTTTGCTGGCGGTGCCGGGAGAATCGCCGCTTGTAAATCAATCTGTCGTTGTTATGGGCGACCGCATCCTTTCGGTAACAGCCGGGTTCCGGGAGCCTTTCTACAACGAAACGCTGCTTGACCTCTCTGATTCTTTTGTTTTGCCGGGTCTCATGGATGCGCACGTGCATATCATGGCGCAACCCAGTGCGTTCGTTCGCAACGCGCGCAGCGGCGGTGGTCCGATCAGCGAGTCAGACCTGGCCCTGAACGGGGCCGTGTATGCACAGCGGACACTCGCGGCCGGTTTCACTACGATTCGCGACGTTGGCTCCAACGATGAGTCCGTGTTCGCGTTACGCAAATCGATTGACCAGGGCATGTTGGCCGGGCCGACCATACTGGCCGCAGGGCCGCTGATCTCGCCGACCGGCGGGCATGGCGACCGCGGGTTCGGTGCAAGCGACTCGATGGAGCCCGCGGTACGCCGTACCGAGGGCGTTTGCGATGGCGCAGACGAATGTGCGATTGCCGTGCGCCACAACATCGGCCTGGGTGCCGACCTGATCAAGTTTACGGCGACCGGCGGCTTCATGTCCGCCACCGGTACCCGGCAGCAATACGAAGTCGAAGAAATGCAGGCGATTGTTGATACCGCGCATATGCGGGATCTCAAGGTCGCCGCGCATGCTTATGGTGCCGAAGCTGCGAAGCTTGCTATCGATGCAGGCGTGGATTCGATCGAACATGGCTGGATGCTCGACAAGAGCGCATTGCGCCAGATGAAGAAGCAGGGGACTTACCTGGTGCCGACGCTGCTGATCAGTCGGCCGGCGGGCTGGACCAACATGGCCGGTACCGCGAGGGGTGCAGCCGAGCGCGACGAATACAGCAGTTTCGAGCAGGCTTATGCGATGGGCGTGAATATTGCGTTCGGTACGGACGTCGGTATTTTTGACCACGGTCAGAACGCGAGAGAGTTTGCAATCATGGTGGAACTCGGGATGTCCGAGGCGGATGCGATTCGCTCGGCGACCGTGGCGACTGCCGAACTGTTCGGCCTGGGCGATGACCGGGGTGTGATCAAGCCCGGCAAGCGTGCCGATATCATTGCCGTGCATGAGAATCCGCTGGAAAATATCGAGGCATTGAAAAACGTCAGCTTTGTCATGAAGTCGGGTGCGGTCGTCAAGCAAAACGGTGACTACCTGGGAAGTATCGACACCCGGCCCGTATTGGGCAGCCCGGTGAAGTTCTGATGGATAGCGTATTTAAGCAACTGCTTACCCTGTTCGTAGCCGCAGTTATAGCGCTGCCCGCCTGGTCCCAGGGCATGCCCTTCGGAAACAGGACGATCAGAAAACCCGAAACGCTTTTGATCATCCATGCGGGGGCTTTACTGGCAGTACCGGGCGAAGCACCCCTGGCCGAACAAAGCATCGTCGTCCGCAATGGCCGTATCGAGGCGGTAGTCGATGGTTATATCGGGGCCGAAGGTGTCGAGCCGGGCCGGGCGATACCGGAGATTATCGACCTCAGCGATAAATTTGTGCTGCCGGGGCTGATGGACTCGCACGTGCACCTGAACCGCGCGACCGGCGCGTACCAGGAGGATCCGATAGCCAATGCGGCACCGGACACAGGCCCGGCCACCCTGAATACGATGGTCAATATTCGCCTGACGCTTAATGCTGGCTTTACTGCCGTGCGGGACCTCGGATCCGATAGTGAATCGGTTTATACGGTGCGGGATGCGATCGAGAAAGGCACGATGCTGGGGCCCACGATCCTGGCGAGCGGGCCTTCCATAGGGGTTACCAGTTCGCATGGCAGTGCGCGCCCCGGCGCAGCCGTGTGTGATGGTGTTGATGGCTGCCGGCGACTTACCCGCCGGCTTGAGAAAGCAGGCGCCGATTTAATCAAGATAAAGGTTAGTGGCGGCTTCAGTTCAAACACGGGCTACGGCCAGCACATGACCCGCGACGAAATGGCGGCAATTGTTACGGCAGCACACATGCGTGGCATCATTGTGACCGCCCATGCCTACGCGCCGGAATCGGTCATCGATGCGGTAAATGCGGGCGTCGACTGTATAGAGCACGGCCATCTTACAGATGAGGCCGGTCTGAAGTTAATGCGTAAAAACGGGGTATTCCTGGTGCCGACCGTTACGGTAGCCGAACCGCCGTCCTTTGTGCAGCGCTTTCTGGGCGACCGTGATCCTGTCTCGGTGACGGTACGGGACGAATACCAGTCCTTCGAGAACGCTTACAGACTGGGCGTAAAGGTCGCATTCGGGACGGATGCCGGTGTTTACCCGCATGGCGAGAACGCGGACGAGTTTATAACCATGGTTAAGCTGGGCATGACGCCGGCAGACGCGATCCGGGCAGCGACCGTCGTGGCTGCCGAATTATTTGCACTGGAGGGGTTGACCGGCACCATCGAAGCCGGCAGCAAGGCAGATATCATCGCAGTCACCGACAATCCACTCAACGATATCGGTGCCCTGAAAGATGTTGACTTCGTGCTGAAGTCAGGTCAGATCGCGAAACGCAACGGTGTCATGCAGGTACCGCTCGACTATGGGCTCGAGCATCGGTACTGATCGTTCAGATCAGTTGCCGAAGCGCCAGATCAGTTCGCCGCCGACTATCCTGCCGGGTGTCGGTGTGGCCGCATGGCCCTGCGGCCACATGCCGCCCTCGTTACGTTCCATAGTGCGGGGAAAGTCGAGTATCGCGTAGGGTGTTTGCTCGTCCAGGATATTGTTTACGTACAGCGAGAGTTTCCAGTTTTTGCTCTCTAAACCGGTGCGCGCGTTCCAGCGGCGCCTGGTACCAAGCTTAATAAAATTGGTTGGTGCGGTGTATTTCTTCGACTCGTAGGTGTAGTCCGTACGGGCAAACCACTCGAAATCGGCACCTATTGGCCTGGCATAGTTCAACGATACAACGATATTGTGCCGGGAGCTGTTGGGAATCTGGTTGCCGGAAGCGTCACCGTCGCCGGTCACGTCCTTAAGATCCTCGCTAAAGTACTTGTCAAACTCGCCATCCGTGAGCCCATAAGCGAAACTGCCGGTGAAGTTGTCGGTGAACGCGAAACTGGTCTCTATTTCCATCCCGTATACGGTCGACTCGCCCGCATTTACCCCTATGGACGCTGGCGAAGACATGAAATCGCGGTTAACAGTACGTGTTTCAAACACGGTCTGTTTCTCCCAGTCGATGTAGTAGAACGATACATTCGCGATCAGCCGGTTGTCCATCCATGAAGTTTTTGCACCGAACTCGTAGTTTGTTGAGTCTTCCTCTTCAACGTAGGCCAGCCCGTCTTCGTGAAAGGCGCGCTGGGTTCCGCAGCCGTCAACACTATCATTATAGAAAGTAGTATTGAAATTACCCGGCTTGTTGCCGACCGCAATCTGCCCGTAGTACATGATGCTGTCTGTCGCAAAATAGCGCACGGTAATACGCGGTGTTACCGAATTGGTTGCGGCCTTGTGTGACAGAGGGGTGTCCGGATCGTAATAGGGGCTCTCCGTATCGAATTCACAGCTGATAGGAGAGTCAATGCGCTTCGTATCGCGTGCGAATCTTGTTTCGGTAGCGATGCTCAGTTTATCGTTGATATCGAATTCGATACCTCCGTAAAGGGCCACATTCTTGGTTTTCGAAATAGTCGGGTCGCCTAACGACCCCTGGGCCAGGCCCACGTTGCCATGCTGCTGGTTCTTCTGCTCAAAATCATAAAAGTAAAATCCCACGGAACCCCTCACTGGCCGGTCGACGGGGCTCGCGAACCGCAGGTCGAAGGACTTGTCCTTGCGCTTCAGCTCCTGGTAGAAACTAAACAGGCCGGCCATCGCCCGCGCTTCGGTGCCGTCTAGATCGTAGGCGGTATCCATGTTGCTGGCGTTGCTGGCCAGACGGGCGGTCATGTTCCATTTGCCAATATCCTGCTCGTAGGTAAGCAGCCGGTTGTATTGGTCCCGGCGCAAACCAACATCCTCACCCTGCGATATCCAGTCCTTGGCAACGGTTGGAAACGGTGGCATGAGAGCTAAATCATGGGTCATACCGGTCCGCAGGTCCGGCAGGTTCAGCCGGATGTCGCGGTTGCTGAGGTTGCCCATAACACCGCAGAACTCGCCTGACGATGTCTCGTAGGCAGGGTGGTCGGGCATCAGGTCTTCGCCCGGTACCCAACAGTTCAGTTCCTCAGTTTCGAGTATCAGTTGGGGATAGTGCTGGTCATCACTGCGTATAACGCCAAATTTGAAGGAGAGTTCAGCCGTATCACTAATATTCCAGAGCAACTTGCCTTCGAGCTGCCCCGTCTGGGTGCCGCCGAGGTTGCTGGTGTCGCCCTTCTGGGGCGGGTCAACAAAATCAAGCGGTCCACCGTCGGACGGCGTTGCCGCACCCGGCAGAAGGTTGTTGTTCCACTCGCCTCCGTAATGGTCATAACTGCCGGACGCAAAGAACAAGAGCGTATCTTCAATGATAGGGCCGCTCGCCCAGGCGGAGAAAGTGCGGGATTCATGGCTGCCCATCCGTGCCGTCAATTCGCCTGTAAATTCGTTCGTGGGTTTACGCGTGACGTAGTTGACTGCTCCCGAAAAAGTTGCGCGGCCGAATTGAGCGGACTGCGGACCCCTGAGGATTTCAACCCGTTCTATCGGGCCCATGGTCATCGTCGAGATGGTGCCCGATACAAAAGCGCCGTCTATAAAGAAAGATGCATTGGGTTCGCCGAAGGTACCGGGTGCTGCCATGCCACGAATGACCGGCCGGTCCAGCCGGCGCCCGATCTGCGACATGTTATTGAAGTTTACGGTCATGAACGCAACTTCTTCGTTGTTGTTCACGCCCATGTTCTGGAGTTGCGCGGCAGAAAATGCAGTGACCGAGATCGGGACTTCCTGCAGGTTTTCTTCCTGTTTACGCGCGGTGACCACCAGCTCTTCGAGCGATTGAGTAAAGCCGGGTATCGGGAGGCCTGCGGCAACAAGCCCGGATAAAAGAACGGCGATGCGCCTCGCGGCGCCTGGACACTTCTGCATGTTTCCCCCGGTTTTTCGGCCTACTTTTCTGGTGCGCGATACAGCCCGCAGCAGCGCTGAATCATACAAATTAAATCAATTGAATTACAAATAGCCGATTCTTCTAAGGCGGCCACGGTGCGTGGTGAGCAGATTTTGCCCAAGCTATTGAAATAAAAGAAATTTATTCGTATCGCAGGGCGGCTATGGGGTCGAGGCTGGCCGCTTTACGCGCCGGGAGCATGCCGAATAACAGGCCGATGCCTGCGCTGAAGAAGAAGGCAAATGCAACAGCGGAGGGTGACAGGGGAGTCGACCATCCCGCGAAGGAGGCCAGCAGAGTTGCAGCAGAGCCACCCAATATTATGCCAACAAGTCCGCCTGCAATGCACAGACTCATCGCCTCAATGAGAAACTGCAGCAGGATATTGAAGCGGGTTGCACCCAGTGCTTTGCGTATGCCGATCTCGCGGGTGCGCTCGGTCACGGTAACCAGCATGATATTCATGATGCCTATGCCGCCGACGATCAAACTGATGCCCGCAATTCCGGCCAGCAGGTAAGAGAATATTTCCGCCGCATCCTGTTGCATGTTGAGGAACATTTTGCGGTCAGCCAGCATAAAGTCATTTTTCGCGCCCGGAATAATCTGGTGCTCGCGGCGCATGATGCGTTCTACATCGATAATGGCGACATCCATCGGTACGTCCGGGCTAATCTGTACTCCAATCGAGTCGAGGTCTTCACTGCCTGTCAGGCGGTACTGGGCTGTATTGAGCGGTACCCACGCATATTCGTCGGTGTTACTGAAACCTACCGATCCCTTGGGCTTAAATATGCCGATAATCTGGTAGGAAGTGCCCTTTAGCATCAGGCTCTGGCCGATCAGCATAGTCGGGTCAACGCTGAACGAACCGGGAATCTCTCCGCCCAGGATAACGACACGGCTTTTCGCTTCGTTTTCGCCCTCGGTAAACATCCGGCCGTACAAAAATTCATAGTTGTTCACGATGGCATAGTTGGGAGTGGTACCAACGATATTGATATTACGATTCTGGTTGCCAAGTTTTACCTGTATGCGTCCCTGGGTCTGGGGAACGACGGCCTTGGCCGTGGGGACGTCGCTTTCAATCGCCTTGGCATCGGAAATACTGAGCTTTTTATCGGATTGCGATACTCCACGATGGAAACCCCACCCCATCGATATCGTGAGGATGTTGCCACCGAGACTGTCAAGTTGCTCGTTAATTGCCTTTTGTGCGCCGCTGCCAAGTGCAACCATCGTAATAACGGCGGCAACACCGATAATGATGCCGAGCATGGTCAGTATCGCGCGAAAGAAATTCGAGCGGATCGATTGCAGCGCGACGAGAATCATTTCCCAGAACAGCATGCTATTCCTCCTCCTCGTCCGAACTCATGCCGGGCACGCCCACCACTTCACCCATCCATTTCTTGAAACGATCCTGCGACATTATAAGGTCGGAACTGGGCAGCAAAATAATTTCCTCATCTGCCGATAACCCGGAAATAACCTCGCTGTAATCGAGATCGGTGAGCCCGGTCTGGATATTCTGCGCGAACGGCAGGTCATCGCGCATGACAAAAACCCAGTACTGGCCGCCGAAGAGGTAGCCCTGATTCTGGAGCGGTTCACCTGACTGCGTGCTCTCGCCACTATCGCTGCTACTGCTGCCATTGGCCGGCGGCGCATCTTCACTGGCTTCTGAGACAATATCTGCAATCTGCATACCACCGCTTCGCAGCTGTTCGAGGATTGTTTCCTCCGGTATGGCCGCAAACAATGCAGCTGCCTCGATATCCTTCACGGTGCGCAGAGCCATTGTGGGTATTGCGGGGACGCCATAACGACTGGCTATGTCCACGTCAACTTCCGCATTCATGCCCGGTCGCAGCAGCCCCAGCTTGTTTTCTATCGTAACGATAACCGCAAACAGCGTTACAGCTTCTTCGTCCTCAGCCTGTGGCTCTATTTTTTGCACTGTGCCGTCGAAAGGCTGGTTCGGGTAAGCGGCAACAGTAACAATTGTTTGCTGACCCGGGAGGATTTTGCCGATATCTGATTCATCGACGAGCGCGCGTACCTGTACAGAACGCAAATCTGCCATCTTGAGGAGTACGGTTCCGCCGCCCACGTCCTGGGTCGGCGATGAGATTACCTGGCCCACTTCCACGTCGCGCTGGATCAACGTGCCTTGAATCGGCGCGCGTACCTCCGTGTCGTCGAGCGCAATGCGGGCATTCTCAACTGCAACTTCAGCCCGCACTACTTCCGCCCGTGAATTTGCATACTCCAGGATGCTGGTTTCGTAGTCCACCTGGTTAAGGGTTCCGGACTCGAACAGTTTCTTGGAGCGGTCACGTTGCGTCATGGCGATGTCGCGGCGGGCACGTGCCGCTTCAAGTTCGGCTTCCGATTGGGCGAGCGAATTGCGAGGCGTACGTTTGTCGATCTGCACGAGCAGATCGCCGGCTTCAACCAGGTCACCGGTTTCCGCCCGGATGTCGAGGATTTCACCTGAGGCCTTGGACTTAATTTCGACCGTGGTAACGGGCTCGATAATACCTGCTGCCTGAACAGCGACGATGATGTCGCGCGTGGATACGCCGGAAATATTCCAGGTGCGGACCTCTTCATCCTGGGCGCAACCAGTCAGCGCTAAAACAAATAGTAAGATATTCCGCAAAAAAAATGTTTGATAATTCATCAATGTACTATCTGTTCAGCAGAGTCTGATTCGATACCGCCATCAAGTAAGTGGATTTCCCGTTGTGCATGGGCTGCAACATGAGATTCATGCGTTACGAGAATAATAGTCTGCCCGTCTTTATGTAGCTCGTCGAACAGTGCCATAATTTCTCTACCCGTCTTGGAATCCAGGTTTCCGGTCGGTTCGTCGGCCAACAAAATACTTGGCTGTGTTACCAGTGCCCTGGCTATTGCAACACGTTGCCGTTGCCCGCCTGACATCTCAGTCGGGCGATGCTCCGCCCGGTCTTCCAGTCCAACCTGTTTCAGGGCATGCCGGGCGCGTTCAAGCCGTTCCTTTTGGCCCAGGCCTGCATAAATTAGTGGCAGTTCAACGTTGTGCAGTGCTGTTGCACGCGCCAGTAAATTAAATGTCTGGAACACAAAGCCGATTTCCTGGTTCCGTATCTGCGCGAGACGCCGGTCGCCGAGATCGGACACGACGGTACCATTCAGTTGATAGTCGCCGGCGTTGGGAGTGTCGAGGCAGCCGATCATGTTCATAAGTGTTGTTTTGCCGGAGCCCGATGGGCCCATAATCGCTACATATTCATTGGGATAAATATTCAGATCAACGTCTCGTAAAGCGTTGATACTCGTATCACCCATATCGTACGTGCGACGCATGCCGTTTATGCGGATTAGTGGTTCTTGTTGTGGCTGGTTCATCGTGCTTATTCCTCGCTTACATGATCGCACTTCAGTCGAGGGGCATGTGTAGCAAAATGTAACGGGGACAGGCCTGGGCACTATCCATTTAAGTAGTTGTATTTAAAGAAGAAACCGAGGAGTTATGTTTCTGATCAGGGCACCCGGCCGGCCGCCCAGCCGCCCGCGAGGAAACCTATACCGGCGCCGATAACGAGGTGGGCGGTCAGCGTCATCAGGTATTCACGGCGTGTCGGTTTTTCCTGCCACGGAAACTTGCGAAAGTTCCACAGAGCCAGGCCTATGCCGCCGGCAACAAAAAATAGTATGACCAGGGTGCGCATCATTTGACCCCAAGGCTGTGGAACCAGCCGGATAACTGCAGTAAGCGCTGTGACAGGTTCGCTTTCCGCCAGTTACCAGCAGCAAACTTGTTGGCTTCAGCGAGGGTCGGGTAAATGTGCACCGTGCCCAGGATTTTATTCAGGCCCAGGCCGTTGCGCATCGCCAGTACGTATTCGCTGATGATGTCTCCTGCATGCGGCCCCACAATCGATACGCCGAGTATCTTGTCGCTGCCCGGTGGTGTCAGTACCCGGACAAATCCCTGGGCCTCACCGTCGGCAATCGCACGATCCAAGTCGTTAATTCCATACGTTGTCACCTCGTACTGAATGCCATTCTCAGCCGCGTAATCCTCGCTGATGCCGACGCTTGCAACTTCCGGATCACAGAAAACTGCGCGCGGAATTACCGAGTAATCTACCCGGAATTTCCAGAACTTGCCAAACAGCGCATTCATTGCGCAATACCATGCCTGGTGAGCGGCCGCGTGTGTCAGTTGATACGGGCCTGCAACGTCACCGCAGGCATAGATATTGGGATAAACCGTCTGCAGGTAGTCATTAAGTTCCAGGGTGCCGTCCGGCCGCGGCTCCAATCCCAGGTTTTCGAGTCCGAGGCCTTCGGTATTGCCACGCCGGCCGGTTGTAATAATAACCTTGTCGAACAGTATGCAGTGCTCACCGCGGGCATCTTCGCAAACCATACTGTCCTGCCCGGACTGCGAATCGAAAGAGGTGGCGCGGCACCCCGTGAGAACATATATACCCTCCCGCCGGAACGCTGCTTCTATCTCTACGGAGGCCTGTTCGGATTCGACGGCCAGCAACCTGGGCAGCATTTCTACCTGCGTCACATCGGAACCCAGGCGCCTGAATGCCTGGGCGAGTTCGCAGCCAATCGCGCCGCCGCCGAGCACGAGGAGTCGGTCGGGCAGCTCTTCCAGTTGCCACAGGTTGTCGGAGGTCAGGTAGTCGATCTTCTCCAGGCCCGGAATCGGGGGCACCGCCGGCTGACCGCCGGTTGCAATAATAATGCTGTGCGTGCGGATGGTTTTGCCGTTGACCTCGACCGTCCAGGGAGACGTTATCTGCGCATCACCCGTAACGCAGTCCACACCGAGCTCGGTATAACGTTCAACGGAATCGTGTGGTTCTATTCTGGCAATGACATCCTGTACCCGCTGCATCACCGCGGAGAAATCCGCCCGCACATCGCTGCCGGCGATGCCGAACTCACCGGACCGGTTGATATACGACATGATTCGCGAGGAACGGATAAGGGCTTTGCTGGGCACGCATCCGGTGTGGAGACAGTCACCACCCATACGCTCGCGCTCGATCAGCGTTACTTTGGCGTTGGCAGCAGCAGCAATGTAGGCCGAGACAAGGCCCGCGGAGCCGGCGCCGATAACGACCAGGTTCGTATCAAAGGCTGCCGGTTTCCCAAATTTACGCCGTTGTTTACGGGCGTTGTAGTTTTCCATGAATTTACGCGCCACCAATGGAAACAGGCCTAAAAGTACAAAAGACCCGATGATCTGCGGTGACAATATGCCACTCAGCGACTCAAGCTGACCGATCTGCGTACCGGCATTCACGTACAGGATGGTTACGGGCAGCATCCCGAGCTGGCTGACCCAGTAATAGGTCACTATATTCAGCCTGGTCAGGCCCATGACCATGTTTATTGCAAAGAACGGGAACGCTGGCATAAGGCGCAGCGTAAAGAGGTAATACGCACCGTCTTTTTCCACTCCTTTGTTTATGCGTGTGGTTACCCCGCGAAAGCGCTGTTCGACAAAGTCGCGCAACAGGTAACGGGATAACAGGAAAGCAAGCGTGGCACCGATGGTGCTGGCAAAGGAAACAATGATTGTCCCCTGCAGTATCCCGAAAAGCGCCCCGGCAATAAGGGTCATCACGGCGGCGCCGGGAATATTTACGGCAGTAACGAGCACGTACAGAAGCAGGTAGCCGAATGCGGCGGCGAGGGGGTTGGCAGAAACCCATGTATCGACATCGGTTTGCCGTGCCTTGAAATTCTCGAGGGTTATTACCTGGTGCAGGTCAAAATAAACCGCGGCAGCAACGGCTAGGGTGATCAGGCACAGGGAAAATAGTCGGAATCGGTTCATAAGGAACGTGGCTTGGCAGGAGGCGGCCTTCCGCCCCGGCTGTTCTGACCGCGTGGTAAGAAAAACGTTCGGTTTACTCGCCGGCTGCCTTGTCCAGCTCAAGTTCAGCAGTTGATCCATCCAGGAGCGGTATGGGATCAAGCACCCAGCCCTTGGTATTATGCCGCCCTGGCGAAGGAATGGCGGTACAGTTACCGTCGCCGTCAAAGCGCCAGCCGTGATAGGGGCACTGGATGCAGTCGTCTTTGACTTTGCCGCCGCCGAGCGAACCGCCACGGTATGTGCAGGTATTGCTCAGGCAATGGACCCGGTCCTTGCTATCACGCCAGAGCACGAAGTCCTGACCCAGCATGCGAAGCTTAGTCGGCTCGTTACCGATATTCTTACTCTGCTCCGCGGGATACCAGAAATTTATAAACATATTTTTTTTCTCCAATCGGTTAACAGCCTGCTTACTGTACTGATCAGTAGCTTCATTCTTGCATGAAAAGGCACGTCTATACATGAAAAGGCACGTCTATAAAGGTGCCGAGCAGTGAACACCAGAAGCGCTTTATTGGTGCGCCGCGCCGCTTGGGTTATGGTGAAGCAATACAGCGACAGGGGTGCTTGTGTCAGCAGTCACTGAAAAAGTTGGACCGGTCGTATTGATGCCGGGTGTCCGGAAGTTCAATTTCTGGACTTTCATGTATGCCTCATTCATTTGCATCGCGATGCTTGCGGGGATGAATTTTCTGCAGGCATATATTCTGGACGTTAACCTGGAGCTCCCAAAGGATGAGCAGGGGTTTGCCACCGGTATTCTCGCCACGTATACAGAATTAATCGCAATCATCCTGATCATCCCTTTTGGAGTGCTTGCTGACCGGATTGGCAGGCGCCCACTGGTTATTGCGGGCATCCTGATTTGTGGTTTGGGCTATGCGTTGTTTCCAATGGCGACCAGCCTGAACGAACTGATCATATATCGGGTGATATTTGCGGTGGGTGTGGCCATCCTGTCAGCACAGATACCGACAGTTGGTAACGACTACACCACTGAACGATCACGCGGCAGATTATTTGGTTTTTCGGGTGTAATGAACGGCCTGGGTGTCATATTCATGAGCGCGGGCCTGGCACAGATTCCGGGGTTACTCGAGCCGCGAGGTTTTGAGCCCGTTGCCGCCGGTTTGGTTATGTTTATGGTGGCCGCAGTTTTGTGTGGCCTGTCTGCGATCATATTTCGCGTAGGGCTGCAGGGCGGAGGTCCTCGTGAAGCTGCAGAGACAATCAGGCCACCCGTGAAAGAAACGCTGCTTGCCGGTGCGCGGGCGGCCCGCAATCCGCGTATCGTGCTTTCCTATCTTGCGGCTTTCGCCGGGCGGTCCGACAACGCGATCAAGGGTCTGTTTGTTTCGGTCTGGGTGCTTCAGGTAGCTCCGGATGCCGGCATAAGCCCGCCACAGGCATTTGCACACGCCGGCAAGCTAATGGGATTGATGGGCGCGGTAACCCTGGTCTGGATGCCGTTATTCGGTTTCATGCTCGACCGGCTAAACCGTGTTACGGGTATGGCGGTGGCGATGCTGCTGGCCGCGGTGGGCTATTGTTCGATGGGATTTATCAGTTCACCGCTGGATAACGCGGTGTTACCGTTCTTTGTGCTGCTGGCGATTGGTCAGGGGAGCGCGATTATTGCGTCGGTAACCCTGCTCGGTCAGGAAGCCTCCGCGGCCGAACGCGGAACGATTGTGGCGACCAATGCATGGTTCGGTGCAGTCGGAATCCTGGTGGCAACGCTGCTTGGTGGTTACCTGTTCGATGCGATTGGGCCGGCCGCGCCCTTTGTAATGCTCGGGTTGTTCCAGATCGTCGTGTTCGTGTTTGCAGTTTTCGTGCGCAGGTCATCGCCGGGGCTGATATCCGCCACCGGTTCCAAGTAACCTGACGCCGGTCAGGCTGAAAATTCTTCGTAGAACTCGTGGGTGTGCGAGGGGAGCAGGTGCGGAATCAGGTCCTTGTTCCGGTTACCGTTGGCTTTCCCGAAGGCGATACGTTTATCGACCGATTCCCATTCTTCTATGATGATGAATTGCGTCCCGGGGTCTTCATGCGGCGGTTCGGGATGTGCTGCCAGCTCTTCTGCCGTGTAGGCTTTCTTGACGGCTTCGACCATCGTACCGGTGCGGGCCCGGTAAAGTTTACGGCCAACGAACCCATCAACCTCTTTCATCATGGGCTCGATTTCCTCATAGAAGCGGGTGACGTCCGCATCGTGACCCGGCTGGGCCGTGACGGTAATAATGAATGTAACCACTTAAGTCTCTTCTTATAGGTAATGTTGATTGGGTGGTTTAGACTAATGCGTTGATATTTGCGCGTCAATTATCTGGGCGGATGGCACACACACAAAGAATAACCGGATTCCCGCCAATTGCCTCACCCGAGGCGAAGGCGCTGGTGCTGGGCTCGATGCTGAGCGTTGCTTCGCTGGAAAAGCGAGAGTACTACGGGAATTCACAAAACAAGTTCTGGCGGATTATGGGGGATCATTTCTCTGCCGGTCCGGAGTTGCCGTACCCTGAGCGCTGCGAAACACTGGCGGCCGCAGGTATCGCCGTATGGGATGTGCTGGCATCCTGCATACGCCCGGGCAGCCTCGACAGTGATATCGATATGCGCACGGCTGAAGTTAATGACCTGGTTACCTTTTTATCCGAGTATCGCGGTGTGCGGCAGGTGTTTTTCAACGGGAAGAAGGCAGAGCAAATTTTTTGGCGGCGGCTGGGTAAAAAAATTGAAGCCGTGCACCCGTATTTGTATTACACAAGCCTGCCTTCAACGAGTCCTGCTATGGCCAGCCTGGCATACAGCGAGAAACTCGAGCGTTGGCATGCGCTGGCAGATGCGGTCGGAGCCGCAGGCAAATGAACGGTCAGTTGCTTCGCGTCCTGGGAAGGCGCGATGTTATCGCTCTGGCATTTGGCGCGATTATCGGCTGGTCATGGGTTTTGCTGACAGGTACGTGGATCTACACAGCGGGTTCGCTGGGAGCGATGCTTGCATTTCTTGTGGGCGGAGTCGCCATGATCCTGATCGGACTAACCTATGCCGAACTCGCCAGTGCTATGCCGATGGTGGGCGGCGAACATGTCTACAGTCATCGTGCCTTCGGCCCCGGCCTATCCTTTATTTGCACCTGGGCCCTGATCCTGGCGTACGTAACGGTCGTCGCATTCGAGCCGGTCGCATTAGGCGTCGCCATCGATTATCTGTGGCCGGAATTCACCACGGGTAAACTCTGGAATTTTGCGGGTGATACTGTCTGGCTGACCTGGGTAGTTACCGGAATGAGCGGCGCGCTGTTTCTGACCTTTATTAATGTGCGTGGTGTGCGCCCTGCAGCCTTCCTTCAATTTGTCGTGACCTCCATCATTTTGCTGGCCGGCATTTTGTTTATTGCAGGTACGGTACCGGCCGGAAGCGTCGGGAACCTTATTCCGTTGTTCCGTGAAGGACTGGGCGGTACTTTGTCCGTGCTGATTATGGTACCGATGATGTTTATCGGCTTCGATGTTATTCCGCAAACTGCAGAAGAAATTAGCCTGCCGTACCGGGCAATCGGCACTTTGCTGGTGTTGTCCGTATGCATGGCCATGGCCTGGTACTTGCTGATGATCCTCGGTGTCGGACTTACTTTTCCTGCAGACGAACTCGAGAACCAACTCATGGCAACGGCGGATGCCAGCAGTGTCGCCTGGGGTAGCACCTGGGCGGGTCAGCTGATCGTCCTGGGCGGGATAGCCGGCATTATCTCCAGTTGGAATGCATTTCTGGTCGCGGGCAGCCGGGTCGTTTATGCGCTGGCGCGCGCTGGCCGCCTGCCCGGCTGGCTGGGTGAACTACACACGCGTTACAACACACCGCATAAAGCAATACTGCTGATCGGCCTGTTTTCCTTCCTGGCGCCCTTGTTCGGGCGACAAATTCTGGTGTGGTGCATCGATGCCGGAGGTTTTGCCGTAGTCATCGCCTATGGAATCGTTGCCGCATCATTCCTGGTTCTGCGTCAGCGCGAACCGGAGATGGAACGTCCGTACAGGCTGAAACACGGGTTGCTGGTTGGCTGGCTGGCTCTGCTGCTGTCATGTGCACTGCTGCTGGTGTATCTTCCCGGCAGCCCGGCAGCACTTGTCTGGCCCTATGAATGGCTGATACTGCTGGGCTGGAGCTTGCTGGGGCTGGTCTTCTGGAGGCGGGCTAGCCGGGACAGGCAGTCCGCCGTATAACGGAGCCGGGGCAGGGTGTGCTTATGGGTTCGTGGTCTGAATTTGGTGAACGCTTTACGCGTCGAACGGGCGCGCGTGAACTCATGGATGACCTGGGCGCTGCGCTTGCGAGTGATCACCAAATTAGCATGCTCGGTGGCGGCAACCCGGCGCATATACCAGAGCTTGAAGCCGTGTTTGTCACCGAACTGCGTCGCGTAGTCGATGATGAACGCGAATACCGTCGCATGCTTGCCAACTATCCGTCACCGGTTGGCGAAGAACGGTTTCGGGCGACGCTTGCCGAACTCCTGGCAAACGAGTACGGGTGGAAGCTCAGTGCACGCAATATCGCATTGACGAATGGAAGTCAGGCTAGTTTTTTTATGCTGTTCAACCTGTTGGCGGGCCGTCAGTCGGGTGGTGGGTTTAAACGCATACTTTTTCCGCTGACGCCGGAGTACATCGGCTATGAGGATGTGGGGTTGAGCGAAGGTATGCTTACCGCGCTTAAGCCAGGTATAGAAGAGATTGACGCTCGTACCTTTAAATACCATCTTGATTTCGATGCCCTGGCGATCGGGGATGACATCGCGGCAGTATGTGTATCGCGCCCTACCAACCCGTCCGGTAACGTACTTACCGACGGTGAGATCGATCGCCTGGTTGAGCTGGCGGCAGCGAGTGATGTACCGCTGATAATTGACAATGCCTACGGGCTGCCGTTTCCGCAGATACTTTTTACCGACATCCGGCCTGTCTGGAACGACAATATAATAATGTGCATGAGCTTGTCCAAGCTTGGTCTTCCGGGTTTACGTACGGGCATCGTTGTTGCAAATGAAGAAGTGGTCGAGGCATTGGGCGCCATGAATTCGGTCCTTAGCCTGGCAGTTCCGACAGTCGGTGCCGTGCTGTTGCAAGAGTTGGTTGCAAGCGGGCGGATTCTTGAGATTAGCCGGGAGATCATTCAGCCGTTTTATGCGCGGAAAGTTCAGGAAGCACTCAACTGGGTGCACGAATACCTGGAAGGTACAAACTATCGGGTGCACAAGCCCGAGGGTGCACTATTTTTGTGGCTGTGGTTTCCGGGTTTGCCCATAAGCAGTGACGAACTCTACAGGCGCTTAAAGGCGAGAGATGTTCTCGTCCTGTCGGGTCATCATTTCTTTCCGGGATTCGATGAACCATGGCGGCATCGTGATGAGTGCCTCCGTGTAACTTATTCGCAGGACAGTGAAAGTGTCCGCGTGGGCATAAGCGCTATTGCGGATGAGGTACGCCGTGCTTGCCTCGCCGCCTAGCTACTAATGCAAAAACTTGGCAAGTGTAACGACGATAGCTATCCTGCCGGTCTTGAACAAGGTGAGTGTAATGTCCAGCGATCAGAGCATCATGTTTGTATTTCCCGGGCAGGGATCTCAGTACGCGGGGATGGGTAGTGACTTGTGCGCGGAGTTTCCGATAGCACAGCAGGTATATGAAGAGGCGAACGATACCCTGGGTTACGACATCACGACGCTGTCGGCCGAGGGTCCGGAAGAGACACTGGGCCTCACGCGACATACACAACCGGCTTTGCTGACACATGAAATTGCCTGTTTCCGTGCCTACCAGGAGCTGACGGGCGGCGTGCAGGCCAAAATGGCTGCCGGTCACAGCCTCGGCGAGTACACTGCGCTGGTGGTTGCCGGTGTGATCAGTTTTGCCGATGGCCTGCAGCTTGTTAAAAGGCGCGGCGAACTCATGGGCGAACACGGCGAGGGCGGAATGCTGGCCCTGGGGTTGACGATCGAGGAGGCTGCCACGGTTGCGGACCGTTTTTGTTGCCAGATTGCGAGTTGCAATCTGCCGCAACAAACAGTCGTGGGCGGTACGGATGCAGACCTCGACGCACTCGAAGCGGCATTGCCGGAGATTTATCCGCGCAAACGTGCAACCCGGCTGAAAACAGAGGGAGCGTTCCACACCTATTTAATGGTTACGGCGGCACGGGAGTTTCGCACCGTGCTCGACTCGGTCGAATTTGGCGAAGCCGATTTCGACGTATTGTCTAACTACACAGGCCTTACCCACGAAGCTGCACCGGATTCAATTCGCACGCGGTTGTTTTTCCAGTTATTTAACACCGTCGACTGGGTAGGCTGCATGCGTGCGGCTGCCCAAGCCGGGATAAGCCGCTTTATCGAGTTTGGCGGTGGAATTGGCAAGGGCGAGACACCGGCCGAGAAGAAACCCAATCTGCAGAGCATCATCAACAAGAATCTGCGCGCCCTCGATCACGAGGCCGAATATACGCCCATCATCAATGCGGAAACGCTTAAAGCCGCTGCCCAGGATCAGGCCGCCTGACGCGGGGTAAGCCGATGAAGCTCATGAGCCGCGTCTGCAATATCGACGACCTGCGGAAGCGGGCCTGCCGCACTCTGCCCGATCCCATGCTGCATTATCTCGAGGGTGGGGCGGATGATGAGCAGACCCTGCACCGTAACCGGGAAGCCTATGCTGCTTTCGATCTGCTTCCGCGATTTCTTGTCGATACAACAGATATAGATACTTCAACCGAGGTGCTAGGGCAAACTTTGGCCATGCCGTTGTTGCTGGCTCCTACCGGCATGAGTCGCTTGTTTCATCCGCAGGCAGAACTTGCCGTTGCGCGTGCCGCAGCAGAACACGGCACTATGTTTTGCCTGTCGACTGTTGGTTCGGAAAGCATCGAATCGGTCGCGGCTGTTTCGAATGGCCCGAAGATGTTCCAAATCTACGTGCTGGGTGATCAAGGGCTGAATACCGAGTTTATTAGTCGTGCGCGTGAATCGGGCTACAATGCATTGTGCCTGACCATTGACGTTCCGGTGGGTGGTAATCGTGAGCGCGATATTCGTACCGGTATGGCGATCCCACCTAGATTTACCTGGCGCAGCAACCTTAGTTTTGCCACTCACCCGCGATGGTCGTTGCGGCAGTTGTTCGGGCCGCGCTTTGATATACCGAATGTTACGGCTCGTATGCCTGATAAGAATGCCGGCCTTGCCGAGCGCATGTCCTATATTTTCAGCCAGTTCGAGCCGTCGGTGACCTGGAAAGATGCTGAGCGAATGATTGCGGAGTGGAACGGGCCGTTTGCGGTTAAGGGAATATTGTCGCCTGAAGATGCCCGCCAGGCCGTTGATATAGGCGCCACCGCGGTTATGGTGTCGAACCACGGGGGACGGCAGCTTGATACATCACCGGCAACGATTGATGTGCTGGCGGAAATCGTTGCTGCGGTTGACGGCCATGCCGAAGTCATAATCGACGGTGGCATACGCCGGGGTACCGATGTGTTGAAAGCGCTGGCACTGGGCGCCAAAGCCTGCATGATCGGACGGCCTTATCTTTACGGGCTGACTGTGGCGGGCCAGGCTGGAGTCAGCAAGGTGCTGGATATTTTTGCAACCGAGATATGCCGTGATATGGCCTTGTTAGGGTGTCGGCACACGGGTGAGATCGGGTCCCGCCACATACGCCGTCACTCACGTTAGTTCTGCTGCCGGAATTTTTACCTGGATCGTCAGGCCGCCACCTTCCCGAAGACGTGCACTTACTTCACCGGAGTGCCGCTCAAAAACACGCTTAACAATAGCAAGCCCAAGCCCTGTGCCTGTCGACCGTTCGCCCGTACCCGCCGCCCTCATATAAGGTTCGAATATGTGTTCCAGTTCTTCGCTTGCAACTCCGGGGCCGCGATCACTGATTTCGATGACGATAAAAGTGCCTTCCTGCCGGGCAGTGATGTCTACGCTGCTGCCGTCCGGCGCGAAGCGGATGGCATTACGCAAAATATTCTCAAAACCACGTCGTAGAAGTTCGCGATCGCCTACTACCGCCAGATTGCTTTCTGCATTCACCTGGATATTACAGCCATGGCCTGACGCCTCGAGCTCTTCTACCTCTGCCAGCCGTTCAAGCAGTTTGTTCAGGCGCAGCAATCGTCGCTGTATCGTAACCCGTACATCGAGGCTGGAATAACGCAGCATTTCACCAATAACCTCGTTCATGCGCCTGATTTCCATATCGATGCGTTCCTGTTCCGCCGGGTCCAGCTTGTCGCGCTCGGAAGCAAGGGCAATGGCAGTTTGCAGGCGCGTGAGCGGGGACCTGAGCTCATGGGACATTTCCCGCATCAGCTGTTCGCGGCTTGCGATCAACCCGTCAAGCTGATTTGCCATGGCATTGAAATTGGCCGCGAGCACACCGAGTTCATCTCGCCGCGCAGCGATAGAAGCGGGTACCCGCGCGTCTGTATGGCCTGCGGCCAGTTCACTCACAGCGTGCTGCAATTCCCCTATAGGCCGCCCGACGCCGCGTGCAATCAACCAGGCAACACTGGCGATTACCAGCAATGCTGCGGTGATCAGACCGAGTGTGGTCGCTGAACTGCCCCAGATCGTAATCCCCTTGGGAAGTACGAGGAAGAAATAGGATTTGTTATCCGGCCCTATGAGTTCAGGTGCGAGGCGCACTGCCCGGAAATTGGCAGCTTCTTCATCGTCTGCGCCGACGACGGATGTCCGTACGAAGTTTTCGTACACAACCGGCAGTTTCCGGCCGAGTATGTCCTCGCTGTTTTGGTTGAGTATATAAATGCTTACGTCATTCGGTATATCGGCATCGGTCTGCAACCAGTTCTCGAGTGCCGGGCGTCCGCCATCGGCAAGCACCCGGGCGGCTTCTTTACCAAGCGAGCTCTGTCGTGTTTCGATATAGCCACGTAGTTCGAAAGCTGCAATAGAGGCAAGCGCTGCGGCTCCGAGTGCAATAAATGCCGTGAGTGCGGCACCGATGTGCAGTGCCATGCGCAGGTAGAGCGGGGAGCGTGGCCATTGCATCAGTCGCTGCCTGCTTCGTACTCGTCGAGCACATAACCGTGCCCCCTGAGTCCACGTATACAGGTGCCGGCTATTCCGGCCTCGGAGATTTTGCGGCGCAATTTACTTACCAGCGTATCGATGCTGCGATCATAAGCCTCTATCGGCCTGTTCAGCGCGAGCTCGGTTAGTTTTGCGCGTGACATGACTTCGCCCGGATGTCGCATGAGCTGTTCGAGCACATGAATTTCTGCTGCGGTCAGCGTGATGCGCTGGCCATTTACGAATACTTCCCGTTTTTTCAGGTCCATATTGAACGGACCGAAGACCAGTTCTGTTTCCCTATCCGCGCTGCCTGCCGTAAGCGACCGCTTCAGTACCGCACGAATTCTTACGGCAAGTTCCAGTGGGTTGAATGGCTTAGGCAGGTAATCGTCGGCTCCACCCATCAGCCCGAGTATCCGGTCGGCTTCTTCCCCGCGTGCGGTTAGCATTATGACTGGAAGATCGTGAGTCTTACGCAGTTTTTTCAGGACGTCGAAGCCGTTAATGCCCGGCAACATAACGTCGAGTATGAGCAGATCTGGCGGTGCTTCGTCGATCTTCTCCAGTGCGGTTTCACCGTCGCCCACACTGTCAACAGCAAAGCCCTGCAGCTCCAGGAACTCGTGGAGCATGGCGGCGAGCTGCATATCATCATCGACCAGCAACAGCTTTGGCAGGTTTTCATTCATCGGCGAAGCATATACATCGTTACGATTTGCTGCGTGTGTTAACCCTCTGTTAACACACCTTATCCGGCTGCAGGCCTACACTCTAACCATTGAAAATACCCGGTGGCAAGCAGCCCCAAGTTGTGACGGAAATCCCTTCCCGGCGCAAGTAGGGCAGCCGACAGGAGAATAGGGCATGAATGTAAGAAGTAGCGACATAAGCAGGCAGGGAGGACTGATGAGTTTACTCTACCGGCCTCCCTGGGTCGGCTTGCTGGCCTTTGTCATTGTTTTTGTCGTGCAGGCGTTAGGTCACACGGTCATGATCGTCATGGAAGAAGTATGGCCGGGTGAAAACTATATTTATGAATCGGCATTTTCGATGGGCATGCTGGGTGCCATATTGCTGTTTATCGGTATGCGCAGCGATAAAGAAGTGGCCGCAACCTGGCTGGGTTTCTGGGCAGGCATGTGTCTGTGGACCGGCTGGGTCGAGTTTTCCTTCGTCTGGGCCGGAGACTTTCTCAACGTGCCGGACCTGATGAATCCGGATATGCCCGGTGAGATCGCCACCAAGGCCGAGTACCTGGTGATGATGTCCTCGGTCGGAATACTGGGTGCAACGCTTGCCTATTTTCTTTTGAACCCGGAAACCAAGTGCAATTTTTTCCGTTGGTTCCAGCGGCATGCTAAGTTAAAAACCGGCAAGCCCAGCAAGGGTTATAAGCGTAACTTTGCTGCTATAACGGCATTGGAAACTGTCTATGTCATCTGGTTTTTTTACCTTGTCTTGCTGTTTCTCTATAACGAAGATATTGCCGGCGACCGGCATCCGGCCGCTTACGTATTCTTTTTCCTGAATACCATCTGGGCTGTTTACCTGTTCCAGCGACTGATCAAGTTCTGGAGGGTGACAACCGCGATACGGTACGGTATCCCTACGGCGATCATTGCCTGGAACACGGTGGAGCTGGCCGGTCGCTGGAACCTGTTCACCTCGTTCTGGGAGAGGCCGCAGGAATTCTGGCTGGAAATGACCCTGTTTGCCGCTGCGATCATCATCGCGGCAGTTCTTGCCGCGCGGACGCCTGCACACAAGAAGGGTGAGCTGTCGCGGGAGAAGATGGCCAGCCAGTCTTCCGGGGTTTGATGCTAAGAGCTTGGCTGTGAGTTATGGTAGCTCGCCAGAGCGACTGGTGGGCGTGGCGCATCTTTCGTAGTGGCCAGCCCGGTGGCAGCACAAAAACTCCTGTAAGTTTCTTCTGCTTTCAGACGATATGGCTCCAGCTCTTTACTGTGTAGGGCAGCCTGAATATCTTCGAGCGTGTGGTAGCGATTAGTTCCTTTCCATTTATTTTTCTGAACTATCTGTTTGGCTTCTTTGCTGTCATTTTCAGGCGCTGAAAAATTTGTACCGAAGCGTTCATTTAAACGCCGAATTACCGCAACATAATCGGTTATAACTTCCTGAAAGCTTGCCGGGACGAATGAGTCCTGCAAATCCATTATGGAATTATAAAAATATGAGTAGTCCTTGAGTACCCATTCAAGGCCCTCAGGTGAAAATGTATACCCGCCGCGTGAGACAACGGAACTGATCGAATCCATGGGATGGCGAATTAGCACAAGGCATGGCACTGAACATTTCTTTGCCTGCATGACCTGCACGGGTATGTGCTGGTGGCTTCCAAAGTGCAGGTCTGAGTGGCCAAGTTTGACCGCATCCAAAGCATAGGTATTGCCGCAACCTGCTGCGGCTGCAATAACCAACGCGGTATTCTTATCAATAGTGCCGCCTTTATTTCTCCCCAGAAGATTTATCAAGCCATAAAATAATGTTGGCCGCACATTAAGGTAAGCATGCAATGGCCAAGCCAGTTTGACGCCAAGCAACTTCCTGATGGAAAATTGCCAAGGCTGCTTTTTGACCTGGTGCAGTAGTACTTGCTTCAATAGGGATTCTCCCCACAAAAATCGACTGGCAAATTATAATTTTGCGATACTGCGGGCTTCGATATTTGCTGTCAAGCATGAGGGCCCGCCATGCAGGCCGGTCTGCACGTCCAGATTAAGTTAATTTGGCATAATGTGCGCCAGCGCACGGTTCTTAGGCGCTGATAGAAATACTCTGAACGCGCAACGGTCCCGAGGCTACCTCATGGCTAGTGACACACGTTCAGATCAGAAAGTGACCTACAAGCTCCTGGATAGATTTACCGACTTACTCATATGCAGTCGGTGTTTCAGGCGCCATGTCCGGCAGCCGGTGCGCCAGTTACTTTCAACCCGACATCGCCCACTTGCACTGTGTAGTGAATGTGCATGTAAAGCTTCTGCCGAGCACGAGGCACGGGTTATCCATCTTGACCAGGCTTCCAGCTAATTGGGCGTAGGTCTGCGGACTTATACCTGCTCCAGCTCGATCAGCGTTCCGCAAAAGTCTTTTGGATGCAGAAACAGCACAGGTTTGTTGTGCGCACCGTTTTTGGGTTCGCCGTCACCGAGTATGCGGGCGCCGTTAGCAACCAGCATGTCACGGGCGGCAATGATGTCGTCGACTTCATAACAAACATGATGCATGCTGCCCGACGGATTCTTTACAAGGAACCTCGTGATCGGTGAGTTATCACCGAGCGGCAGAAGCAACTCGATCTTGGTGTTCGGTAGCTCGACAAATACCGTGGTTACGCCATGTTCCGGCAGATCCAGCGGAGCTGAAACCGTTGCCCCCAACGTGTCCCGATAGATCGCAGCTGCTTTCTCAAGGTCGGGTACTACGATGGCGACGTGATTCAGCTTTCCAATCATTCCGGTTATTCCTCTGCGGCAGACTCCAGGAAAGTCTGCATTAATTCTTCTGCGGCCGAGGTAGGGGATAACTGGTTGTTCATGACTGCCTCTTCCAGTTCGTTTACGCGTGCAGAAACAGCAGGGTCTGCCTGCAGCTTCTCGACGAGCCTGCTGCGAACTTCATTCCATAGCCAGGCGCGCGCCTGTTCGGAGCGTGTTTTTGCGATCAGGTCCCCGGCCTTGCGACTCTCGCGGTAGCGTTCCACGATCTCCCAGATGTGCTCTGTCTGATCGCCTTTGAGCGAAGAGCATGCTTCAACCGGCACCTCCCAGTTAGTGGCCCGTGGATGCATAAATCCAAGTGCCTTGCGATAGTCGGTTACCGATTGTTCCGCCGTAAGCTCGAGCGCACCATCTGCCTTGTTAACCAGGATCAGGTCGGCAAGTTCGACTATACCGCGCTTGATTCCCTGCAATTCATCGCCACCCCCGGGCAGCAGCATAAGAATGAACATATCGGTCATGCGGGATACGGTGGTTTCGGATTGACCGACCCCAACGGTTTCAACCAGCACAACATCGAAGCCCGCGGCCTCGACTGCCAACATTGTTTCGCGCGTTCGGCGGGCGACGCCGCCGAGGGGTTTTCCGGCCGGCGACGGGCGTATAAACGCCTCCTCGCGTTGTGAAAGTTTTTCCATCCGGGTTTTGTCGCCCAGTATGGAGCCGCCGCTAACGGCGGAAGAAGGGTCTACCGCAAGAACAGCAACCTTGTGACCTTTCTCGATCAGGTGATTGCCGAGGCCTTCAATAAAGGTTGATTTCCCGACACCGGGTACACCTGAAATGCCTACCCGCATTGACTTTCCGGAGTGGGGGACGAGTTCCTCCAGCAGCAGGCGTGCCGGTTCCCGGTCCTGCTGACGGTTTGATTCGATAAGCGTTATCGCCCGTGCCAGCGCACGCCTGTCACCTTGCAGCACCTTGGCAGCAAGTTCAGTATTGCTTGCGTTCACGCCGGACATGGCCTATTCAAATTCCAGGATGGGCTGATCAACAATCAGGCTGTCACCCTGCTCTGCGAGTACCCTGGCAACCCTGACATCGTCTGTCGCCCGCAGGCTGTTTTCCATCTTCATGGCTTCGACAACCGCAAGTTCTTCGCCAGCCTTGACCTCATCACCCGCAGAAACACTAAGCTTGACCAGTAAGCCCGGCATTGGTGACAGCAGGAACCTGGACAGATCGGGTGGGATTTTCTCCAGCATGTGCTGGTTCAGTTCCGCCCCTCTCGGTGAGCACACAAGTACGTCTATCTGCGCACCACGCCTGAACAAACGGAACCCGGCGCCATTGGAGTCAAGCTGAAAAATTACTGCCCGGTCATTAATTGATGCACGAACAATCGGCTCACCAATGGTCCAGTCCATCAGTACATGATAGGTCGTGCCATCAAGGACAACATCATAACCACCCATAGTCGTGCTGGTAGTGACCGGGTGGTTCTCACCGTTAACCACTGCAACCCGGTCCTGCTCTATTATGCGAATCCCGGCCCGATTCAACTGCCCCATTGAGAGCGCTGCACGTTCCATAAGTTGTCGGTGAATTGCAGCGGCCATAACCGTCGCCAGCGCGGGCTCATCCTGGGGCACATCGGCGGCGTGGAAACCGTCCGGATATTCCTCGGCAATGAAATTTGTGGTCAGTTTGCCTTCTATAAGCCGGGGGTGGGCGATCAGTGCGTTCAGGAAGCCGATGTTATGCGAGACCCCGCGGATATAGTACGAGTCGAGTGCTTCGCCCATCCGTTCCAGCGCCTCCAACCGATCCGCACCGTAGCTAATTAGCTTGGCAATCATCGGATCGTAGTACATCGAGACTTCGCTGCCTTCCTCGATGCCTGTATCTACCCGCACGCTATCGGATTCTTCCGGGGCGTGGTAGCGCACGAGCCGTCCGATTGATGGCATAAAATTACGGAACGGATCCTCGGCATACACGCGGGTTTCTACTGCCCAGCCATTCAGATTCACGTCCTTCTGCTTAAGGGTGAGCTTTTCCCCGGCCGCAATACGAATCATCCATTCAACCAGGTCCTGACCAGTAATTAATTCGGTAACCGGGTGCTCAACCTGCAAGCGGGTATTCATTTCCAGAAAGTAGAAATTACGCTTTGTGTCGACGATGAACTCAACTGTACCCGCCGATTTGTAGTCCACGGCTTTAGCAAGCGTGATGGCCTGTTCACCCATCGCCTCGCGGGTTTTCTCGTCGAGGAAAGGCGAGGGCGCTTCTTCTATAACTTTCTGATGCCGTCGCTGTATGGAGCACTCGCGCTCGCCGAGATAGATGGTGTTGCCGTGGCTGTCGGCAAGCACCTGTATTTCGATATGACGCGGATCCTCAATAAATTTTTCAGCAAACACACGATCGTCGCCAAAACTTGACTTAGCTTCATTCCGGGCGCGCTCGAAGCCGTCACGACATTCCTCGTCATTCCGGACCACGCGCATGCCCTTGCCGCCGCCGCCTGCACTGGCCTTCAGCATCACCGGGTAACCGATCTTGCTCGCGATTTCGACCGCCTGGTCCGGTCCTTCTATGGTTCCGGTATAGCCCGGGATGGTGCTAACACCGGCTTCTTCGGCCAGTTTTTTTGAAGTGATCTTGTCACCCATCGTCGTAATGGCGTGGTTACCCGGGCCGATAAACGCAATACCGGCCTTATCGAGCGCGTCCGTGAAGGCAGCGTTCTCGGACAGGAAACCGTAACCGGGGTGAACCGCCTGGGCGCCGGTCTGTTTGCAGGCGTCGATAATACGGTCGGCAACAAGGTAGCTTTCTGCGGAAGGCGCCGCGCCTATATGCACGGCTTCGTCGGCTATGCGCACGTGTAGCGCTTCGCGATCCGCGTCTGAATACACGGCTACCGTCTTAATGCCCATCTTCCGGGCGGTCTTGATCACGCGACAGGCTATTTCGCCACGATTCGCAATAAGAATCTTGTCAAACATGCTGTTCCTTACCGCCTGATCAGAGGGGGATATTGCCGTGCTTGCGCCACGGGTTATCGAGTTCTTTATCTCGCAGCATTTTCAGTGAGCGCGCGACACGCGCCCGGGTATTGTGGGGCATGATTACGTCATCTATATAGCCACGACTACCGGCAATAAACGGGTTGGCAAATTTCTGCCGGTACTCTTCCGTGCGTGCCGTGATTTTTTTATCATCACCAATATCGCCCCGGAAAATAATTTCCACAGCCCCCTTGGGACCCATGACTGCAATTTCTGCACTTGGCCACGCATAATTGACGTCGCCACGCAGATGCTTGGAGGCCATAACATCGTATGCACCGCCATAGGCTTTCCTGGTTATCAGGGTAACTTTAGGCACAGTTGCTTCTGCGTATGCGTACAGGAGTTTGGCGCCGTTTTTAATAATTCCGCCATATTCCTGAGCTGTTCCAGGCATGAAACCCGGCACATCCACGAGGGTGAGGATTGGAATATTAAATGCGTCACAGAAGCGTATGAAACGGGCACCTTTCTTGGAAGCATCGACATCAAGACAGCCGGCCAGGACCATGGGCTGATTGGCGATGACGCCGACACTCTGTCCTTCAATGCGTATGAAACCAACCACGATATTCTGCGCGTAGTCGGGCTGAATCTCGAAGAAGTCGCTCTCATCCGCGATTTTTATAATCAGCTCCTTGATGTCGTATGGCTTGGCCGGATCATCTGGAATCAGTGAATCCAGCGAGGGTTCCATGCGGTTCACCGGGTCCTGGCTGTCCCAGACCGGAGCCGGTTCGCGATTGCTCGACGGCAGAAAATTGACAAACCTGCGGGTGAGCGTGAGTGCTTCGACGTCGTTCTCGAAGGCACGGTCCGCGACACCCGATTTCGTATTGTGGGTAATGGCGCCACCCAGTTCTTCCGCGGTGACTGTTTCATGTGTAACCGTTTTTACGACGTCGGGTCCCGTGACAAACATGTAGGAACTGTCTTTAACCATGAAAATGAAGTCGGTGATAGCCGGTGAATACACCGCACCACCTGCACACGGACCCATGATCAGGGAAATCTGCGGGACAACACCCGACGCAAGGACATTTTGCTGAAATACGTCTGCATAACCTCCGAGTGATGCAACGCCTTCCTGGATTCGGGCCCCGCCGGAGTCATTCATTCCAATAATCGGCGCACCGACTTTCATGGCCTGTTGCATGACCTTGCAGATTTTCTCGGCATGCGCTTCAGACAGGGATCCGCCAAATACAGTGAAATCCTGGCTGTAAACAAATACCAGCCGACTATTGATCGTTCCATAGCCGGTCACAACACCGTCTCCCGGGATCTTTTTGTCGGCCATGCCGAAATCAGTGCAACGATGTTCCACGAACATGTCCCATTCTTCAAAGCTGCCTTCATCCAGGAGCAGGTCGATGCGCTCGCGCGCGGTCAACTTACCTTTCTGGTGCTGCTTATCAATACGGGCCTGGCCGCCGCCGAGTTTGGCTGCAGCCCTCATTTTTTCAAGTCGCTCGATGATGTCTTGCATGATGTTCTGGTTCCTGTCGCCGGTCGCCGTTCAGGCGCCTGCCGTTGCACATACGGGCCTGGCCGGGTGGGCCGGACACTTCTGTTGTATGCCTTTATGCGAGCCTGAATTAAGTATCCGTTATTGTGCGTCGCAGGGCTAGGCTGCGGCGCTACGCTCTCGCACTATGTCCAGCACTTCCCCGGCGGCCTCCGGAATATTTGTCCCGGGGCCGTAAACGGCGGATACCCCGGCATTTCGGAGTTCGTCATAGTCTTTCGGAGGGATTACGCCGCCACAAACGACCACGATATCGCCGGCGCCCTGTTGTTTGAGTTCTTCGATCAACTGGGGTACCAGCGTCTTGTGGCCCGCAGCCTGCGACGAAATGCCTACCACGTGCACATCATTTTCGACTGCATGGCGGGCTGCTTCCGCCGGGGTTTGAAAAAGTGGCCCTATATCGACGTCAAAACCGATATCAGCAAATGCTGTCGCAATGACTTTGGCGCCACGATCGTGACCATCCTGACCAAGTTTTACCACGAGGATACGGGGTCGGCGTCCGTTTTCTGCTGCGAACTTTTCGACATTTTCCTGGATATTCATAAAATCCTGGTCTCCTTCGTAGGCGGAGCCATACACACCACTGATCGAATGGATTACGGCTGTATGCCGGCTCCAGGCGCGCTCCAGCGCATCCGAAATTTCCCCGACGCTGGCTCGCGCACGGGCCGCAGTTATAGCGAGAGCAAGCAGATTACCGTTACCTGATTCACCCGCTGACTGCAAAGCATCCAGCGCCTCCTGGCAAGCTGCATCATCGCGTTCACCGCGTATTCGTTCAAGCCTGCGAACCTGTCCGTTACGCACCGCCGTATTGTCGATATCGAGTACATCGACATCTGGTTCATTGTCCAGCTCGTAGCGATTGACGCCAACGATAACTTCATTGCCACGGTCAATATTCGCCTGGCGAAGTGCTGCCGACTGTTCAATGCGCATCTTCGGCATGCCTGTTTCGACTGCCTTGGTCATGCCACCCATTGCTTCGACTTCATCGATAAGTTTGCGGGCTTCCTTAACGAGTTCTGCCGTCAGGCTTTCTACATAGTAGGAGCCGGCGAGCGGGTCGACGACTTTCGTGATGCCTGTTTCTTCACGTAATACCAACTGGGTATTTCTGGCCACATGCGCTGAAAACTCGGACGGTAATGCCAGTGCTTCATCAAAAGAGTTGGTATGCAATGACTGCGTGCCACCCAGCGCTGCAGCCATGGCTTCAACCGTAGTTCTGATGATATTGTTGTAAGGGTCACGGCTCGTGAGGCTCACGCCTGACGTCTGGCAATGGGTCCGCAGCTTCAGTGATTGTTCATCTTTGGGCTGAAACAACTCCTCCATGAGTTCGGCCCACAGCAGCCGCGCTGCCCGCAGCTTCGCCGCTTCCATGAAGAAATTCATGCCGATGCCGAAGAAAAATGAGAGTCTCGGCGCAAACCGGTCGACTTCCATGCCGGTAGCGAGCGCGGCACGAACGTATTCGATACCGTCGGCGAGCGTGTATCCCAGCTCCTGAACGCAGGTCGCCCCGGCTTCCTGCATGTGATAACCGGAGATCGAAATCGAGTTAAAGCGCGGCATATTTTCTGCCGTGTAGCTGATGATGTCAGCCACAATCCGCATGGACGGCTCGGGCGGATATATATAAGTGTTCCGCACCATGAATTCCTTGAGGATATCGTTCTGCAATGTGCCGTTTAATTGCCCGGGGTCTGCTCCCTGCTCTTCAGCTGCAACGATATACATGGCCATGATGGGCAATACCGCCCCATTCATCGTCATGGATACCGACATCTTGTCCAGCGGTATACCGTCGAACAGGATCTTCATGTCTTCGACGGAGTCTATTGCAACACCGGCTTTACCCACGTCGCCCTCAACCCGGGGATGGTCCGAGTCGTAGCCACGGTGTGTGGCCAGGTCGAATGCCACGGAAAGCCCTGTCTGACCCTTTGCCAGGTTCTTTCGATAGAACGCGTTCGTCTCTTCCGCTGTTGAAAAACCGGCGTACTGGCGCACCGTCCACGGGCGACCCGCGTACATGGTAGCGCGCGGCCCGCGCACGAAGGGTGCGAAGCCGGGCAGGTTGCCAAGATGATCAAGGTGTTCCAGGTCCTCGGCCGAATACATCGCTTTGATATCGATACCTTCGGGCGTTTTCCAGGTCAGCTCATCCGGAGACCGGCCTTTCGATTCTTTGCTTGCAAGCTCGCGCCATTGCTCGGGCGTTTGCTTTCCGGTTTTAGCCATCGCTAAAAGTTACTCCTTGTATATACCTTCCACAGGGCATAATTATTTTTCATTCAGCCCCGCCGTGGCTTCAAAGATGGTCAGCACGCGCTGCGCCTCGTCCACATGTAATTGTTCAATTAGCTGTCCCCGCACAACGGTGATACCGCTGCCGGCCTGGCTAGCGGTTTCCCACGCTGCGAGGATTTCCCGGGCGGATTCCGCGTCAGCTTCCGAGATGCCGAAGCACTCATTAGCGGTAGCGATCTGCCGGGGATGGATCAGCGATTTGCCATCGAAGCCCAGTTCCCGGCCCTGTTTACAGGCATCCCTGAACCCGTCGGCATCATCCAGTGCGAGATGCACGCCGTCGATTATATCAAGCCCGTGAGCGCGGGCCGCCAACACTGCTTGAGACAGCGCATGTACAAGCCCGGCGCGGCTTCCGTGTGGGCTGACCCGCAATTGTTTAGCCAGGTCGGAGGTGCCCATAACGATGGCCGCGAGTCTTGGCTGGTGGGCGACTATGTTATCCAGATGCAGTATCCCGAGCGCAGTTTCCGCCATGATCCAGATTGGCAGAGCCGGCGGGGCGCCTGCTGAGTTAAGGGTGTCGCCGGCTATGCTTATGGTTTCTGCCGTTTCGACCTTGGGTAGCAGGATTGCGTCGGCGCCCGCGGCCCCGACGGCATCGATGTCGGTTTCGCCCAGTTCGCTGTTGGGATCATTCACCCGCACCACAAGTTCGCGATTGCCGTAACCGCCCCCCTGCAATGCCTCGACAACCTGATCGCGTGCCGCAGCCTTTGCATCAGGTGCAACCGCATCTTCGAGGTCCAGGATCAGGCAGTCAGCCGGTAGCTCGCGGGCTTTTTCCAGGGCCCGGGCGTTGGAACCGGGCATGTACAGCACCGAGCGGCGCGGACGTATCGTTTGCTTCATGAGAGCCTTGTTCCGTAGACATAAATTATAGCGGATTCCTAAAGCAGAGACGGCGACCCCGGGTTTGGTTAACCGACTTCGAATGACGATGCGTATTGCTCACGAAGCACAGATTTCTGAACTTTGCCCATGCTGTTTCTCGGGAGATTATCGATGACGTAAACCCGTTTGGGTAATTTGAAAGTCGCCATGTGCGGGCGCAACTGTGCAATTAGCGCCGAACCCGACAATGCCTGGTTGTGGGACGCGACTACCACGGCTATGACGCCTTCGCCAAAATCGGGGTGTGGCGCGCCGATAACAGCGGACTCGGCTACACCAGCCATACTGTCAAGCACCGATTCGATTTCCCGCGGGTAAACATTCAGCCCGCCCGAAATAATCATGTCCTTGGCCCGTCCGACGATAGACACATAGCCGTCGTCATCGATTTCCGCTTCATCGCCGGTACGGAAAAAGCCGTCCTCGGCAAATTCTTCTGCCGATTTTTTGCGCATGCGCCAGTAACCGGGGAAAACATTGGGTCCCTTTACCTGCAGGTGACCTATTTCTCCGGCCGGCAGTTCCTTGTCGTCATCGTCGACTACCCGCAATGTTATGCCCGGTAGTGCACGGCCCACGCTTCCGGGCCGCCGTTCCCCGTCCAGGGGGTTCGAAGCGTTCATGCTCGTTTCGGTCATTCCGTATCGTTCCAAAATTTCGTGGCCACAGCGCCTGTGAAACTCGGCAAAGGTTTCAGGCAGCAGCGGGGCAGAGCCGGAGATAAACAGCCGCATGCCGCCACACAGTTTTGTGTTGAATCGCCGGTCTGTAAGCAACCGGCTGTAAAAAGTCGGGACACCCATCATGACACTGCAGTCGGGTAGTGCAGCAATTACATCATCACGGTTAAATCGGGGCAGAAAGACCATGGAACTACCGCTCAGCAAGACGCAACCTATACCAACAAATAGTCCGTGGGCGTGGTATACCGGCAATGCATGCAGCAGGCAGTCGTCCTGGGTAAAGCCCCATGTTTTTACCAGTGCATCGGTATTTGCGGCCAGGTTTCCGTGCGTCAGCATGGCACCCTTCGGAAGACCCGTTGTGCCGGACGAGTAGAGCAGCACCGCGGTCTCGTCCACCTTGCAACCGCGTGTCTGGAAATCTGGCGCCGTTTCCTGGGTTGCTTCGCAAAGCTGGCCCTGACCATCTGCATCAAGGGTGATAATTTCACAGTGCTTGTCTTTAACCAGCTCGCGAAATAATGACTCTTTCGAAGGGTCGCAAACAATGATAGCCGGCTCCGCGTTGCTAACGAAGTACACGAGTTCATCGAGCTGGTAGTCGGTATTAAGAGGATGAAATATAAACCCACCGCGCAGGCATGCGAAATAAAGCCATATTGCTGCCGGTGATTTTTCTACCTGCACCGTAACCCTGTCGCCGCGCTGCAGACCCATATCAGACAGACAGCGCGCGAAACGGGCTGATTCATCCATCGCATCCGCATAACTGTAAACATCACCGTCCATGGTGCGTAACAATGTGCTATTGCGATCCGCAGGGAAGCGGTCTTCGAATAGCGCGAACAGATTCTTGTTCTTGGTGGCCAAATGCAGATCCGCAGGTTTGTGTTAGTTGGCAGTGCATTGTATCGGACGGACAGTTACCAATAACAGCTTGAGAATTAGTGTATTTTCTGGCATGCGGGTACCGGGCATGATGAATTTGTTTGTATTTTTGTTGTTAGTATTGAATATTGTGTAGGCTACCTGTCATAAATATAAGACCTAAACAAGGCCGCGAACAGGTTGGGGGGTTGTCCGGGTGATAAAGAAGATCCTGCTTGGCGTGTTAGTGCTGGCGTTGCTGAGTATTGCTGCGGGGGTATTAGTACTCAGCCAGTACAACAATTACCAGGCAACGGGTTTCATCGAGCTGCCGATACTGGATAACCCCGTTCGGGTTGTCCGCGATGAGCAGGGCATACCCTATGTGTATGCGGCATCGCTGGATGACGTATTTCGCGGGCAGGGTTTTGTATCTGCGCAGGACCGGCTGCTACAGATCGAATTTACCCGCTATCTTTCTACGGGCAGGCTGGCGGAGCTTATCGGGCCCGCCGGACTTAAATCGGACATCCAGATGCGGGTGCTGGGTATACCACGTCACGGTCGTGCCAACGCTGCGATACTCAGCGATGAGTCGCGGGGTTATGCGCAGGCCTATCTGGACGGTTATAACGCGTACCTGGAAACAATGCAGTCAGAATTTCAGCTGGGCCTGCGGTTGCTCGGTATAGAGCCGAAACCCTGGACTGTCGAAGACACAATGGCGCTGAAATATTTTCTCAGCTGGTCCAGCACGCCGAACCTCGAGGCCGAACTGATCGCGCAGGCCCTTATCGACGAGCTCGGACCGGCGCGCGCCGCAGAAATCAGCCAGATAACGGTTAATCCCGATGTCGGTATAGCCGTGCCCGCAGGCGCAAATCCCAAATTTACACCCTCCGGGGCACCGGCTTTATCCGCTGGTGGCTGGCCTGATGAAATTTCCCGGGACTTCGAGCTGGGTAGTAACCAGTGGGTCTTTAGTCCGAAGCTGACGAAGTCCGGTGGTGCAATCGTCGTTAACAATCCGCACATTAATTCCAATAATCTGCCGGGCATCTGGCATCCGATAGGACTGATCACGCCGAACTTTCGTGCGGTCGGTGCGGCGGGTCCGGGCAGCGCGGGACTCGCAGTTGGCCGTACCAGCCACATTGCTTTTGGCGTTACCAATGCGAATGGCGATGGCCTCGACCTGTTTGTCGAGATGCTCGATCCTGATAATCCCGATCACTATCTCGAGCAGGGCGTTTCCACACCCTTCGAAATTATTGAAGAAACCATACGCATCCTGAATCGTTCGACCGGGGCCTTTGATGAAGAAAAACTACGTATACGGCTGACCAAACGCGGGCCGGTTATTTCGGACCACGGCATGACTATGGATGATGGCCGGGTAATCACCGCACGCTGGGCAGCACCCGAAGGCATGCAGCCCGACGCGGGCCTGCTTGGGCCGCTGCTGGCAAAAACTGTTTACGAGGCAGGGCTGAAGATCGCCGAGGTCAACGCCCATTATAACTACATCGTTGCAGACAAAGATGGCAACATCGGTCACTTTACTGCTGGCAGCGTACCCGTAAGGCGTGTCGGCGACGGCTCGGCACCTGTGCCGGCATATGTCGGCGAAGCCTGGGACGGGCTCATACCGCGCGCCGATATGCCGGGGGTCGTCAACCCGGGCCGTGGGTGGGTGGGTAACGCCAATAACCGCACACTGCCAGCCGACTACGAGTACGCCTACTCGACCTATTTCGCGCACTCATGGCGCTACCGGCGTATGTTGCAGTTGCTTGATACCGGGCGTCCGACCAGTGCCGGGGACCACTGGCGGTTCATGTTCGATACCGGGAACGTGCTGGCGCAGCAGTTGGCACCCATGATGGTAGACGCGCTAAATGAATCCGATGAGGATCTGGCCGATATCCTCGCAGACTGGGACTATATAGACGACCCGAAAAAAGTTGCACCGGCGGTTTTCCAGGTTGTCTGGCGTAACTTCGCACGCCGGGTATACGAGGACGAACTAGGCGAAGAACTTACTGCGCGCATGCTGACGCTCAATTATTACTGGGAAGAGCGGCTGGTCAGCATGGTTAAGTCACTGGATTCTCCGTGGTTCGATGATGTCACGACGCCGGATCGTGAAACGCTAGGCGATTTGCTCCAGCTTGCGGCCCGGGATGCACGCGAGGAACTGGCAGGTTTGCTCGGATCCGATCCCGCCGGCTGGCAATGGGGAAAAATTCATACGGTAACTTTTTTCAGCCCGCTTATTCCCGGCGACACTGCTGCCGATTACCTGGGGGGAGGGACAGCACCGCTGGCCGGCTCGGGTGAGACTATCAACCGTGGCAAGTACAAATACACTGAGCCTTACCGCGTGACCTATATCGATTCAATGCGTTTTGTCGCCGACATGAGCGATGAAGACAAGGTCATGGCCGTATTGTCAGGTGGTGCCAGCGGGCGGCAATTCGACCCCCACCTTAAGGATCAGTTACCGGCGTGGCGGTCGGGTGAACCGAAGTACTGGTGGTTCAGCGATGCCGCCATCAAGGCACACGCCCAGACCGAGCTGATGCTCGCGCCCTGAGGCTCTGAACCGGCTATTTGGGGTTTACCTGGGCCGGGCCTGACGTTGCCGGGTCCAGTTTATTGCGGTCTATTCGTAGCTTGTCCGCAGCCGCAGCAAGTTCGTCTTCGGTGTACTTGCCGTCATCCGTGAGCGCGGCGAGTGCGGTATACGCAATATGCTCAGCGCTGACTTCGAAATGCCCACGCAGGTCGGGGCGCGACTCACTGAACCCGTAGCCATCGGTTCCGAGCACCGAGTAACGGCCGGGTATCCATTGCGAAATGCCCAGAGGTTGTACTTTCATATAGTCACTGGCTGCAACAAACACGCCATCTTCTTTTTCCAGCAGGGTTTCGACATAGGGCTTCTCATCATTCCTTTGCAGCCGGTTGCGGCGTTCCGTCGCGATGCCGTCACGCGTTAGTTCGTTGTAACTCGTAACGCTCCACACATCTGTCGACACACCAAATTTCTCGAGAAAATCGCGGGCTGCGAGCACCTGCATCATGATGGAGCCGCTGCCAAACAAGTGAGCCTTGCAGTCTTTCTGTACTTTATTTCCGGAGCTCACGAACCGGTACATGCCACGGATAATGCCGTCTTCCACGCCTTCCGGCATTGCCGGCATCGCGTAGTTTTCGTTGTACATCGTAATGTAGTAGAAAATCTCTTCATGGTTCTGGTACATGCGTTCGATACCGTCACGAATGATGACCGCCAGTTCATAACCGAAGGAAGGGTCGTAACTACGCATATTCGGGACGGTGTTCGCCATGACCTGTGAATGCCCGTCTTCGTGCTGCAGGCCTTCGCCATTCAGGGTCGTGCGGCCCGCGGTGCCGCCGAGCAGGAAGCCGCGAGACAGCATATCGCCGCAGGCCCAGATCATGTCACCTACGCGCTGGAAGCCGAAAATAGAGTAGAAAATGTAGAAGGGGATAGTTGGGATTCCATGCACTGAATAGGCAGTACCCGCCGCCATAAACGATGCCATCGCACCGGTTTCGCAGATACCTTCCTGCAAAATCTGCCCGTCCTTGGCTTCGCGATAGGGCATCAGTGTGCTGCTGTCGACCGGTTTGTATTTCTGACCTTCGAACGAATAGATGCCGGCCTTGCGGAACAGACCTTCCATGCCGAACGTGCGCGCCTCGTCCGGCACGATCGGCACGACATACTTGCCGACATCCTTGTGCTGCAAAAGTTTCGACAGCATCCGGACAAAGGCCATGGTCGTCGAAACTGCCCGCTCTCCCGTACCTTTGAGGTGGTCGGCAAAATATTCGAGGTCCGGCGCCGTGAGTGTCGGACACTCTGTCGAACGCTGCGGCCACGTGCCGCCCAGCGCATCGCGCTGCTCTTTCATGTAAATGACTTCGGGACTATCGCTACCCGGGATATAGAATTCGGCAGCGGCGGCCTGCTCTTCGCTAAGGGGTACACTCAATCTGGTCGCCGCTGCAATTCGCTCATCTTTAGCCAAATCCTTTTTCTGATGGACCATGTTGGAGCCTTCGTGACCCTCCATGCCGTAACCCTTGATCGTTTTGATCAGGATGGCTGTGGGCTTGCCCCTGGTTTCCACGGCCTTGCGGAATGCGGCATATATCTTGCGCTGGTCGTGCCCGCCTCTGCGTATCCCGCGTATTTCCTCATCCGACAGGATCTGCATGATTTCGCGCAGTTTCTGGTTATCGCCGCACCAGTGTTCGCGTACCTCGGGACCAGTGGACACCGAGTACATCTGGTAGTCGCCGTCCACGACTTCGTCCATGCGCGCCTGCATAACGCCTTCGTGGTCGCAGGCAAACAGGACATCCCATTCGCCGCTCCAGATGACCTTGATGACATTCCAGCCGGCCCCGCGGAAGCTCCGTTCCAGTTCCTGGATGATTTTGCCGTTGCCGCGCACGGGACCGTCGAGCCTCTGCAGGTTGCAGTTGGCAACGAGGATCAGGTTATCGAGTTGCTCGCGCGCGGCAATATTGATGCTGCCCAGCACTTCGGGTTCGTCCGATTCGCCGTCACCGAGAAAAGCCCAGACTTTGCCGCCGTTGTCCGGTTTAAGGCCGCGCGCTTCCAGGTACTTGGCAAACCTTGCCTGGTAGATTGCGCTGGGTGTGCCCAGGCCCATCGACGCGCAGGGCATCTGCCAGTAGTCGGGCATGTTACGCGGGTGGGGATAAGACGAGAGACCGCCGCCCGGTTGCAGTTCGCGGCGGTAATTTTCAATCCGCTCATGCGGCAGACTGCCGTCGAGCAGAGCGCGCGCGTAGATGCCGGTTGCAGCATGTGCCTGCACGCTCACCAGGTCGCCGCCGTAGTTTTCATCACGATTTCTGAAAAAGTGATTGAGGCCAACCTCGATCATCGTCGCAGCCGATGCGTAGGTACCAATATGTCCGCCAACGCCGGTGCCGCTGTCATAGGCCCGCAATACAAGCGCCATTGCGTTCCAGCGCAGAATATTTTCCAGTTTCTCTTCCAGCTCGATGTCGCCGGGATACAGGGGCTGATCTTCCAGCGGAATGGTATTCCGGTACGGCGTATTCAGTGTGGCGTCTTCGACGATGACATTGGCGTCGGTCAGGTAATCGCGTAATGCACGGAAAACAGTTTTCGCCCGGTCGGGGCCGTCTGCCTGGAGCAGTGACTCCATGGACTCCAGCCACTCGCTGAGTTCGACATCGTCCGGCAATAATAGAGGTTGCTTGGAAACCATCACTTTCTTAATCTGGGCCGCAAGCGCGGCGTGTTGCGAATATGTTGAGTGCAGCCGCTTATTCTAGCGAATCCAGACCCGCCTGTCGGCGCATGGTCCGGCTAATGCCGGGCCGGCCAGCCAAGCGCGCCGCACTGCAGGCCCCAGGCAGGGGCCTAAACCTTGCCTGGGGCCGTAGGCGAGCAATCAAGCAAACTATATACTCTATATATAAGGTAATGGTTGCCAGGGAAACATAGCGCCGCGTATCTTGTCGAAAGGAACATAACGCGCCTGAACAGAGAGCCAAATATTGAACACGAACCCACAAATATTCAAACCTGAATACACGCCCGAAGTGCAGCGCATAACGGAGCCTGTATACGAGCGCCTCAGGGATATTATTCCGGATATCGAATGGGCGGTGCATGCGCCGTATATCGCAGCAATCAACAAGCTGAAAGTAGAGATGAATGCGGTTCTGCTGGTACACAATTACCAGACACCGGAGATTTTTCATGGCGTGGCAGATTTTGTCGGCGATTCGCTCGCGCTGGCACGCAAAGCGACAGAAGTCGATGCTGAGGTCATCGTGCAGTGTGGCGTTCATTTCATGGCAGAGACCACTAAGATTCTGAACCCGGACAAGACTGTACTAATACCCGATCTCCAGGCAGGTTGTTCACTCGCTGCTTCGATTACGGCAGAAGATGTGCGTGGTATGCGGGACCGTAACCCGGGTATTCCCGTGGTCAGCTATGTGAATACCACCGCAGAGGTAAAAGCGGAAACCGATATTTGCTGTACATCAGCTAACGCGGTTGAAGTAGTTGAATCACTCGGCACGGACAAAGTTATTTTCACTCCCGATGGCTATCTTGCCCGGTACGTTGCGGCCAATACCGACGTCAACCTGATCTATTGGGAAGGCGCGTGCGAAGTACATGAGCGTTTCACCGGTGAGGAATTACGCGATTACCGTAAGAACTATCCGGGCATCCATGTTATCGCTCATCCTGAGTGCCCGCCCGATGTCCTGGAAGAGGCCGATTTCGTGGGCTCTACGTCCGGGATGATAAAACACGTCGGTGAAGTTCGGCCCAGGCAGATCATCATGATTACCGAGTGCTCCATGAGCGACAACGTTGCTGTGGAATACCCTGACGTGGAATTTATCCGGCCCTGCAACCTGTGCCCGTATATGAAAACCATAACGTTGCCCAAGATTCTGGATGCCCTGCGCAACAAGGCATACCGCGTTGAGATCGATCCCGAAATCGCTGCCAGGGCGCGGGGTTCGGTCGAGCGCATGCTGGAGATTGGCCGCTAGGACTTCACATGAGTTCCCCTAATCACACCCAGGCCCTGATCCTGGGGGGTGGGATTGCAGGGCTTGGTGTTGCCCTGAGGCTTGCCGAGGGCGGCCGCAACGTCACCCTGCTCGCCAAGCGCGCACTTACCGAAGGATCGAGTCGCCATGCACAGGGCGGCATTGCTGCCGTGATGGCGACAGGCGACAGTGTTAATTCCCATGTCGAAGACACGGTACGGGCAGGCGCCGGCCTGTGTAATCGGGAAGCAGTTGAGTTTATTGCGCGGAATTCCAAAGCCTCGGTTGAGTGGCTGCTTGAGCAGGGGGTGGGCTTTACCCGTGATGAAAACAGCCACGACCTGCACCTGACACGCGAAGGCGGGCATTCGCAACGGCGAATTGTGCATGCGAGTGATGCAACCGGGGCGGAAGTAATGCGCGCGCTCGAGATACGGGTACGCAACTCATCCAATATTGAAGTGCTCGATCACCACATCGCGGTGGACCTGATTACGTCCGGCAAACTTGGCTTAAGCGGTCCGACCCGCGTGTTGGGCGTGTACGCACTTGATAAAAAGGGCGGGCATGTCGAGACACTGACCGCGTCCACGGTCGTACTGGCAACCGGCGGCGCTTCCAAGGCTTACCTTTATACCAGTAACCCGGACACCTCCACGGGTGATGGTATTGCGATGGCCTGGCGGGCTGGTTGCAGGGTCGCCAATATGGAATTTGTACAGTTCCATCCGACCTGCCTCTATCATCCGCATGCAAAGTCCTTTCTTGTCTCCGAGGCGGTGAGGGGCGAGGGAGGCCAGTTGATTTTGCCCGGCGGCCGTCGCTTTATGACCGACCATGATGAGCGAGGCGAACTGGCCCCCCGGGATATCGTGGCCCGCGTGATCGATTACGAGATGAAGCGCGGCGGTTACGACTCTGTTTTCCTGGATATCAGTCACAAGCCCGCTGACTTTATACATGCACATTTCCCGAATATTTCCGGGCGCTGCGCCGCGTTTGGTTTCGATATGACTTCCGAGCCGATCCCGGTTGTACCGGCAGCTCACTACACCTGCGGCGGCGTTATGACTGACCTTGATGGCCGCACAGATTTGCCCGGGTTGTATGCCGTCGGCGAGTGCGCGAGCACGGGCCTGCATGGTGCCAACCGGCTCGCCAGTAATTCCCTGCTCGAATGCCTGGTGCTGGCGGCGGCGGCGAGCGGGCATATCCTGGCCGGGTCTGATGAGGCAAAGGTGGATACGGCAACGGTGCCGCAATGGGACGAAACGCAGGTTACGGATCCCGATGAACAGATCGTGGTGACCCACAACTGGGATGAACTGCGCCGCACGATGTGGGACTACGTTGGAATTGTTCGTACAGATAAACGACTCGAGCGCGCGTTGCACCGGGTAAGGTTATTGCAGGAAGAGATTCGTGAGTACTACAGCAACTTCCGGATCGACAACAACCTGATCGAATTACGGAACCTGGTGAGCGTCGCGGAGCTTATTATTAACAGCGCTCTCAGCCGTAAGGAGAGCCGTGGCCTGCACTACACGCTGGATTACCCGGACACTCTGCCGGACGGGGAAGCCGAAGACACGGTAATGGTGCCCGAGAACTCCAGGCCGTTGCCGACGGACGAACCCATCTCGAAGGCTGCGGGATCCGGACATTTCTAGGCGTGACAACGAAGCCGACACGCAATCCGGTCAGCATCCGGTCACCTAATCCTGCGGCGCGCCTGCGCCTGTTTTGTTTTCCCTACGCGGGTGGGGGTTCGGCTACTTACAGGGAGTGGACGAACTGGTTGCCAGCCGATATAGAAGTCGCAACGGTGCAGTTACCAGGCAGGGAATGGCGGATTCAGGAAGATCCGCTGGAAGACATGCGCGCGCTGGCCGGGGATGCATTCGAAAATATTCGTAACCACCTGGACAAACCCTACGCCTTGCTCGGGGCCAGCATGGGCGGCCTGTTGATTTTTGAGCTGGCGCGAAAACTGCGTGATGCGGGCGACTCACAACCTGTCTGTTTGCTGCCCTTCGCTTGCGGCGCACCGCATACGCCTGAGACCGAGTTGTTTCATGATCTGCCGGACGAGGAACTGATAGATGAAATCCGTAACTTTGGCGTGATGACCGACGCGGTGGCCGATCACCAGGAACTGGTTGACCTGGTATTGCCGGTGCTGCGCGCTGATTGCGTCGCACACGAGACTTACGAGTACACGGAAGCAAAGTCCTTCGATTTTCCAATCTGGGTATATGGCGGCATGGGTGATGACACCATGAACCGTGAAAGGCTGGACGCCTGGGCGGTGCATACCACGGGCGACTCAGGCGTGCACATGATTAACGGCGGACACCTGTTCGTTGATGACCGCTCGGAACTTCTGATGCAGTCCCTGGTGCGCAGGCTCTACAAGTCGCTGGAGCTTGTCGGCTAACCTGTCAGGCTAGGTCAATTCCACCTTCACGAAGTAATGCTGCGAGTGGTTCCAGCTGCTCCGTATAGTTTTTCCAGCGTGCCAGCGCAGTTCGATACACGGGCTGGCGTACCTGGGCCGAGCTTGCGGTCGCAACCGGTGCATCGTTCTTTTCAAAGTCCAGGCACTGGTCTTCCCAATCGAGTCCACAAAAACCAATCAGCTCACGTGAGCTTTTTTCCTGTTTCTCGACGATGTCCTCATAATTAATTTGCAGAATCCTGTCAGGGAAAAGTTCATCCCAGTGACGTATCAGCCGGTCAAACATCAGGTAGTAGCGTCCGCAGTCGAGGATGTCGTAAGAGTAGGCGTAATATCGGCTATTCAGTGCAAATAGCTGGCGAAAATTACTGAGACAAGCATCCATCGGGTTGCGCCGCACACATATAACCTTTGAATTTGGCAGGGCAAGCAGAATGAAACCGACGCACAAAAAATTAAGCGGCGTCTTGTCCACGAAATGCGGTGTGTGCCCGGTGGCGGGCCGCGTCAGTTCTATATAGCGCTCGCCAAAGGTATTCAGGTCGCTACCTAAAGCCCGGTCAACTGCCTCGGGTGTGAGCACTGAATCGGCCTTAACATTTGCCGCAGCACTGACTAGCAGGCCGATGCTGTTTAGCTCGCCCGCGGAGTAAACTGCGGAGTGCGAAGAAATTATTCGCTCGGTCAGTGTTGTCCCGGTGCGGGGCATGCCCACGACAAACAGCGGTTCATTCGAGTCGTGCCCCGGGTGGGTATCTTTGACCGAAGCGGGATTGAAGCGCTCCTGCAGCGACTGAAATACTTTAGCGTCCTGGTCGATCGAATAGGCTATCTTTTTGCGCCAGCGGTTGCTGACAGCACTGATAGTCGAAAATGCTTCCTTGTACTGAGCTGTATCGTCATATTCTTTGGCCAGCGCGAACTGCAGCCGCATTTCGTCGGGCAGCTTGCCGTCGTAGCCATTTAGCCGTTCGCCAAGCATGGCGATATGGTTGCTTTCAGGTGTTTGGTGGCGCATGTGCGAGAGTGCAGCGATGGCTTTGTCCAGGTTCTTGTTAATCGCAATGGCTTTCTGATAGGCGTTTTCCGCCTCATCGAACAGCCCGGCAAATTGCAGGGATGCGCCCAGGTTGTACCAGTAGGAGCAGTTATTCGGGTCTCCTTCTACAGCTCGCTGAAACGCTTGCGCAGCGCGCTCATGGAAGCGGGTGTAACTGTAGATAACACCAACGGTATCGAGCGTCATCGGATTCGAGGGGCTCAATTCCATCGCTGCATCGGCGGCGGCCAGTGCATCCTGTGAACGCTTCAGGGCCACGAAACAACGGCCTAACTGCGCATGGAATTCGGGTCTGTTTGTGTTTTCGTGGATCGCGTACTGTAAGAGTCTCGCCGCGTCAGAAAACTGTTTGCGTTCGAGCGCGATAATCGCACTCCAGTAAATCGCATCCTCGTCCGTAACATTCGTTTTTAGCGCCGCGAGACAGATTTTCTCGGCATCGTCGAGCCGCCCCGCATGGATGAGCCGGGCGGCATCCTGCAACCGTTGTTCGGCTGTATGTTCGCTAACTTCAGGCAACGACAATATCCGCGCTTGCGCAGACCTGCAGGCTAGCACAAACGGTGGATATCGGGGGTTTTTGGGCGTGCCTAGTTGAACTTGTAGCGGAAGTCTACGCCCACGGTTCGCGGCCTGATCACATTCTTGAAATACTGGCGCAGTACAAAAGGCCCGACTGTATAGAGCCTGTCCTGGTCCAGTCGAACGCCCGTTTCCGCATACTTGTCGAACAGGTTGTCTATGAACAGGCTGGCCTCCCACGAGTCGTCAGAGACGCCGACAGATGTGAAGTGCACGCTGTAACCGGGCAACTCCTCGCCGCCCTCGCGGCAGCACGCATCGGATTTACTGTCACCGATTGTCGTCAGGACTTCGCTCTGGGCGGTGAACCCGTAGTCGAAGTGGAGGCCCATGCCGTTGTCCAGCACGGTGCTGTATGTAAGCCGCACGTGGCCCTGGTTCTCGGGCGCGCCCGGCAGCTCATCGCCTTCTGCGGTGTAGGCATTGGGGATGGCGCAGTCATTATCGGGATCGCTGGATTCCGCGTAGGTGCAACCCTCGGCCAACTCTGCCCGGGTATAGGCGTAGCCGGCGCTCAACGTCCAGCTATCGCCCAGCAGGGCCTGGGCGTCCAGTTCGATACCCTTGGACTCGGCCGGACCGCCGTTGCGCATAATCAGGAAAGAGCCCGACTCGGTCTTGCCCTGCAGATGCGTATTTTTCCAGTCCATGTAGAAAAGTGCAGCATTCAGGGATAACTGGCCGTCCATGAATTGCCCCTTGATGCCGAATTCGTAGTTATCGACTTCTTCCGGTTTTACGTACACCTCCCCCGGGGCAATATCCGTGCGCGCATTGAAAATACCGTCGGTGTAGCCCTGGGAGGCGATCGCGTAACCCGTCAGTTCTTCTGAGAAGTCATAGGATGTGCTGAGCTTTATCAGCACATCGTCATCATCGACATTACCTCCGATATCCTGCGAGATACAGTTTTCCGGCGCATCGACATCAGGGTTGATTCCTGGGTCAAGGGTGGAAAACATCGGGAAGGTCGCGCAGTTTTTTACACTCGCATCGACATCGAACCATCGCATGCCGCCCCTTATGTTCCAGCGGTCGGTCAGGTCGATGCCCAGTTCGCCGAAGAGCGCGAATTCGTCGCTGTCTTGCGCAGTCTTGGAATCGTATTCAAGGTCACCAAATTCTTCGGTCAGCCAGGGAGCAAATGCGGCGAACCCGGGGGTGTACTCCTGGGCGATGGCCGTATAGTCCGAGTCGGTGAAATACAGGCCGGCAATCCAGTCCACGCGGCTGCTGTCATCCTTGGAGACCAGTCGGAGTTCCTGCGTGAAGATTTCCTCGTCCGCCTTGTCGACCGTGAAAGCAACGAATGCAGGGAAGGTTTCGTAGGAGTACTCAAACCACAGCAGCAGGTCAGTCTGATCGCGCCGGCCGTCCTGGTCGTATTCCGAGTAAGATGTCGATGAGACCAGTTCGACATTGTCGAAGTCGAAGTCCAGCCGCAGGTTGAAGATATCGTTGTCCCGCTCGTTCGGTTCCGTGACGCGCATACCGGACACGTATTTGCCGGTATCGATATCGATGCCTCTCTCCGCTTCGATGAGTTCCAGGGCCGCGCTTGAATTGATATTCCGGCCGCCGGTTTTCTGGCCCTGGTGCCGCCAGCTCAGTGTCGCGGTGGCCATATCACTGATGTTCCAGAGCAGTGAAAGGCCCGCCGTCTTCGTCTGGTTGTCGTTCACGTCTTCCTTTTCTTTAAGGTCGTCCTCGGCGAACTCGGGCGTGGCGGGGCATTCGGGAGCCACCATGCCGGGTTCGGAACAGGAGACGCCGGGCTGCCTGACCAGGTAGTTGTAATCGATAAAGCCCTGATCGTAGCTGTAACCGAGTATGGCCCTTAACGCGAGCGTGTCCTCGATCAGTGGTACGTTGATAACGAGATCGCCTCCAACGCTCGGGTCGGCGGCTTCGCTGTTCTTCCAGCCGCTTACATGCGCATCAACTGTAAATTCTTCGGTATCGGGTTTAGCCGGGATGTAGCGGACGGCGCCGCCGAGTGACTTGGCGCCGTAAAGCGTACCCTGGGGGCCCTGCAAAACCTCGACTCGCTCCACATCGATGAGTTTCAGGTCGAGGTAAATCGGCGTTTCGCCGTAATAGGTCGCAACGCGTCCGCCGGAAGTGTTCTGCAGGAATTCGGGTGAGTCTATCTTGCTCACGTTCATGCCGCGCATGATCAGCGGGCTGCCGTCGCGTGCGCCCTGGTCAACCTGTATCAATCCAGGCGTCCAGCGGGCAATACCCGACAGGTTGTCGATTTGCAGTTCTTTGAGTGTTTCGCTATCCAGTACGGACAGGCTATAGGGCACTTCCTGCATTGTCGTGTCCCGGCGCGTGGCGGTAACCTTGATTTCAGGTTTGGTGGCCACGTCATCGGCCGCGATGGAAACTCCCGCGAAGCTTCCCATGGCTGTTGCGACTGCTGCCGCGATCGGAGTTACCCGTACCGGTACCGCCTTGATGACGGTTTTCCTGGATTTCATCATGCTTACCTCAGTCCTTTGAGCCTAAATCGGGCAGTCCCTGCCCTTTGAATAATTCTGATTGATCCAGCCGCCAGGCTGGTTACAACTCAAGCATGGAATTTGACAGATGCGAGATCGAAGTCAATCAACTGATTCGCACTATGGCAAATCGATGCCCATACCATAAATAATTGTAATTAAAGGCAAATGTCTTACCATTTTTCAGCGATCTGCAACGGGCCGAACGTGCGCTGGTTCGCAGTTCTGGAGAAACGGTTGGCAAGGTGATCTGTTTCTGACTGAGTTCAGCCCGGCAAAACGCAGATCCGCATTCTCAGGCTGAGGCACGGACATTGTTGTTGCCTGCATATATACCCCGTTTTGTTCGGGTTCCTGGCGGGACGAAATGTGACGGGTTCGAACTTATATATAGAGGCGCCTTGATAAACTCCCGAGAATCTATGGAACTCATTGATTAGTAATGGTATCCACGATTTCTAAAGCTGCGCGCGGTGGCATACCCGGGTCGTTAAGGGCAGCGATAGGCGAGCTTTCGAGCGGAAACCTGTGCATCGGGGATGTCCGCCGGGTTCTGGCGGCTGCGCTGGAGGAACACCCCGAATCAGGTGAAGCGATCCAGGAGTTTATCGACAATGAATTGCAGGCGCGCCGGCTCAGCATCTCCGACTACGGAGAGCTGGTAACCAGCCTCGGCGCAGTACTGTCCGAAAACGTGCCGACGGAGTGGTCAGAAGACGCGCCCGAACAACCAGACCTCTACCGCATCGTAGATGAGGGTACGTTGGTACTCGCGGACGATGACGAACCGTTCTCTCCGGAAGATCCAGAAGGAAAAGTTGCTGAACCGGGGTTGGTGAAAGATGCGCCGGGTGCGGAAGAATCGGAGGCCGACACAGATGGTGAGGATGAGCTTCCGCAAATAGCTGTGGGTGACGTGTTGCGTGACCGATTCCGCCTTGACGAGGAAGCTGCCCGCGGCAGTATGGGGATTATCTACAAAGCTACCGACCTCCTGAAACTGGAAGCAGATGCGAACGAGCCCTTTGTTGCCATAAAACTGATCAGTCCCGAGTTTATCAACCATCGCGCTGCGCTAAAAACTTTTCAGAACGAAGTCGATAATGCACAGCACCTGTCGCACCCGAATATTGTCCATCTTTTCGAACTGGACCGGGACAAGGGCCGCTTCTTCATTAGCATGGAATGGCTCGAAGGTGAATCGCTCGATGCGTTACTTGACCGTAGCAAGGGATCGGCTCTGTCGCCGGCGCAGGCATACGCGATAATTGAGCAGCTCTGTGATGCACTGTCGTACGCGCATGAACAGGATGTTGTGCATGCGGATGTTAAACCCGGCAATGTTTTCCTGACCAAACCTGGCGAACTGAAGCTGATTGATTTTGGCATTGCCCGAACCAATGTTTCCGATGACCAGGCTCATGAGGGGGACCAGGCAGTCGCACTGACGCCGGCCTACGCAAGTTGCGAGCGTTTGGAGAAAGCCGACCCCAAACCCCAGGATGACCTGTTCTCGCTGGCCTGCCTGATTTACAGGCTGCTGTCGGGCCGCCGTGTTTATGGTGCGATTACTGCACTGGAGGCCGAAAATCTTCAAATGGAACCGGTGCGTATTGGAGGAATGAGTGACCAGCGCTGGGATTCGCTGGTGCGGGCGCTGGCTTTTCGACGCGTCGGCCGCCATGCAAGCGTAAAGGAGTTTGCCGAAGAATTTGGCCAGCGCCGCGTTGCCCGCGACGAAGTGGACGAAGATGTAAAGCACACAGACACGATGACGTTGCCGGTACTTACACCGCTGATTGATTTGGGTGACGGTGAAGAATTTGTGGGATCGGCTGATGCAAGCGTCGACTTTCTGGTCGACGAGTCTGATGCGGACCAGGAACCGATCGTCGCCGAAAGTACACGTGAATTGTTTGCACAGCCCGAACCCGAGCCTGTAGATGAGTCGGACGAAACCGTCAACATCCCGGCGCTAGATCCGGCACTTTTTGATGAGCCCACTGTCGAGCAGCTGGATCCGCAACGGCAGCAACCCGTCCACGCTGCCGGCTCAATTGCAAACAGTCGTATGTATACGATCAGTGTAACTGTAGCCGCGTGTTTACTTGCCGCAGTAGTTACATGGACCTTATTGCCTGATGATACTCCCGGGCGGGTGCAAACCGCGGCCGTTCCGCCGGATGCAGGAATGACGGTTAGCTTGCGTAAAGGCCGTATTGTCGATGCCGAATCTCTGCCTGCGGATAGCGAAGAGCCCACGTTAATTGAGATGCCTGAGTTCGATCAGGTCGAAGAAGCTACACCTGAATCAGAAGCCCTGCCTTTCTTCGAGGAACATGAGCTGCTTGTTGCCGGGGAACCGGTCATGCCGGCAGAAGAACCGCCGGTGCCAGAGGAAGAGCCGATGCCGGAAGAAGAGTTGTTTACAGTGGCTGATACAGAAGAGTTGCTTGCGGCTAAAATTGCAGCTAAAGCCCAATCAGCTCAGGCGGAGGCGTCAGACGCGGATAGCCTTGTACTGTTGTCGCAACTCGAATTCCTAAAGTACCGCGAACCGAGATTTCCTCGTCAGCTGCGTGATCAGGCCGTGTCCGGTTGGGTCGACTTGCAATTCACCATCAATGACAACGGCGGTACCAGCAATATAGAAGTAATTGACAGCGACCTGCCGCGCCGCTTCGAAGCGCCGTCAATTGCTGCCGTAGAACAGTGGGTATTCAAACCTTATACGCGTAACGGGGAAGTTACGTCCATTGATAGCGCAGTGCGCCTGCGCTTCGAGAACTAGCAGCTCCTGAAAAACCCTCAGCCGGCAGCCGCTCCCCTAACCTGCGGTCAGGTTGAGTCGCTACGCGCCGTATTAATAGCGTGTCCGAATACACGCAGATTCCATCCCTGCGCTCCGCGACACTTAGGCTCCTGCCTGTCGCGCGGCAGTCGGACATCCTGTCCAGCACGGAGTGTGCACGCTGGTGCATGAGCATTGTGAGTCGATGCTTGCCTTGGTTCGCATCCCCCTGAAGCGTTTTCAGCAGGTCCCGACCATTGGCGCAAAGTTTGTTAGGTCTTTGTCGCGCCGGGCCGGTCTGGCTTTCAGCCTGCAAACCGTCTATCTTTGCGTCCCCCAATAGAAAGGCCCTGGTTCGAAGAGGCCTTTGCCAGGAGCAGCAAGTGGATATAGATCTTATTCTGGAGCCGGACCTTAACCCGGCACAGATCACTGAAGTTGGTAAAGTAGCCGAGGGTTATGGTATCCGGGCAATCTGGACCTCCAACTATTTTGCGCACTGGGACGGGTTTCTAAGTCTTTCGGCACTTGCAATGGGGACCGACAAGATTCTGATGGGCCCCCTCGCGGTCAGCCCCTTCGAAATGCACCCACTAAAAATTGCCAATGCGTTGCTTACGCTTAACGAAATGTCGAACGGCCGTGCCATGGTTGCCATGGGTGCGGGAGAGGGCAACCTTGAAGCGATGGCACTTAAGAAACCAAAAAAAGTTGTGCTTGCGGTTCGTGAAGCGATAGAAATCGTGCGCAAGGCCGCGAACGGAAAGCTGGCCGATGGCTACGACGGTGAAATATTCAACGTGAACCTGCCCTGCACTTACACGTGGGTTAAAGCGAAGCCGCCAAAAGTTTACGGTACCGCGTACCGGCCGATGATGATGCGCATGGAAGCCAGGGTTGCGGACGGTTGTTACATCGGGTGTACGCCGCCAGAAGTGGCCAAGGCCGCAATGGAGCATGTGGGCACGGGCTTCGGTCGCCGGGACGACCAGCCTGAAGATTTTCGTGTGAATACTTTCTGGGGCTGGCACATCAAGGAAGACCGGAAAGCGGCTTATGCAGAGTCGCGCCGCGAACTGCCCTGGCGCGCCCGACTGCTTGATGCTGAAATGCTGGCGATGTACCTGGATGAAGAAGAAGTAAAAATAGTGCGTGATCACTATGATGAGTACGTAGACTTTTATTTCGACCCATCGAAACCGGTTACCAGCATACCGGAGGATATTTCCAACCGTTTATGCGAAGGCCTGACATCGACGGGCGGCCTCGAAGACCTCGACCGGGAGATCGAACGTTTCCGCATGTTCGCGAAAGCAGGGTTAACCGAGATCGCTTTACGCCTTCACGCCGATCCGATGGATGCCCTGAAGATTATCGGCGAACGGGTAGTCCCTGCGCTAAAAGACTAGGCGAGGCTAAAGGATCTTCAGCCCGGCCTGTGGAATTACATCAAACGCGATGCTGATGCGGTCTCCGGTTGCGTCAAAGGGGATGGTTTGGTGCCAGAACCATGATGGGAACAAAAGCAGTTTTCCTTCGCGGGGTTCATACAGCGTACGTTCCGGTTCCGTAAGCCTGTAAAAGCGTTCCGGAGGCCGCCCGAATTCCAGCCAGCCCGACTTGCCCGGCTTGCCGGTCATACCTTCCGGAAGTTGCACGTAGTACACCCCGCTCAGCCAGCCCAGCGGGTGCATGTGAGGGGTCTGTTGGCCGCCTTCATGGAGCAGGGTGCCCCAGGTTCTGAGCGTCCACTTGTTCGTTGCCGGTTGCAGTACCGGGTGCTGATCGAGCTTCGCGTCCCGGTAGGCTTTCGCTGCTTCACCAATGACTTTGTTGATGAGGGCCTCAAGGGCGGTCATCGCAGGATTTTCTTCGGGGTTTAGTTCGCCCGTCTGTTCCCCGCCGAACGTTGATTTGTTGGCCGGGTTGCTTACCAGGGACTGATGGGTGCGGATCAGGTCAGCAAGTTGATTATTGAAATCAGCAAGATCGCTGTAGCCATCCGGCACAGATAATGTATGCGCCTGAACCAGGGCAGCGCTGTCTGTAAGCTTATGTGCCTCACTTTTTCTACCCGCATTATGGAGTGCAAGCGAGTAGGCACCAACGACCAGTCTTTCACCCGGGTGCCGGTACAGGAATTCTTCACATATCTGCAACGCATCTTTTTGTTTCCCATTTGCCAGCAGGCTGTTGACCAGATCTGCGACCGCGCGCGCATTGTACGGGTTCAGCTCTACAGCTTTGTATAAATGGACAGTTGCAGAATCTGCATTGCCGAGCCGGTAACAGGCCAGTGCGAGGTTGACCAGCGCCATATCGTCTTCAGACTGGTGTCGTGTCGCTTCTTCAAGCACATCGTGTGCATCACTGTAACGTTCGAGATCGATTAATACGGCGCCGAGGGTTGCTAGCGCGTAGGGATGGCGATTGCTGTCACTCAGCGCGGCATCGCACTCGGCGAGCGCTTCATTTTTCTTACCCACGTCAACCAGCGCTTTCGCAAGATTACAGCGAACTTCGAGATTGTCCGGCTCGGCATCCAGGATCTTCCGGTAGCATTCCGCCGAATCCTGCAAATGGCCCCGGTATTGCAACAGGGCGCCGAGGTTCGTCAGGCCCTTCAGGTAGCCCGGTTCAAGGTGTATTGCTTTGCGAAGCGCTGCTTCGGCCTCATTGAGTTCACCCAGCGCCATCTGTGACAGAGCGATTTCGCCAAGTGGCTCTGGGTTGTCCTTGCTGATTGTTACTGCCTGTTCAAGCAGGCCCAGTGAGGTTTCCAGGTCGCCACGCTCGCGCGCGAGGATCCCTCGTAAGCGGAGCGCCTGCGCGTTGTGCGGGTCGAGCTCGATGGCCTGTGCATACAGGTGGTCTGCATCGAACAAATCCCCCTGCCGATGGCAGGTCATCGCTTTGTTCAGAAGTGCATCACTGTCAGGCAGTTGGCCGCCCGTTTCAGTCACCATTTTTTTACCAGCTGTTGTGATGCAGGGATTCTTCAAGCGGCCGGCGCAGGGCAGGGCGAAAATTTTCACCCATGTAATACGCGGTTGGAATCAATGCGACCTGGGTGAATTTATCATAGGGAATTCCCAACAGTTCAGCAGCATCCTGTTCATAAATCAGGTGAGCTGATGTCCACGCCGTTCCCAGTCCTCGTACACGCGCGGCCAGCATGTAACTCCAGGTGGCTGGAATTATTGAGCCATAAGTTGCGGCATAAACAGCATTTGCATATGGACCCGTCATCTGGTCATTGCGGCCTTCCATACAGGGCACCATTAGCATGGGTACGCGCTCAAGGTTGTCTGCCAGGTACTGCGCGGAACTGAGCACGCGTTTCATCTGATCGTTATGGTTGGCTTCCTTACCGGTACTCTCCGATTGTGTACTTATAGTATCGGGTAATGACCCGGGCGCATTCAGGTAGCGATCCCAGCCCTGTCGGTAGAGATCGGCCAGTCCTTTTCGTTTTGTCACATCATCAATCAGCATGAAATGCCAGCCCTGCGAGTTGCTGCCGGTAGGTGCCTGCCGCGCGATCTCCACACATTCTGTGACCAGTTCAAGAGGTACCTCGCGATCCAGGTCCAGGCGCTTGCGCACGGCACGGGTAGTCGTTAGTAATTCATCGGGGCTAAGATTTTCTGTGACCATGATTCTTGTTATTGCCTTTGTTGATTATTTAACCGCATGTTAGCGGGGTGCCGTTGTTGGCGCGACCGAGTCTCTCCAAGCGTACATGCTGCACTTGCCGCGGCATTATTACGCTATAGATATAACCTAGAGATTACTTCCTGTACAGTACGCCGTCGCCACGCTCCGGGAGAATATAAACCGCCTATGTCAGAACAGTTCAACAAGCTGGGTCACGTAAGATTAGTCGATGGGGTGCGCCCGTCGCATGCTGCATATTTCCTGTTCGCGGCATTCTTAGGCGTAAGCCTTACAACTTTCCTGAGCACTATCCAGCCGAACCTGCTTGCCGTAAACCTTGGCTTGCCGGCGGAACAGCAGGGGCAAATCAGTGGCCTGGCATTGTTCGCGGGGGAATGTGTTTTGTTGTTGAGCAGCTCCTTTATAGGCGCATATTCGGATCGCATCGGCCGGCGCGGTGTATTCGTTGGCGGCATGTTCGTGCTTGCGCTCGGCTGGGTACTGATGGCTTACGTCGACAGCGTGGTAACGCTTGTTGCGGTGCGCGTGTTTATGTCTTTTGGTATCGCCATCATCAACGTCATGATTTCAGCCCTCATGGTGGATTACCCGGCGGAGGCATCGCGTGGCAAGCTGGTTGCACTTGCCGGTGTCATGATCGGTATTGGCAATATCATGATCGGACTCGTTTACCTGAAGCTTCCGGAAGTGTTCGCCGTCCATTTCGGTGTGAGTGAGCTGACCGCTATCCGTTACACCCTGTTTACGATGGCCGCCCTGTCAATATTCATGGCACTGGTGGTGCGGATTGGCATCAGGGGCGGGCCGCCGCCGCAGGCCCGTAAACATGAAGCCTATATTGCCCGCGTAAAAGTTGGGATCAGCGCGGGCCGGGAAAATGCACGCATTTTGCTCGCCTATTTCTGCGCTTTTGTGGCGCGCGGCGACCTGGTCGTTATTGGAACCTTTTTTACGCTGTGGTTAACGCAAACGGGCATACAGTCCGGCATGGCTCCTTCGGAGGCTGCGGCCACGACGGGCGGGCTGTTTGCGATGGTGATGACCAGCGCGCTCTTATGGGCGCCGGTGGCCGGCTGGCTCAATGACCACATGGACCGGGCAAAGGCTATGGCCCTCGCGATGTTCTTGGCCACGGTCGGTTATACCGGCTGCGCTTTCATACCTGACCCGCTTGGCCCGTGGATGTACCCGGCCGGCGTGTTACTGGGGATCGGCCAGATCAGTGCCGTTACCGCCAGCCAGACACTCATTGGCCAGGAGGCGCCGCCGGCCTACCGGGGTTCGGTCGTTGGTATGTTTTCGATGTTTGGTGCGGCCGGCATACTTTTCATTTCGAGCATAGGTGGCATACTTTTCGACCGTATCGCCCCGGTTGCACCGTTCATACTGATAGGGATCGTGAACGGCATACTGTGTATCGCGGCATTACGTGTAGCAAAAACAACAACGCCGGCGATGGCGAATAACTGACAAGGACATCATGCAAATGGATGCAGAAAATTTGTTGGAAGCCTTTGGTAATTCAATCGAAGAACGTATTAAGAATAATCTTGGCGGCGTACCGTCCGATAAACACGCAGATGTTGCCGAGATAAAAAATCTGGCCAGCGAAATAACTGGGCATGCTAACGTCTATGATGCCGACAAACTGGACAAGGCTGCATGTTTGTCGATTGATATAGCGCCTGGGGTCCGTTATTTCAATATTCACATCATTCCGGAATCCCGCTACAACATTCCCCGTTTCCTGCTGGAAGGTATGCTCAGCACGCGCGGCAGCCAGATTTCAACCGATATCCTGCCGGACATCGACATGGCGATGAATATCGTTGCGTTAAAAGAGCAGTTTGTCGGTGTCGAAGCCGCGTTTAACGACGCGAAGCAGGGCGATATCACATTCGAACCGTCGCGGCAAACACACATGCGCACGTTCTGTTCGCCGTTCTTTCTGTGCACCTTTGGTATACCCGCCGATCAAATGGAGCAAATGGATGCGATCGCAAACGGCTATTTTGATGAGTGGCTGAAGCTCTATAACAATGCGGTTGAGCTTGACCAGGCAACGGCCGACGAACGGCAGGCCAGGCGGGCGCATATGGCGAAAATGGTTGTTGAGCTCGACCCCGACCGGAACATGGTCGTGCAGGTCTACGGTGAGAAAACAATTCAGGCTATAGAAGCGGCCCTAATAATTTAATACCTCAGACTGTTCACAGCTCAGGCTATCAGCTAGCGAGGTATCCCTCCGTAATTTGCTCGGATACGCGCCACAGCTCGGCGGCCTGGGCTTCATCGAGCATACGCGGGTCGGGCATGACAGGGTTACAGTCGGCAAAGTAATAACCGCTGTATCCGGCCAGGGCCGGCGCGGTCGCGACGTAAGTTTGAGTCGCCGCACCTTCTTCAACCGACTTCATAAAGGTCCAGCCGATCAGGTCACCCGCGACGCGCTGCCACCACGGAAAATGCCGTCCAAGATTCGTATTGATTATTCCCGGGTGAACTGCATTGGATGTCGCCGTAGTGTTTGCAAGTCGCCTGGTAAGCTCAAGGCTGAACAAACCATTGGCCAGCTTGGAAATGCCGTACATTTTCCATGGCTGGTAATCGCGTTCACCCGAAAGATTGTCGAACTCGATCCCTGCCTCCGGCGCAAAGCTGTGGCCGCTGCTACTAATTATCACCACGCGGCCCTGTTTTGCCGCAACCACCTGGTCGATGAGGTGGCTGGTCAGGGCAAAGTGGCCGATGTGGTTAACGAAAAACTGTTTCTCTATGCCGTTTACCTGTTCCAGTTCGGCTAATGCCATGATGCCCGCATTGAGAATAAGCATATCAATGGGTGTGCCGATTGCTTTCACAGATTCACCGCAGGCAGCGACCGATTCGAGCTCGCTGAGTTCACATACGACAGGGGTTGCCTTTCCTGCGAAGCTGGCGCAGGCATCTTCCGCTTTCTCCAGGGTTCGCGCCGCGCCGATGATGGTTGCACCCTGCAGGGACAGCACCCTGGCGGTTTCATAACCGAGGCCGGAGTTGCACCCCGTTATAAATACCGTTTTGCCGCTGAGATCGAGTCCTTCGACAACGTCCATGGTCGTTGACTCTGCGCCGAAGGGACCGACCGGCACGTCGTCAGGCCGAACCCCGCTTTGTTCATCGGGGCCGCTGCAACCGGGTACGGAAGTTATAACGGCCACGGACGCTGTGCTCGCAATAAAATGGCGACGACTGATTGCTTTAACCATGATTCGAACCTTTTCCGCCCGGAGTGCCTTTGTCCGGATTATCTTAGCGCGGATGCACTCTACCCGATAAACCTCTGTAGGTTCAGTTAGTTAGTGTCGCCCCCGGCGGGGTGCTATCTTTCATATCTGCCGGACAGAGGTAAGCGCATGAGTTTTAACTGGCTGGATCCGTTGCTGCTCGAGGAGCAGCTGACCGATGATGAGCGCACCGTGCGTGATGCTGCGCAGCGTTATTGCCAGGAAAAACTGCAGCCACGCGTGGTTGATGCGTTTCGAAACAGCGAGTTTGATCCGGAGATTATTCCTGAGCTGGGGGCTCTCGGGATGCTCGGTTGCACGATCGAAGGCTATGGTTGTGCGGGCCTGAACTATGTGAGCTATGGCCTGATTGCGCGCGAAGTTGAGCGCGTCGACAGTGCCTATCGTTCTGCTATCAGTGTGCAATCCAGTCTTGTAATGCACCCTGTGCATCGCTTTGGTAGCGATGCACAAAAAGAAAAGTACCTGCCGGGTCTCGCAAGCGGCAATCTGGTGGGGTGCTTCGGACTGACCGAGCCGGATGCCGGATCCGATCCGGGCGCAATGACCACCCGCGCTACCAAAACTGACGGCGGCTACAGGCTGAATGGCACCAAGAGCTGGATCAGCAATTCTCCCATAGCGGATGTTTTTATCATCTGGGCAAAAGATGATGATGATGTCATTCGTGGTTTTGTACTGGAGAAAGGATTAAGCGGACTTAGCGCACCGAAAATAGAAGGTAAGTTTGCATTGCGCGCTTCAGTAACGGGTCAGGTCGTGATGGAAAATGTCGAAGTGCCGGCTGACGCCCTGTTGCCCGAAGCAGAAGGGTTAGCGGCACCGTTCAGTTGCCTGAACAGGGCACGTTATGGCATCGCATGGGGCGTGATGGGCGCGGCTGAATTCTGCTGGCATGCGGCCCGCAACTATACGCTCGACCGTAAACAGTTCGGGCGCCCGCTGGCTGCAAACCAACTGGTTCAGCTGAAGCTTGCAGACATGCAGACCGACATAACACTGGGATTGCAGTCGTGTCTTCGCCTGGGCCGGCTGGCTGACGAAGGCAAGCTGATACCTGAGGCCGTATCGCTGCTTAAGCGCAATAACTGTGGCAAAGCACTGGATATCGCGCGAGTGTCCCGGGACATGCACGGGGGGAACGGCATCGTTGATGAATATCATGTAATCCGCCATGCCCTGAACCTTGAGGCGGTGAACACTTACGAAGGCACGCACGATATACATGCCCTGATCCTCGGTCGTGCCCAGACCGGCATTCAGGCCTTTTCCTGATTATCCTGACCATGCTGTGGAGGGGTGCCGGGATTCCCGTGTAGCTATTGTCGCTTCGGTTAGAGTACGGCCACCTTTTCGTACGGGTGTTTCGATTTAATAATGAGTAGTGGCAAAAAACTGGAAGTGGGCATCGTGATGGAGGCATCACCCGGCTACACGAAAAAGCTGGGCGCTGAAATTGAAGCAATGGGTTTTGATTACCTGTTGTGCCCGGATACCCAGAATCTTGCTCCGGACCCATATGGCCAGCTTTCACTTGTTGCAGATGCGACTACTACTCTTCGCATGGGTACGGGGGTGACCAATCCGATTACACGCGATGCAGCCGTAACCGCAACGGCAATCGCAACCCTGCAGCAACAGTCCAACGGCCGGGGCTTGTGCGTTATTGGCCGCGGAGATTCCTCGGCAGAATACATCGGCTTAAAGAATGCGACAACAAGGCAGTTGCGTACATATATAGATCGTATCAAGGCCTATATGGCTGGCGAATCAGTAGACCGCGACGGCAAAGACTCGCAGATTCGCTGGCTGCAAAGCGAGAAAGTGCCGGCCGCTCCTGTTGATGTAGCCTGTACGGGACCGAAAACCATTGAGATGGCTGTTGAAGCCGGAGACCGGATCAGTTTTGCCGTTGGCAGTGCGCCGGAACGTGTCGAGTGGGCGATAAAAACGGCAACAGCGCACCTGGAAAAAATCGGTCGTGACCGTGGTTCGCTGCAGATCGGTGCGTTCGTGAACCTGGTCTGCGATACCAGCGAGGAGCGGGCTATCAACCTCGGCCGCATGATTGCCGGCATGGTGGCACATTTTGCCGGCATGAAAAATGCGCCGCTCGACCACCTGCCGCCCGAGTTGAAAGAACTGGCCGCGCACATGCAGAGCCAGTACGACATGGCTCACCACGCCCAGGAAGGGGCGAGCCACGCGACCGAGGTCAACGACGAGTTCATCGACTGGTTTTCGATTTGCGGGCCGCCGGAAAAATGCCGGGATCGCTTGCAGTCCCTGGTTGACCTGGGCCTGGACCATGTATACCTGCTGGGCGGTTCACCGGTTGCGCATCCCCACGGTGAGCGCCAGGCGGCCATGGTGCAGCAGTCGCGCCTGTTCGCGGAGCAGGTACTGCCGAATTTTCGTTAACAAACTGTAAACATTTGGAGAGAGAAATCTTGCCAACCCTGATTTACAATCAAGTGCCTCTTTCAAAAACAAAGCCTGCTTGAGCCGGCACTTAAATCCACTTTTTCCCGGAGCTCTTATGCCATCCGAAAATTTATCCAATAATCCACCCGATATGGTCCGCGAAGACGGGACCTATCCCACAGCAGAATTACGTCGTCCCATGATTTTTGTGACAGCGGTACAAACCCGGGTAAGCGGTGTAAGCGGGGATAACCCCGGCCCGGATATACGCCGCAACCTGGATTATTTTCTGGAGAGCATTGATATCGCCCAGGGCGGTGGGCCGCCAAGCGATCTGCTGGTATTTCACGAGTTCCCGATTACCGGCTTCAGCGAATGGACGAAGGAGCAGCACTACAACCTCGCGCTGACCCTCGACGGGCCTGAGCTGGCCGAAGTCGCTGCTAAAACAAAACAATATAACTGCTATATCGTATTCGGTGGTTATTTCAAGGATGAAGAAAACTGGCCCCGGCATGTGCTGCACCAGATGATCCTGATGGGACCTGAAGGCCTGGTCGCCAACCACTGGAAACAACGAAATCTCCGCGGTCTCTGGCCGACCGAGACCTATACGACGACAATTTATGACGTGTACGACCGGTTCATTGAGATGTACGGCATCGATGCAGTTGTGCCGGTCGTGCAGACCGATATCGGTAACATCGCGATGTCAGCCGTACAGTTCGAGCCCGAGCTGTTCCGTTGTATGGCGATGAAGGGTGCCGAAATTATCTGCCGGGTTGCGACTGGTGGTTTCGAATATCACGACTTCCGGCTGACTTCATATCACAACAGCCTGTATACAATCGCCACGAACAATGCCGTGAACACCGGCGAGCGCATGCCCGGATTCTTCGACGATACGAACTACGGCGCACCGGGTAATTCCGCCATATTCGGGCCACGCGGTGTAGAACTGGAGAATTGCGGACCGTTTGAGACCAAGCGCCTGGTGATGATTCCAATTGCCCAGTTTCGGCAAAAGCACCGGATTCCGGATGTGCACATGGACATTTACCGGCCAGTATTCGATCAGTACCGTACACGTTACGATCACAGCGCCTACCTTGATCAATTGCCAGCAGACAAGCGTGATGCGTCGAAACAGTTTCAGGAAAATGCCCGCTGGATTCATAACTGGTAACCTGCAGCTTAAGGAAGGGCAGGAAAGTGATAATAAGAAATTTTATAGTGTCATGACGTTACCTTGTGCCATCCGCGTAATCATGGCGCTTAGGAAGCTGAACTCGCCCGATCGGGCTCCCTGGAACTTCTGCTCGCTGCGCTAGCAGTCAAACAGTGTTCTGACTGGAATCACGTTTTACCTAATCCTGCCGGCTCCCCACTACCCGGCCCCTGCGCCCCCGACATGTGCCTGCAGACCTTCGAGTTTGCACCGCTGGAACCCGAGTCCACCGAGTTCAAGTACTACCTGCCCGGCATCGGATTCGTGCTGGCAGTCAGTATGGAAGACGGTGAATTCGATGGTGAGCGCGAAGAGCTGGTGTGTATCGGTGACTCGGTAGACATCCTCGAGGATCCGGAATGTGAAATCGACGATCCGGAAGTCCTGCTCGAAGAACTGTGCGAAATATCGGATGCTTTTTGTGCCGAAGAAGAGTAGCTACAAACCTTTTGCATTTTTTAGCGTTTAGCCCATGCATGAAGCGGTACTCCCCTGGGCTTCATGACAGGCAACCGGCACCGGGTCGCATCAAGCAGCCCGGTGTCGGTATTTTGTGTCACTTCGCAGGGCAGCTATCTGTCTGAGCCGACAGCAATAGTCAGCCCCCTATTCCCCGGCCGTTAACCTGTGGTTGACACAGAAACCGGCAGAGGGCTTTCGTGAGGGCCGTGTGAGGGGCCTTGTGAAAATAATGCCCGCCTTAATGGCTGGCATTTTTTTGGTGCTGCTCGGTTAGAATAACCAGATGACACGTAGAGTTTGCCAGGTCGCCTGTGTGGCTTTTGTATTCCCGATGCTGCTGAATGCCGTTGCTGCAGACAGTGGCAGTTATCAGAACTTCGAGAGTCACCAGTTCCACCCGCTGGCCATGTCGCCTTCCGGCGACCGCCTGTTTGTTGCCAATACACCCGACAACCGCGTCGAGATTTTCGACCTGACAGACGAGGGACCGCGTCATGCGGGCGACATTATGGTTGGCCTGGAGCCGGTAGCAATTGCGGCGCGGACCGACAACGAAATCTGGGTGGTGAACCATCTCTCGGACTCGGTCAGCGTTGTCGATTTGAGCAATACTCCGCCGCAGGTCAGACGAACGCTGTATGTAGGTGACGAGCCGCGCGATATCGTATTTGCAGGTAAGGGCAACAATCGAGTCTTTATCACCGCGGCCCATCGTGGTCAGAACAGCCCGTACCAGGAGTCCGCTAACCCGGGTGAGCTGACCACCCCGGGCATCGGTCGGGCCGATGTGTGGGTTTTCGATGCTGCAGATCAGGGCGAGGCGCCGGGCGGCACACCGCTAACCATCCTGTCCTTGTTCGGCGATTCGCCGGGCCCGTTGGCGGTGTCGCCGGACGGTTCGAAGGTCTACGCCGGCATATTCAAGTCCGGCAACCAGACAACTATCGTTGGCCGCGTACTGATTTGTAAGGGCGGCGCTGATGCTGCGCCCTGTGAAATCATGCCTGATGGTCCGGTTGCACCCGGCGGGCTGCCGGCACCGAACGAAAATGTCGATGGCGTGCCAATGCCCGGTGCCGGGCTGATCGTTAAATGGGATGGTGAAGGCTGGAAAGACGAACTGGATCGCGACTGGAGCGATGTCATTCGTCTTGATTTACCCGATTACGATGTGTTTGAGCTGGATGCGCTGGCTACGCCGCCGAGTGAAACCCAAAGCTTTGCATCGGTCGGTACGATTCTCTACGCACTCACTGTAAATCCACAAAATGGCAAGGTTTACGTCGCAAATACCGACGCGCGCAACGAGGTTCGATTTGAAGGTGAGCGCACGGAGGATCGGTCGTACACAACGGTCCAGGGCCATCTGCATGAAACACGGATCACCGTGGTGGACCCCGACACCGGCGCGGTCAGGCCACGGCACCTGAATCCGCATATCGACTACGAGAAGTATCCCGCGCAGCTCGAGGTGCGCGAGAAATCGTTGTCCATGCCCGTCGGTCTTGCATTTACGTCGAGCGGGAAAACGCTGTACGTTGCTGCCAAGGGTTCGGACAAGATTGCCGTACTTGATGTCCGAAAGCTTGATTCAGGGCGATACCGGCCCTCGAAGCGACACCATATAGAAGTCCCTGGCGGCGGCCCCGCCGGCCTCGTACTCGACGAGGTACGCGAACGGTTGTACGTGCTCACGCGTTTCGACAATTCGCTGGTCGTCATCGATACCCGCGGGAAGAATATCCAGCAGAGTCTGCCGCTGTTCAACCCGGAGCCGGAGTCAGTCACCGCAGGCCGCACTCTTTTTTATAACGCATTCCTGACGTCCAGTAACGGCGAATCGTCTTGTGCAAGTTGTCATGTGGCGGGCGACAAGGATGAGCTGGCCTGGGACCTTGGCAACCCCCTGGGTTCGGTGCTGGACAACCCGGGCGAGGTGTTCGGGCCGCTACTCGGCGAGCCGGGGTTTCACCCGATGAAAGGCCCGATGCTCACGCAGACCATGCGGGGCATTTCTACTCACGGGCCATTGCACTGGCGGGGAGACCGCACGGCAGGAAACGAACCGGGTGGCGATCCGCTGGATGCCAGCGGCGCGCTGAGACAATTTAACCCGGCATTCGTGTCCCTGCTGGGCCGAAACCGGCCGCTGTCGCCAAGGTGGATCCAGGCGCTGATAGACTTTGGCCTGACCATGGTGCCGCCACCCAACCCGATCCGCTCGCTCGATAACTCGCTAAACCCCATTCAACAGGAAGGTAAAGACTTTTTCGAGAATGCATTGCACAACATGGCGACCTGCTCGAGTTGCCACGTGCTGGACGAGTCGCGTGGCTGGTACGGCACGCGCGGAAGCCTCACTCATATTATTGGCGGCCGGTTGACCAAGGTGCCGCATCACCGGAACACCTACGAACGTGCAGGCATGTTCGGGCGGGCGCCATCGAGAACTTTACCGACCAATGGTGAACACATGGGGCCACAGGTGCGTGGCTACGGGTTTACCCACGATGGCGGCGCGGATACAACCATCCGCTTTATGAGTTACCCGGCGTTCCGGTTCCCGGAAGGCGATAAACAGCGCCGCGAAGTGGAGCAATACCTGTTCGCTTACGAGAGCAACCTGAAGCCCGTTGTCGGTCAGCAAGTTACCTTGACCGCAGAAAACAGGGAGCAGGCGATAGCACGTGCGAAACTGCTGACTGATCGCGCCCGCAAGCGTGATGCCGAGTTGATAGCCAGGATGGTATTAAACGGAGAAGCGCGCGGTTATTTTATGCAGCAGGACGGTAGCTTTATAAGCGACCGCCGTGATGAAGCTGCCCTGGATTTCAAAATGCTATTGGAAGCGGCGGTTAGTGCGGGCAGTGCTCTGACCTTAACTGCAGTGCCGAACGGTTCCGGTCAGCGTATGGCGCTTGATCGCAATGCAGACGGTGTACTGGATGGCGACGAGACGAGGGTGCAACGCTTGGGAGGAGTGCGGTAGTTACTGGCGCTGAATGCGTACGATGCGCCCTGAACCAGTAGCCAGGTAAAGCCAACCATCCGGACCTTCGGTCACTTCGCGTATACGCTCGCCCCACTCGGCTAGCAAAGGTTGGAAACGCTCACTCATCAGCTGAGTACAGGGGGAATTCAGCACA
>PBYE01000044.1 GCA_002729495.1 Chromatiales bacterium
GCGATTCAACTCAGGGAGCGCCGGCTCGGTAATCGGTATAACCGCACTGGCGTTCGTGCTGGCGGCGTGCTCCCCTGTTACGCGTGGAGACGGTGGTTTATATAAGTATGACCGCGGGCCGCACGAAGTTCAGATCGTAGAAAAGCTGACGATGACGGACGAGGTCCAGGACCGTGAAGTGCCGTTGCGGCTGCTGTTCCCTGCAGAAGATGGGCCCTTCCCGCTGGTCGTGTTTTCTTCGGGGGCTTTCTGTTTCCCGCAGATGTACGACCTCGTCACCTCGCACTGGGTTTCGCACGGCTACGTCGTGATCGTCCCCAACCACCTGGACTCGCCCAACAATGCCGCGCCGCCTACCGCTGAGCAGTTTCCGCTGATGTTCCCGTCGCGGGTGCGCGATATTTCATATGTCGTCGACGATATAGAAGAGATACAGGCTCGTGCGGGTATCGGGTCAAAAATAGACATAACGCGCTTGGCGGCGGCGGGCCATTCGTTCGGGGCGATTATTGCACTGATAAAAACCGGGCTTGAGCTTCAGCCAGAGCTTGCCGATACGTGGGCCAGTACATTTGATGATCGCTTCGACGCGGCGGTCGTACTGAGCGCCCCGGGCCCTGGAATGGGCCCCGGAATGGATTCGTTGACCGACGGCGCGTACACAAAGATCGGCAAACCATTGATAGCAACGGGTGGCACGAATGACGTCGGAAGAGTCAGGCCCCCGGGCGGCATGAGTCCGGGGGAGTGGCGGACGCTCGCGTTTACCCTGGCACCTCCCGGCGACAAGTATTCAGTGATTACCGAGGGGACGGATCATTACAGTGGCGGCCTGATTTGCAATCCGGACCGTGGCGGTGATCCTGATCCCGAGAGCGTTGCAATCGTTGCGTCCGTAACCACGGCTTTTCTGGACGCCTACATAAAGGATGACGATACAGCGCTCGAGTTCCTGCAAAATGCGGATGTGGAAGCGCTTACCAACGGCAAGGCGACGGGGAAACGCAAATGAACTTTCGTGCAGTTAGTCTGCTGATCTTTCTCGCCGCACTGATTGCAGGCTGTGAACCACCGGCCGAACAATCGTCTGAAGAACAAACAGCCGGTGCGCCGGATGTAGTATCCGGCGCCAGCCAACCTGCCGGGCCAGCCGAGGGGGAGGCCATCGTATTCGACTCGGCGGGCACCAGCCTGACCCTCGAAGAACTCGTTACGACCGGTAACGTCATCTGGGCTATGGATTTCATTGCACCCGACACGATGATATTTACCGAACGGCAGGGTGCGGTGAAACTGCTGAATACCACTACCAACGAAATTACCAGCGTGGACGGCGGGCCCGATGTCCATGTCAGCGACAGTGGTGGGTTGTTCGATGTCATGGTGGACCCGGATTTTGCAAATAATGGGTTTATATTTTTTACCTACATTAAAGGGCTCGGCGAGCAAAGCGCTGTCGCTGTTGCGCGCTCAAGGCTCGAGGGCAAAAAGCTGGTCGACACGCAGGACCTGTTCGTTGCAAATAACCCCAGCGACGACCATGCACACTGGGGTTCGCGCGTCATCATGGATAACGAGCGTTACCTGTTCTTTACATCGGGTGACCGCCATGTCCCGGACAATGCGCAGTCAACCAGCAGCCATGGCGGCAAGGTTCTGCGTATCCGGGCCGATGGCGGCGTTCCCGATGACAATCCCTTCGCAGGTGAGGCCGGCGCCGCCCCCGAGATATGGTCGATAGGCCACCGGAACCCCCAGGGCCTGTTCCTGGACCCGGGTTCGGGGGTGCTGTTTGAGCAGGAGCATGGCCCTACCGGCGGCGACGAGATAAACCGGATCGAAAAGGCAGTGAACTACGGTTGGCCCATAATCAGCTACGGGGACAATATCTGGGGCGACAGGCAGCCCGAAGGCACGGAACGGGAAGGCCTGGAGCAACCGCTGGCTTATTTCAAGCCCGGTATCGCGCCAACCGGAATCTGCATTTACAGGGGTGACAGGATACCGGGCTGGCAGGGTAGCGTATTCAGCAGCACGCTCAGGGGTTACGTGGTGCGGCTGGAGCTGGCCGGTGACGCGGTAGCGTCCGAAGAGCGCCTGCTTACCGAGTGGGGCGAACGGTTGCGTGACGTCGTGGAAGGACCCGATGGAAGTCTTTACCTTGCCTCGGAAGCGGGGAAAATAGGGCGGATCGTACCCGTCGAAAGTAAGCTTTAATCAGCTATCGCGTAACGGGCGGTTGATTAGAGGTGCAGAAAAATGAAAACCTTTTTTAAAATTTGCGGGATTGTAATTGTCGTTATTGTTATAGGCGCTTACTCGACATACACGTATATGAACCGGCCCCACGAAGATATTTACAGTCTTTACGTGGACCAGGACACAACGCCGGTCGGCAAAACGGCTGTTTTCCTGATAGGACTGCACACAACGGAAGATTTTGAGCCAACATGGTGGTACAACATTCTGCACCACAGCGTGCATGCCAATATTCCCTGGCCGATCCAGATAACATCGCTTGCCGATAACGGGGTTGCTCTTGTAGACCCCGATCGCTATTACTCTGTCGAAAAATTCGTGCCGACCCGGCTAATGGACCGTTTCGGTCGCGAGCACGACATGGATCGCACGCCGTATATCGAAAGATATCGTGAAGGCCTGGTCGAGTGGCAACTACCCAGGGAGTCGCGCCATCTTGATACGGGTTACTGGCTGTATACAGCTCGCAATGACGGCATTCCCAGCCGGGTTGGCAAGCGGATTAACCTTGCGAAGCACTGGTTTTACGGCAACGGGATCAAGCAGCGGAAGATTCCCGCGAACTACCAGTCCTTTAAAATTTACGATATAGCATTCGATATGTTGCAGGCCAGCTATCCGGGCACGCCATACCGGATCGCCGACACCCAGGACCCCTATCTCTGGAAGAAGAAGATTCTCGAGCTTCTGGACGATGGCGCGGAAACCCTGGTGCTCGCTTCCCCCATGGTGATGTACTCCGACTACGAGGATTTCCACAACGCCTTTGGCCATAGTTTTGAGATCGTCAGGGAGTGGGAAGCCCGGAACGACCGGAAAATCAAAATTATCATGACCAAGCCCATGGGTTACCAGAAAGCCATGCGGGATGGTTATCTCCTGATCCTCAAGGACAAGCTCGACCAGTTACCTGCGGGTGTGGACGTCAAGCATATCTGGTCCATACACGGCATGCCCTGGGCGAGAGTGCCGAACGAGTCCTGGTTGAAAATGTCGCCCCCCTACAAGGCGGCGATGGTGGCCGATGCCGAGGCGCTGCTCGCGGAGTATGATTTCGGCCGCACGGAGGTTGTTGTGAGCCAGGATCATTTCGCGGATCACTACTGGAACCCGGACGGCGCGGTACTTTCAACCAACAAGGCCTACCTCGACGGTGTAGCGGACGGTTACGATCATGTAACGAGTATCCCTATTGAGTTCTATAACGAGAACACCGATACCCTGTTTTCCCACGCGATGTCTAACTACGAAAACTTCCCGGGATTCGATGTCTACAACGAGATTGACTACCCGGACTGGGAAAAGCCCTATACCTCGCATTTTGAAATCGATGGTACGCAAATCGATTACCTGGGAATTCCCACCGGCGACCGCTACAGGCCTTATATTGCGGAGGCCCTGTTTAATACATTCGACGCTATTTTGTCGCAGCGGGAGGGGTCGAATACCAAAACGAGGATGTCAGCGAACTAGTTCCTGTCCCGGGATATTTAAAGTCAGAACTGGAAGTAGATGAACGGCACCTGAGTCATCGGCCAGAGAAAAAATGCGGCAAATCCGAACAGCACGCAGATGATAAATGCCGGAACGGGTCTCATGTTGCCCAGGTAGTTATGTATGCGCCCGACGCGTACAGATATTGTCTGCAGGACAACGAAAGCAACCATGATCGTCAAGGTGCTGAAGAAGGAAAGCGATCCGAGGCCGAGTCCGGCCACATCGAAATTAAAGTCGAACAGTACAAACTTCCACAGGGCTACCTGCATCAGATCAAAATCAGTTAGCCGGAACGAAATCCAGGTTACGAGCACGCAGTACTGCATCAGTAATACCGAAAGCAGCGTGACCAGTGGATTTGACGGTGAATCTTCCGTTTTGGCACTGCTGTACAACCGGTGCACAACTAAAAGGAACCCGTGCAGGAATCCCCACACAACAAAATTCCAGCTCGCGCCGTGCCATAAGCCGCCCAGCAGCATCGTCAGCATTAGATTTCGGTAAGTAATCCAGCTCCCGTGTCGATTTCCGCCCAGCGATATATACAGGTAATCGCGGAGCCAACTGGACAGACTGATATGCCAGCGTTGCCAGAAATCGGACGGATTTCTCGCTATATAAGGGTGATTAAAGTTTCGTGGGAACTTAAAGCCCAGGATGCGTGCAATACCGATGGCAATATCAGAATATCCGGAAAAATCGCAGTAAATTTGTATTGAGAAAGCGAGAGTAGCGGCCCATATGATAATGCTGGGCCAGTCACCCGGCGTAGCGAAAACCCCGTCTGCGAGTAGCGCCAGGTTATCGGCAATCAAAACCTTTTTTGCCAAACCGCGCAATATAAGGAAGACAGTGCGCTGATCGCAACTAACAGTAATGTCTTTTTTCAGTTGCGGAAGAAATACTGCCGCCCGGACAATCGGGCCGGCAACCAGTTGCGGAAAAAAGGCAACGAACAGCGCGAAATCCAGCGGCGAATGCGTTACCGGTATTTTGCGCCGATAAACATCGATCGTATAACTCATCGCCTGGAAGGTATAGAACGAGATTCCTACCGGTAACGTGATATTGATTGACGTCCAGGATGGGTCCGATCCCAGCAGGCGCATGAGGCCCAGCAGACTGTCGCTAAACAGGCCAAAGTATTTGAAGATGAAGAGAAGGCCCAGGTTTGCGCACATGCTGACAACAAGGAGCATCCGTCGCCGTGAACGACCTTCCTCGGCCTCCAAACGCCCGCCAACAAGGTAGTTGACGACCGTTGAAAACATAATCAGCAGGATAAAAGCCGGATTCCACCACATATAGAATATGTAGCTTGCGACCAGCAAGATGACCTTTCGTGGTTCCGATCTGTGCACAGCCCAGAGGGTTAGCAGCAGCAGAACAAAAAATACGAGAAAGGCGGGGGTGTAGAAGAGCATTAGTTACGTGGCTCACTCGTTTGTAAAAGCCCAGCCAGCTTAGAGGCGACATGATTACTGACGAGCTTTGCTCCTTCATCCATGGGGTGCACGCCATCAGAGTAAAGTTCGCCCGGAACGATATCGAGCGCATCAATAATAGTTACGTTATTTTCTTGGCCGAACTCACTAAGAGCTTCACGGGCCTTGGCGTAGTAACCCTCTTTTGCATAGATATAGGCAGCTGGATGAGCGGGTGAGAGCACAAGTACGATTTCTCGACCGTCATTTTTCGCTCGATTGGTCATTTCAGTGAGAAGTCCACGCTTTTTTTCCGTGAAGCGAAACGAGGACTTTAGATCGGTGTCGTAACGTCGCTTTATGGCACGCTCGAGAAGACGATCTGGCAAGCGGCTGGCTCCCGTGGCCGGATATTCGAGATCGTTGTGTCTCCGGTCCAGTTGCAGATCCTGCCTAAAGAACGATCACCCTATGAAATCGGCTGCTTGCTTAACAGCCCAGCGTGATTCAAATATATGGGTTATCTCTGGCTTGTTTAGCAAAGATTGCATAGGTTCTTCAAAAATCTCTGTCAACATGGCCCGGGTACGGTTATCGGGCCGATATCCAAGCATGTAAAAGGCGTTGTACTTCTGCGGGTTGATTTGTACCATTTTGGTTGCAGCTACCGGATCGATAAACTGAACTATTTGGGTGACGCTTTTTGGCAACTCCTGGTAAAAAAGGTATGACTCGACCGTGCTCTGACCGGTAGTCGCGAGGTTAAGAACCTTCGGGTTGCCCGGCAGCGCGGTATTCAGGATTCGCCCATCGAAACTGGCCATCGCAACGCTGTTGCCGAACGCAACGATATCGGGTTGCAGGTTCTCATCATCCAATGCATCGAGAACGATGCCGATACGGCTGATGTCTGTTGGCACGGCCCGAAAAATATATTCGGCTGACAGGGCTGCAAGCGCGCCCCCGGCAATTACTCCGGCAACTAATATCAGGCTGGCGTAGCCCGATAGCCGCTCCCGGGCTTTAGGCTGATTTGCGTGGCTGGGTTCCATTACGCTTTTCTTGCGTACCTTTCGTTGCTTACATGGTTAAGGCGCCCGGAATACTCGCTCACAACTGTCATGTGCGACAAGTCTCTGGGTCACAAAAAGTGCCAAAAAAGTAATTTTTTCAGTTTATTATGCCGTCCTGGCGCAATTGCCCGGCAATGATGTCGCTCAATACGTCGATTACATCAGCCAGGGTTTCCTGTTTTGTGGCGGTCGCCACAACGGTATACAGGGGCTCAGAATTGCCTGTTTTCATTACATCCGTCGTAAGTGATGTCGTGTATTCACTGGTCACGTACGAAGCCTCTTCTTTTTCAATGTAGTCGTAGCGAAACAGCGTGCCTTGCTGGCGCCGCTGGTGGATATCGGTCCTGCCCTGGACTTCAACCGCCTGTACATCAAAACTTTTTACCCGGGTGATAACAACCGCATCTGCCTGTTGCTGCCGAGCGAGCGCATTGATATTTTCGGCATTAATCTCGGTATCGGTGTCCATAAGCCTTGCGCTCGCCCACGCCATGGTGGATTCGCTGCGCAGGTCGAAGGCCGCGGCATCTTCAAAGCTCATACGGTGATCGGTATTGTCGGTGACTGCTACAACGAGAACCCGTTCAAACCGGACGCCCCTGGGGGCGCTGTCGTGCCAGCCGGACGAAACGCTCGTACTGCTTGCGCATCCGGTTAGCAGTAATGCTGCCATGATATACAGGCCGGTGCGCAGGTGTACGGCTGTTATGTTAGCTCTATGCATATTCGAATTAGGTGTGTGCTGTCTGTGCATGCTGACCGGTGTCGCAGGATAAGTACAAGTATGGCAAAACATCTATGGATTACAAGCGATTAGGGGACCAGTTTCGGCTTGCTTCTCGCCAGGTGTTTGCCCGCGGAGGGCTATGCTCATGGCGCATCGAGGCGCGCCATTTGCTGCTGAACACAGCGGTTCCCATGCGGACGTTGTCTGCGCTTGCTCAGCGCCGCGTCAACGCATACTCTTTATTTGGGTCTGCGCCGGTCCTCTCGCGACGGCGAACCGTGAACCCCGTCAGGCCCGGAAGGGAGCAGCGGTAACGGAGATGCCGGGCGCCGGGATGCGGCTGGCGCGGGCCTTATCGCATAATGCAGCATCCAGGTATAACCAGCGGCCTGAAGCCGGGTTCAAGTGACATTACATGAGCTATCTTGCACTCGCCCGAAAGTGGCGACCAAAAATTTTTGCAGACGTAGCCGGTCAGGAGCATATCGTCCGGGCATTAACGAACGCGTTGGAAAGCGGTCGGGTGCACCATGCCTACCTGTTCGCAGGTACACGTGGCGTTGGCAAGACCACCGTCGCCCGAATTCTAGCCAAAGCATTGAACTGTGAGAAGGGAGTTAATCCGGAACCGTGCGGTAAGTGCAGCGCCTGTACAAGCATTGATGAAGGCCGGTTCATCGACCTGATCGAGGTAGATGCGGCGTCCCGTACCAAGGTCGATGACACACGGGAACTGCTGGAGAATGTACAGTACACACCAAGTTCCGGACGTTACAAGGTGTACCTTATCGACGAGGTCCACATGCTGTCGGGGCACTCATTCAATGCCCTGCTGAAAACACTGGAAGAGCCGCCCCCACATGTAAAATTCCTGCTCGCTACGACGGACCCACAGAAATTGCCGGTCACGGTTTTATCACGCTGCCTGCAGTTTAATCTGAAGTGCCTGTCCAGCGACCTTATTGTCGATCGCATGGCGCTGATCTGTAAGGCAGAAAATATACAGGCGGACGCGATGGCCCTGGCGCGAATTGCCCGGGCTGCATCCGGCAGTATGCGTGATGCCTTGAGCCTGCTGGACCAGGCGCTGGCATTTGGTAGCGGTGAATTACGTGACGACGATGTTGCCGATATGCTCGGCAGTCTGGATCAGCGGCATATCAATGAATTACTGCAGTATCTTGCGGCTGGCGATGCTGGCGGCCTGATGGAGCAGGTGCGCAATCTGCAGGAGCTTGTGCCGGATTACGAGTCTGTATTAAACGATCTGGCAACCGTGCTTCAACAAATCGCGGTGCTAAAACTGGCGGGTCCGGACTGCCTTGATGAGGACGCGGATACGGAAATGCTGACAGGTTTTGCCGGGCAGTTTAGCGATGAACTTGTGCAGCTTTTTTACCAGATTGCGGTTACCGGCAGACGGGATATCAGCCTGGCCCCCGACCCGCGCCTGGGCTTCGAGATGACGCTGCTGCGAATGGTTGCGTTTCAGCCTGTAGCAGCAGCCTTGCCGGGTTCGGCCACCGGTAGTGCGCCGCAGTCTGCGCCCGGGGGAGCAGCAACCGGAGCCAAAGCCCGGCGCAGTGCTGCAGCCCAGGCACCTGAGCGACCGGCCCCCATGGCGGGTGACCCGGATTGGCCAGGTATCATCGATACGCTGAAACTGACGGGCGCACTGCGCCAGTTGGCGCAGAACTGTGAACTCATTGAGAAAGGTGAAACCGGGCTCCGGTTGAATATCAGCAAGAGCAGCGAACATCTGCTGACCGATCAACTCCGGCAGCGCCTGTCTGAGGCGCTACGCGCTGTCTACGGAGATAACTTACGGGTGCAAATAGATCTGGTTGATTCGGTAAATGACACGGTCGCCCTGCGCGAGGCGGATGACTCGGCGCGCAAGTTGCGCGCTGCGCGCGATTCAATCCAGAACGATCCTGATTTACGCCAGATCGTAGATGCATTCGGGGCAGAAATTGAAAGTGACGCAATTCGACCTGTCAACGGCAGCGGTAATCGTTAGGCAGCGAATCTCTATAAGGAAGTGAGGCCAGGTACACATGAAAAATCCTCTCGGCAACTTGATGAAGCAGGCTCAGGAGATGCAGGCGCAGATGCAACAGGCCCAGGAAGAACTTGGCCAGCTGGAAGTGCAGGGTGAGGCGGGTGGCGGGCTTGTCAGCCTGACCATGAGTTGCCGCCACGAAGTCCAGGCGATAAGGATTGATAACGCACTGATGGGGGATGACAAGGATATGCTCGAGGATGTACTTGTGGCCGCTTTCAACGATGCCCTGCGCAAGGTTGAACAGACTACTCAGGACAAATACTCGGGGATGACGTCTGGGCTTGGGCTGCCCCCCGGCATGAAGCTGCCTTTCTGAGCGCGACGGAATAATTCATGGCGTACTCGCCACTATTACAGCAATTGTTACAGGCATTGCGTTGTTTGCCCGGTGTAGGGCCGCGCACCGCCCAGCGCATGGCCTTTCATTTACTGGAACGAGACCGCGAGGGAGCCCAAAGCCTCGTAGCTGCGCTGAGCGAAGGCCTGGAACGTATCGGGGAATGTGAGCAGTGTCGCATGCTTACCGAAGACTCACTTTGCTGGGTTTGCGCATCTGCAAACCGTGATGCGTCGGTATTGTGTGTTGTTGAATCGCCGGCCGACGTTATTGCGGTCGAAGACTCGGGTGTATACGGTGGCCACTATTTTGTCCTGCAGGGGCGCTTATCCCCACTGGATGGAATTGGTCCCGAAGAGCTTGGCCTCGACCTGTTCGAGCAACAAATTGCCGGTGGTGGCATACACGAAATCATTCTAGCCACCAGTTCAACTGTGGAGGGCGAGGCCACCGCAGGTTACCTTGCAACGCTTGCCCAGGAAGAAGGCATTAACGTAAGCCGTATTGCGCATGGTGTGCCGATCGGTGGTGAACTTGAGTATGTCGATCGAAGCACCCTGTCGCGCGCTATTTCGGGGCGCCAGTTAGTGGATCTCGGTAGTTAGTGGCCCTGCTTCAGTAGCGTCGTTACGCTATTGCACAGCCGCTTGTAGCTTTCGTAACGGCGGGAAGAAATGCCTCCCTGTCTGAGCGCCTCCTTGACCGCACAATCCGGTTCACGCAGATGCTGGCAATTACTAAATTTGCATTGATCGGCAAGCCTGATGATTTCCCGAAAGCCTGCCTGGACCTGCTGTACATCCCGTATGACCGGTGCAAACTCGCGCACACCCGGTGAATCAATAAGTTTACCGCCCGCCTTTAGTTCATGCATGTACGAGGCGGTCGTTGTGTGCCGTCCCTCGCGACTGGCTTCGCTGAGTTCGCCGATGGCTGCATCTGCGTTTGCCACCAGGGTATTAATCAGCGAGGACTTGCCGACACCAGACTGACCTACCAGCATGCTGATGCCATCACCAAGGATGCTTTCCAGTTTGCCAAGTCCTTCGCTTGTTTCGCACGACATGGCCAGCATGTCGTAACCCAGATCCTGGTATTCCATGATTTTGTCGGGGATGTCCGGGCTGATGTCGGTTTTATTCCAGATTACGATCCCGTTTGCGCCCATCAGCTCTGCAGAGCAGAGGTATCTGTCTGCAATAAAAAAATCCGGTTCCGGTGCTGGCGCCAACACGACAAGCAGGCGTGCCAGGTTTGCCGCTATAAGTTCAGCATTGCCGGATGAACCGGGCCGTTCCAGGGCATTGCTGCGTTCGCTGACCGAGGTAACCAGCGCTTCGGGTGAATCCTTTTGCTCAGTCCATTTAACTACGTCGCCACAAACGGCTTTGAGCCGGCGACCCTTGAGGACATAGCGTCGCTTAGTGCCGTCGCCCGCCTCGAGTACGCCACGCTGACCGTAGCTTGCGACGATGCGCCCGGGCATATTGGTTGATGGTTGGTTCACAGGCGGGAGTGCGCCGGGTGGCAGCCCGGGACCAATGCTAGAATGCAGCTTCTTTTGCCGCAGTGGGACGCCTGTATGGCCGTTGCAGATACTCGTTTGATATGGATAGATCTCGAAATGACGGGACTTGATACCAGTCAGGATTCTATCATCGAGATCGCGACTGTCGTGACAGATGCAGAACTGGAGCAGGTCGCAGAAGGCCCGGTTCTGGCTATCCATCAACCTGACAGCGTCCTGGAAGCAATGGATGAGTGGAATACTCGTCAGCACACCGGCTCAGGACTGGTTGACCGCGTCAGTTCGAGTTCACTTTCCGCGGCAGATGCCGAGCAACAGACACTGGCATTTCTTGCCGAATGGGCCAGGGAGGGCGCATCACCAATGTGCGGCAACAGCATATGCCAGGATCGGCGCTTTCTGGCCCGTGAAATGCCGACACTTGAAGCCTATTTTCACTACCGTAATCTCGATGTCAGCTCACTGAAGATACTCGCTGGTTTGTGGGCGCCCTCGGTGGCTGCCGGATTCAGCAAGGACTCGTCTCATCTCGCGCTGGACGATATTCGTGATTCGATTGCCGAACTGAAGCATTATCGCGAGCATCTGCTGAAACCCGATGCTTCTGCGGGGTGACACTTCCGGCGAGTGTGCTAGAGTCGTTGCGTGGCTCCGGCACACTGATTGATCAGGTTAAAAAAACTTATGAAACAAAGACTTATAGTTTATATCCGAAGGCTAAGTGGGGTGTTGGTGGTTTTCATGTTGACGACCGGGCTGACCCTTGCTGCTGATAATTGGGTGACCGATGAGTTCGAGGTCATGATGCGAACGGGTAAAAGTAACCAGAAAAGCATCATTCGACAGCTGAAAACCGGCACGCGTGTCGAGGTATTGGATACCGATACCGAGGCCGGCTACACAAAGGTGCGCGTGTCATCCGGGGCAGAAGGCTGGGTATTGTCCCGCTATCTCAGGAGTACCCCGACAGCCAAACTACGGGTATCCGAACTTGAGCAGCGTCTGTCACGTAGTGAATCCCAGCGTGCGGAGCTGCGGCGGGAACTGGATGGGCTAAAAAAGGAACAGCAGGAGCTGCAGCGCGAGCGGTCGGATCTTCAGTCGACCAACCGGTCCGTGCAGAGTCAGCTGGAGCGTGTTACGGAATTGTCTGCCGATACGATTCAGGTTGACGATCAGAACAGACAGCTGAAACAGCGCCTCATCGACACCGAGCAGCAGATCGAGGAACTGGAACGGTCAAACGAACAGCTCTCGAGCCGGGCCGACCGCGAGTGGTTTCTTATTGGTGGTGTGGTGCTGACTGTTGGTTTGTTGCTTGGCCTGATAATTCCACGTATTAACCTGCGAAAAAAATCATCCTGGAGTGATTTCTAATCTTGTCGGTCAGATTTCTTCGCCGGCCAGGTGCATCCATGTTTCTACAACGCTGTCAGGATTCAGTGACATACTTTCTATACCCTGGTCGAGTAACCATTTAGCCAGCTCCGGATGGTCCGACGGCCCCTGGCCGCAGATTCCTACATATTTTCCCTGCGCCTTGCACGCGTCGATTGCCATTTTCAGCATGGCTTTAACTGCATCGTCCCGCTCATCGAACAGGTAGGCAATTAACCCGGAGTCGCGGTCCAGGCCGAGAGTAAGTTGGGTCATATCATTGGAGCCGATGGACATGCCGTCGAAGTACTCGAGATAACGGTCAGCCAGTACCGCGTTAGTTGGCAGTTCACACATCATGATGATCCGCAGACCGTTGTCACCACGCTTTAGCCCAAGCTGTGCCAACAGTTTTGTGACATTTTCAGCTTCAGCCAGTGTTCTGACGAAAGGCACCATTATCTGCACGTTGCGCAGGCCCATCTCGTCCCGCACCCGGCGAAGAGCCTGGCACTCCATTTCAAAACATGGCTGAAAATCAGGTGCAACATAGCGAGACGCGCCGCGGAAACCCAGCATCGGATTATCTTCTTTAGGCTCGTAAGCCCGCCCGCCAATCAGATTTGCGTACTCATTCGATTTGAAATCAGAAAGCCTGACAATGACAGGCTCCGGGGCAAATGCGGCAGCGATGCAAGCGATACCTTCACTGAGTTTTTCGACAAAGAACTCGGTCGGGCTCGCGTAACCGGCGATCTGATAGCGAATTGTCGTTTGCAGCTCTTCATCCAGTTGGTCGAACTCGAGAAGTGCCCGCGGATGGACCCCGATCATGCGATTGATAATGAATTCAAGGCGCGCCAGTCCAACCCCGTTATGCGGTATGTTTGCAAAATCGAAAGCCCGGTCAGGGTTGCCGACATTCAGCATTATCTTGACGGGTATTTCCGGTAGATGGTCGAGTTTGATTTGCTGCTTTTCGTATTCCAGCTGGCCGTCGTAAACGAAACCCTCATCACCCTCGGCGCAGGAAACCGTAACCGGCTGGCCGTCACGAACATCTTCCGTCGCCGATGCACAGCCGACGACGGCCGGTATGCCCAGTTCGCGCGCGATAATAGCGGCATGGCAGGTCCGGCCACCCCTGTTGGTAACAATGGCTGATGCGCGCTTCATTACCGGTTCCCAGTCCGGATCGGTCATGTCGGCCACGAGCACATCCCCGTCCTTTATGCGGTTCATATCCTCAATCCGGTCGACCACTTTCGCGACCCCGGCACCGATGCGTTGACCGATCGCACGTCCCTGCGTTACGACCGAGGAAGTGCTCCGCAGCGTATAGCGCTGGATACTCTGGCCGGCTCGGCTTTGAACAGTCTCTGGTCTTGCCTGCAGCAGATAAAGTTTGCCGTCGTTACCATCTTTTGCCCATTCGATATCCATCGGCCGCCCGTAATGTTCCTCTACACTCAATGCATAGTGAGCGAGCGTTTCGGCGTCTTCATCGGTGAGGCAAAAACGATTTGAGTCCTCTTCGTCGACGTCTGCGGTCTTAACGAAATCAGCAGAGGAGGGGTCTTCGTCATAGACCATCTTGATGGCCTTGCTACCCAGGTTGCGGCGAATAATCGCCCGTTTCCCGTCGCGCAACGCTGGTTTATAGACATAGAACTCGTCAGGGTTCACGGCTCCCTGGACTACGCACTCGCCAAGCCCCCACGATGCGGTAATAAAAACGAGGTCTCTGAATCCGGATTCGGTGTCCAGCGTGAACATCACGCCGCTGGCGGCCAGGTCGCTACGCACCATGCGCTGTACGCCCACTGACAGTGCAACGTCCTTGTGATCGTAGCCCTGGTGTATGCGATAAGCGATGGCCCGGTCTGTATACAGGGATGCAAATACCTGTCGTACAGAGGTCAGTAGCTGGTCAAGACCCCGCACGTTCAGCATCGTTTCCTGCTGTCCTGCAAACGACGCGTCGGGTAAATCTTCCGCGGTTGCCGATGACCGGACGGCTACCGAGAAATCGTCACCCTGGTCTGCTGACATTTCCGCCCATGCGACTTCGATCTGGCTGCGCAGTTCATCCGGCAGGGGGGATTCCAGCAGCCACTGGCGTATTTGCTGCCCGGCCGACGCGAGTTGAGCGAGGTTGTCAACGTTCAGGTCTTTAAGGACATCCTCGATACGGTCAGCCAGTCCTTCATGTTGAAGAAACTGGCGATACGCTGCGGCCGTCGTTGCGAAGCCGCCCGGCACCATGACACCAGCCTGTGACAGGTTGGTAATCATCTCACCCAGCGACGCATTTTTGCCTCCGACTGTTTCAATGTCATTGATGCCCAGCCGATCTAACGGAATTACATGCTGCTCCAAAAGGGGCTCCCTTGTGGTCTTTACCCGGAAGTGGAAAACTGGCGCCTGATTCAGGCAGTGTAGTATGTCAATTAATTATGGGTCGTCGAACAGTATTTTTTATATCTGACCAAACGGGTGTTACCGCTGAAACCCTTGGCCAAAGTCTCCTGACGCAGTTTGAGGCACAGGAGTTCGATCAGGTGACTCTGCCATTTCTGGATACCATTGACAAGGTAGACCAGGCGCTTGTGGAGATCGATACCAAAGCCGAATTACAGGGGGTCGGGCCAATTATTTTCAGTACGCTGGTACAGGACCACCTGCGTGAGCGCTTTATCCCGAAAAAGGGCTTGTTAATTGATTTTTTCGATACTTTTTTGCCCTCGCTGGAGAGTGAGCTGCATGCGAAGTCTTCACATAAGTCGGGCCGGGCGCATGGCCTCGTGGATTCCGGCCATTACGACCAGCGCATCGAAGCGACTAATTTTGCCCTCAACAACGACGACGGGACCCGCACGCGTGACTACGACCGGGCCGACATCATACTGGTGGGTGTATCGCGGTCGGGCAAGACGCCCACGTGCTTATACCTTGCGCTTACTTATGGTGTCTATGCTGCAAACTATCCGCTGTCAGAAGACGAGCTCGATGCCGGCATGCTCCCGGATGTCCTGATGCCGCATCTGCATAAGATTTATGGTTTGACAATCGATGCGCATCGTCTGCAGCAAATTCGCAGGGGAAGGCGTCCAACCGGCCGGTACTCTACGATGCAGCAGGTTAGTTTCGAGGTGCGAGCTGCCGAGGCGTTATTCGAGCGCCACAAGATAATGTTTGTCGATACCACGCGCTCGTCGATCGAGGAACTCGCCAGTACGATACTTTCCAATACCGGCGTGGAACGACGCATTCGGCCCTGACGAATCAGATAGTTGAAGTCGGTTGCTTCAGGCCGGTGAAATGCTCGATTCGGGCAATCGCGGCTGCGGTTTCGCCTAGGCTTGCCAGCGCGTCGGCGGGTGATTTTTCAGCGACGCCCGGCCCGTGCTCGGTCCTGTCCAGGTAAACACGCAAGGTAGAGCCGGATGTTCCGGTTCCGGACAGGCGTAAAACTATACGGCCGCCATCGGCGGAAAACAGACGTATGCCCTGGTTTGTAGACAAGCTGCCGTCGACCGGATCGGTATATTCAAAAATATCTGCTTCCAATATCTGCTGACCAGTATCGGAGCTACCCGGTACGCTGCTTATGATGCTGCTCAGATTTTGGACCAGCGCATCGGCGTCATCGGCATTGGCGATCATGTAGTCGCGCCGCTGAAAAAAACAGCGACCAAAACGTGCCCAGTGCCGCTGAACGATTTCACCAACCGATTGTTCCAGGCCGGCCATCATGCTGAGCCAGTAAAGGATCGCCCATAGCCCGTCTTTTTCGCGGGTATGTGCTGAACTGGTACCAAAGCTTTCTTCGCCGCACAGTCCAATTTTGCCGGCTTCCAGCAAATTGCAAAAAAAGCGCCAGCCGGTAGGAGTTTCAAAGCAGGGAATGCCAAGTTCACGTGCCACATCATCGACCGCGCGACTCGTCGGCATTGACCGCGCTACACCGGCAACACCGTTACGATACCCGGGCGCAACAACCGTATTTGCCAGCATGATGGCGAGGCTGTCACCCGGGGAAACCAGCATACCGCTCCCCAGGATCATGTTGCGGTCACCATCGCCGTCGGAAGCGCCGATCAGATCCGGCGCCCCGTCTGACATCGCCAGTTTCACGAGGTGTGCGGCATCGACCGGGTTGGGATCCGGATGAATGCCACCAAAGTCTTCTAAAGGCGTCGCGTTACTGATGCATTCGGGTGAAACGCCGAGCATATCGCAGAAGATACGATTAGCGTAAGGACCGGTTGCAGCATTGAGAGCGTCGAAGTGCAAACATATTTTGCGTTTTAGCGCACTGCGCAGTAACTCGAAATCAAACAACTCTTCCATCAGTTCCGCGTAGTCCGACACCGGGTCAACAATTTCAACAACAGTATCTCCTATCGCAGATTCGCCTGGCGTATCCAGCTCCAGTGCTGCAGTGTCGGCAATCTTGTAGCGGTCGCAGGCAAGGCTGCGGGCGTATGCTGTTTCGGTAAGTTGTTCCGGTGCCTGGCCACCTGACGCGGTGTTGAACTTTATTCCGAAGTCACCGTCCGGCCCGCCCGGGTTATGGCTTGCCGAAAGAATAATGCCACCGGCCGCTTTGCGGGTGCGGATCAGGTTGGATGCCGCCGGAGTCGAGAGCAAGCCTCCCTGGCCGATAATCATGCGTCCGATGCCATTTGCGGCTGCCATAGCGCTAATCGTCTGGACAGCTTCCCGATTGTAATAGCGACCATCACCACCGAGCACCAGGGTTGACCCTGGTTCCAGTTTCAAAGTGTCGAATATTGATTGCACAAAACATTCAAGATAATGCTGTTGCTGGAAAACAGTTACCTTCTTTCGCAGCCCGGCGGTCCCCGACCGCTGATCATCGAACGGCACGCAATCCACTTCGCGCAGTTTCAGTTTTTTGCTCTGCATTTTTGTGATGTTGTTAAAGTATGGTTTGTGATGCCTATGCTATAGTGATTGCATGCTTGTAGACAGTTATATTTTGCCTCAGTGGCTTGCCAATCCGCGCAGTTTCAGCGGGCTTATGGCTTTATATGAGGCTAACTTTATCAAGCTCAACCAGCTGATTGCCGGGCTGCAGGAATGCACCGGGCAGCATCTGTCGCAATCAGACTCAGATCACAATCTCCACCTAAGTGTTGAAGGACGGACAAAGTATACCTGCGAACTCAGGCTTACTTACCTGTTTGACGAAGCTAAGCATCCCCGGGACGATGTTGGCCCTGTAGCTGATCCGGATCTGATAACCAGGGTTTTCCTGGACGCCCGTATGGCAGACGTACAAAGCTGGATTAATTTATCCCGGCATGAAATGTTGCGGTCACTGCATGATCGCTACCGGCGTGAGATTGATCGTCGCTGGGCCCGCAACATGATGTTGAGCAAGTGGCTGGACTATCTGCTCGATAATCGGCACTTTTTCCCGGTCAAACAAGGCTTTAGAGGTTGGTCATTCGATCAAACTGTCGATTCCATCAAGGTTTGACGCCCCATGATTCGCTAAATTTGCGGAGGGGACGGCTGTGCGTGCGTCTCCCGGTATGCATCTGCTTAATGACAGGGCGCTATGGCTACACTGACAACCCCGCTCTTTGGCCGGGCAGAAAATGACAATGATGATGAGGAGCAGCTTCTAAAGCTGTTCTGGAATCGTGCCGAGCTCAAGAAAGAGCTGGCTAAACTGCGCCGGGATGCTTTACATTCTGCAGAGAAGTTGACGCGGCAAGAAGCGCTAACGTTACATTTACAGCAGCGACTGGAACAACTGGAGTCAGAACTTGGCAACCCAGAGACCGCGTTCAGTGTGGTGACTTACTATCAGCTTCAGGGCATCTGGAACCTCTGTCACAACAAGTTGCTCACCACTTCAAAAGAGTTAGCCCGCGCGCAGCATGATAAACAGTACCGACAACATGTTGCTGCATTTCGCCGTAGCCTGAAAGCATCGCTGACAGGTGTTCAGAAGTCACTGAACGAGCTTAATCACTCGGGTGAAGTGCTCTCTGAGGAAATTCGCAAACTTCGCGAAAAAAGAAGTGCGAGTTATGGGATATGGAATATCTTCCGCCGCCGCAGGTTGACTGCTAAGATTCAGGAAAAGCGTCTTGAGCGCCGTGCGATCACGATGCGGCTGGGCGAGCTTACCGAAGAGATACAGTCACGGTCGAGCCAGGAGCCACCGGAGTTCTCTGGCCTGGCAACAGGTATTAAGCGGGCAATTAATCTTCGGGTAATCGCCTATGCGCAAGAGTTGTACCTGCACTTTGCCGATCGTGAAATCGCTAAGCTGGCCCGCGAGTCGTCCATCCGGGGGCAGGATGATCTGAAATTTGGCAACAGGCGTGACTGCCGTGCAATCAGCGCACATATAGAAGATCAGCTGAAGCTGCTGGCTGCCGATGCAAATATGCAGCTGCGGGTGCAATCGCGAACGGAGTATTTAGTGCCGGAACTGCAATACGGGCAGGATACGGATACGGTTCCGATTGCCGGCACACTGGGTTCGATTCCGGTGTTTAAAGCCAACGGTAAGAGGGTGACTAACGTGGCGGTCAATGTGCTCGGCGACGAATACTGGGATGTATTTTCCGCGTTACTAACCTGATCTACTGCGCCCGGCTGAGCACCGGCGTTTGTCCGGCACCTGACAGAGTCGCCATATCTGTAAGTATTTCAGCGGCCTGATTCAGGAGCACATCGGGCGGTTCTTCATCCTTAAGCGTATCAAAAGACTCCAGCGGTTCCAGCCCAAGTTCCTGGCGCCGGTTATTTTCCCGCACGAGCCGCTCATCGTGACGTTCTTCCTGCTCAAGTTTACGGGTTTCCAGGTTCAGGGAGATCGCTTTTTGTTTGCGCAGTTCCTCGATACTTTCAATATCCTGCAGAAGATACTGAAAGTTGGGATCCATCGCAGAGCGTTGAATCTGGCTGCGGGTGAGTTCAGACACCTGCATATCCAGTTTGCTCAAAGCCCTGTACCGGGTCGGGTTAATCTGATCCCAGGGGAGGGCGCGTGGTTTTGTATTTTCGCCAAACTGCGACGTGTCTACCAAAGAAGGGAGTTCAATATCGGGGATGACGCCGCGATTCTGGGTGCTGCCACCCGTTACACGGTAATACTTGCCAATGGTAAGCGTCAGTTGCCCAAGCGCATCTGAATTTGAGCGTGGTGCATACTGATCCAGCACGTAAAGGTTCTGCACTGTACCTTTACCAAAAGTTTGCTGGCCAATAACAATTCCACGGTTGTAATCCTGGATAGCTGCCGCAAAAATCTCGGATGCAGATGCACTGAATCGATTTACCAATACGACGAGAGGGCCATCGTAAATCTGCGACGGTATCGGGTCCTCCAGGACATCAATTTTTCCGGTCGTGTCACGTAGCTGCACAACCGGACCGTTGCGGATGAATAAACCGCTCAGCGCGGTAGCTTCGGTCAAATGACCTCCGCCATTGCCCCTTAAGTCGATTACCAGCCCATTGATGCCTTTCTCCTTAAGTTCTCCGAGCAAGCGTTCTACATCGCGCGATGTGCTGGTGTAGTTGACCTCACCCCGGCCGCGGGCATCAAAGTCCTGGTAAAAGCTCGGGACAGAAATAACGCCGACGCGATAGTTCTGACCATCGCGGCTGATTTCCAGCACTTCACTTTGGGCAGCCTGCTCTTCGAGTTTGATCTTGTTACGCGTCAGGTCGAGGGTATATTCATTCTCGCCGGGCAGAGAGTCACCGGGGCGTATCTGCAGCATCACAATAGTCTCAGCCGGCCCACGTATAAGCTGAACCACGTCATCCAGCATCCAGCCGATCACATCGACCATCTCGCCATTCGCTCCCTGTGCGATACCGATAATGTGATCGGTGGCCTTCAGGCGCCCGTCGATTGCCGCTGGACCGCCGGGAATAACATTCAGTACTGTTACCATGTCATCTTCGAGTTGCAGCGATGCGCCGATACCCTGATAAGAGAGGCTCATATGGATGCGATATTCCTCAGACTGACGCGGTGACATGTAGTTTGAATGGGGATCAAGTGTTCCGGCAAAGGCGTCCATGAAACCTTCAAATACATCATCCGAGTCCAGTGCATCGACACGTTTTATGTACCGTTCGTAGCGCTTCCTGAGTGTCTCTGATGCTTTTTCCCAGGTCTTATCGGGATCAGCCAGAAGCAGGGTAAGCAAGTCGTTCTTAACACGCTTGCGCCATACGTCCTGCATTTCCAGTTCGCTCGCAGCCCAGGGCATTTCGCTGCGGTCGAAAACAAATGTTTCGTCAATAGTCAGGTCGGGTTCAACCTTCAGGAGTTCGAAAGCAAAGTCAAAATGCTGCTTCACCCGTTCGCGATAAATTCGGAAAATGGAGAAAACCGGGTCCATGTCACCTGAGCGCAATGAGTTATCCAGGCTATAGCGATAGCGGTTAACAGCATTGATGTCTGGAGCAAGAAAAAAACTGCGGTTATTATCCAAACCTTCTATATAGTTTTTCAGCAGAGCAATGGACAGTTCATTGTCTATGCGGGTTTTAGTGTAATGAGCGCGTTCAGAAAGCTTGGTGACCAGTCGTGCGACCTGGTAGTGCCTTTGATTCGATTCGAGCTGGGCCGTACTCGCTGCAACGCTCTCATCAGGCACTGCGTGCCCGGGTGTTGCCAGGGCGAGGGTTAAAACGGCACTTGCTACGAGCAGTACACCATTTAGTTTGCGAATTAGTTTTCGTTTTCTATGCATGTGCTTTGCTATCTTTGCCTTTCCGGTCCAGCAAAAACTAACCGCCTAAAGCCCGGCGATTATCAGAATGATACCAAGCCATGCAGTAACCCGCTGAAGACATCAATTTCAGGCCTTTCACTGTATTGTTAGGCACACTACCGGGGACTTTGTTCATCATTGCTTTCGGCCTGTTGATCGTCTGCATGGTGTTCTGGGTTCTTCGCAATGAAGGGCCAGGCTGATGAATGAAATGAGCAGCCTGCTTAGCAGTACCGGCATTTCTGTTGCATTGTTTTTTTTGCAGGGCTCAGCTTTTTTGGCTCGCTGCGACAACAGATATGGTGCTATTTGCTGCTCGCGGCCTTGTGGCTCGGCCTGTTCCTGGCCGGGCTCCGTTATTGGCCCCGCTAACCTCTCCAGACTATAGTGAGTAATAGCCTCTCTACGCAGCCCGGTTTGGACATAACCGGGAATCAATCTCTGGTAAATGCCTGTCACGCCGACTGGCGGCGCTTTATATCGTGGCTCAGCCACAGAGTGCACCGCCATATAAGAACCAGTAACAGGGGCGACATCAATAAAACCCATGCCGATAAATCGGCACTTAGCGCATCGCCGTAGATAAGAAACATCAGCCCGAATAGCCCCGCGTTTCCTTCATAGGGTCCGGCAAGCAGCCAGCCCCCTAGAAATACAACAACAGGAACCATCAGGACGCAGAGCAACCCGTATTTTAACCAGCGCTTAATCGCTGTACCCATTTGCCAACCCGGGCTAGTCAAAGTTAATTAAATTCTGTTCGGTCAAACGTATACATTGTCGCACACCCGCCGGTTCGAAGCGTGTGTCCTCAGTCACGCTATGCACCCGGTTTCGTGGAATAGCCCTTGCGGTTACGCCGGCGCATTACGGCGATCAGGGTGCCAGCATGCAGACAAACGATACCGGATATCAGGATGTAGGGGATGATCCAGGTCCACTGGCTAAGCAACAGGGCTGCACTTATTGCGTACAGACCAAGGCCGATATAGAGGACCGGTAGAATGGTGTAGAGGCCTTTCGGAAGCCAGATCTTGCGTAATGGTAGTAATCGGAATTTGTTGGCTGCGGGATGATCGAGTTCGCTTGATGGATGAGGTATGTGAGCTTGCGGATACATGGTGTTTAGCCTTGCATCAATTGTCGTGAATGCAGCCTCGAGAGTCCGTGAGCCGCTTCACACCGCGCGAACTGCACGATTATATAAAAGGTCAGGCCACGCGATTGCAACGCAACCAGACGCCGCAGTTGCACGGCGATGTCGATAGGGTGTTGATAAGGTGGTAGCTCGCCGCAGTCGGCTATGGAGCTTGGCGCTTCATTTGCCGAAATTGCTTCACCGGTTTTGCTGTTACCACCAACCGGAAAGGGCCTCTGTAGATAAACTCGCTCGTTGGCTGACAAGTAATCAGTATTAGTTCGCTTCCAGAATCAAGAGGCTCGATGCCGTGTACGCGTGCGTCTACGATTTCCTGGTCCGTCACCTCGAATATTCTGGTAAGGCCGTTCAACCCGGTCAGCTGCAATTTTTCACCGGGCCGTATGTCGTGCAGAAATTTGAAGTGCGTATCGCGGTGCGCGGCAATCACAATGCTGCCGGGTTCGCCCGGCAGAGCAGTGCCATCCATGTGGCCGGGCCCGAAGGGCAGGGAGCCGCCGTTTGTACCCGCGAGCACGTAGTGAGTGATATCCCTCGATGGCGCCTCGAGCTTTGCCACCGGCCAGGTGTCTGCCCACGGCCACGGTCTGATTTTTTCATTCCCCGCCAAGCCTTTTTCCCACGCACGCTCTATAAGGACCGGTGCAAGCCAGGCCTTTGCATGGATCAGGGCAGCGCCACTTAGTTGCCAGAAGCCCACTGCCACGATCCCTGCTGCAATCAGCTTAAGCATGGCTGGCTCTCTTCGGGTTCGTCTGAAATTCAGTGTCGACACCGCTAGGCCTTTATGCGTTGCTTTAATTCAGGCCGAGGTTCAGGAGCCGCCCATTTCCTTTTTCCCGCCAGGCCACGTCGTTGCAGCCACCACAGTTGCGCGGCAACTGCGAAACAAAGCAGCGCAAACCATAGTTTCTCGATAGCCGGTGTCGCAGTTGCCGGGTAGGCATAGATATGACCTGCCGGTCGTGCGTTAGGGACGCGTTTACCTTTCAGCAAAGCATCTAAAGGTCGCACCGGCGTCCTGTCGACGGCCACAAAGCTGGTGTAACGACTCATAATCTTGTGCAGCAGGGCAACGTCGATGATTGCATCGCGTAGCAGGTCGCTTTCGCCTTCAGCAATGATCCGGTCGTTGAGTGCTGCAATTTTGTCACGCGCCCAGAGCGTGCCGATGCCGGCATGCGCCTTCCCACGGTCGGACTTGAATTGCCGTTTCCATTCGCCGTAGGGAGTCGTGCCGGTGATCTGCACGCTGCTGTCGAGGTAGGCAGTTCGCGAATTCAGTTTGGCGGTAATCGTTAACGGTTGCCCTGCATAGAGGTCCGGTATCAGTACTGGAAAAACCTCTTTGGCTGCAGGCCAGGTCAATTCAATATCCCGCAGCTGCGGCGCTGCAAGTTGTGAGAACAGTTCAGCCATCTTTTCACCGACCTCGTCAATTTTGCCGATGTAGGTGAAGGTGCCGCGACCAAACTGTGCAGCCTTGCGCATGAAATAATTGTTCGGCGCCGAGCCTATGCCCACGGTAAACAAACGACTCTCGCCCAGTTGGCTCTTGATTTGCCTGAATAACTCATCCTCGTTGATAACGCCCGCATCCGTAATAAAAATAACCTGACGCAATGCATTGGCTGGCAGTTCGGTCTGGTTTCCCAGCGCAACATCGATTGCAGGACCAATGTCGGTTCCGCCATCGACTTTCAGGTTGGCTACAAATTCGAGTGCATCCTGCATGTATGCGCCGCTTGCAAGCATTGCGTTCGAGAAGAGCATGCGGGTGTCGCTGTTAAACTCAATCACGTTGAACGTGTCTCCGTTGTTGAGTGTGCGCAGCCCGATCTTGAGCGCCTCCCGGGCCTGCTGAATCGAAGCACCTCCCATTGAACCCGACGTGTCGACGACAAAAATTGTTTCACGTTGCAGTTGGTTGACGTTCGATGCCTGGTCAGGCGGAATCACCATCGCCAGTGCGTAGCTCTCGCCGTCAATCTCCTCGGTGAAAACCGCGGCCCGGGGCACAGCACTCGCAACCGGTTGCCAGGTCAGTTCAAAATCACGGTCCATCGGTACCGACCCGTTGGCAAATTCGACGCGATAGTTACCATCGTTTTGGCGCAGGTGGATGGCATGATACGAACTGCTTACATCAGCCAGCTGCATCCCGGGGCTTATATCCACCGTTATGGAGGATCTGCCGGGCGGGTGTGCCCAGCCGCTTAAAGGGTTACCCAGGCCAATCTCGGATTGAGCAACCCCCGCAGAGAAAACACTGTCAGGCATTCCGGGTAAATCCTTGCCCGGAATATATTGGGGTGTGATTGTCATCGGAAAACGCAGCTTGAACCGCCCGTGTTCGAAGGCCACTTTTTCCAGGTAGGTAATGGTCACGCTGATTTCTTCACCCGGCCCGATGTTGGCAACCTTGCTTGAAAACATGTTGGGTTTTTGCTGCTCAACCAAGGCCGTGCGTTGGCCGTTTTCTTTTGCCGCCTCGTAGAAATGCTTGGCCGCGTGCTTTTCGTGGATCTCCCCGACAATGATCTGCTCACCGACACGTATGTTCATGGCGTTCACAACTGCCGTTTCCGGAAGCGGGAATACGTACTTGCCTTCAACCCAGTCGGAAGAAGCATTCTTGAAATGCTGCTCAACAGTGACTTCAGCAACCGGGCCGCTGATCCGCATATCGACCTTTGTGTCCAGCTGCGCGGCCGGGTTCCAATGCCCATTTGCATCGGTCGCGAATAGCAGTTCACCGGCGCTGACGTCATTCATCGTAACGGCCTGGGCATTGCCGGCGAACAGCACCCAGGCGCCCAGCAGCAGCGCCTGTGCCGCAATGGTTATGCAGCGAATAAAGAACCGCTCGTTTCGAGCCACCCGGCAAGAGCGGGCTGGGAGGAAGAGATGTTCGGCAGACTTGTGGGAGATTTGCATGGCGGCCTCTGGTATCGATGCATTCAACTGCACTGATTGGGCCATCTGGAAAAGAAATTTCCATGGCAAAAAAAAGGCAAATTGCCTCTTTTCCGCCCTACCAATGTCTTTTTCGGGTGTTCTTATGCGTTTTGTTCTTTCATCAACAAGGATCTGACCATGAGAATCAAAATTATTTCAGCAGTACTTTTGACCCTGGCTGCATTCAATTCGTTTGCCGCCGAGACCCAGCCCACACAGGCCCAGAAAAACGCCCGGGACGGGATTGCCCTTGGAAACGCCGCGGCGGGCGGGGTGATTGCAGGACCTTTGGGCTTCGTCGCGGGCTTGATGGCGGGCAACTGGTTGGGGGAAAGGGTGATCGACAGCTATAGCTCCGAAGAAGCTGGACAGGCGCTTGTTAAGGCAAGGACTGAGAATGACCAGCTGCGGAAGCGATTTGCATTGCTGGATGCTGAGAATATCAGCTTGCAGCGTCTTTTAGCCGATAGCCTGCAATTCCAGGAGTTGTTTCATACCGGCGAAAGCAAGTTGTCCGATTTGGGCCAGGCGCGCATAGAGCGGATTGCCCAGCTTGTAGCGCAGCAAGACTCGCTTGGGGTTCATCTCAGTGGTTTTGCTGATCCCCGCGGTGGCAGTGACTATAACAAGCAATTGTCGCAGCAACGCATGGACAGCATCATTGCTGTGCTTGCGTCGAACGGCGTCAACGCGGACCGCGTTTCATCTGAAGCTTTTGGCGACAGTTTGTCGGTTGCAATCGAGGGTGACTACGACGCCTATGCGTTGGAGCGTCGTGTAAGCATCGAACTTGTAAGAACCATGGATACCAGCAGCCTGGCAGCCCGGTAAGTTGAGAACGGATTCCTCCGGGGTGTGTGGGCATCCTTAAAAACCGCGTCCGGCCGTTCTCCAATTTGCGCGGCCCAAGGTTCGCCGGATTGCTTCATTTCCGGGCGCGGTTATCCCACGACCAGGCGTGCATTAAGCACAATCTCCATTCTGGTCTTTGGTGTTTAACTTTCTCTTTTGGCAGGTGTGCTGAGGCGGTAATTGGTGCTAGATTAATTTCGGGAGCCGGATGATGCCGAAGAAGATTGCGATAATTGAGGACGAAGACGCGCTGGCGCGGGGTTATAAAGATGCCCTGGAGCGCGTGGGTTACCTCGTGTCCATATACCCCGATCTCAAAACTGCCCAACACAGTTTCGAAGCAAGCCTGCCAGACCTGGCGATCATTGATATCCAGTTGGGGAATGACAAAGAAGGCGGCTATAAGCTTTGCGGTTGGTTACGTCGAAAGTCCCCGTCGCTGCCCATTATTTTTTATACTGGCCTTGATTCTGAAATCCACCAACTGGCAGGTGCCCAGCACGACGCTGATGAATATCTGATCAAGGGCCAGGTCAGCATCAAGCTGCTTAGGGCGCGAGTAGATACGTTGTTGCGGCTCGTTGAAGCCCGTAAGAATCAATCCGCGCAAGCCAATGCAATCAACCTTGGCCCACTTGGCCTCGCTTCTGATTGCTACAGCGCGACCTGGAATGGTCAGGATATAGGTCTCACGGTAAGCGAATTTCTTATCCTCCAGTGCCTGATCAAAAACCCAGGCAGAGTGTATACGCGCGATAACTTAACGAATGCACTTGGCGTGACAAAACGTATAGCACCAGACAGCATTAATACCTATATAAGACGTATTCGCGAGAAAATTTGCCAAATAGATCCCGGAGCGGATCCAATTACATCAAAGCGTTCAATTGGATATTTCTGGGCTGTTGAAAATTAAGGCGGCGATAAAGACGAAGCTGTGGTGGGCAAGCGTCATCATTGTCCTGACGGTTTTTCTGTTGTTTTTACTGGGCTTCAATTTTATAAAGCAAACGGAAATATCTCGGCAGGAAATGCAGGAGAATCTCCTTCTGTCGCAGACCAAAAATAAGGCAAATGAACTCCTAAAAGACAGCGGCGTGCAATCATTGCTGGCCGAGGCAGAAGCTCCGGGCAATTGGGGCGAAGATCTTTATAGCCACAAATTGCCGTCCCCTTTAGAGATTGATGCCTATCTTGATACAAACGACCTAAAAGCCAGGCTTGCTACATTGAGGCATGTCCGGTCCGATGGCTCAATAAAGTTGCTCGTGGGCACCCATGACCGATACACCTATCTCTATATCGAGGCAACGGATTCATCCGTTCGTTACTTCAAAAATGAGGTCAGGGAATGGCTCCCGTGGCTTAGCGATCATATAAAGATTGTTACTGAGGACAAAGAGGGATTACGCCGCGTTCTTTGGGTCACCCCTGGAGTGCCGGACCATTTTACTGCTTGGTATATGACGGAAAAGGGCGTCATCAAGGAACAGCCTGCTGTGAGGATCGTGGGGCAAGTAATGCAAGGCGGCTACAAGGTGGAATTGAGGCTGCCTTTAAGTTGGACAGGCAATCGCCTGGGGGTTGCTGCAGTGGATCACGATGGCAAGTTGCAGCGGGGGGTCATGGGGAGCATGCAATCTGACGGTGACCCGGGACGGCTCATTCGCCGCAGCGGAGGTCTGGAGAAATTACTCTCTGAATACACAAAAGACGACAGCGACCTGCAACTTTCTGTTGTCAGTAAACACGGATGGTTGTTGGCAGAAACCGGTGAAACCAAAGAGCCGGTAACGATCAGCTCGATTCCCGGCTCGTGGATATTGGCGGCAATTTATCGCTATGTAATGTCGAATACGGAAAGCATCACCGTGCTTCCTGATGCGCCTCTCGGTCGAGTCAACGGCGATGAGGTTAACCGCGTACTTGAAAAAGCGCGGGGCGCTGAACCGGATGCCGTCAATTGGTATTTCGTTAATCCAGATAGCGAGCAGGTCATTGTCAGTATTGCCGTCCCACTGGATGTTGATGGTTCTGGTGCTATTGAAGGGGCTTTGGTTGCCCGACAAAGCTCTACCCGATCGTTGTCGGACAGGAATATCACACTCGTGAAACTGATCGGATTCTCTGCGCTTACAATGATTGCAATTATTATCCTGCTGATCAGTTATTCGGTCTGGCATTCCCGAAAATCATCTATGATGACTCAAGCTCTTGACAACGTTACGGATCCGCACGTGCGGAGACAGAGCAAATTTTCTTCACAAAATTCGCTCGATGAGTTCGGCGAACTTGGCCGCAGCATCGGTAAGCTGGAAAAGAATACAAACTACCTGCAGACCTATGTTTCGTCTTTATCACATCAATTCCGCGGACAGTTGGACGGGGTAAACACGGCGATGGAAAACCTTAGGGAGGAGCTTGGGGAAGACAATCTTTCACCGAAGGCGCGTGAATATATTGAACGTTTAAGCGAGAACACAACAAACGTTAGCAACATGTTGGAGAATTTGGGATCTCTAGCCAAATTTGAACAATCTATTCAGGACGCTGAAGACGAATGGATCGATTTGTCATCGCTTGTTTCTGGTTGCATTAATGAATACCAGGCGGATCACCCCGACAAATCGATTGAGCTTGACGTGGAAAATGAGGCCATTGATTTTTTTGGTAATTCTGACTCGATGAAAGAACTGCTCGACAAGCTCTTCGAAAATGCCTGTGATTTTTGCAGCAAGGATGGAGTCATTCTGGTTGGCCTTAAAAGGCGAGGGAAGGAGACGGAATTGACGGTCGAGAACGACGGCCCTCAACTGCCTCCAGGGATGTCAGGAACCCCTCCTATTTTAAGCGGCTCGGTTCGCATTAAAATCGACGATAAGGTTCATTTCGGACTTGGTCTTCAGAGAGTTCAACTGATCGTTGGGCGCTACAAAGGAACCTGGTCGGCAGCCAATCGTGACGATGGATCCGGCGTAAGGTTTACCGTAACCGTGCCGTTAGGCTAGCGTTTAGAGCATAATCTGAAGGAATAAACTTTGTTTCAACGTTGTTTTGGCTGTTTAATCATTACCGCGAGGTTTGGAAAATTACAATATTTATCATTGTTTCCAGCCGTGTAATCAATAATAGAAACGGGCGGCCGGAAGAAGTGTGAACCACGTCATATTTTGCCCTGGAACTCATAGGGCATAAGGGATTTAGCCTGTTTCGACAATAAAGCTGCGAAGTTGCTTCGACAGCCCGTTGCAGGCGGCGGCCTGGGTACGGGCGATAAACGGCAATGGAATAATAAGGGCGGGCACTACGGAGGTACCGTTGACGCTGGTGCTTACCTTGCCTGACGCGACACCATCGTCCAGGTCCCAGATGGTTGCCTCGTAGGAGGACAGGTTTTCCCACCAGGCCAACCCGAAACAGGCGGCTGCGCCGGGACCGGCTGCACAGGACAAGCTGCCCCCACCACTTTTACGCTCGGTGTCACCTTCAATCCAGATAATGTAGCGAATATCCCTTTCACGAACGCGCTCATGTACGCCGGGCCGTTTCAGCAATTCCGGCAGGCCATCTACGCCCGTCGGTGCGGTGCGTGGCTCAAGCCATGGAAACAGGGCATCTTTGAATTCACTTGCCGGATGCACGTTGAGCCCGGTTCGACCGCCGATAACGGCATCACTAAGGCATTCGATAAAACTGTCTTCGGCAGGATTTGTCGCATGATAACTGCTGGCAAGAATGACAACCGCTTCACCCTTTTTAATGCCCGTCGATACGTTCTTCGTTTCTTCGATTCGAGTGGTCATACATCCGCCAACCGCAAACACCACCGTGATGATGATAGCGTTGACCACATTCTTGCCGGGGGTCATCTATTCAGCCTGCCTGGTCATTTTCGGGTGCTTGTTTTGGCGGCAAAAGAGTTTGTACTCCGGGCGCGGAAGTGAAACCAATGATAATGCTGGCGGCCACATCTCGCAGCGCGGTAATTGCAGCTTCTTTCATTGAGTCTTCAGCACCCGTTCCCATGGAACCTTCGTCTTCTTGTCCGTATGCAGTAATACGCCAGTCGCCTATAAGCTTTCCCTCGGGAGAAAGTATGCGCAGATTGTAACGGAGCCATACCGTGTACTGATCGTTCCCCGACTGACGCGGTACAGTAAATTCCAGTTCCTCGAGCCTGGGCTCGATGATGGCGTCAACACCTTCTGCGCCTTCTCCGGCCGCCGTGCCCTCCAGTTCCACGATTTCATCGAACATGCTGGCAAACAGGACACGGAACATTTTCATATTCGCCTCGCCCAGCCGGATGGTCCATTCGGCGTCCATCATAGGATCTTCGACATGCACGTATTCAGCCAGTTCGGCCGGATAGCGGATACCGATGGCCAGTGGCAGGGGCTCCACGACCGGTTCCGGGAAGTCGGACAAGACAGTTACGGACCGGGCACAACCGGTAATAAACACTAAAGAAACAATGATTTGTAATATCTTATTCAAGTTATATACCGGCGCAGGAAGGCCGGTTCGGCTGCTATCTCAGTTATTATTAGTGTAGCGCACCGGGGCAGAGTTCCGCGGTCACCTGCCGTTATTATCGCGGCTAATCGAAGGCATCACGCCGTTCCTGGAAACCGAGCGGATCCGCGTGCACGATTAATTCGGCCTCCGGGTACAACTCACGCACAGTATCTTCTACCTCGTCCAATATGATGTGCGTGTCCAGCAGTGTCGTGTCCGGATGGAGTTCGAGGTGAAACTGAATAAAATGGTGCTGCCCGCTATACCGTGTGCGCAGATCATGGAAACCCAGCACCTTGGCGTGCGCCTTGGCGGTCGCTTCTATCAGCGCCCGTTCCTGGTAAGGTAATTCGCGGTCCAGTAAAACGTCCAGCGCATCGCGGCCTACGTCGTAGGTGCTCCAGAGTATATAGACTGCTATCGTGATTCCGACGATTGGGTCGATCAGGGTCAGGCCCGTCCAGGCAGTGAGAGGGATGGCTATCATGACTCCAAGGTTTACCAGCAGATCGGAACGGTAGTGCATCGCATCGGCCGAGATTGCCATAGAATCTGTCCGCATCACGACCATGCGCTGAAATGCGAGCAATGCCGCTGTCAGTCCGATCGAAACAGCCATAACACCAATACCGACTTCAGGTTTGGAAATCGGCATCGGGCTCGCCAGGCGTTGTACCGCTTCCAGTAATACATAGATCGCGGAAAGGGTAATGATGATGGTTTGTGCCAGTGCCACGAGTCCTTCGGACTTGCCATGCCCGAAGCGGTGCTCGCTGTCGGCTGGCTGCAGCGCTACACGGACGCCGATCATGGTAATTGACGATGCCAGAACGTCCAGTAAGGAATCGACCAGCGAACTGAGTATTGAAACGCTGTTGGTTTCCCGCCATGCCCAGATCTTGGCCACTACGAGAAACAGTGCGACACAGAGTGAAGCATAACTGGCGGCTCGTTGCAGCATGCCGCTTTTCTGGTTGGTGCTGGGGTTCGCAGCTGACATCTTGTGCTTGCCGTTGATGGATTTGTCTTTTAGCCTTAGCAGAGCCGAGCCACTATTGTGGCATCGGCTTTATATTGTAAATGTTTCCGGGGCCTTAACCTATGAGTAGCCTTCATCTGGCCAACATCTGGACTGATCCGGAGCCGGGTCCGGGTGGCTATAACCCGATGGCTGCTTCCATGCTCTGGCTGCCCGACGATCACGAAACAGGGGATCCTGCACCGGCTTTCGTATTCATACCGCGCTGGAGTGGTTATCCCTACGATTCGGTGCCGGTGTCGCTGGCACCGCAACTTGCCGACCAGGGTTTCGGTTTTCTGAGCGTGTGCCTGCGGCGACGGGGCGTAGGCCAGCTTATGGCGATGCCGGACGATGATTTTCGCGATATCAAGCTCGCGGTTGATTACCTGCACACGAACGGCTTCAGTAAAATATTTTTGCTTGGCCAGGCAATAGGCGGTAACAGCGCAGTCAGGTATATGGCCAGGCATCGCGACAATCGCGTTGCCGGCATTGCATGGGTTAATCCGATTGACGACCCGCCGGACTGGATCGCCGGCGCGACCGATGGCGGGGATTACAGTGCGGCTCTTGAAATGGCGGCCCTCGCCGCGCGTCAGGGTGCGGGCATGACCCATCGTATAGATATATTTCCGGACGGCAGCGCACCGGTAACGCAGAATTCCCTGCCGTTCCTGAGCTGGTGGGGGCCGGCCGCAGGTACACGTCTTACGAGGTCCTTCGAAGATCTCGTCACGCCGCTTCTGGTTTGCGGCGCTCCCGGTGATGCTGTGCCGCAGACTGTCAAGTCGGCGATCAGCGCAGCCGACAATCGAACCTTGCTTCAACCCGGGGACGAACTGGCTGCGAGTCTCGTTGACTGGGCGGTTAAAACGGGCGCCGACAGGATCGCAACCGTCAGACCGAATATGGTGCACGTGAAATCGGGCGAATCGAAGCTGTTTGCTTTGTACTGGGAACCGGCGGACGGTAAGGCGACCAAGACAGTGACCCTGCTGATGCACGGCTTGTCGAGCTCTCCTTTAAGTCCGTTGTTCGGCAAGATGGCGCCGGTGCTTGCACAAACTGGTACCGCGGTGATCGCGGTCGAGTCGCGCCGTAGCGGCTGGGAAGGCCACGAAACAGCGTTACTGGAATACGATGCGGAAGACCTCGATGTCTGGGTAAATTACCTGGTCGCGCAGGGATTCGAAAAAATTGTGCTGGCCGGAGCCAGCCTCGGAAGTATCAGTATCGGCCGTTACCAGTCGCTGCATCAGCATCCGAACGTGGTCGCGCTTGCACACCTCATGCCGACGGCGGACTGCGGAACCTGGTGTCGCATTGCGGTCGGTGACGGTCCCTATGAAGCGGCCCTCGCGAAGGCGGAAGCTGCGATTGCTGCCGGGGAGGGCGACCGTGTACTTATCGATATAGATATGCGGCAACCGCCACCCAACCGTTACGGCGGCGTGTTCCGCTGGACGCAGCGCGCGGCGAGCTGGCTGTCATGGTGGGGACCGGGCGCAGACAACAGTAATAAGCACCATATGGCCAACGCGAATGTGCCCGTGCTTTTGCTGTCCGGGACCGGTGACAGTTACAACGACGAGGCACGCTTTGCCGAACTTAAAGCGGCAGCCGTTAATGCACCGAGTGTGGAGGAAATCTGGTACCCGAATATCGATCATGGACTCGCCGGCGTGGAAACCCGGGTCGCACGGGATATGTATGCCTGGATGCAGAAAATTGGTGCAGTGAATTAGTATCGTTAAGCGCGCTGTTTGCGCTCACGGCGCCACAGAAGGTACCAGGTGCACACCGCTACCAGGTGATAGATAACGAAACTCTGGAGCAGAGTTGCATGCTCCGGGCGCAGTACAAACCACCCGGGCACCAGCGTAAACAACAGCATCTCCGAAAATGCGGCCAGCAGAAACGCAGCCACCCCCCAGGGTCGCAGCAGAACGAGGCCGACGGCGGCAATCGCATCAAGGATCAGGTAGCAAACATCACTGATTTGCCAGGCGAGTGGCGCTTCCGCCCAGGGTAGTTCCCCGAAGCCAAGTATGTTGCCGGCATGAACCACGGCGGCGAAAGCGTAAATTACAGGAGGATTCGCAGGTATATGCGCATGGCCTAAACGTTAGCAGAAAATAGTATGCAGCACGTTGGCGGTTAGTGATCCGCGCTACGCACGATTAACTCCGTCCAAAAGCGTATCAGGCCCCGGAGCTCGGTCGTTCTGATACTTCCCGGTACCAGCGCGCGAGCGCCATGCGCGATGCCGGGGGATCGAGTTCTACCCAGCGGGCGAAGTCAGTAATGGCCAGCAGGCTGATGTCGGCCAGCGAGAATTTTTCACCTGCCAGGTAGCGGGATTCTCCAAGCCTGATTTCAACCTGGTCGAAAAACTGCTCGGACCGGCGACGTCCCCGTTCGATCAGTTCGGGCATTTGTTCATATTCAAGAGAGCCCGGGAATACGTGATTGCTGAATCCCGGCGACCAGTTGCGGAGCATCTCGGCCACGGAGAATAATCCGTTCTGTTCAACTATGTTATTCCACATGAGGACCTGCGCTTCTTCGGTCGCACCGCCGCCCATGAGGACTGGTTCCGGTTGCAGTTTCTCCAGGTAATGGCAAATGGCGACCGTCTCTGTCAGGTAGCTGCCATCGTTTGTTTCGAGCACCGGCACGGTACCCAGCGGGTTAATCGCCAGAAACTCAGGAGACAACTGCTCCATGTGATACAGATCAACCGGTACCTTGGGGATATCCAGCCCCTTCTCGGCGATGAATATGCGCGCCCGGCGTGGGTTCGGTGCGCGCGGGAAATCGAAGAGTCGCATGGGAATATCAGCCTGGCCGTGTCTTACTGAAAGGCGGGCATGACGTCGTTACCGATAAGGCTGATCGACTTTTCCGGTTGGTCATAGACGCGAAGGCAGATGTCCGTGAGTCCGGCGGCTTCGAAAGCCTTAAGGCGCTTAATCTCGTGGTCGATGTTGTCAATCGTCGAGGTCGACGAGCACTGATCAACCAGCCGGTCCAGTATGTCCAGTGGAATTTCCGGAATGTCCGGGTCCCGTTTGTAATAGGCGCGGTTGATCGGCCCCATGTTATCCCAGACAACCTGCATGTCTTTGTCCGGCAGGATGCCGCGGTGGTAAAACATTTTCCACGGCGTGGCCCGCATGGCCAGCCACACACGCGCCTCTGCGCGAGCAGCATCCTGGTCGTCTTTTACGTGCCAGGCCCAGAAATTCAGTAAGCGGAAATTCTCGTCGTTGCGGCCAATAGCGCTGTGCTCTGCCCGGATGCTTTCGGTTACTGCTGCGACATGAGCGGGCAGGTGATCGCCCAGGTAAATGCCCTGGGCATACTTCGCGCTTGACTTGATCATCTGTGGTCCGCCGGCACAGACAAATACATCAGGCTTGGGTTGCGTTACCCAAGACGAGTGGTAGTACATGACTTTGTACATCTCGCCGTCGTATTGAACCGGCTCGCCGGTGGCAGCCGCTTCAATAATCTCAGTACATTCCCGTGCGGCGCGCACCCGTCGCACCGCGGGCAGGCCCATCGCCGTGGCCGTGCCGCCGTCGCCGGCACCAACGCCTATGTGGGCGCGGCCGCCCGAAATCTCGTTCAGGGTCAAAAGCGCGTTGGCCATCTTCAGCGGATGCAACTCGTAGGGTGATACGGCGACAGGACCAAGCTTGATAGTTTTGGTCGTCCGGGCAGCCTCGACAAAATTAATAAAGGGATCTCGTGAATCGTGCATATTTGAAACCCAGATTCCCGCCATACCGAAACTTTCAGCGAGACGGGCAAGCTCCGCGATTCTTTCCGGTGAATTATTGGCTTCCAGGATGATGTGAAACTTCATTGCCGGCCTCCCGGGCAGGTTCTTGTTAGCAATTGGTGGCGAAGCTTACGACAAAACAGCCATATGCAGGTGCAAATTTGCAGCCTGACCATTCAGCGCATCGGAAGGCTAGGCAAGTGTCGCACTGGCGTGTACAGTTCCGGATCAGTCGGTCCTTGCAGGAGTGCAAATGAAAATCGCAGTAACCGCTGCTTCGGGTCGCCTGGGTCACGCATTGTTGCCCGGGTTAGTCGCCATTGCAGGCGCAGATCAGGTCATTGGAATTGCGCGTGATCCGGAGCGCCTGCAGCTTAGCGGCATCGAGAAACGTTCAGGGGACTACGAATCGGAAGCACAAATGACGGCAGCCCTGCGGGGAGCTGACACCGCCGTAATGATCTCTGCGCCGGTTGCGGGCACAGGCGATCGCATTGCCATGCATCGCAACGTCATTAACGCAGCAAAAAGCGCCGGGGTGCGCAAACTTATTTTTACCGGTGTTATTGGTAACGGCAGGGAAGAGGGTACGTATTTTTTTGATACACAGCAGGTAAACCGTCAGGCTGAAGACGATCTGCAGGCATCCGGCCTGGACTGGATCGTGGGCCGTAACGGTCTTTACCTGGAGCTTGACCTCGTGCATATCAAACTGGCCAATGAGGCGGGCGGTGTCTACCGTAACAATGGCGGTGATGGTCGTTGCGGTTATATCAGTATCGATGAACTGGCATTCGCGTACACACAACTGGCAACATCGGATCGCTGTAACGGTGAGATTGTCAACCTGGTCGGCGAAACCTATACGCAGGCTGAACTGATCGATATGGCGAACCAGGTTTTTAATCTGGATGTGCGGTTCGAACCGATAACAGTGGAGCAGAATATTGAGAAGTTCATGGCATATGAGCCGATCGCTGCGCGCGGCCTCCATGTCGCGCAAATGCTGACCGGTTGTTTCCAGTGCATAGCGAAAGGCGCGTTCGATGTAGACTCTGATTTCGAACGGGTAGCAGGCAGGCCGCCGCTCTCGCTGCGGCAGCAGATGGAGGCGATGCAGTAAACGGTATGCGGCTGGTCGCCGACATGCTATTTTCTAATCGTTGTTGTTGATGTGCCTGCGATGCTGATTAGCCGACGCGATTTTACCCTGTCCGGCCTTGCGCTGGGGAAGTGAGTATTTTTTCCGGATCAGTAATAACTTCAGGATTGAGTTGGCGTGCGATCGCCAGGTAGTCCTCGGGTAACTCGTCAATACTGTGTACTTTTTTGCCGTAACCCTCCGACATGATGTGGCCAGGCGTATCGCCGGGCATCATCCACGGCCGCCAGTTACTGGTTGTGTTGTAGGTAACGTATGAATCTACGGACGCGATGTCCGGGTTGTTTGCATCTGACCAGCTACCTTTATAAGTAACGATTTCATTGTAGATGTAATTACCGAAGGCCGGGTTATCAGATTCCATGCGCACAAGTGTTTCTTCCCGCATCCAGACGTCGTCGCCGTCGGTATAGGCGGGCCCCAGCTTGCCGTCAAAGGTTAGCGTCCCAAATGGAAAGTTTTCCGGCGGTTGCAGCCCATCGGTCGTTAGCGAGACCGTGTTCGGGCCCAGCAGAGCGGGGGGGAAAGTCCCTGTTTCATTCGTGTAGGGATTCTTGAATTCAGATAGCGGTTCGCCGGTGTCCAGGTCGGTGAAATAAGCCAGTTCAAGCATCGTAATGCCGAACTTGTCATCGTCTATGCGGGTAAATTTCTGGAAGCTGCCGTTCAGCAGGCGATAGAGAGGCGTGACTATAGTATCCACTACCGCGTACTGGGTTGCCCTGATCCAGGAAATGACCATGCGTTCGTCCAGGCTGCCACGCAGTTTTACCTGGAGTTCAAGGAGGTCATTAAGGTTATTCAGGTCGTAATTACTCATATCATTCCTGCTGTTATTTTTAGTGCAACCAGCTGTGCTCACGATCAGTCCCGTGCCGGCCAATCCACCAATAAAGTCACGTCGGTCCATCTGCTATGAAAAACTGCTGACTCCCGTAAGGTAAAGAAACCCGATATCGGACGTTATGTAAACTGGACGTAGTCCAGATTGCCAGAGGCTTAGCACCTGCTGAAGCTGGAAATACCCCCCCTATTCATCGGCTTTTCCGGCACGGCAAAGTCTCCGGGTGGTTCAGGTAACGGTCCCGGTCGCAAGTTTACAGGGTGCCAGCCAATTAGTGGTCGCACCCACACATTTGATGCTGTACATTGATTGGGGTTGGTAAGAACACAAGTCCCGCAGAGAGCGACTCGGGGTTTGATAACTAAAGCGCCAGGGACGGTATTGGGGAGAGCCACCATGAAGCCATCTTTTGCGCCCGCCGCATTTGCCCTGGCCGTGCTAGCAGTGACACCCGTCGCTGCACAATTTATCGAATCCGACGTTGCGCCGCCTCCGTCAGCCAAAGACCTCGCCCTGCCCGTTATCGTGGACACGATAACGGGATTGGAATTCGTGGACGAGGCAAACTCCGACGGTGCAGACGGATATATAAAAGACCTGGCCGCCGCGATCGTGCTTGGCAAGGCATTGTTCTGGGATGCGCAGGCGGGCAGCCGTGGAGAGGCCTGTGCGACCTGTCATTATCATGCGGGGGCAGACAATCGCTCAGTTAACCAGCTAAGCCCGGGGCTGAAAGGGGGCAACGGTATTTTCGATCCCGCTGCCGGTGGCGGCGGCGGGCCAAATCACATGCTGGTCCCGAATGATTTTCCATTTCATCAGCTTGCCGACCCGGCTGACCGGGATTCAACGGTTCTGTTTGACTCTGATGATGTGGTTTCATCTGCAGGCACCTTCGCGGGCGACTTTGTGGATATTGCGTTGCCTGCGACCGATGACAATTGCTCCGTCAAAGCGTGTCACCCGGAAGACCCGGATGGATTTACTGTCAGCGGGTTGAATACACGTCGCGTGGAGCCACGCAATACGCCAACGGTGATCAATGCCGCATTCAATCATCGCAATTTCTGGGATGGCCGAGCGAACAATATCTTTAACGGTATCGATCCGTTCGGCCGGCGTAATGTAGATGCGCGCGTGCTCGAGGTTCAGGGTGCCAACGTGGTGCCGATACAACTTGCGCTCAATAATTCCAGCCTGGCCTCTCAGTCGGTCGGGCCGCCGTTATCTGATTTCGAGATGTCATGTGCCGGCAGGAGTTTCCCGAAGATCGGTAAAAAGCTGCTCGGGCTAACGCCGCTGGGGCTGCAGAAAGTGCACTGGAACGACAGCGTGCTCGGCGTTAAGGCGCTTTGGCCGAACGAAGGCTTAAGTTCGAGTTACGCCATGCTCATTCAGAATGCTATCTCCGATCGGTTCTGGGATTCAAATAAGCTCTTCGATATTAACCAGAACGAGACCGGTACAGGAGCGCCGGCGAACACTAACCAGTTCACGCTGATGGAGTCGAACTTTGCGATGATCTGGGGCCTTGCGATCATGGCATATGAGCGCACGCTGATCTCGAATGACTCGCTGTATGATCAGTGGGCCGAAGCGCCGGGCGGTCGGGAAATATCGATCGACAACAAGAAGGGGATACTGAGCCTGGCCCAGATGAAAGGTATGGAGCTGTTCTTTACTAACAAGCTGATACCCGGCTATACCAAGGTTGGCCTGCGCGGTAACTGCAGTACCTGCCACCAGGGGCCGTTGTTCTCGACCGCCACGTTCCCGTTCACGGAGGAAGAAGAATCCGGTGAGTTCCCCGAGCAGGAAATTATTGTTGAGCGCATGCGGCGCGGTGACGGTATCCACATCGCCGAGGACCTGCTCAAGTACTTCATAGGCGGGCAGGGCACCGTCGGGGGCTACGTGCTCGACGGTGTGGTCGGTTCGCGTGATTTGCCGAACATCTACTACGCGACGGTTGGCGGTGATTTCTTCCTGAACGATGTCGAGTGTGTGGTGGAATCCTATTTGACGAACCAGGATCGCACGGCGCCGGTTCCCCAGCCGGGGAGCGGCCTCGCGCCCGAGCCACCGGGCCCGTCTGAATTTTCTGACTACAGCACAAAAGATGCGGTGTTCCGCGTATCGGAATGCGGGGGTCCGTTGCAGCTCGAGATCACGATAGTTGACAACGGGCACGGAAACGATACCGCCATGATCAGGGAAGTCATAGACCTTGGTCTGCGGGGTTCGGCGCAGTGTACGGACTGTTTCGACATTCTTCCGACTTACGGCGATACGTTGGCATCCGGTCCTCTGGAGGGTGATTTCAAGCTGGAGATTCCGGTGTTGTACGACACCGCGTTTTACAACATTGGCGTTCGGCCGACATTCGAGGATCCGGGCGTTGGTGCGGACGGTCCCTTCGGTGTCCCGCTGTCGTTCACGAAGCAGTGGGTTAACCAGGTACTCCAGCACCCGGCCGCACCGCAAACGGGCTGGGCGGATGTCGATGCGCTCGAAAGCATTAACTTCGGTCGTGTCGTCGAGCCGTTCCACTGGATCGGTGATTCGGTGTGGTTTCCGGGCGGTTTCGCCGGCCATACCTGGATGACCCACAAGCTGGTCAAAAGTGACCCCTGGCCCCACGAGTTTTGTGCGGACTCCCTCCCGCCGTTCTTGCCGGCACCGCCACCTGCCGATACATACGATCAGGCTGAGTGCGAGGCCGCTAGCCTGCGGTGGACGGTCGTGCCGGAATTTCAACTGACGCCGGAGATTCTTCCATACTTTACGGAAGCAAGGCCGGGACGGGGCGATGACGCCATACCGGCCTATGATCCCGTCGGCGGTGCCGGTTTCCCGGCGAAACCGCCGAATACGCTGAATTACCAGGCCATCCTGGATATGCCGACGGGTGTGGACGGTGCATTCAAGGTGCCGGGCCTGCGTAACGTCGAGTTAACCGGGCCGTTCTTCCACAACGGTGGGCAGAAAACACTGCTCCAGGTTATGGAGTTCTATAACCGGGGCA
>PBYE01000045.1 GCA_002729495.1 Chromatiales bacterium
GGCGGCAAACTCAACCCCATGCTTATCTAGAAGTTGCTTGAGAGTTACATCTTCAAGAAATTGGGAAATTAGGGGTCGAACCGAGGTTTTAGCGCCTGGCTAGCGTTGAACTAAAACCCTTTTAATCCAACCGCCGCCGCTGCCGCTTTCCACGTTGATGAAGCCATTTTGATCTTCGCCCATATATATCATCTCTTGGCTTTTGCCCAAGGTAGTCACTACAGGGCTATTTTGGTCAGGTTGTTTGTATATTTTCACGTTGGAAATTTTGGGGCGCACCACATCGCCAACGTTAAATACCTGGCCTGCTGCTGTGGAACCGCCTGCAGCAGCTTCTTCGGTTAGGTTTCCTACGTTTCTTTGCAGACTGGGGGCATTTTTTATCGATCGTACGATACCGTTGTAGTTATCCGTCAGGCTAGCCGCGATGACTTTACCCTCGGCAGTTTTATCGTACCCCCCCAGGCCCACGCCTACATCTTCAAAACCAACCAGGACACCCAGGTTTAGGTCTGCCTTCTTAGAACTGCCTTCTGCGGCAGCAACCTGAACACCGGATCGGGCATCCACCAGCAGCATGCTGGTTTGTGCTTCCTTGAATTTCAGTCCACCGATGAGCCCTCCCAGTGTTCCTCCCAAGCGTGCTCCCAGCGCGCCTCCGATACCGCCTGCATCTTTTTCCGAGAACACCACAGCGGGGGTTAGCACAAAGTCAGCGGCCACCATTTGTCCGCCACCGATGTTGGAACCTTCACGCAAAGCGCCTGATTGCGCTAGCGATCGTTCTTGTTGCATGTTGCGCATACCCAGGCCCCGTTCCACAACGATGAAACAGTTGGATTGCTGAATCAGCAAACGAATCAGGCTTGTGGGGGACTGCAGTTTATAGCGCGCCAGTGCCGATATAACGTAGCTTTGAGGCTCCTGGACGGCCAACGCCGCCATGGGTTGCTGGCAAGTTTCAAGGCCCTCGGTAGCTTCCTGCGCGCCCGACGGTCCGGCAGAACCGGAGACAACGCTGCCGCCCTCACCTTGTGTCATTTCAGTGAGACCCTGAGCTGTCGCGGTACCAGCCAACAATGCAAACAATGCAAATTTTAAAGTTTTCATGCAGTGGATATTAGCATCTGCGCTTCTTTTCTGTTTAGTCAATAATTTCAACTATTCGCATTAGGTCTGGACCTGAAGCACGCCCCCAGGGCCCATAAATTTTTTGACCCAGGTTTACGCAACCAGATCAGCAGCAATATTGATGACGTAAATCTGCCTGCCCCCGTGCTCGACTTGTACGACGAATTGCAGACCTACAATCGCAGTTTCATGCTATAGCCACCGACTGGCGGGTACGCATACTGGCAAGCCCTTTCGTTACAGAACAGCAACCCTGTCTGCAGTCAACTAATCCCTGGTACTGATGCGGCCAGGTCGCACATCAGCGAACCATACTAACGATAAGCTATTAATATATAACATAATTATTCATCAACAACGGCCGCATATCGCTCGTGTCGCATCAATTTCCTTAACCATGCACTTCACGTAGTATTAATCAGGGGGTGCACAGCATAAAAAAGAAAAAAAGGCGGCCCAGTAGCATTGGACTTTTGGCAGCATGCCTGACCGCTCAGGCAGGTCCGATCACGCTTGATGTACGCCCGGCAGATTCCACAAACTTTGTTGACACCACAAGCACCAACAAATCACTTGATGTCGCAGTACTTTCCACCAGTATTGCTAACGGTGATGCGACAGATTTTGATGCTACGCAGATTAACCCCACATCGGTCCGCTTTGGAACCGGACTTGCATCGCCTGATGCCAATTATTTGCCTACCGCGGTGCGGGATATAGACGGCGATGGCGATGATGATCTTAATCTAAGCTTTGCCATCCCGCAGACAGGCATCGTTTGCGAAGACACCAGCGCAGATTTAACCGGACAGCTATATACAGGCAGCCCGGTCAGTGGCATTGATTCTATTACTACGCCTGACTGCCCCAGTTGCCACGACGAAGCAGTAAATTATCGTGATACAGACGGCGAAGCTTTTTTTGTCGCCGAAGACACAACACTACAGGTAACAGATTCTGCCCAGCCGGGATTTACTGCTTTGGACAGTGACGTCGTGAATGGAACACTGGACCTGGCAGCCGATGGCTCCTTCTCCTACACCCCGGACCCCAACTTTTTTGGTCTGGACAATTTCAGCTACAGGGACAGCCTCAATAACATCAATACAGTCAGCATCTCTGTCGAGGCGGTGAATGATCTCCCGGTCGCCAATGGGGATATATTCAGCATTGCTCATGGCGCATCTATTACACGCTCTGCACCAGGAGTGATGACCAATGACAACGACATTGATGGCGACCCCCTAACAGCAACTTTGGTGAGTAATGTAACGAATGGGCTGTTAAATTTTGGTAACGATGGATATTTTAGCTATACACCTAATTCAGAATTCGCGGGCCATGATTCATTTTCCTACCGTGTAAGTGACGGGGTGGCGACATCAGACACTGTAACCGTCGATATTACCCTCCCAAACATATTACTTATCATGGTAGATGATATGGGTCAGGGCGATGCGCCAATCTATAATCCGGGCTCCGCAATCCCGATGCCAAATCTCACAGCACTTGCAAATGCAGGAATCCGGTTTGACAACGCCCATGCAGCTGCTGCGGCCTGCTCCCCTACTCGCTATTCACTATTAACCGGAAATTATCCTCACCGGGGCCGCAAGCCCGGGGGCGTCTGGAGGTCGCTGGCCCCCAATACAATGATCATTCCCGGGCAGCAGACGCTGGGGCACACGCTGCAAGCCGCTAATTACCGCACCGCTTTCATAGGCAAACTCCATAATGGTGGCGCCTTCTGGAATGAAGCAGGAACGGCTTATACCGATGTTTCTGCTGATATAGATTTCACACGGAATTTCGATCGTGGCCCCACCCAGTTTGGTTTCGATTATTCCTTTATTTTGCCTGGAGGGATTGGCAAGGGTCCATTTTTCTATTTTGAAAATGATCGTTTGACCCGCTATGACACTACGACAGGGCAATTTAACCATTTCGAAACCACGGCGGATGCTCAAGCACATATGGTACCGGTTACCTACGGCCAGCAATTCAATGGCGGCATTATCGGCAGCAACAGCAAGGCCATGGACAACTACGACAGCCGACAAGTTGGCCCAATCCTTACAAGCCGCGCCCTTATTTTTATCGACCAGCATCTGAATGACAACATAGCGCAAGGAGTTAACAGGCCATTCTTTTTGTATATGGCGACACCAGAACCGCATACACCCTGGACACCACCACCTGTTTTTAATGCTAGCAATCCAACAGAAGTTGAAATCGGGATGCCCGGCACAACCATAGCAAATGCCACAACTATTTCAGAACGCACAGATGTCGTTTATGAGGCCGACGTAATACTTGGAACACTAATCGCAAAACTCGATGATGAAGGCCTGCTGAACAACACCCTGATAATCTTTACGAGTGATAACGGCCCAAATCAGCAGAATACACAGGCGGGTTATGAGGGAACTGGTGTACGTATTGAAACAGGCCCGGCTGGCGACCAGCATATTAATGCACAGGGCGTCGACAATGGTATCCCCTTGCGCGGCTACAAGCTCCAGATATATGAAGGCGGGCATAAAGCACCTCTGGTTATGCGCTGGGGAGACGGCACAGATGCGGGCTCGATTATTAAGCCAGGCCGCTCGACCGACCAGATGATTGGCTCCCAGGATCTGATGGCAACGCTTGCAGATTTGACGGGCGTACTACTACCAGCTGATCAGGCTAATGACAGCTATAGCTTTAGCCCTGTCCTGCTTGCCACCAAATGGCAGCGTATGCGCGACCACATGATCGTTCAGGGTTTGTCAACAGGGCAAGTGTACGAGATGGCTGGCCATGCTTTATATAAGAGCGATCAGTACCATAACTCGTGGAAACTGATTGTTGACTCCGACCTTGCAAATCCACAACTTAATATAGAGTTTGCAGCACTTTACAATCTAACTCTGGATCCGGGTGAGACTAATAATCTTTTGGACGACCCAACTGCCGCCACGCAACTCGCTGTAATGTCAGATGAGTACCTGACTTTGATCAGTCAAGGCCGGACTGCTGAATAGCTATCTCAACCTAATACCAACCATCTAAATATTGATTCTCTAACTCCTGCTGGTTACAACTTCCTTCTGCCTTGAACTAGGTCACTACTACAGATGACGCCCTGCGCTTCAGCAACAGTGCGACCATACACATAAGAAATGTGATGACAGCCAGCACGCCAATTGCATTCTGATAACCCACTGTGCCGCCACCCACCGAGGTCGCCACAGCCCCAACAATTGCAGCGCCACTCAACTGGCCGACGGCAAGAAAAATATTGAGGAGGCCCTGAGTGGACGCACGATCCTCAGACCGGGCTTCTTCAAGCACGATGTATCTTAAGGGCGCACCAAGGACGGCAGCTGGCATGGTCAGGGCAAACGCCTGCGGGGCGCTTAAAAGAATGAGGGCAAGGATTAGGTAAGGCTTAAACATCAGAAAACATCTTTTATTCCTTCACAATACGCTCTAAACGCTAGCCTAACGGCAGACGCACGGTAAATATCACACCGGATCCATCGTCACGATTGGCTGCTAACGAGGTTCCTTCATGGTATTCAGCGATCAGTCGATAAAGGGGGTCAGAGTAAATACTCATGATTTTTACACTGACCCCAATAATTGACCCCAATAATTGGACGTTCGCAAGGCACAAAAAACCCCGCACTCGGCGGGGCTTTATGAATCGTTATGGTGTAACTAAGTTAGGCAGCCTTTCTACGGCGTATCCAGCCGAGAAGGCCTAAGCCGGAACCGAACAGCCAGACTGCGGCAGGGATGGGCACTACTGAAGCGGCTATATCTCCGTCGTGCACAGCCAACGGGATAAAGGGGGTCAGAGTAAATACTCATGATTTTTACACTGACCCCAATAATTGAACCCGCTTACTTCTTCGCTGGCTTGATATCCGTTATCCCCCAGGACTCAAGCTTGGCCTCGAAGGTCCAGCGCGGATGAATTCTTTCCAGATCGGCAAGATCATCGTTGCTGGCAAAGTCATAGGCATTGCCGCCTTTGCCGTACCACTCGGCATAGCGAATGGGATAAACCACCTCGGGAGTCTTTTCGGTGTACTTCTTCATCATTTCCATCGGGAACTGTTGGTACTTGAAGGTAGTGCCGTGTTTGTTGGTGCGTTCAGCGATTGCGACTGCCTCATTGCCGGTCATGGCAGCCGATGCAATCGAAAAGGTTTGATTTAAAAAGACTTGCGGGTATTCGAAACAGGTGCCACACCATTTACCCACATCCCGCACGTCCACCCAGTTAATCATGATGTCCGGATCGTTAATGCCTGACAGGTTGTCTTCCGTAATCATGGTCTGCGCCATGGCGCTCTCGCCACGCTGTTGCTTGGTATTTGTGTAATCAACACGGTGCATGGCGTAGTAATACGCCGGGCGATGGAGACAGGTGACGTTGATGCTCTGCGCGCGCATGAGGTCAGAGAACCGGTGCCGCTGATCAATCCACCAGGGTATGGTCGGATACTCGTCGGCAATGCCGGTCACCTTGTCGGGCGGGAATACCAGGGTAATGACTTGCTGCACCGATGGGTTCGCCTTTAGCGCGACCATCGCGGACGATACCTGTTTCATAAAGGCGATGCGGCCACCCACCGGGTCATCGCCATGATTAGTAATCTTGCCGGCCTTGGCCTCGTTCGCCGTGCAATACAACACCACGCCATCACAATCTGTAAAGGCCTCGGTCAGTTTTTCGGCAGAGGTCATGTCCACGCCGGGGTGCAACGTGAGCAGACCGGGGCATTCGCTTTCGGTTTCTGCTAAAAAACTTTCAAGCCGCTCAGCAGCCTGCGTGCCGGGTGTGCGATACAGCGCACGCACCCGAAATTTTCTGGTTTTAGTCAGTTCTTCGACAATCGCGTAGCTTTCCCAACCCGTGGAACAGGTCACTGCAACCAGTGGTCGTTCCGCCAGTGGTTTTTCCGCCGCGCCACTTTGCGCTCGCTCTGCCTTGATCTTAAGCACCGCATCCACAAGGCGCTTGTTGTTAGCCTTAATGGCAGCCTGTGCCAGTTCTACCGCTGTATATGTGTCCATTGAATCTATCCAGATATGTGTTTGACGCAATTGGTGACCTTAGCCAGTGCTGTCTGTTTCAATGCGGCTCTGCACCGTCAGCTGTCATGAGCCGGGCTTTACGAGCAAAGAACCATGCAACGGCAAACAGCAATATCGCAAGGGATTTGAAACTCACGCCCGCCACGATTACCTGTTGCGTGAAAATCTCTTTGAAAACGCCGCTGTTGCCATAGTAGTAATAAAGCTCGGTCGGTATCAATATGAGGTACCAGCCGATATGAAACAAGCACAGCGCAGCACGCCGCACCGGGTCAAAGGCTGCCCAAATCAGAGGTGCCCCCACTAGCATCAAGTCCGTTGTCCCTCTTCCAGATAATAGAAAGAGGCTAAACACGTTAGCTTCGAGCATCCAGCTTCCGTATAGCGCCACTTCACTCGGCTGCTGCTGGGCCGTCAGTATCCGGCCCAAGCCACTATTGATTGTATAGAGGGCCATGATGACCATTATTGAGGATGAAATTATGATTGCAGTTCTGCGTTGCATGTCAGCGTCTCCGTGTTCTTCTCATTTAAAGTTTTAATGACCGGCACCAGCAGTTCTTCAGCTCTGCTGGTGCTCAAGAGCCTGCCTTTTCTTGATTGCTTCTTCCCGAAACTCCGCAAAATCCGGTTTAACATTGCGCTCGACCAACTTGCGCGCATGGGTCTCGAAGCTATGCGGACAATTTGCATAGACGATTTGTTTCCAACCATCAGGTTTTCTTTTAAAGATACACAGTAGCCGGTCAAAGCCGGATTTTGGCACTCGATTCTCGCCGACAAGCTGGAATTCGAACCAATGGTCAAAAACGGCCATCGCAACGTCGGGTGCCAATAACCTCGCGTTGACGTTTGAGAAGCCCCAGCGAAAGGCGGCCAGTCCACTACGCGTCGGTGCCAGATATTTGTTGAGCGCCGGCCAGCCAATAATGGTTCGGTCGAGTTCGGCCGCTACGAAATAGGGCTCGGGATCATCGTGGTCCCACAATTCCCTGATTCGTTGATAGTCCTGACTATTCCATATCTCTTCCTGCTTTCTCAGTTCAACTTCGATCTCGGCGATTAGATCACTGCTTTCTGGCGTCTCTTGTGCGAAGGCTTCGGACAGAGATGCAACACCTCCAGCACCCGCGAACATTAAGCCCATTAAAGTGACTTCTCGTCGATTGATTTCATGTTCAGACATGTTCCTTACTCCGGTGCTTAGTTAGACAACAAACAACGTCTCGCTACTTCTGTTTTTGTCGCGCCATATTAGATCTTCTAACTAATCGTTCTTGGTTATACGTATCCATGACTTTAGGTCAATTAGCCAATTGAAATCACTGCAAATGCCTTCCAGAATCAAGTTATCTGTCATCATTCCTGTGTTCAATACCATTGAGTATCTGGATGAATGCATACTAAGTCTTATTAATCAACGTCTTATAGATATAGAACTGATTTTTATCGATAACGGATCAGATGATGGGTCCTATGAAAAACTGAAAGCTATCGAAGCAGAAAAGAACTCATCTTTTTTCAGGGTATTTCAAGTAACAGTTGGTGGGTGCGGTCACTGCAGGAATTATGGAATCCAACTTGCAAAAGGAGAGCATATAGGCTTCTGCGACAGCGATGACTGGTGTTCGGGTGACATGTTTGAACGCCTGTTAAATGCAGCCGTTGATTTCGATGCTGATATTGCGATAGGAGAAATTATAAGGTGGAATCCAAAAAAGGCGTTCTATCGCCTTATTTCGGAGAAAAATATTTTAAAAGCGGATTCTATAGCCCGGCTGAAAGGCCCTTCCTGATAAAGATGACAAACTGTTATAACAAGATCTACAAGAAAGAATTACTTATTAGTAATAATATTTACTTTCAAGATCTACCGCTTCATGAAGATGTGACATTTACATTTAAGGCCCTGTATCTCGCTAATAAGATTGTCAGTGTCCCAGAAGCCAGGTACTTCTATAGACATAATTTAAATTCAATAACACAAATCGCTGAAAAACAATCTGAACCAGGCGACGCTGTCTTTAAAATGATTAAAAAATTGAGGGCGGAGTGTTCCGCGCTAAACGTTCCTTATGAATGGGTAATGGCAGCAGAACGTTTGATAGAAAGTCACCTGATCTGGGTGATCGAAAATGTAAAACCGGAAAAAATTGCAGCCTATTTAGACCGTGCGCTTGAAGCGGCTGAATATTTGCCTAAGAGCGTATTCAAGAACATGGCTGTAACTCCCAGTAAAGCAACTTTGGGAGAGGGGGTGTACAACTATTACCTAACGCAAAAGCAATTTGCCCCCCAAAGCAACTAATAAATTAAAAAAATACCGCAAGCGATCTATTCGATTGAGCCTTCTCTCATTAACTCTTATAGTTTCGAATCTAGCGTTACTTTTTCTGCTGTTTTACTGAGCCAGTAACTCCGAAATCTAAGGAATATCAAGGTTTCTTGCACCAGCAATCCCAGCCCTGAACCCGCTCGTTCTGATTAATTGTGACAAGAGGCGTTACAGACCCTGGCAATATCCGCGTCTTCACCGGCTATGATTTGCCCGGTTGTCAGTTCGGCACGAAACGCCACTGTATCGGGCTTGGCCCAGGCTGCCTGGCAACTTCCCTCGGCGAGGGCTGCACGGCCAAACGCATCACCGGTCAGCACTGCAAACTCCGCATCATCCAAACCATCAGCGTCATGATCAAGCCCAAAGATTTCCTCGCCGTCGATGTGTGAGCCACCCAGTCGGCCGATGCGCGCGGATTCCTTGACGATATTATCCGTATCCAGATAAACCGGGTCGCCTACTATCGTTGAAGCGCCGAACACCATCAGTCGCACCGGATCGTCCAGGCCGATAACCGCATCCGGGCCGCCGTCGTGATGCGGATGAACCATCCGGTGTGTATGCCCGTGACCGTGTGACCCGCCGTCGGTAATAACGTCAACGACCACCGGGATTGTGTCAACGCCCCAGGTCTGCACGTCATCAGTATCAAACGTGACATTACTCTCGGTGTAAACAGGATCGTTCGGGTCGATGTAGTAGCCTACCTGCAACCGCCCGACATCGCTGAACACTGCTACGGCATCCGGAACCGAAATACCTGCTGAGGCGCCCCAGTTTGAATCCCAGGCCGGATCCTGCGGGTCTATTTCAACCGTAAGCTCAGTCCAGGTATTGGCCGCAACGGCTGAGAAAACAGCCAACCCGGCAGATGAGTTATCGGAAGTAGCTATCCTAACGGCCGGGACAATGCCGCCCGGCTTGGTCGAGTTGTGCCGGAACCAGAAACGCAACTCCATTATGCCTCCCGTAAAATACCAGTCACCGGTGAAGTTACCCTCGCTGCAATTCTGGGAAGGTGCCCAGTCCGGGACAACGGCACAGCGTGCCGCCACGTAGTAACCGTCGCTGAACTCACCGTCGCCGGAGGTATCGATATCTTCGCTAGCGCTGATGTAAGCGCCGTTGTCGTGGCCGCCCGAACTGATCCAGGTTGCAGCGCCCCAGGATCCGTTGCCCCAGTCACTCGTCCCGCCTTCAAAGTCTTCCTTAAAATTAACGCTTGGTTCGACGGGCGGGGTGCCATCGTCAGGATCGCATGCGTCACCTATGCCGTCATTATCAATATCGCTCTGGTTGGCGTTTGCAACATAAGGGCAATTATCAGAGGAATCTGGCACGCCATCGCCGTCGGAATCCAAAACATCATAGGTCACTGCGACCTCAATATTGCCCTCGTTCGTTGCGTATCCATCGACGGCTATTGCGTATTCTGTGCTCGTTGAAACGGCGAACGTAACCTGGCTTGTGAGCCCCCCTCCGAAGTCGTCATTTGATGCGACTTCACTGAGGGAACCGACCGAATTTCCAGTGTAAGCTGCCAGTGTCGTGTCAAAATCACTCAGCGCCGTTGAGACCGTAACCGACCCGTCATCGGGAGCCTCCCACGACCACCAGACTGAAGCCAACGGCACTGAAACACCCGCGTGGCTAATCTCACCGGTCTCGCCAGTGGCCCCGATGTTGCTGCCTGTCGCGGTGGTGTTGCCGATCAGGGCGGTACGACTGGCAAAGTTGTCATTGGGTTGACTGCCCCCCCCGCCTGGCATGAAGGCATAGTTGAGAACCACCTGTCCTTCATTGGATGAGTATCCATCCACCGCACAATGATAGGTTACGCCAGCCGCTACCGGAATTGTGACAGCGCTCTGCAAACCGACGCTGTCATCGTTGCTGGCGAGTTCTAATAGCGAACCAACAGTTGACCCAGTATAGACCGCTAGCGTGGTGTCATAGTCGCTACCAAACGTGTCCAGATTAAATGTACCGTTAGACGGGGCGGTCCATGTGTACCAGATCGATGCCAGCGGAGTGCTGACGTACGCGTGATCCGGTTCCCCGGCTTCACCTGTCCCCCGGATATTCGCACCTGCAATTAGCCCGCTTGTCCCTGGGAGCAATTGAGCTTCGGAGAACACGTCGTTGGCTGGCACGAGACCGACGGGCTCCACCGAAACATAAGCCGGATTACTAACCACTGAGGCAATGGCGTTTGAGATTTCTACGGTGTAGTTGCCTTCGTCAGTCTCGATAGACACCGCCACCGAATAGCTTGAAGCGGTTGCATTCAAGATGGGCGTTCCATCAAGCAGCCATTGGTACTTCAACGTCGGTTGGCCGGACGCGGTCACCGAGACGGTAAACGAATCACCAACGATAACGCTGCGTCCAACCGGCTGAGTCACTATTACAGGCGCCCCGGTTGAGCTGCCTGGAGGTGGATAGTTGAGTTCAATATCCCCTTCGGCTCCGGCATAGCCATCGACCTGCACTTGGTAGGCCGCGCCAGCGCTTGCCGAGAAGGTCACTGCACTCTGCAACCCCGAGGAGTCGTCGTTCGCTCCCATCAGATTCAGGCTTCCGAGCGAGCTGCCCTGATAGACTGCCAACGTGGTATCGAATGAACTTCCCGTCGTTGAAATCGTGACGTCTCCGGAGGCCGGAGCGATCCATTCCCACCACACCGTCTTACCCCCGGCCACAGAAGGATTGAGTGGTTCTCCAGACTCCAAAGAGGCTGACAGGTTCGCCCCGGTGCTCTGATTGGTGCCTGAGGCCAGCACGATGCGGTCAGCAAAATCATCGTTGGCAGGGGGCGACACGACGGAGAACGAGAAAGAATCCGAGGCCGGGTTTTTGTCGGGTGCGGTGACTTGTACGTTCAGGCTGACGCTCGTCACGCCGGTCGGAGCCACCAGCGCAGCGGTATAAACGCCGTCGTCGGCCGCCGTATCCGGCGCCACACCATTGTCCAGGAAGGCTTGTGATGACTCCCCATCGAAATTGCCCGTTACGGTGGCGCCGGTCACCGCCGAAAGATCGGTTACCGAAATGAAGATGGCATTTGATTGACCGCCTTCCAAGACGCTGGGCGATACCGCCAGCTCAAGATCACCGTCTGGCGATTCGATTAGTGCCGCATGCGCGTCCACGATGCCGCCGGATGCCACGCGACCGGTGAGCGAACCAAGCGACTTGGCGGTATTCAGCAGCCGGCTCTTCAATTCAGAAATTCCCGCAGAAGGGTACTGACTAGCCAGCAGGGCCGCCACCCCGACGACATGCGGGGTGGCCATGCTGGTGCCGCTGAAGCTATCGTAACTAGCGTCACCCGCCGTGGTGCTGGAGAGAATATCGACGCCCGGCGCTGCGATATCCACCGTGGTGGCTCCATAGCTGGAAAAGGATGCCAGGTTCCCGCTGCGATCGATTGCCGCAACAGCGACGACATTCGGGACCTCGTAGTTCGACGGGTAAGAAGGCGTCAGGTCATTATTCGAGGTGGAGTTTCCGGCCGCCGCGACAAAAAGAATTCCTGCGTCGTTGGCCGCCTGGATAGCATCCTCCAACGCCTGACTAAATCCGCCACCGCCCCAACTGTTATTGAGGATATCGACGCCCTGTTCCACCGCGTATTCGATGCATTCAATCGCATCAGAGGTAGATCCTGAACCCGATGCGTCAAGAAATTTCAGTGCCATCAAGCGGACGTTATAGGCCACCCCGACGTGCTGACCGCTGTCGAAAGCTGTTGCAGCAATCGTACCTGCGACGTGCGTTCCATGATTATTGTCATCAAACGGATCGCCTGATCCGTTAATAGCATTGACCCCATACACGTCATCAACATATCCGTTACCGTCGTCATCGGAACCGTTTCCGGGGAGCTCCCCGGAGTTTGTCCACATGTTGCCGGCGAGATCCTGGTGTGTATAGCGGATGCCTGTGTCGACTACCCCCACCACGACGCTAGGCGATCCGGTGGTGATATCCCAGGCCGGAACCGCATTGACATCGATGTCCGCGACACCGCCGTTCTGTCCTGTGTTTCGCAGGCCCCAAAGGTCACCGTTGACGAACGCCGAATCGGTCGGAGTCTGGAGAACGTGAACCAGCCAGTCCGGCTCCACGTATTCAAATTGCCCGGTTGCCTTTAATTTCTGTATGGCGGCGATTAGAGTCTCTCTTGTGAAAGGCGCGGCAGCTGGGCCGCCTGCGGGTACCAGCCGTTTGAGCCCAGGCACGCTCGTGAACTCATGGCCGATCTTGAGATTTTCCTGCCCCAAGGCCGCAGTCGCGGACACCGTGGCGACGGCCGTTTGTTTGAACCTGACAAGGATTCCGTCCCCTGAGGCTTTCCCCTCGCGGAGACCGATAGCGGGTGCAGGCGCACCTATCTGCGCAGCATAGACGCCGTTCACAATTCCGGCTTTATGTTTTGCCTTACCAGACGCGTTCACGCCACCTAGTGATGGCGATGCAGCCACCATTGTCAGAACTGCCGCTATGCCCAACTGGCGAAACCATGTGGACGTGCAAATAACTATCCAACACATTTTTTGGTGATATTTACAAGGGGTGCGATTAGTCCTGAAAGCAGAGAATTCCATTACCTGACGGGCAATTATTTATTTTTAAAGCCCTCCTCCCAGCAGCAACGTTCTTCCCAGCAGCAACGTTCTTCCCATTTGATAGGAATGTCAAATTGGGCCGCACGCCCGCCTCCTAAACCACCCCAGCAACCCTAGTCCCGACCCAAACAGCCAGAGGGCGGCGGGGATGGGGATGACGGTTCCAGTCAAGGTGCCGCCGAGCCCCACAGGGATAGAACGCGCACCAGAGGCACTTAGGCCAGCATCGCAGGCAGCGGCCGCGCAAACGGATTCTGCTTGATAGCCTGATAATAAATTGTATGTTGCACTTGGGTCTGTGAGTGGGCCGCCGGTAAAAATTAAAAGAAGCCCAGGCGCACCAGTGTAATCGGGCAATGCAACAGGAGTTACGGCTAGACCTATGTTGCCCCAGGCCCAGGCTGGATTCTCATAGGTTTCCCCACTGCGTATTGAGCCAGCGGTAGTCACAATAGAAACATTGCTATAAGTGCTGGTGTCAGTGTCATATAGAAACGAACCACTGGCTGTGCCGCCGTCGGTAAAGACGACGTCATTTAAAGTCCATTCAATGGTAATTGCCTGAGCCACGCCCGATAGCAGAAACCAGATGCTTAGTGAGAGAGCTATACAGAGTTTTTTCATTATTATTATTATTCTCTAGTAGGTTGCAAATAATACGCCTAAATTAAGAAACCTTTGCTCAGAAGCGCTAAAACCTGTTCATTTTTTCAATTATGTCAAATGACCTCGGTCTGGCTGTGTTGACCGTCATTCTGGACAGCCAGCGCCGAATAGGTTTTTAGACTGAGCGTTTCCTAACCCACCCCAGCAACCCCAGCCCGGAACCGAACAGCCAAACTGCGGCGGGGAGGGGAACTGCGGCGACATCTCCATCCATCACAGCCCACGCATGGCGAAGTTCAGTTACATCTGCATTGCCTTGTCAGCCGTCTCGGAAGTCCATCCCCCACGCACCATTAGGAGACTCCTCTGTGCTATACCAGTAGGTGGTGATGGTCTGGATGTTCGTGAACGGCCCTGAGTTGGCAAGACCCCATCCGGCTTGCGGCCCATTACCCGACGTGTCGTAGAACGCAATATTTCCCAAGGTGTCATAGAACAAACTTGCCATTTCGCCAGTACTGGTATCGACGTTGTATCCGCAATCCGTACCTTCAAATGCCAAATTGCATCCTGACGTACCGGTATCGGTATGTGTCGGCAGACGCCAGTCACTATATATAGGTAACTCCTACCGCTCCGGGTCTTGTATCCACGATGCTCAAGCCTGCCGCCCATGCGATCTGATTTGCCCAGGTATCTGGCCCATTTATATTCGCATCCTGTGTCCAGGTGATGCCTAAAATATCGTCATAGATGAGACCGCCGCCGCGATCTATAAGTGAATCGCCCCCA
>PBYE01000046.1 GCA_002729495.1 Chromatiales bacterium
AAAATCATCATTCACCAGCGCATTTTTCATTTTGAAATAGCTATCAAATAATGGTACTAGTGACTTTTTGGCTTCATCAGATATTGCTGTTTTCTTTGATTTAACTGGCATATTTGTCATTGTAGTATTCTGGTTACCTCCATGATTATGACCAGTCATTGCTACACCACCTTCCGGATTCATCATGCTTGGTTTCCCTGATAATTGAGCAGCAGCATCTATACTGAATGTACCATTGATTGCAATTTCTTCACCAGATTGTAAACCCGACTCTATCACATAACTTTCTCCTAACTCCGGTCCCAGTGTCACCTCTCGCATCAAGAAACCAACGCCTTGTGCTGAGGTTTGCATCACATAAACTACAGAGCGTTTTCCCGTCCACATAACGGCAGTTTTGGGAACGGTCAAAGATGTATTAGAGGTATTGGTTTTTGACTCAATCGTTCCGCTGGCAAACATTTCCGGTTTGAGCAGTAATTCCTTGTTTGCGGTTTCAATTCTGGCTTTCGCTACTCTTGTTTTCGGGTCAATGACAGGGTCGATATAGCTAATCGCTCCATTAAAGGTTTTACCTGGTAAAGATTGGATGGTGTATGAAACTGCATCACCTTTCTTTATCCAACTCATATCCGATTCATAGACATCAAATAGCACCCATACTTTGGAAAGGTCTGCAATTTCGTATAGGGCTTCACCTTGTTTAATATAGTCACCAAGATTGACCCTTTTTTGAGTAACATAGCCCGAAACATTTGCAAGAATTGGAAACTGTTCAATTGTTTTATCAGATGCCAATATCTGGTCTATCTGCTTGTCTGTGAGCTTCCAGTTTTTCAACTTTTCTTTTGCCGCAGTGAACAATGCAGGCTGGGTTTCTTTGATTTTTTTTGCTTCAAACAGTTCTTCTTGTGCGGTGACTAAATCAGGAGAATAGATGTAAGCTATGATCTGACCTTCTTTAACAAAGTCCCCTGTAAAGTTGACGGTTAGTTTTTCAACCCTACCAGGTATGTGAGAAGATTGCGTGTAAAGCAATCGTTCATCGGCCTGTACTTTTCCTGTTAAGCGTAAAGATTTATTAGTATTGCCCCTTCCAACTTTCATGGTTTGAACCTGAGCGAGCTGCATGGCTGTTGGAGACATACTTACCGCCATTGGGTCAACTTCATTGGTTTCGCTTTCCATCGGAATTAAATCCATTCCGCAAATAGGACAATCACCTGGTTCATTTTTTCTGATCTGAGGGTGCATGGAGCAAGTCCAAATTGTCTCTTTTGCCTCACTAGCGTTGTGGATGTGTTCATTCTCGGAAGTCTTATCAGTGCCACCGAATATTAACCATCCCAATATCAGACCAATAGCTAGTGTGCTAATGGCGATAATGACTGTTGATCTATTTATATTTTTCATCTTATTTCTTTATTTGACGTTTTAATAATTGTGCATTCAATGCGACTATTACAGTGCTTAGGCTCATCAGTACTGCACCAATAGCAGGGCTAAGGATAATACCAATGCTTGCTAAGGCACCTGCCGCCAATGGAACTGCAAGAATGTTGTATCCGGCTGCCCACCATAGGTTTTGCATCATTTTTTTATATGTAGCTGAGCCAAAAAGAATAAGGTTTGCAATGTCTTTTGGATTGCTGTTGACCAAAACAATATCAGCTGTTTCTGCAGCAACATCAGTCCCGGAACCTACAGCGATTCCAACATTGGCCTGAGCCAAAGCAGGAGCATCATTAACTCCATCACCAGTCATAGCAACAAATTCTCCATTCTGTTGAAGTTCTTTGATGATGCGTTGTTTATCTTCTGGCAAGACTTCAGCAAAGTAATCATCCAGAGAAAGTTGCTCGCTCACTGCTTTTGCAACTTGTTGATTGTCGCCAGTAGCCATATAAACTTTTATACCCCTTTCTTTTAAAGTATTGATGGCAGATAAAGATTCTGGTCGTACTTCATCTGCAAGAGCGATATAGCCAGCTAGAGCGTTAGCAATCAATACAAATACTACGGTCTCATCGTCAGTTTTAAAAGCATCAGTAGGGGCGTCAGTTCCCTGTTCTTTGAGCATTCCGGGGCTTACAATTTTGATTTCCTCTCCGTTTAGCTTTGCACTGATTCCTTTCCCTGTAATATTTTGGAAGTTTTCAGGTTCTTGTAATGATAAATCTTTCGATTTTGCTTTGCGGACGATACCTGCTGCTATGGGATGTTCAGAACTGTTTTCGATAGAGGCTGCTATTTGTAACAAATCATCATCTGACAAGTGATTAGAGACACTTTTGAAACGTGTTACCCCGAACTCACCTTTGGTCAAGGTGCCTGTCTTGTCAAAAATGATGGCTGTAATGTTTCGAGCGTTTTCAAAGGCGGTTCTATTACGAATCAGCAATCCGTTTTTGGCAGATACAGCCGTGGAAATAGCTACAACCAGCGGAACAGCCAAACCCAATGCGTGAGGACAGGAAATGATCATCACCGTAACCATGCGTTCCAGGGCGTATTCAAAATCTTTTCCTATACTTAACCATACTACAAGTGTGGTAATACCTGCTCCTAAAGCGATGTAGAATAACCATGCAGCGGCTTTATCTGCCAGATTTTGAGTTTTAGATTTGGTTGCCTGAGCTTCCTTCACCATACCTATAACCTTTGACAGGTATGAGTCTTCTCCTATGTGCCTAACTTTGATTTTAAGTGTGCCATTATCATTGACCGAACCACCAATAACCTGATCATTTTTATGTTTGGTTACAGGTTTTGATTCCCCTGTAAGCATGGACTCATTTACATGACTTTCACCTTCCAATACGATACCATCGGCAGGGATTTTTTCGCCTGGTCTTACCAGTATGGTGTCATTGCCTTTTAAATTATCAATAGACACATCCTCATGTTCCCCATCTTCCTTGATTCTGCGAGCGGTTGAAGGCATCATTTTAGCCAGTTCCTGCAAGGCATTGGAAGCACCCATAACGGATTTCATTTCTATCCAGTGGCCTAACAGCATGATGACAATTAAACTGGCGAGTTCCCAAAAGAAGATTTTTCCATCCAGGCCAAAAACGACTGCCGAGCTGTAGAAATAGGCGACTGATATAGCTAAAGCAATCAGCGTCATCATTCCCGGAGCTTTCTTTTTTATTTCTTCAGCCAATCCTTTCAAAAACGGCCAGCCTCCATAAAAGAAGATGACAGATGAAAGGATAAACTGAACATATCTGTCTCCGTTGAAACGAAGTTGATAACCCAATAACTCTTGAATCATTGGTGCTAGCACAATGATGGGTAGTGTGATGATCAAAGAAATCCAAAATCGTTTTTTGAAATCCTCAATCATGTGTTCATGATGTCCATGATGGTCACCATGTGACTGATGTTGACCAGAGTGGTGGTCATGATTGTGATGATCATGGCCATGACTATGATTTTCGTGCGTATGATTATGATGTTGATGTTCCATGATTATTTCGTTTTAGCTGTGATATAATCGAGTTCTGCTATTGCTATGTTGTAATCAGACAAGGCAGTAGCTTTCATTTTTTGATACTTTAGAATTTGTTGTTGCATTCTGAGGACCTCTTCAAAGTCCTTTCCTGAATTGCCATAAGCGGTAAAAAGTAGATTCAAAGACTGCTGAGATGTCATGATCTGTTCTTCATAAAGTATGATTTGGTCGAGTTGCTTTTGAATTTCGAACCAAATCATTTCGTACGTGCTTGTAAGTCTGTTTACCGCATCTTCTTTTTGTAGCGCATAAGATTCCTGCATCAGTTGGGCTTCCTTCCGAGCTGCTTTGTATTTTCCTCTGAAAATAGGGAGGCTCATAGTCACCATCGGCATCAATACGTCCTGACCATTATCAGGAACATACATATCTGTTCGTTGGCCTACAATGACATAATCTAAGCCTACACCGATTTTAGGCATACCTTGTTTGGTTGCGGCTAATTCCTGAGCTTCACTTGCCTTTATTTTTAAGTCCAACTCATCGAGTAATGGATTGGAAGTCAATAGAGAATCCCTGCGATAGGTTACAGGCAAGTTTTCTACATACAAGGAATCCTGAACGATAATTGTATCGGCTTCCTGTCGATTCAGTAGTTTGTTGAAACGGGTTTCAAGTGGCTTTTTCTTTTGCTCCAAAATGGACAAATTGGTCGCTGCATCTTTGAGCATTATATCTACCCTTAATACATCGACCATTGCACCCTTTCCGTTCTGGAACTTTACTGATGCAATGTCCTTGTATGACGATAGAATACTGATGTTTTCATTTTCAATCTCCACCAGTCTTTTCAACTCATAAAGAGGGTAATATGCAGCAGCTACCTGATAAAGTAATTTGTTTCGAGCATCTAAAAACTCCTGATACTTCGCTTCTGCCATTAGTGTAGCAACATCTTCCTGAGCCTTTAGTGTACCAAACCATGGGAACATTTGTGTCAAAGAAAAACGTGCCCTTTGAGGGCCTACACGAGTTTCTACTGGAGATATAAAATAGCCAAAAGACAAATTTGGATCTGGTAAGCTGCTCACTTGTGCAACCCGTTCCATCGCTGCTTCAAAAGACTTGTATTTAGCCTGTAATCCCGGATTGTTTTCAGCAGCAATTTTGAAATATTCATCTAGAGATTGGGCATTTGCCAAAATGGAAAACCCCAAAGTGATGACTGTAATTATAATGTACTTTTTCATGATTGTGCTTTTAGGATTTTACGTTCTTCTCTCCAGCAATAGAGAACAGGAACAATGAAATAGGTAATTGCCGCAAACAACATCCCCCCGAAGGCTGGAATTGCCATTGGAATCATGATGTCAGATCCCCGACCTGTAGAAGTGAGAATAGGTAGTAAGGCGATAATGGTAGTAGCGGAGGTCATCACTGCGGGTTTTATTCTGCGCTTACCTGCTTCTAATGTAGCTTCTCTTATTCCCTTGATATTGTCAGTTTTGTTTCGTTCAAAACTCTGATCTAAATAAGTCGCCATCAAAACACCATCATCGGTTGCAATACCAAAAAGTGCTATAAAACCTACCCATACTGCTACGCTTAAATTGACGGTATGCATTTGAAATAGCTCTCGAATATTGGTGCCGAATAATGAAAAATCTACAAACCAATCCTGACCATATAGCCAGAGCATAATAAACCCTCCGCTAAATGCCATAGCAATACCTGTAAATACCATGAGCGAAGTAGAAACAGATTTGAATTGGAAGTAAAGAATGAGGAATACAATACCTAGCACCAGCGGAACGATAATGGATAGCCGTTTCTCTGCACGAACCTGATTTTCATAACTACCGGAGAATTTGTAGCTCACTCCAGAGGGTACGTTCAGTTCACCTGAGTCAATTTTGCCTTGGATCGTCTTTTGAGCATCATTAACTACTGTGACCTCAGAGAACCCATCTCTCTTGTCAAAAAGGACATAGCCTACAAGAAAGGTTTCTTCGCTTTTTATAGCTTGTGGCCCTCTTATGTATTCAAAATCTACTATTTGAGATAAAGGAATTTGTGCACCAGTTGGTGTAGGCATCAGTATTTTCCCCAATGCTTCAGGGTCGTCCCTTAATTCTCTTGGATAGCGCACTCTTACAGGAAAGCGTTCACGTCCTTCTACGGTAGAGGTTATTTTCATACCACCAATAGCAGTCTCAATCGTCTGCTGCACATCTTCTATATTCAGACCATATCGTGAAATTTCATCCCTGTTAATGTTGAGATGGATGTACGGTTTACCTACAATTCTATCTGCAAAAACGGCTTCTGCCTTAACCGATGGAACTTCTTTCAGGATATTTTCTAATTGTAAACCGAAGTTCTCGATGGTTTTTAGGTCAGGGCCATACACCTTTATGCCCATTGGTGCTCTCATCCCTGTTTGGAGCATGACCAATCGGGTTTCTATAGGTTGAAGTTTAGGTGCAGAAGTAACCCCTGGTAATTTGGTTACATTGACTATTTCATTCCAAATGTCATCGGGAGATTTGATGTGGTCTCTCCAGTTGCGGTAATACTCCCCATTTTCATCAGCAATTAATTCATTCGCCTCTATTCCTCGCTCCAAACCTTCTGCGTTGGTTAGAGTATCACCGGATACGGTAATAAATCTATTGTCTGTATCTACCTTGAATCTCTGTCTGTGCCCTTTTTTATTGAGAATGTATTCGGATTTGTAATTGATAATATTCTCATACATGGATATAGGTGCAGGATCTAGTGCAGATTCTACCCGTCCCAGTTTGCCTACAGTCAATTCAACTTCCGGAATATTTGTGAGTAACATATCCAATTGACCAACCACTTTGCGATTGTATTCTACCCCGGAGTGAGGCATAGATGTAGGCATCAACAAAAAGCTACCTTCATCAAGGGAAGGCATGAATTCTTTACCAATACCCGGAAAGGTATGTACCATTGCTGACCACCCTTTAGTTTGATTGATATTCCATCCTACCTTTTCAAAGCCTTTTGAAAAAAAACCAAAAACGCTATTGAAACCAAGCCAGATAGTCGCCCCTAGAAAAATCAGAATTGTCGGTATGATCAGGAACTTGATCTTGTTGTTCAAACACCAATTGAGTATTTGTTTGTACTGATATTCTAATAAGGTGAAACCACCCAGAATACAACCCACAAGTAAGGATACAAAAATGAAGTTGATGAATAGAGACTGAGAAGCCCCTAAAGGCAGCCAGTATTTAGCCAAAAGCCATACTACGCCAATTAGTACAACAATTAACTCCGCATAGCCCAGTAAGAATTTCCAGATTCCTGAAAGTTCTTTACTCTTAATCCTTTCCAAGTTTTTGATAATACCTATAGCACCGAAAAGAATGAGCAGTACACCAGCCCAAATCTGCCCTAAAATGAGGCTAACAATTCCAAGTAATGCTAAACCATAATGGCCATACTTTTTTAAAAACTTGTTCTTGATGTTGAAGCCAAAAAACCAATGAGCGAGGGTTGGCAGAATCAGCAAGGAAACGATCAAAGCAGCTAAAAGTGCAAATGACTTTGTGAATGCCAATGGGCCAAACAGCTTACCTTCGGCTGCCTGCATGGTAAATACAGGGATAAAACTGACAATTGTGGTAGAGACTGCCGTTAATATCGCAGTGGCCACTTCTGAAGATCCGTTGTAAATGGTATCAATTAGTTTTTGACCCGGTGGGGCTTCATCAATATGCTTGATGATATTTTCAGAAAGAATAATCCCTAAGTCCACCATCGTTCCGATAGCAATGGCTATTCCTGATAGCGCTACAATATTAGCATCCACACCAAAGTATCGCATGGCAATAAATACCATGAGTACGGCAATAGGAAGAAGGCTGGAAATGAGGAATGAAGCTCTTAGGTTGTAAACCATCACAATTACCACCAAAATAGTGATGAGGATTTCTAGAGATAAGGCTTCTTCCAGTGTGCCTAAGGTCTCGTAAATCAATTCTGAGCGATCATAGAACGGAACAATTGTTAACTGACTTTCTCTACCATCAGCTAATGTTTTCTTAGGAAGACCAGGCGCAATTTCATTGATTTTATCTTTTACATTATTAATTACTTGTAAAGGGTTTGCTCCATATCTGGCCACCACTACACCACCCACTACTTCTGCACCATCCTTATCTAGGATACCCCGCCTTGTTGCAGGGCCGAGTGTTACAACTCCTATATCCTTTATTCTAATCGGTACGTTATCTTGTACCGCAACTACGGCCTTCTCTATATCTTGTACTTTTTTGACATAACCTAAACCTCTTACTAAGTATTCAGCTTGGTTTATTTCAATGGTCTTTGCACCAACATCCTTATTGGATTTTTGTACTGCCTGCATGACTTTATGCAAGGGGATGTTGTAGGCTTTCAAAGCGTCAGGATTTACATCA
>PBYE01000047.1 GCA_002729495.1 Chromatiales bacterium
ACATGGGATTATTAAAAGGGGAGATTTGATTTTATTACTTATTCTTTTAAATTATAATGCACAAAAACACAAAATTCGATATTATTGATGAACTGCATTCAAACATTGAAGTTAATTACTTAACACACTTTCCTTTAAATCATGAAAACATTGCATCCTGCTACAGCATGATAAATCAGTTGAACAGTGATACATTGGAACATTCAGACATAGACGTTGGTATAAGTACTTTACTTCACATAAGGCACGATCTCTTTCAAATACTCTTATCAGAGCAGTTAAACATAAAAACTACATTAGGTGCTGGCATTACAGTTTCCGAATATCTGGGAATAGATGACAGTAGACTTAATAAAACACCTGACATACTATACACATCCCATAGCATCTTTTACATGATTGATCCAACAATTACGAATGATCCGGAATCAGCTTACCAATCAAAGATGGACAAATATGGTCCCATAACCTTGATATTAAAGGAAGATTACAACATTGATTCTGAAGTAATTCCTATCTGTCCGACACCGAGCCTTGTTAATGTTGAAATGGTCATACCAAGTTTCTTGCCATGGCCCCCATCCGATGAAATGATGAGCTCTTTCTGGGACTTGTACAGGCAGTGTGAAAAAGTTCTTAAAAAACTATTTTATCTATTACCTCCAGATTATATTCATCCACCAGAGTTTAGGAATGCTGATGTATCTTGCTTATTACCAGAAGAAGACCTTTCTAACATAATAAAACGGACACCTGAAGGGATTTCAAATATTGAAACCACATATATCAACTTTGAAGAATTTAGGGACCAGTTTTACAAACTTGCTGAAGACAGTGATATAAAAACATTTTTAGAAGATAAGCTGATAGATAAAGATAAGTATTTCACATATTTTCAACAGGCTATTACTTCTGCTAATCATGCAGACCATACATATAAACCGAGCTTTCACATTCCTTATGTTGAAGATTATAATTTTTCATCTGTAAAAGTGACAGAAGATTTTGGCCACACGATCTCTAACTTGAATCAGGATCAGTATAATTCATTGAAGGTTCTAAGCATGGTTCCTGAAGATTCTGGGATACCAGGATTTGAATTAGCAAAACATATTTACTCACAGTATAAAGAAGCTCTGACTTCTGTTGGTGATATAAACATGTTCAACACCAATTTCTATACAGGGGACATACATAAGGATCTTGATCTAAAAAATAGCAAACCACCTAGTAAACCTTTTAGGTCTCATTGTCTAGAAAATGGATTGGAATTGAGGACTGAAAAACCTTACATAACAAAAGGTGGCATTGTGAATTCAAAAACACCAAGCTTGTTTGCCTATGACTTCAGTAAACACAGTGGTGTTAACTATACCAAGCACAACGGTCCAAGAGTTTATAAAAAACCAAAGGACTGCCCATTAAATGGATATGAGGTATTTCAATCTTTTTATGACCTTATCTCAGAGTCCTCTCAGAAGCCTTTAAAGCCGGATCCACTTTTAGTTCAACAACCTGGGCCAGACTCAGAAACAGCAAATAAAATCAAGCAAGAGAGCATAGTACAGTTTAAGGAATATATGAACAAAATTTCTAGAACTCATTGCTATCGTATGGCCTGGCACACAAGTCGCGTAGCTTCATCTTTAATACATTTTTCAATGAGAGATACAAAGGAAACAGAGTATACACTAATAAACACAGGTTTGGCCAATATTGTTCACATATGTCAAGGAGGTAAAAAAAACAGAGGTTCTAATGAAGGTCAGCCGTTTTATAGTATAGCATTGCTCCCTAAGGATTCCAAATTCATAAGTAACATTTTTGGTGATTATAAGTACTTAGATATACCAGACGGAAGATTGGTGGTTTGGAAATGGAGAAGGTTGAATTGTGATAGACTTGCTTTTCTAATGGACTCATATTACTCTGTTTTAAGCACAGGATTTGACAGTTACTTAAGGCATACAAATAGCACCTTTACAGATGAAGACATGAAACGTATTTACACATTTAAATCGTTGGTCTCTCAATGTACTACTCAGAAAGTCGCTGAGTTGTTAATGGACATAAGGTACCTGGCAATGAGCTTTATAAGTGAATACAGTGACGTAGCCTCTTTAATAAACGAAAAATTTGGACCTAGATACCCAAATTGCTTTTCATATTGGATTGTTAAAAACCTTATGATCAAATGTCAGGATTTAATAACAGATTACAATAAACCAAGTAGTATAATAAAAAAAGCTGTATTTTATTCAGGCAATATAAGGAGAGTTGAAAGCATGGGGGGCCATTTAGAACTGATGTCTATTTGGTCAGGTTCTAAAATAAACTGTTTGCAAGATTGGTTTGACGAAATCTTCGTCTATGTTCACACTTCAAAGGAACCTGCCTCCCAGTATCATGAGTTTAGGAAAAGCCTACAAACAATATTTAAATACCAAGAGTTGTATGACAACATGGCTGAAGATTGGAAATTCGGTAAACATGATAATTTTGATGATCTTAAAAAATGGATACTTGGTGGGAATATAGGATGCTGGCAAGATGCATGTTTCCACTTGGGTAAAATGTTAGAGGGTGTAAATAAAGAAAAATTGCATATCAGTATCAAGAAGTCTGTTTATATGGAACCTTTGTCGGAAATAAATTCCACTAAAGCCTGTATTCCTGAATATAGGCTTGTAGAAACTGACTATGAATTCAAGAAAAGGAAAGAGGAAAATTACAATGAAATAGAAGCTTATCTAATAGGCAAAGGTTTAAATCCAAAGCCATATAAAACAAAACTAAGAGTTTTGCAAGATGTAGCAACTGGGACAGCTGTAATACCTGATAAAGAAAGTGGCCGTATGAAAGTACACGATTGCATGAATGATTTTATGGTGAGATATCCCTTAAAGAGAAATGTCTTAGATGTTGCAAATTGGAATATGAAGAACAATAATTGTAGAGCTGTTGCAGATATCTGCATTAAATCTCAGTATGGTGCCAAAAGAGAGTTTTATGTTATTAATTTTGGTGCCAAGTGTTTACTCAGAACCGTGGAAAATACATTCAAAGAGCTTGCAAAGCATTTACCAGAAGAAATGATATCTTGTCCAGGTGATACCAAATTGGAACATATGTCAAACATCACAGATACGGCACTTAAATGGAGTAGTAATGGTAGCATGCCAACTTATTTTGTCAATGGTGATTGCACAAAATGGTCTGCTTGTGAAACAATGACATCGTTTATGGCTATGACAGATGGATTGAAAGATATCCTTCCAGAAGGACTATACATGCATTGTAAAGCAGCCTATTCCATTTGGGCAGACAAACAAATTCAGATTCCTAACACTGTTATAAAAGCAACAAAGTTTATAACAGAGGAAAACAAATACTTGGAATCTGGAACATTATATCACAGCACACAAAATTTTTTACAAGGAATGTTCAACTACTCATCTTCAGTTAAGGCAACTTTAGCAACTAGACTAGCAATACATTTATGGAATACAAATCCAAGCAATGCCGGGAAAATGTTGTTCTGCAAGCACTTAGAGCATTCTGATGATTATGTGCTTGTTATAAGATCCCAAGATGTATCCACGATGTTAGAATTTAGAACCTACCATAAGCTCATGCAGTACCTTGTAGGGATAAGAGACAGTTCTAAGAAGACAAACATACAACAACATATTATGGAATTCATCTCTTTAATGTCCTTTAATGGCCAAATGTGTTATCCCAGCATAAAAAAGACAAAGGAAACAGGCTTAAACATTGCTTGTGAAGGATTTCAACAGGATGTAATGTCAGTTGTATCGCGAGTAGGTGAATCATGTAGACTTGGCGTTCCACTGATGAGTACATATATACAGCAAAGAATTCATAATTTAAATCTTTATAAAGCTTATTCCTTATGTACTGGAATGAAAAATGAAGGTCCATACTCTACATCACCTTTCAGTTACCCAACGGAACTGTATGGTTTGCCTGATTGCTTACCTATACTTTATGTAAACAGCTTTTGCAATGTGAATAACTACAGGCTTTTAAAATATGGTAACTCCAGCACTGTGAACGTATTAAAAGGATTATACTCCATGAGTGTGAAGTACAGTGAAGAGCTTGAAGACTTAAATAGCATCAGGGATTTTCAACCACTTTTTAAGCCTAATTACATAAGTTTTAAAACCAAAGGCCTAATACACAAAATCAGAGGTAGATTACCCATTCGATTTGAAGACTACCTAGAATACAGAAGAGAGAAACCTGAATATAAAATCATGAAGCCAAACAGTGTATTAAATATGATCGAATGGACACAAATGCAGTACTTTAGCAGAAGTTTTGCAAAGGCCTACACTACACCAGGAAGACCTATGTTAATGCTAAGATTATCTTTCTTTGTAACTGGGGGCTGTGTCTATCTGCCCTGGAAAGATGAGAGAGTGACGATACGCTCCTCCTTTGATGCTATTCTAAAGATGATAACAACAATCAAGACCAAAGTCAGACTATCTGATTTGACTAAAATAATAACTGGATATAATCCTAGTGTCATACTTTCCTTTGACGTCTTAGAGGACAGTCATTTTTCGCTGTCTAGGCAGCCACCTAACCCACAAGTAGCAATAAGGTTACCTCAGCCAATGAAATATTTGAACATAAAAAACAATCTTTCTGATTTAATACAATATGCAATAAGCCCTTCCAGGTTTAAAGAAGATGGACGCTTATTGAGGTCTGAAGCTTCACTGACTAATGATTATAAGATATTGGAAGAAGCATTTGATATTAAACCTTCAGATCTTGCAGATGTAGATCTAATAAAGCTCTTGGCATTAGTGAAATCCCAAATAACTTCTAGCAAATTTGGTATAGGCTACACTACTACTTCTAACTTTAGTAACTTATTTTATCTTGAAGGGTGGCTTAGACATGGTGTTCACCCTAATAAACAAGCTTACTTTATTCCAAAGAAGGATATAAGTGTACAACACCCTATATCTGGGGAAAGAATATATGAAAGATCATTGGGAAGGTCCTCAACGAATTTGAGTGTGCTTTTAGGCAATCTGACTGTGATGTACTATCTTGAGGTGGTTAAATTAAATAAAGATATTAGTGTATTTAAGGAGCAAATCTTTAAACTCTATGTTAAAGACACAACTGTACTCCAAAGACTTTCCTCTGCTACTGAAGACGATACTAGACAATTAAATTTCCACTACCAAAGGATGCTTGGATTTTTCAAATACCTTTTATTGAATGACAACCGTGAACTTGTTAAACTAGCAGAGGGGCAGTTGGGTTTTACTTACAAATTTCTTAATAAATGGGAATTGAACAAACTGTCAGAAGAAATAAGTGTACCCTTGAATGATGCACTGGTAGTTAGGCACCTGAATGAGCAGTACTTCTGTTTGAGAACAAATGATGATAAGATACACATCCTCTGCCCAAACCCAACTCTAACAAGGTGTTCATTTGTATATTGTGTATCATTAATGTTGTACAATGTCATAACTAAGTATAAGTTTAAACAGTTGATAAGTGAAGGAACACTCCAAGTGTTTAAAGAAACAACTCTGCCAATAACTGCACAGAACAAAGTTTTTGTAAAATTTAAAAACATATTGAAGCATGTAAATTATGTTGAAGGAAAACTTGAGAACTTCATAATTCTACCTTTCGAAAAATGTAAATTATCCAATATATCACTAACATCAAGGTATACCGAGAGCATGGTCCAACCAACGTTAAATATAACTCAAGCCAGTGTAAATGTAGGAAATATGAGATTATTTAGATTACCACTCTATGTTTGTGAACCTACTTTTATAATAGAAGGGGTTGATTATACTATTGAAGGATTTGAAGCCAGAGAACTTTATACAGAAGGTGTCGCTTGGAATTATTTACTTGCCAAGGAAAATCCTGAGCTTTTAAACATAAAGTTTACAAAGCTAAATGACCCTATAAATGTAAAGCCATTTTCCTATTACTGTAAAAGTTTTAGTGATTATTTAGGGTCTGTAAAAAGAATAGAAAAAATAGATGGTACTACATTAGACTTACTGGACATTGATAAGAGTAGAAAGCCATCAAGCAAAATGACTGAAAAGGAAATAAGGGATTTTATGTTGTCAGAAGGTTATGAAAACATAACACAAGAAGAAATACTCCTAGTGAAGCAATTTCAAAATGAAGCAAGCAAGGAACAACTTCTTTCTTTAGATCTGAGTTCTTTTGGTCTATCAAGTAAAGAACCTGAAAAAGAAACCCCTAACGTTCAATCACTGAGCAACTTATTAAATCTAAGTGTGGATATATTAGAATTAGAACAAGATGATGAAATACCGGCAACCTCTATATCTGAGGTTGGAGAGAATATTGGAAGCTTTGAAAAGACCGAAGATTTAGATAATCCTGAGTGGCCTACTCGGGATCAGATATTAGAGCTATTGAAGGAAGATGAGCCAGATCATGACTTCAGTATCGAGGAAATTGTTGCCGTTGAGAGAGAGATGGGAATCTATCGGAATAAGGATAAGGACATTAATATCTTATATAATGACATGCCCATAAATGAAAGGAGCGAATTAGCAGATGACTTGCCGACAAGAGATCAAATACTGCAGATATTACAGGAAGATGAGCCAGGCCATATGTTTAGCTTAGCAGAAATAATTGCAGTTGAACGTGAGATGGGTATATTCAGAGAAGAAGATTCACAGTTTGTGCTGAACTTCACGGATGATACCACCCAAATAACCGATCAACTGTTTGGTAAACCTATAAAAGCTGAAATAGAAGATAAAAGCATAACAGATGTAAGAGAAATGATTGAATTAGAACACGGAATTGAATACTTTGAATATGATTTAGATGAATATGTCCAGAGTTCTAGCAGTTCAGATAGAGGCTCTGACACAGAAGAAGAAGATGAAATTGAAATCTGTCCAGCATACTACCAGTTGGATGAACCTATGAAGAAAGACCCAAATAATTATACCATGTCTCAGGTTAGTGGGCTTATAAATATAACTGACTATATAATGATGCACTACACTGGATTGACACCACAGTATGTTTCTTCTGACCGAAGAATACTCCCAGAGATTGTAAAACTGTGTGTCAAGGGTGAATATTACAAGGAGGCTTTAAGTAAAAAAGAGCTTTTTGCATTAAACTTGTTAAATTATAGTTTAAGCCATTCCTTGAGGTACAGAAATGATGAAACCTTCTATATTTCTGACAATATTGCAGCTACATATATTGACGGCAAATTTAATGTTTCATTGTGTGTGACTCGCGACATAAAGTCAAATGCAGAAGAATTTGCCACTAAAACCAATGGAGTTATTAAGGAGTATGAAGATGGATACAAGGTGTTGTTTGGAGATTCTAGCAAATCTATTGAACTGCTATTGCAATGTAGAACCAATCTCGCAAAAAAAATGATAAATTCTGATTTCAAACATTTTATCAAAGACCTTGAGAGGACCTGCAATGAAAAGTCTGAATTTGAAAAACTTGGTATTTAAATGAGATAATAATACAAAAACACAAAAAAAAAAAAAAAAAAAAAAAAAAAAAAAAAAAAAAAAAAAAAAAAAAAAAAAAAAA
>PBYE01000048.1 GCA_002729495.1 Chromatiales bacterium
CCGTCCTCGAGAGGCTCTGTCACCTCAAGTTCGGCGCAAGCTTGCGCACGGGGGAACCACTCGTCGAGGTCTCGGTGCAGGTGAGGCAGCAGCGCTGGGCTGCACTCGTAGGCCTCGGGCAGGCCTGCGTCGCCATCGCCTGCCTGCGGGAACACCTGCCCGTGCCAACTCACGAGCAGAGCATCGCTGAGGCTTCTTCGCTGTGCCTCGGGCAGGGGTACGTCTCCGCCGATGTGGAGCATCTCGCCCTTGGACGTCCCGGTTGCCCCACGGAGCTTCGGGGCCGTGGCTGCGCGGCCGCCACGGAACTCACACCCGAGCATCTCCAGCAGGCTGTGCGCTCGGTCGCCGCTGCTGAGGTGCTTGGTGAAGAGGTCCGCAGGGTTCTGCTCCCCGCGAACCTTCCGGAGCTCGATGCTCCCGTCGCGCACCCGTTGCTGGACCCACAGGCAGTGGGTGTCAATGTGCCTCAACTTCCCGAGGCCTTGGCGCGCGCAGATGCCCATCGTCGCGGTGCTGTCGGTCCACACGCGCAAGGGCGCCTCGATGCCGAGGTCCTCGAGGAGGCTCTGGTAGCCGAGGCCCACTCCAGCACCTTTGACGACGCCATAGTACTCGGCCTCCCCGGATGACAACGCGACAAGCGCCTGGGTTGACGACCAGGACTTGATGAGGTGGCCTCCAAGTAGCACAACTCCTCCTGAGGTGGACTTCCGCGTCCGTAGGCAGCCGGCCCAGTCTGTATCCGAGTACACGTCGACTTGGGTGGCTTCCTGCCAGGGATAGCGGAAGATGAGCCTGGGCTTGCCTTCAAGGTAACGCCCAAGGCGCTTGAGGCCACTCAAGCCGAGCTCTGTGGGCTTGGACATGAACCTGCACGTCTCCTTAGCCGGAAACTGGACGTCAGGTCGGTCCGCTGCGAGGTAATTCCCGCGAGCGGCCACCGCGCGGAACGGGCTCGCCTTGTCGGGGCTGAGCTCCTCGTCGTCCGCAACCTGCTGGGCTGTGACCTTCACACCAGGAGTCCCAATGGTCTTGCAGCCCTCCAGTTTCATGTCTCGGATGAGGCGCTCACACTGGCGCGGGTCTGCTTCGTACTCAAGGCCTTTGGCTGTCCAGCGCACGACTCGGTTGAGAATCCTAGCTTCTCGGTCGTCGTCGCTGCCAGGGCCGAGGCGTGCGCTCTCGGTGAGCTCGTACTGCTTCTCAAGCTGTGTCCGAAACCAGTCCAGCGATGCCTTCGGCCCGACCGTCGTCAGGTCATCGCCGTACACGGAGCAGCGCAGTCGCTTCTCTGGGTGCCAGAACACACATGCACTGGCAATCCCAACACGGAAGCCAAGGTTGGCGAGCGTACCAGAGTACTCGCAGTGCCAGCCATCTCCAGCCTTTCGCGTCCCGTAGAGATGGCGAAGGAGTAATCCACACTGTCCGGTGCCTGCTGCTTCGTGCTCTTCGGGAAGCGCTACGTACGTGGGATCGTCGGGATCCACACGTGCGCACAGGTAAGCCCGTTTTATGTCAATGAACGACACCTGGGTCCGCTGCATGCTGTTGGCGTCGCGGACGTGCTTCGGCTCACCGCACAGGTCAGTCGCTGCCAGACTGAGAATTGTGCGGATGCTTTCAAGCGGTGGTGTCGGAGCAAATATCGGACTTTCGCCCGGACGACGAATCTCTCGCGCCACAAGCCGACTGCGATAGTTCGGGCATTCGTCGTCACCTTTGTTGACATCCACCCACTTGATGCTGATCGGCGGCTTGCCCTGTCGTGCTCGGGCTTCAGCCCATGGCCGGAGCTCCCAGACTGGGAGGGAGTTGAAATATTCCAACTCCTGGCGCCTGGCCGCCTCGACCAATGCGTCATCGAGCGGTTGGCCCGTGAGGCTGTCCCTGTACTTGCCCGTGGCGTGTACAGCATTGACATATGCCTGGATGCCCTCGCAGTCCAGCAAGTCGCCGATGGCGTCGTCGGCGTCCACCTCGACACGTCCGCGCTCATGAGACACCTCAGCCGCTCCACGAAGGTCGGCCGAGGGCTCCATATTGCCACGGACACAGGCACTGCTGTCCATCTCCCCGATCAGCTCATCCACGTCGATGCCCATCTTCCTGGCCATGCGCCGCTGCAGCTGCTTCAGGCTCATGCCTGCGTCGGGTCGAGGCATGATCCCGACGAGGCCAACAGTATAGCGCTCGTCGTCACGGAGCTGGTCGCGGCATCCAGTGAGGATCGCCCGACAGAGCTCAAAGGGGTAGACCGCGGCCCACCGGGCAATCTTCCCGCTGCAGGCTTCGTGGGTGCCTCCTCCTGGCCTGCTGCATCGGTCGTGCAGGCCTCGACATCGCTTGCCCAGAGCTCTCAACAGCATGGGGGCATTCGACATCCACCGCGTGGGTTTCCTCATCGGGTTGCCGCTGGGCGTTGTCTTGTCGTATTGACACTGGTCCCCGACAACCTGATCAACACCTGGCATGCCGGCCACGTGCCTGATGCAGGGCACGTCCCACGATGTCGCCCACTCTGGGTGTTCGTGGAGGAAGTATCGCCCGCCGTTGACCTGGTCTGTATACAGCTCTGTCACGAACCTCAGGTGAACGTCGGCCGCAACCTGCTCGCGCCGCACCTGCGCTGGATCTCGGTGCCAGTCGTTCAGCGCTTGCCATGAGCTGTAGCGACGGCACATCGGCGACCCGACCAAGAACAACGGCTTGTTGGTCCTGAGCAGAGTGCGGGCCTGCTCCCTCTTGGCGCTCTTGGAGAAATCCCACTCCTCGCCATTCTGGTCCTTGGTAGTGAGATCGAGTGCGAACCCGGGCAGCATCTTCAGGTTCGGAAGCAGTTTGGCTGCTGCTGTCACTCTCGGCGGAGAGTAGATTTCGCTGACCACACTCTTGAGCTGCGCACGCCGTTCACGAGCGTAAGTGCGCCTGTTCCCTCCGAGCGCACGAACCAGGGCCATGATCTGCTCGTCATGCCGCTTGATGGCCGCGCATGCGCCTTCATCGGCTCTGCACAAGTGTAGAACTTCGTCTAAATCATCATTGCGCACCTCGGCAGCTCTAGGCGTACCCACATCCGGTGCACGATTTTGTAACGTGGGCCCAACTTTTGCGGGCGTCCGAGTGTCAACTGCCCCGACCTCCATAGCCTTGGGGCCGTCCGCCGCAGCCACGTCTTCGTCCTCCTCCATCGGGCCAAAGCCTTCAGGGAACTCACCAGCCTCGTCTGCCTCTTCGCCTTCGCTTGGTTGTGGAGCACTCCTTTCATGGTGCTCAACATGCTGACCAGTCGAAGCGTCGCGGACCTGCTTGCTGTCGTCTCCGGCCAAAGGATTGCTGCCATCACCGAACAGCTCGTCGTCCTCGGCGCGCTGCTGCACTTCGGGAGAGATTTTCGGAAAGGGGATATCCTCACCGCCGACTTGCCTCTCTTGCTCCTCCTCGGCACGAGGAATATCACCGCTCTGCATGAGCTTCTCGCCTTCTTGTGCAGTCCAGCGGTCTGCGCGCTCTTTAGCAGCCGTGAGTCGACAACGACCTGTTTCAGTCTTCTCGAGCTCAGCGCTGAGCCGGGCAACGCACATTGCAGAGTGATGAAGCGTGGTCTGTCCCCAGCCCCAAGTCCTGGCATGGTCACACTTTGGACAGCCAGGGGTGTAACCATATTGCTCGAAGTCACTCTTCTTGAGCAATATCCGCGGCGGCACGCGTGCCTTCTTGGTGGCTGGGCCGTCGTCGGGCGCCTTCTCCGCGAAGATGGGCCCGTGCACCACCTGTGCTGCGGTGTCCTGGGGCGTGGCCTTCACCGCCTGTAGGGCCTCAGGTGCCCAACGCTGATCGGCAGGCACGCGCTGCACTGAGCGAGCCATCACATACTTGCCCTCGTCTGTGATGAGCCGATACTCATTGGATGTACGGCTGTATCCAAGCACCTGGCCGTACCTCCAGCGAGGCTGCAGCTTGTCCACTGGCGCTTGTGGACCTTCAGCCGGGAGCTTGTACAGGACTTTCTCGCCGAACCTCACGAGTCGCTTCCCGTACGTTTTTCCCCGGCTGCGCTGGTAGGCGCTCAGGCCGTCGTGGCCGCGCAGTCTGGTGGTGAGCGCCCAGGCGACGTGCTCGACGAGCCAGTGCATGAGCGGATGCTCATTCGGCACGGAGCGGCCTAGCCTGTTCTCGAGGTCCATCTTGAGGGTCCTCATTAGGCCTTCGACCGCCTTCACCGCGTTCTCAGCGAGGCCATTGGAGGCGTGATCGTACGCAGGAGGGTGCTCCTCCTGGATCGTCTTCTCCTCCTCCTCGTCCTCGGCAACCTCAACCCGCACGGCAACGAGGGCATCCTTCAGCAACTTGAGGATAGCCGGCTCGTTGTCGCTCTTGAGCCTGACGACGCTGTATCCCAACCACTTGATGTCATTGGCCAGACATCTGATCGGGTAGCCATCGTCTCCAGGCCCCTTCACGCGCACTCCATGCGCAAACACAGCCTTGGACTTGGAGTCCTTCACGACGAGCACCTTCAACGCGATCTCCTCGTCATCCGCTGTTCCTCGAACGACGACTTTGCCTGCGCGGTTGATGATGAGGTAGTCGAACGCAATCGTCGGCACCTTGGACTCCTCCGGGCGCTTGCGGTGCTGCTCGCCAGTCCCTCGGCCTGACACACACTCTGGGCACCAGTTGCGATATGGCAGGTGAGCGGCATCGCGATGCTCCTCCACGTCTCTGTCCGTGGGCTGCCCTGGATCAATGTGCACACGTGGCGGGACCACGTCCTCTTCGAGCTCATCGATCCCACCGATGAAGTTGCATCCACATCTCTGGCACTTCATCTCGTGGATCCAAGGATACGCCTGGCCTTCCTCGGGCCTATCTTCTTCAGCAGCCTCCTCCTCGGCATGTCCGCGCTCATGAGACACCTCAGCCGCTCCACGAAGGCCGGCCGAGGGCTCCATATTGCCACGGACCTGAGGCCGCTGCGACGGGTCACCATCCTCGTGACCCTGAGTGTCCTCGAGAGTATCAAGGACGGGGTCAATTTTGGGTGGCCTTACGGAAGCTGAAACGTTGCTCACTGCTCCTGCCCGCGAAAACCCGGGTGCCTCGGGTTGCGGAGCATGAGCGTTCCCACGTAAAGGCCTCCCTTACGAGGAAATTTGGCAATGACCTTGCCGCTCCCGTCCTTAATCACGGCCTCATGTCGCCGAAAGACGGCCTCGCTGTTCTCAGGACAGGTATCGAGGATGCAGCTGACGGACCATAGAGGCCGGGTCACTGCTGCAACCTGGAACGTGGAGCGGATATTCCTGGTTGCATTCGGGCCGATCTCGGCCACGAGCGCGAGGTCAACCTCGCCTTCGTTGGCAATGCCCTGACCTCCGGCGCCCACAAATGTCTGCTTCCTCTTGGAGCCGATGCTCTCCACGGGTTCGTAGCCCGGCACGTCGACTTTGTCCAGGACGTGCGCCACGGACCCAGTGTCCAAGGCCACCTCGAACGGCACGAACTCGGGCTCATCGCTCACGTGCATGAGGTTCTCATCCTGCGTCTCCAGGAATGCCACGGTTTGGCCCTCATGCCGGTGATCTCTGAGCTCTTGAACAACTTCGCTGTATGATCTTGCCTCACATGCATTACCGCCGGTCTCCTCGGCGGATGCCTCGAAGCGTGGCGCTCCTTCCGCTTTCGCGTTGACTAACACGTGACGCTCACGAAGGTGGGACGTGCCGTCCTCGCGACAAGCGGACTGGTTTGAACTGTTATCACTAAGTGTTGGAGTCCTGCTGACGACCACTCGGGCTGCCCATCGCCGCTGCGGCGCCTTGCTCGTCTTCTTCCGCACGCGCTGTTTGTGGCGCTTTTCCACAACGCTCCAGGCAGCTGCAATCTCCTCGCGCTCATCGCACGAGTTTGTGGTCGTGCACTCAGGAGTGCGCAGGGTGTCACTGTTGACATTGTCATTGGGCTCATTATTCTTCTTGGTCTCCTTACACTTCTCAGCGATAGCTTCAAACTTGTTGTTGTGCACGAAATCGCCAAGCATTCGCTGGCCGGCCGTTGGCTATCGGCCACGTGAACCAGGGCCATGATCGCGGACACGAAGCAAACCTGACGAAGCAGAGCTGCTCGTCTCTGACCCAACCGAGGCACTGATACGACGCTCTTCGCGAAGCTGAGGAACGTCCTTGGCCTGATACCCCTCAATTGCGCCGCTCTTGAGGAGCTCCCACTGCACGTCTGGGTCGTCAATGTCGATGCTCTGTTTGAACGTCATCACCTCGGAGCTTGGCGCTCCTTCCGCTTTCTGCTCAGGACCCGCTGACTTCGCCTTCAACGAGAAGCTTCCTTGCACGGGACTGGCAGACTCCAGGTCCCGGCACGAAGCCAGACTCTGGGCGCCCTCTCCACGTGCCTCATCCGAGGCCTCAGCAGAACCAGGCGCCCGGGACGAACCCAGCGTCCTGGCCGCTTCGCCATCGGCTTTCTCACGACAAGCGGACTGGGCCTGCGATTTACGCTGCACAGGCGGCTCTTCATCGTACGCCAAACAGAACTGATGCACCGCCTCATCACTGCCCGTGCCAGATGTGAGCGCATTCGTCCCACGGCTTTTCTTGGCTGAGGGACACTCTGAGGCACGGTGCCCCTTTTCTTTGCACAAGAAACACTTTCGGTCTTTGTTGTCCACTCGTGGTTTCTTGCACTGCGCTCCGGTGTGGCCCTTCTCGAGACAGTTAGGGCACACCAAGTCTCTGGTCGGCTTAGGCGGCGACGGTGAGCCGCGCTTGGCCCGCACGGCTCGCCGTGCGCCCCTCCTGGCCATGACAGCGTTGACCTCCGCCTCGCTCGATGCCTCCGTGAGGTCCTCGACTTCCTGACGTGTCTCGTCGTCGTCATCGTCGTCGAGGCTGGCTACGAGCGCGGCCAGCTTGTTACCGCCAGGATGCCCGCGATGAAGATGCGCGGAGAGGCGGATTTTGCTCGTCGCCCACTCCTTGAGCTGGTGGACCGTGTCAAGACCGCTGGCCTCCCAGAGCACCTTCTCCTGAATATCTGTCGGGAGAAGCCTGGTCAGAGCATGGACCTGCTTCTGCTCTGAGAGGCGCTCGGGAGACCCACGAGGGAGCGAATCGTGGTACTTCTTGACATTGGCCTCCCATCTCAAGATGGCTGCATCAACTTCGCTATGAAGACGACATTTTGGCGGATGCGAAGCTGACGTCTCGAGGTCTAACATCTCCGCGGGCGTCTTCTTCACGTGGTTCTTGAGGACACGACGCCAGACCTCGAGGCCATTCATAGGCTGACACGCCTCGAAGATCTCCCAGGCCTTGTCCTCTAGGTTCATGTTGAGGACGCCCCAGAGGTGAAATGACCAGATGTCCGGAGCCACCGTGAGGGCTCCCTGCACGCCCATGGCCCAGAGCTCTGGCTGAGCATTCAGCGTCTCAGTGATAATGGGCTGCGGCTGCTGCTCGGCCCAGGCCAGTAGGCGCGCTATTTCCGGCGCGCGGGACATGAGGTAGTTCGTCATCTTTGCTCGCCACATCTCAGTCTTGTCCTTGCCGTTGTAGGACGGGACGTTCCTGACCTCCTTCTGGTCGAAGATGACCGTCCACCTGTCGATGCGCCGCGCGCTGGCGAGCCGTGGGGCGGCGCTCCATGGGTCACTGGTGCCCCATGGGTCTGGCGCCGAGGTCCCCGCGTAGTGCGGCTCGCTTCCCCTCCCAGCAGACCCACATCCGTAGCACGAGGCCGGGTTGTGGGCGCCGGGGCGGAAGCTTGCGTCAATGCCTCGAGCCGGGCTGGCACTGACGTCCTCGGGTGAGAGCTGCGGCCGCTGTTGGCCGCACATATTATATCCTCCACAGGCGCAACTCGAGCCTGGCGCCACATAGGCCGACGGAACCGCTGCTCCCGCGCCGACAAGCATGCCATCTTCGCGTAGAGCAGCTCCAGCAGACCCACATCCGCTGCACGAAGCTCGGTTGTGGGCGCCAGAGCTTCCATCAGCCTGCGTTTCGCCTGCGTTCTGCGTGCTTTGATACGCGCTCCACATGTTGACTGCTCCCACTGCCTTCGACGCCCCTGCCTCGAGGGTTGGGGCGAAGCGGTCGTAAGGAGCAGTCTGCTGATGCGCCGTCCCCTGCCACTTGGCAAGGCGTGTCACCTCCAGCTGGAGGCGGCTGACCTCGCTCTTGAGCGCTATTGCATCCACAGAGAGGCGGCCGAGCTGCGCATCCGCGGCGGTCTCCTGCACCTGGGCCGCCACGCTCACAGCGTCGATCACGTCGTTGACCGCCGTGATCCTCGCCTCCAGCTCGCGCTTAACTGCGCCCACCTGCATGGCGAGGGTGGCTGCCTCGGTTGCGGTGCGCTGAGCGACGTCGCTGATCGCTTGGCCCAAGCGCTGCGTCTCGGCCAGCGGCGCCCCCGCTTGCATGTTGACAAACGCGTCCCGTTCCCGAAGGGCGGACGCGCCGTTAGCAGCGGCAGCGGCGGCAGCAGCCGTCGTCGCGTGTTGCTCGAGGACGCTGAGCTTAGCCTCGAGGTCGCGAGTGTAACCTCGAAGCTCGTCCTCGAAGACCTTGAGCCGGGTCTCCAGGGTGTTCGTGTAGGCGACCACCCTGGCGTCCAGCGCCACGTGCGCGGCCTCCACCGCGCCCAGCCGCTGGTCGACCCGGGCCTCGAGAGCTGTCGCAGCAGCTCCAACGGCGGCGCCGTGCTGCTGCACAGCCGCCGCTCCGCTCGCCAGGGCCTTGGCCACTTCGTTGTGACGTCCTTCGGAGCGAGCGCTGAGAAGTTCAAGCTCTCGACGTTGGGCGTCCAACGCCGCGGCCATGTCGGCGGCCCATTGGCGTTGATGGCTCTCTTGCGCCATCAGCCATCGCACCCAGTCCGCAGCTTGCTGACTGTCGAGAAGCTGCTGGCCGGTGGACTGCGGTGCTACTGCCAGCCGCGGCGCCAGTGGTAAGGACCCCACCACTGTGCCACTGGTGCCGTCGCTGGCATCAGGCATTGCCGCTGAGGGCGCACTCGTCGCGGCAGCGGCCGCTGCCGTGCTTCCGACGTTGATGTCGCCCCCCACATCGGTATCTTGCATGGCTACCCTGTGTGCTCTCTTCGGTGAAGAACCCGAAGGCTGCAAATCAATTGCTCCTGCTACCATGTTGATGGATGGAATATCCTGGGCCTTCATGCTTATTTGTTAGAACTGATGACTATTCTGCAACAATGTCTGAGTTTGAACAAGCTTGTACATAAGCATAAATCTAAATCCAAAAATCGAGTCTGGAACCTGGCGAGGCTCTCGGGGCTAAGTCGAGTCCACCATTAAATCCCAAGAGAAAAGGAAGCCTCAAAGGCTCTGGAGAGGGCCATAGAAATCTTCTCTCCTCCAAAGCGGAGGGATGAGCGCCTAGGCCTCATGCCGACGCTTTCTGATTATGGCACTTCCTCGTCAGGTTCCGAGCTACTTGCAAGTATGGTAAGCCGTGAAAACATTTGTTGAAACCGTCAACCAAACGAAAAACTGCTTACACCCTCAATTCAGATGGCTGATGTCGACAAGGACTCCGTCGGAATCGTGCGCTGTCCGCAGTGCGCAGAGCTTGCAGAGCTCGCACGGAGTCACGGCCAGGCAATGACGCATGCCCGCGGCGGCAGTCGTCGCCTCGGCGCCCAGGGCCGGCGAGGGCCCCAGGACTTCCAGCACGGGAGTCTGCGTCAGTGCCTGCGCGGCGATGGCCTCCGCAGCGGCACCGTGACCCTCGCTGGCAGTGCCGCGAGTGGCCAGGCAATGACGCATGCCTGCTGCGGCAGTCGCCGCTACGGCGCCCAGGGCCGGCGAGGGCCCCAGGACTTCCAGCGAATCGTCCTCAGCGCGAAGCCAAAGAGCTGCACCTGGCGCCAAGAGCGGCGCCGACGGCCTCGAGCTGACCGTCCTCGAGAGGCTCTGTCACCTCAAGTTCGGCGCAAGCTTGCGCACGGGGGAACCACTCGTCGAGGTC
>PBYE01000049.1 GCA_002729495.1 Chromatiales bacterium
AGCATTACCCAGACCCGCATTCATTGCCAGTGCATGGCCTTTCTCGCTCTTCGGGAAGAAGAAACTGATGTTGGCCATGGAACTTGCGAACTTGCCGCCGCCAAACCCGGCCAGCAACGCCAGTATCACGAAAATGACATAGGGTGTATTCGGATTCTGGATCGCATAGCCGATGCCCAGTGCAGGAATCAACAGCAATGCGGTCGATAAGGTGCCCCAGAGCCGGCCACCCATAATGGGCCCCATGAATGCGTAGAAAATTCGCAATGTGGCGCCGGACAGACCTGGCAATGCCGCGAGCCAGAACAGCTGGTCGATGCTGTAGTCAAAACCGATAGCCGGCAATTTCACGACCACCACGCTCCAGATGATCCATACCGCAAAAGCCAGCAACAGGCATGGAATCGAGATCCACAGGTTGCGTTGCGCGATCGCCCGCCCGGTTTTTTCCCAGAATTCGGAGTCATCCGGCCGCCAGTCCACGAGTGTTGGACCCAGCGCGCCCCGATGCTCGACGGGGTCATGAATCGTCTGTATCTCGGGTAGCTCGGGCAACTCACGCATGGTCTCTGGCATTGCAGCACGTTCCATACGCCGAATTGCGAAGTGCATCCAGGAAACCGCGGTAACGACGAGCCCGAACAGCAGCATGAAGCAACTCGTCCAGATGCCGGTCAGGTCATTCATGACGCCAAAAGCAATGGGTAAAAAGAATCCACCCAAGCCCCCCACCATGCCGACGAGGCCGCCTACGGCGCCGACATTTTCTGAGTAATAAACCGGTATGTGCTTGTATACCGCAGCCATGCCAAGGGACATGAAAAAGCCGAGCACGAATATCAGCATGAGAAACGGTACAAGACCCACACGGGTCGAGAACGCGATCGGCCCTTCGATGCCATGAATGACGTAATCGGTGTTCGGGTAGGACAGCATGAAGGTGCACACGACCGATATCCCGAAGGCCAGATACATGATTGCGCGTGCGCCATACTTGTCCGACAGGAACCCACCATAGGCACGAACCAGGGCGGCTGGCACCACAAAGAACGACGTCAGGATGCCGGCCGTCTTGATGTCAAGGCCGTAGACACCGATAAAATACCTCGGCAGCCAGAGCGCGAGCGAAACGAAGGCGCCGAAGACGAAGAAATAATAGAGAGAGAACCGCCAGACCTGGACATGTCTCAGGGGCTTGAGTTGCTCCATGATGCCTTTCGACTTCTCGCCGCACTCTTTCCGCGCCCGAAACTCCGGATCGTCCTCGGTCGTGAACCAGAAAAGTGCCGCAATTGTAATTAGCCCGGCAGCCCAGGCCTGGGCAACCATTTCCCAGCCGAACGCGACCAGCACGAACGGTGCCCCGAAGGAGGTCATGGCAGCCCCAACATTACCGACACCGAAGATTCCAAGTGCGGTGCCTTGCTTCTCCTTCGGGTACCACTTGGATATGTAGGAGACACCTACAGCGAAGGATCCGCCGGCCAGACCGACGCCAAGCGCAGCCAGTAACATCAATATATAGGTATCGGTATTAGACAGCAGGAAGGTGGCAAACGCTGCGGCGATCATTACCGTGACGTAGACGATGCGCCCGCCGTATTGATCCGCCCAGATACCGAAAAAGATTCGGCTTATGGAACCTGTCAGAATCGGTGTCGCCACCAGGAGTCCGAACTGAGTGTCGTTCAGACCCAGGTCTGTCCTAATCTGTAAGCCGATAATGGAAAAAATAGTCCAGACGGCGAAGCAGGCCGTAAATGCTACGGTACTGGCGCTCAGAGCCTTAGTTTGTTTCAACTTAGGCAGCGCTTCCAGGTTATTCATGCGGATGATTCACTTGGTCTGAAACCCGTGCGCAATCAATTATTCTGCGGCCTGGCGTCTGACCAGGCTGTGCTCGCCCGACGAATCCGCTTTCTATCCCAGTACCAGATCACGACCTGGTAGGGCCGCAAGATGTAATGCAACGGCGCGACCAAAAGATGCACAAGACGTGTGAACGGGAATATCAGGAATATCGAGAACGCGCAGACGATATGCGCCCGGATCACGAGCGGCATCGCAATAACCGCATCGGCTTGCGGATTCAGCTTGATGAGCGACCAGAGATAGGGAGACAGGTCCGATGCGAACCATGACGAACCCCAGCGGTAGCCCAGCGCGATCCAGCAACCGAGAATAACCTGCGCCAGCAGCACGAACTCTACGAACAGATCCATGCGGCTGGTGACAACTTTGAGGCGTGCGTTCGTCAGGCGCCTCAATATCAGCATGCCAAGCCCGACCAGGACGGCAACGGCAAACATAAAACCGAGGCCTTCATGAATGATCAGCCGGGTGGGGTCAGCGTTCCAGGCCAGCACAGCCTTGGGAAACAGGAATGCGATCATGTGCCCCACAAAAAGCATCAAAATACCCCAGTGAAACGGCACCGTACCCCAGAAACCCTGTTTGCCCTCGAGAAACTGGGCAGACAGGCTCGTGACCTTGTATCCGGACTGGTTATACCGGTAGATCGTGCCGATCAGAAATACGGCGATCGATATGTAGGGGAACATCACAAGGAAAAAGTAATTCAGGGAGTTCATTTAGTTGGCCTCTCTCACATGTGCGCTGGCACGTTCCTCTATTTCGATCTCGACACCGATCGAACCAAGAAAATCGCTCTTTCGTTTCAGCGGCATCTTTTCGATCCGCGAGAAATCCTGCTTCAGAACCTCGTACAGGGACTGCAGGGCATGTTTATAAAGGGTTACTGCGTCGACCTGCACCATCGGGGTGTCTATCAGCGTCTTGTAGTGCTTTTTGTATGACTCATTTTTCTGTTCCAGCCGGTCGGGAGCAAACTCACCGATCATTTCCAGCAACGCAGGGCCGACGATCGCGTAAGCCAGGTCTTCCAGCAGTTCTTCCTCCCTGAGGACGCTCATGAGCCTGAGAATATTCGGCAGATGATCCGCGAGCTCCGTGCCGCAGTCGTTACTGGCCTCGATATGCTCGCGGTTCAGGTTGGCGAGCAGCTCACCCCTCTTGTAGTCGTCACCGAACAGGACGTAACCGAGGTCAAGCGTGGCAATCGCCTGCACGTCGAAAGAGCGCGTAAACAATTCCTGCATGGCTATGACGTCATCGGCCGGCAGATACCCCAGGAACTGGCCGATCTCCCCGGCAGCTTCCGGGTAATCGCCGTCGAGGAACTCCTTGATCTGCCCGACCCGCTCCGGGTAACCGGCATCCGGATACTCGAACAGCGACGCGATAAGCCGGTAATGTGATCTGTCTGTCATTACAGCCCTCTCTGGGCGGTACCGCCCTTGAAGCCGAAGCCGGCGCTGCCCTTGTTATCGCCCGTGAACTCCATCATCTCGATGGCCTCTTCCCGATGTGCGGCCGGAATGACGAAACGGTCGTCAAACTTGGCCAGGGAGGTCAGGTAGTAAATGTCGTCAGCCATCTTTGCGGTCAGCCCGACGTCGGCGAGTGCCTCCGTGGCTTTCTGCTCGGAGATATCGCCGACCGTTTTAAAGCGCCGGTAAATCCTGACGGCCATGAGCTTCTTGATCCTGAGCTTGATCATCTCCGTATCGCCGGCGCTGAACAGGCTGGCCATGTATTCGAGTGGGAACCGCGCCTGGTCGATCGTGGCGAAGATCTCCTCGGTACTGGTGTCGTACAACCAGTCATCGCTCCACTGCTTGGTGACGGGTCCCATCTTGTCGAGCTGGCTCTTGTTTGCCTTGCCTAGTGATGCCATGACTGGCAACAGCGGCGGGACATAGAAAAGCATCGGCAGGGTCCGGAACTCGGAATGCAGCGGCAGGGCCATGCCCCATTCCTTTACGAACCTGTATATGGGCGACGCCTGCGCCGACCTGATCGTTGAATCGGCGACACCATTCGCTTTCGCCGCGGCAATAACTTCCGGGTCGTTCGGGTCCAGCATGATGTCCATATGATTCTGGACCAGGTCCTTTTCGTCCGACGACGCGACCTGTTCGATCTTGTCCGCGTCATACAGAATGACACCGAGGTAGCGAATCCGGCCCACGCAGGAATGCATGCAGGCGGGTGCAAGCCCGGCTTCGATACGCGGGAAGCACAGGATGCATTTCTCGGACTTGCCGGTATGCCAGTTGTAATAGGTTTTCTTGTACGGGCAGGCCGTGACGCACATGCGCCAGCCGCGGCAGACTTCCTGGTTGACGAGCACGATGCCATCTTCGCCCCTCTTATATAAGGCTCCCGACGGGCACGATGCTACGCAGGCTGGGTTCAGGCAGTGATTACAGATCCGCGGCAGGTAGAAAAATGCCATCTTCTCGAGCTGGAACATCGCCTCACGCTCTTCCGGCGACAGGTTCTCGAGATTCGGATCGTTACGCGCGTAGTCGGGCGTGCCGCTGAGATCGTCATCCCAGTTGGGTCCCGACTTGATATCGATGGTCTTGCCCGTGATCAGGGAAACGGGACGCGCGGTCGGCTGATCGTCGCCGGCCTTCGCTTCGATGAGATCCAGGTACTTGTAGGTGAACGGCTCATAGTAATCGTCGATCACCGGCAGGCTCGGGTTGTGGAAAATATTCCCAAGGCCCTTTGCCTTGCCTGCGCCTTTCAGCTTGATGACGTGCTCGGTAGCTTGGCCATTGCCGCTACCGTTGGCGTCGTTGCCTTTCTTTTCCCAGCCACCCTTGTAGATATCCTGATCTTCCCACTTGGTCGGGTAACCAGTTCCGGGCTTGGTTTCGACATTGTTCCACCACTGGTACTCGGCACCCTTGCGGTCTGTCCATATGTTCTTGCAGGCGACCGAACAGGTGTGGCAGCCAATACATTTGTCTAAATGAAAGACCATTGAGATTTGTGATCGTATGTCCATGTTTGTCTCTAGTTTGTCCTGGTTGTACTTACCAAACGACCTTGGTCATTTTCTTGACGGTCACGTGAGTGTCTCTGTTGGGCGCGATAGGTCCCCAGTAGTTAAAGTGATAACTGAACTGGCCGTAGCCGCCCGACAGGTAATTCGGCTTCAGGTGCACACGCGTGCAGCTGTTATGCCCGCCGGCACGCCGGTTGCCCCGCTCCTGCGACTTCGGTATGCCCGTCGTGCGCTCCGGAACGTGATAGACGATGCAGACACCACGCGGGATTCTCGAGCTCACAACGGCCCGGGTGCAGTACACGCCGTGGTCGTTGTAGACCTCGACCCAGTCGTTGTCCTTGATTCCGAGCTTCCTGGCATCGACCTCACTGAGCCAGCACGGCTCGCAACCCCGCGACAGCGTCAGCATGCGCAGGTTCTCCATGTACGTGGAATGGATGTGCCATTTGCCGTGCGGTGTCAGGTAATTGAGTACCAGCGCGTCACCGTCTTTGAGTGTTTCCTTGAGGTCGCCGTAGAGTTCCGGTTTCGGTGACGGCTTGTAGGTCGGCAGATGCTCACCGTAGGCGATATACATGTCGTGATCGAGATAGAAATGCTGCCGGCCGGTCAATGTCCGCCAGGGTACGAGTTTGTCGTAGTTATAGGTATATGGTGCATAGGCCCTGCCTTCGTTCATGAGGCCGGACCATAACGGCGACGTGTTGTAGCGCCGCGGCTGTGCCTGCAGATCCGCATAACGGAGCTTGACGTCCTCGCTGCCCCTGGCCAGGTCGACAAGTTCGAGGCCGGTTTTCTTCTCCATGTTCTCATAGGCCCGGACCGTCAATTTACCGTTGGTCAACGTCGAGAGATGCAGGACCGCATTCGCGGCATCGATGTCTTCCTCGATGGACGGGTAGGTCTTGCCGTCTAACTCCCGGACCTCGAAATGGTTGGAATCGATCATCTCTTCATAGACGTCCTCGCAATCATAATGATTGCCGTGGGCGCCGAGCCCGGTATTTTTCAGGTTGTCGCCGAGCGTGATGAACTTCTCGTAGATCATTGTGTAGTCGCGATCTACGACGGCGAGCTTGTGCATTGTCTTGCCGGGGATCGGCTCGACTTCGCCCGTATACCAGTCCTTGACTGTCGGCTGCGTGATCTCGTCGGCTGTGTCGTGCGCGAGAGGCGCTGCGACGATGTCTTTCTGCGGCTCGGCGAAATACGTCTTTGCGACTTCGCTCGTGGCTTTTGCAAGATCCCGGAAAATATTCCAGTCTGTCTTGGACTCCCAGACGGGGGCCACGGCCTCGGAAAGCGGATGAATGAAGGAGTGCAGGTCTGTACTGTTCAGATCCGCTTTCTCATACCAGGATGCTGCCGGCAGAACGATATCCGAATACAGCGCCGAGGAATCCATGCGGAAGTTCAGATCGACGATGAGGTCCATCTTGCCGACGGGCGCTACATCAGTCCACTCCACTTCTTCGGTCTGCTCCTCGGAATCCTCTGCTATCGAGTTGTGATGCGTGCCGAGGTAGTGCTTCAGGCAATACTCGTGACCCTTCATGCTGCCGACGATGGCATTGCCTCTCCAGATGTACCAGACTCGCGGGTGGTTTTCCGGGGCTTCCGGATCGCCGACCGAGTATTCGATCTCTTTCGATTTCAACTTCTCGACAACGTTCTTCTTGATCGCGTCGTCATCGGATGCACCTTCCTGTATCGCCGTCTTGCTGAGTTCCAGCGTGTTCTGCTTGAACTGCGGATAGAAGGGCATCCAGCCGTTGCGTACCGATTTGTAGATTGTGTCCGCCGTGTGCATGCGGGTCATCTCGTTGTCGGGCACGGTGTTGTAACGGGAATACTGGCCGTCGTAACGGTACTGACACGTGTTGATGTAATGCCACAACGGTGCCTGCTGCAACCGGGCGGCATTCTGCCAGTCTTTCGCGAATGCGAGGCCGCTCCAGGAATCCATAGGTGCAAGTTTTTCCTGGCCGACGTAGTGGTTCAGGCCGCCGCCGTTCTTGCCGACGCAGCCGCTTAGCATCAGCGCCATCGCGCCGGCGCGATACATGAGATTTGCGTGGTACCAGTGGTTGATACCGGCACCGATGATGATCATGCACTTGCCCTGCGTGATGTTGGCCGTGTTGGCCCACTCACGCGCGAACTGCAGTACCGTCTTCGAGTCGACGCCCGTGAAAATTTCCTGCCAGGCCGGCGTATAGGCGGCGTCCTTGTCGTCGTAGTCAGCCGGGTAATCGCCTTCGAGTCCGCGGTTAACGCCGTACTGCGCCATGATGAGATCGTAGACCGTCGTCACGATCGCCGTCTCGCCGGACGCGGTCTGAACACGCTTGACCGGCACGCCCCGGAGGGCCACGTTGTCGAGACCCCATTCGTCAAACCCGGCCTGTACGACTTCGTCGTTGTCATTAAGGAATGTCAGGACGGGATCGTAAGGACTGTCATCCGCGGCATTCTCGAATTTCATATTCCAGTTGCCGGGTGTCTCGTCCCAACGGTGTCCCATCGCGCCTTTCGGAATTACGAAACGACCACTGCCGGAATCAATGTTGAGGAATTTCCAGTCACCGTTGGAAGCATTCTGGAACTCGGCAAGTTCGTTCGCCCGGAGTAACCGGCCCGGCCGGTACTGGCCGCTCGAATTGTCGAGCCTCACCAGCATCGGGCTGTCGGGATATTTCTTGACGTAGTCGATGAAATACGGTGTCGGATTCTTGTGATGGAACTCGGTCAGGATGACGTGGGAGACAGCCATCCAGAATGCGCCATCGCTGCCCGCATGCAGCGGGACCCACTGGTCAGCATATTTACAGACCTGCGAGAAATCGGGCGAGAAGACTACGGCCTTCGTGCCGTTATGCCTGGATTCTGCGAAGAAGTGAGTGTCGGGCGTACGCGTCATGTTCAGGCACGCGCCCATGTCGGCGATCATCTTGGCGTTGTACCAGTCGGCGCTTTCGCAGACGTCCGTCTGTTCGCCCCAGATTTCAGGGAACGCCGTCGGCAGATCGCAATACCAGTCGTAGAAACTCAGGCAGACACCACCAAGCAATTGCAGGAACCGCGAGCCGGCGGCGTAACTCAGCATCGACATCGCCGGGATCGGCGAGAAGCCGATGACCCGGTCCGGGCCATACTTCTTCGTCGTATAGATATTCGCTACGGCCATGATTTCCATGACCTCGTCCCAGCTTGCACGGCGGAAGCCGCCCTTGCCGCGCGCGTTCTGGTAACTCTTGCGCTTCTCGGGGTCGGCCTGCAGTGCTTCCCATGCCTTCATGGGATCGCCGGTCTTTTCCTTCTCGGCGCGGTAGGCGTCGACCAGCGCACTCCTTATCAAGGGATACTTGATGCGCAGCGGGCTGTACAGGTACCAGGAAAAAGATATGCCGCGTTGACAGCCCCGTGGCTCATACGGGGGCAGGGAATCTTCAAGCAGCGGGTAATCGAGTTGCTGCGTCTCCCAGACGACGATGCCGTCCTTGACGTGGATCTGCCACGAACAGCCGCCCGTGCAATTTACGCCGTGCGTGCTCCTCACGACGCGATCATGCTGAAAGCGATTGCGGTAAAACTCTTCCCAATTACGGGTTTCCGGTGAAATGATATCTTTAATCCAGCTCATACCTGCTACCTGTGGTTCGCAAAATCGCTCATTAATTAATACGGTCTTCTACAAAAGACGCTGGTCTTCTACAACAGACGTCACTTGCCGGTCATAGATTGCCTGGTTTACGGATCCGGTCTTTCGTCCGCGCCAAAAGATTCCGAAGAACAGGAACAGAATTGCAGCCCCGCCGACGCCGCTCAGGAACAAACCGGTTCCGTAATCTCTCGGCATCTGGTTGTACTCTTCCGAATCGGCGTACTCGAGGAACGCGACAAGAGCTGCCACTTCTTCATCGGTCAGCGGTTTATCTGCGTAGGCCACCTGCATGACAGGGAAGGGCGCCTGGCCGAGGATTGCCTTGACCCCTGCGCCACCCATTCTCGAAAACACTGAGGTCAGCTCGGCTGCCAGGATACCCCCGCCGATGACGGCGTCGTTACGAACATCGTGGCAGGCGTTGCAGGCCGCGCCTTCGTTTTCGAAGCGAATGGCGCCCTGGAACAAAGCCTGCCCCTTTTCGATGTCCCCGGGTGTGCTTGCGGATGCGGCAGTCGGAGCAGCGGCCGGAGCAGGCTGAGCCGCCGCCGTTGCGCCCGCGTCGCCGGCCCCGGCCGATGCCGGGCTCGCACTCTTGGTCCTGATGTAATTAAGGACTTCCCGGATCTGCTGCTCGGACATCACGGTATTCGGCATCACCATGCCGTTGTATTCCGCCACGAGAGCGACGGCGTCGGGATCGCCGTTCTTGACCAGCGTCTGCGAGGACTTCACGAACTGCTCGAGCCACTCCTGCGATCTCGTTTCGTGTACGCCCGCTAGGTCGGGACCGACGAGCCTGCCGCTGCCGATCGTATGGCACGCGAAACACGTCGTCTGGAAAAGTTGCTCACCAGTGCCCTGTGCCCAACTATTCTGAAACTGGCCCATGAAGAGAATAGCCAGAGTTGGCCCAAGGATGGATACAGCCATCCTTCTGGAATGCCCGCTAAACATAGATTTCAGCCTTTTTCGCCGGAAGATTACCGTACGAAAGATTCGTAGGAAAAAGTATTTTCGGCGCGTATTCTAGTGATGTTGCTATGGATAGTCTAGTGATGTTGCCGTGGTTTGAGATACGTATTTCCCGTTACGGAAAAGCGTTCAGTTGAGGGGTTGATAAATGTCATCGGGGGAGGCACGCATTTGTCGGATACTACGAAAGAGAGACGGTCGCCAAAATAGGACTGCGGGCATTTATCCGCACGGGTTATCCATAACTCTCTCTGCGCATGATGTCTGCGCAAGCGGCGGGCTCAGCCCGGTGTCCACACATCGATTCGATCATGATTTGCAACCGCTCGTTCTATCGCGACGCAAAATTCGGATACCTTTGGCCTACCGGCAGCGTGGAACAGGTGAGAGTAGCAATCACAATCGCTGCTACCGAAACCCTTTGCACAGGGTGCAACACTTATGCTTTTCATCGCTGACGCCCAACGATGCTCTTGCCGTTCTGCATCATGCGTATACCAGGCTTCAACCACTGTCATATGCGCCTGCAGGTAATCGATATGCCAGTGCTGAGTTTTGTCGCTTCTCTGGTGTCGCGTTACCCGGGCGCGCACGCCGCCCGGACCAAAGGCGCTCCCGACATAAATGTAATAGCCCATCTTCAGCGGGACTTCGCCCAATCTCCCGATTGCCGCGGAGCATTCGCGCGGGCAATGAAGGACAATTGCGTAGGTACCGGGTTTGGAGTTCAAGGAACAGACCCTATTTCCCAAATCCATTTATAGTTCGGTCAGCGTTTTAATCGATCATATCCTGGGCGGCCGCCAATATACGTCCGGCTTCGAGGCGGATCTTGTAGTCGGGATTGGTGTAAACAAATCGGATCACTCCCCCGGTGTCTATGATGAACACCGCCGGCCCCGGTAGCATATGGTGCGTTTCCCCGGTTGTTTTTTCCATGTCGATGCCGAGCGACTTCAAGCGCTCATATTCGGATTCTTCCATGCGGAACGCAATGCCAAGCGCCTTCGACGCATCCATTTTCGAGTCGGATAGTAATGTGTAATTGATGTCGCTGACCCAGTCAAAAAGGCTTGCGTACAGGATCTCCGGCCGGTCAGTGCTCAGGAAGATAACCTCTAAGCCCATTTCCAAAAGGCGCGGCTCCGCGTCGCGAAGCTCTTTCAAATGCATATTGCAATAGGGGCACCATCCGCCCCGATAGGTAATCAGCACCACCGGCTTTTCGAGTGTTCCAGGGTCAAACACGTAGGGGCGCCCATCGGTGTGGTGTGCTGTGAATCGTGGTGCCGACTGACCGACGGTGAGTGGCTCAATGTCATTCGCGTCATCCGGCACGCCCATGCCGACGACACTGGCAAAAAATAAGATGCCGTACACGGCAACACACGGGTAGATTAAACGCTTCACTTGGACACCCCCCTTGTTGGTCATTTAGATGGTAACTCGCTCACGATATGGCACGTTCCGCAGGAGCCCGTGTAAGGAATGGGCATCGCTTTGCCCGGCGCAACCCCCTTTACCCCAACATTCGTTTTCAGCGGGACATCAAGCACATGGGAGTTTATGGGGCTTTCCCAATAGGCGTTAGCCTCTTCTTCGGCCGCATCGGCGTAGGGAGGTGTCTTTATCATTCTGCCAAAGTTGCCCGCAATACCGCCGGTATTAGCTGTCCCCGGCATATGACAATCTATACAGCGCGTCAGATGGCCCTCAATCTTCGCGTTCAGTTTCATTTCCATGTGCGGGAGCAGATCTACAGCATGACATCTCTGGCACAGCGGGGAGGTAGCGTCATCGGGGTCGTGAATAAGCCAACGTGAGTAGGGCGTTCCACCATGCAGGTCATGGCAGTCTGCACAGCTGACCAGCAACCTGTCATTCCGATACATTTTTGACTTTAGGAAATCTGAATACTGCTGGTGAGGTTTGCTTGAGTGGATATCGTCAGGCCAGATGTTGTTGTCCCTGCCTGATCCCTTCATGGTCGGACCCTTCTTGATCGGGTCGGTATACTTTGTAATTAGCTCGTGGCGGCTTAGCCCGGGCCTCGCAAGGTTACCTTCCTTGCTGAGAGCCTGCGTATAACCGGCAATTTTTCCGCCATACCCTTGCCGCCTGTCGTGACACCTGCCGCAGACAGCGCTGGAGCGCTCTGCCGAAAGATTCCTGGGGTTAACGATAAAGCGGGATTGTCCGGCGTTGGCAACATGCTCCGACCCTGGCCCGTGGCATCTTTCGCAGCCGATATTGACCTCATCCATCTCCGGGTCATCGTCTATATTTATTGAGCCGTTCGGATCATTCACAGCGCGCACGAGGAACTGGCCGGTGGCCTCGTCTTTATAGCGTTCCCAGCCCGTCAAATGACAGCCGGCGCACATGGCCTGGACCGTATTGGTGTTGATCGGCGGTGCCTTGATCAAATCGTCGGAAGTCCCATATTGGCTATCTCCGCCGGGGCCCCACCAGAGGTAGAACTTGTAGTCGTGCCAGACTCGCCGCGCCCTGTTCAGCTGGCTGTCACGCCCGGTCATGTTATAGCGAAGCACGGTATACCAGCCCGGCTGGTCTCCAAGTCCCGGCGGCACCGCGACGATGTACCGCTGGTCGTGCACCGCGCCGCCGTACAGGAGCTTTATCTCCAGGTGAGCCGGGCTATTGGGGTCGTTGGGGTTAAGACCGTTCACCATCGTGATGAAGTACTTGCCGTCCGCCTTTTGCTTCCACAAATACACATCGGCATAAGTCGTCTCGATTGGCAGCCGGTCGTCGCCGGATACTCTTAAGCTGAACTTGTCAGCCTTCCTGTGTGAATCGTAATCCCCGAGTTCAAGATGCGTTCCATCCTCGTAACTGCCTGTCTCGGGGAACGATTTGAGTGCCTTGAAATAATCCGGGTGTCCCGAAAAGTCCTGCATAGGCCCCGGAGCTCCCGGTACTGTCCAGCCGATCTTGTGGGCGGTTCGCTGCCAGTGTTTTTTATCCTGATGGCACGCAATACAGGTCGAGCTGCCAACAGCTATCGCGGCCGGGGAAGGGCTGCTGGAAATTTTTATGGTCATCGATTCGCCGCGCAACTGCTCGGCTGAATAGCTTGCCCTGCTTTGATCCCCGCCGGGCAGGTGTTCCGCATCGGCGGCGGCAGGTGTTACATGAATGAAGAACCTGCCATCGGGCACGTTTGCAATGCTGAACCTGCCTTCAGAGTCTGTCGTGGATTGCGGAAAATCCATTCCTTTTAGTCGAATAGTATCCTCCAGCGGTTCGTCGTAGGCCTCCGCGGGGTATGGCTCGGCATAGATGGCGCTGGCTGTCATCCTCGTGGTGACATCCATTGCCGTTGTTGGCACAAGATAGACCGTTGCTCCCACCACGGGATGCCCCGGATTAGCAGCCTCGCCGCCGACAATCAAAGTGCCGGAAGCGCTTATCACCCGGCCCGCAAACTCATTGTCCTGCTTGCTCACTGCGATGGCCGGAAACATCAGTCCTGTCGTCACCATCATTACCATCGTTATTATCGCGGTGAACACTGATACTGCCGGGCAGAATAGTTTTATAGCGCCGCTTTGCTGCATTGATACCAATCCATTTGATTGCCGGGAATCCACAACGGCGCCCGGCCGAAAGCGCGCTATGCTTATGCTGGTTATGATGCCGGGTGATCGTCACCGATCCATGAATGACCGCGAGCCCGACTAATACTTCTGCACACCGTTAATACGGTACGTCACAGCCTTCAGTCGCCACCAAACGCATAATTTGCGCGCAATCCGATGACACGCGGGTTGGGCAGCGTAGCGGTGACGTTACTCACCCCGAGTCCGGCCAGGAATCCCAGCTCGGTAACCTGGCGGCCGAAATCCGGCGCACCGCTCGCCGACTTCAGCGTGTCCTCGTCCTTTACGTTGTCGATATAGAAGAGCACATCCCAGCGGTCGCCCTGCACCCCGAGCGAAAAATTGGTCAGCCAGTATTCATCAAAAAACAGGTCGTTATCGGTGCTCTCGAAGCGCGTGTCCTGGTAGGAAGTGTTGATATCGAGCACCCAGTTCAAACCGGTCGAAAACAGCGGCCGGTTTACATAGATGCCCGCCACAAAGGAGTTACGCGGCGTGTACTCGAGGTCATGGCCACCCAGGTCCAGCCGACAAGTCGGCCCGCCGTTGGCCGGGTCATCCAGGTCATCAGGGTCCGGCCCCGCCGTACCCTTGTAAACGATTTTTTCGCAACCGCCATTCACGGCTGCCCGTACGATCGAGGTCGTGTCGTCCATGAAATCTGTGTAGGTCGGATCCAGCCAGGTATAACCTGCGGACAGCGTCAGGCCGTCAATCACCGCAGGCTGCCACGCGATATCGAGTTCCACGCCCCACACTTCCGCCGCGGCCGCGTTCTCGATCTGCGGGGTAAGCCTGCCATTGTTAATGACCTGGGTGCCAACCTGTTTGTCTGTGTAATCCTGAAAAAATGTTGCGAAATTGAACTGCAGGTAGCCGGCCGCATCGCCCGACATCTTGCCGCCTATCTCCCAGACATCCATCTTTTCCGGGTCGAAAAACTCGTCTTCAATGGGCGTCGCACTTCCGCCGCTGATAAAGGTGCTGATGCCGCCGGGTTTTTGCGCCTCGGAGTAACTGAAATAGAACATCTGTTGGTCAGTCGGCGTCCACCGGACCGTCGCCTTGGGCGTATGAAAGTTGGTACGGGTCCGGCCGCTGATCATATCCCAGGTATAATTCTGCTCCCACGCCTGGTTTTCCCAGGTACACAGGTTCTCGTAATCGGCCGGAGTTGCCAGGTTTTCATCGAGCAGCGGCGCGAAGGACACTGCATTCAGCCGGCTATCCGTGTTGCCCGGCGAGACCGCAATCCCCAGCTTGTCGCAGGAGGACTGGTTGGGCTTATTTAAATAGAACCGTTCTTTTATATACCGGTCCTCGAGTGTCAGGTTCCACCGGTCGTTGATCTGCCACTCGAACATCGCGTACCACGATAAATGATCTGTGTTCGCATACATATTTACCGGCGGTACGCTGTTTGCCCCGGGGCGAGCCATCTGCTGCGCTATTGGCTGCCAGACCAGGAAATCGGTATTAGCCCCGCCCACACTTGGACCGTGAGGAAAAAAGCCACCGATATTTCCGTCACAAACGCCGGGCACCATCACGAGTGGCCCCACTTCCGGGTCGAGTTGCAGATCGGGCACAACGCCGTTCTGGTCGGGCGCGGACCGGTCGCGTGCAACCGGCAGGCAGGAAATAATGAAATTGGCGTCGGTGATTTTGCGTTTTTCTTTCCAGTACAAGACCCCGGCCGTAAAATTAGTCGACCCTTCATAGTCGGATGCAAACCGTAATTCCTGGCTGAACTGCTTGGTGCTACCGCGTCTGTCAATAGCCCAGTTGGCGATCATCCGGTCCGGCCGCCCGATCGCTTCGTAGTCTGTATCAAACGAGTCCGTGTCGTCGGCGTCTGTGTAGCCCGTCAGCGACGTGAAGGTACCGTAACCCACATCCCAGTCGCCCCGCAGGCTGAAGCGCAGCAGGTCCTGCGTGTAACCCTCGTGATCCTTACCGGTAAATGTGTTTTCGCTGTGGGTGACCAGGTATTCTTTGCCCGTCGTCGGATCTGTCGCATCACCCAGGTTGGTGGTCACGCAGAAACCCGGGCTGGCAATTCCGGTAGGTCCCCGGTCATCCAGGGCCGGATTATTCCGGCAATAACGACCGTGATTCCTGAGCGTCAAACCCCGGGAGCCGGTGACGTCGGTAGCATCGTCAGGATTACAGGGCTCGCCCGCCGGCACCAGTGGACACGGACCGCCGGGCGCAGTGCTAAGTCGCCTGAACACCCAGAAGCCCGGTTCGCCCATACCCGCGTCCAGCACCTCCTGCGGATACAACATAAGTTCCCTGGCCGGAACCCTGACCTGGGCGCGCGGTCGGTATTCGTCCTCGCTGTACGAAAGCCGGGCCTTGAAAGCGAGTGTATCGGTAGGCTCCCATTTCAGCGTGCCGGATATCCCTGCGCCATCGCCGCCGCCCACGTCGTCGCCCGAAATGCTGTTTTGGTAAAACCCGTCCGCGGTCCACCATACCCCGTTCACGCGGTAGCCCCACTCGTCTCCCAGCGGGCCGCTCAACGTTAGGTTGATCTGCTGCTGGTCGTACTCTGCCACGTCGACCCCGATCGTTGCTTCGAACTCATCCGCCGGGTCCTTGGTGGTGTAACTGATCGCCCCCCCAAAAGCGGATCGGCCAAACAGTGCGCTTTGCGGCCCCTTGACAGTCTCGACACGCTCGATGTCATTGAGCAGCCGTGAGTTGGCAAGCATTCCCGAACCCGGCAGGCCCAGGTTCTCGGTCGTAACATCAATACCGTCCACCAGTATCGCGACATTCGGCCGGCCGCGTGTATTGCTAAGGCCACGTATGGTTATCTTGGTATCCGATGCCGAGAACACCTCATCCATCTGCAGGCTTGGGTCGAGCCGGGCGATATCGAACATGTTGTGAATGCCCTGGCGCTCGATCTGCTCGGCGCCGAGCGCCTTGATGGCTATCGGCACTTCCTGCAGGCTTTCCTCGCGACGGCGAGTTGTCACCACGATTTCTTCTGTCGCGGACCAGCCTGTCGCACTCACCAGCCCGCCGCTCGGCAAAGCAACCAACCATGCAATCGTTAGCCCTGACCAACCTTTGCAATTCAACATAGCCATCCCCCCCCGGGAACATGCCTGTCGCAAAGTGATTTAAAGTGCATCCCTGCGAGCACCCTGCGCTTGTTTTTCTTAGAACTGCCCGCCCATCCCTGATCAGGCGTGTTCTCCAATATACATGAGCGCCCGACTGTCGCGGACCGGACTGCAGGCGTGCATCCCCGGGTGGCCAGCCAATGGTCAAAAAACCGGTACTTTGCGGGTGTTCCGCTGAATTCACCGACAAATTTAAAAAGTCGTCCTGTCCGCCACAACGTCGCCAATGCATTTGCCCTGATCGGCCGGTTGCTCGCGAAAAGAACCGCACAGGCAGGCGAAGAGTTTTGACTTCGCCGGTGTACAGCTCGACAATCCGGGTAACTTAACCGGCGTATTTAAATGGCGACAAGTGCAACCCGGAAGCGCAAGCTTTGATCCGCTGTATAAAAAACTGAAATGTTGTCAGACCAAAAAACCAGGTTGATCTTTCCTGCCTTGTTGTGCGCGTCTTTGTGCGCCGGCGCTCAAGTGACTGATCGCGAAACTGCGGAGTTCTGGTGTGATGCTGATACGGATTTGTGCTGGCAGAATCCGCAGCGTAAAGGTTTTGATCCTGATGATGCCGGGCTGATCGCGGCCGAGGCGCGACCCTATTGCGATTCACTGGTGCTCGAAGGTTTTGATGACTGGCGGGTGCCCACGATAGTCGAACTGCGCACGCTCGTTGCCGGCAATGAGTCCACGCAGGCAGACGGCGATTGTGGCGTATCGGTTGGTTCGCGTACCGGCGACGGCTTCAATCCGGCCTGTCACGGCAGCGAGCGATTTGCGGGCCCGGCGGCCGGCGGGTGTTACTGGAAGTCCAAACTGGCAGGCCGCTGCGATAAGCCCGACATAGCCGCCGTGAAAGGCAAGATGCTAGAAACCTGGGCGAATGATCAGGCCATTAACGACCCGGAACACTGGACAGCCTATGTTTCGTTCGATACGGGGGGCGTGGGTTTTAATCATAACTGCAGTTACGCGGATGTGCGTTGTGTGCGCGACAACGACGGCCGGGCGCCCGAATGCATCGCGAACGATAGTTGTGTAGACGTCGATACTTATGTTTCGAATCCGGAAATCACTGCGATCTGCGATGCAGATGTTTGTGCTGCCAGCGATGCCGTGCAGGTTACATTGCATGTACCGGAAAAGCTCGATATGCAGCCGCATCAACTTATGGTGTTCTGGTACCAGGAAAAAGACTGGCAGATGCCACCCATGCGTCCGCCGGACGGCGGCACGGATTACAACCAGGTTTTAAGGCCAAATATTGATAAGGGTAAGCCGCTTACGATCAAGGTGCCTGCCTGCACCTACTATCGCGAAGCGTTCATAAACGGCGAGTTTCGTTTGTGGGCACATTTACAAATGCGCAAGAGATCGCAGCCGATGCCACAATCGGGCGACTATATCTGGGGGAGTTCAGAGCCGGTTGTATTCCCGCTGAATGGCAGCACACACGGGGCGGATGTAGCAACACTGGATATTACGCTGCGTCGGATGGATTAATGCCTCAATCAGCAGTCGGCGAAGCCGGTCTGTTGCTTTGACCGGTTATATTTCGCATCTGGCGATCATGGATATGCCCGCATAGGACCAAAGCCATTATTGCTCCGACTAATGCAAATGCCATGTCTGATTGAGTATCCCAAATATAACCCTGGGTTCCCAGAAATGCCTCGGCTGCAGTATCGGAAACTATCGCTACTGCCCACTCTATAAGTTCGTAACAAGCACTAAGGGCAAGGCAAAAACAAATAATAAAAAAGTTACGCCATTTCGACGAGGCTATGACTTCTTTCCTTACGAGTATTTCCCGGGCAATAAGTGCCGGAACGAAGCCCTGTAATAATTGATACGCTTTTGTCTGGGGCATTCCCGACTATTAGTGAGGCACGTGACGAAACTAATAGGCGGCAGGAAGCTTTGGGTAACTAAGCTGTAATTACTAGAGATATTATGGGGTCTCGCCTTATTGCCACTTATTGACTATAATTGATCCCAACATCAAGAGTGAGCTGACGCTCCGCCAACCTGCTTCCCGAGCAAGGTGGTTACCCGAAAGGGATGATGTGGCCGCTTCCTGGCAACTAAACGGGAAACACCACTCTGCGTCAGCTTCC
>PBYE01000050.1 GCA_002729495.1 Chromatiales bacterium
CAGAGTAAATACTCATGATTTTTACACTGACCGCAATACGCATCTTCCTACGCATCCACCCCAGCAATCCCAGCCCTACTATAGTGAAGATATGCGAGAAAGTGCAGCGCCAGTGCAGCCTATAGAGGGGGAATTACTCAGGAACTAGGCAAAAAAGGCCTATAACTAATTGATAAATGTGGTGCCCGGGGCGAGACTTGAACTCGCACGACCTCTCGGTCAACGGATTTTAAGTCCGCAGCGTCTACCAATTCCGCCACCCGGGCCCGGGATGGGCCGCAATTATCGTCTTTTGTTGATTAGGTCTGCAAATGGCGGTATCGCCATATATGTTGTGGCCACCCGGATTTTCCCGGATAGCTCTTTCAGGGAAACAGCAAATCGAGCCCTGCCCGAAACGAAAGTTCGTAAACTTCTGCGTGGGTCGTGTCGTAAGGCCGATAAACCAGGTTGAAATCCGCGTAGTTTCTGTCGGACAGGAAGACGTAGAAACCGCTGACCGAGAAAACATTGCCGGCCGTGGCCGAGGTCAGAATCAGGTTAACCGGCAGCTGGCTTGTCACGTCCGCCCAGAGGGTCATCAGGATTAGGGAGTTACCCCTACATATGGCCTAAAATAGGCTATTTCGAGCGTTTTCTTAGGCTGGGAGGAACGATGGGGTCTGGGGATCAAATAGCGGCAGCTTAGCGCTCTCGCGACACTGGACTAGCGGCTTTCCCTATACATGGCGATTAGAATCATGAAATGAGTGACTCTACCGAGCAAAAGGTGATAGCCGCATTGCGGAAAGACTTTGAAGAAACTTACCGCGATATGGATAGGCGCATTTCGCGCGTCCAATCGGATTTAAAGGAGATTCAGAATCTTGAGAAGTTGACACAGGAAAAGCTTGGACGTTTGTCCATCCGCGAGTCAAAAATAGAAAATCAAGTTCGAAAGACTGATGACGAGAGGAAAAGCCTTTGCAGACGGCTGCAGGAGTTACAAGAACTGACCGCTGACGAAAAGGCGCTACTTAACAGGTTGTATTGCCTGAAAGCAGATGTCGTACAGCAATTAGCCGGGCTAGATGAAATGGAGGAATCCCGAGAACTAATGAGTGATGGCGACAAAAAACTTCTTGACCGAATGCTACAGGGAGACAGTTGAAAGTGATCGTTCCCCACGTTTTACTGTTACTTACCGATCTTGCCGAACGTCGGCGAACGAGGAAATGGAGGCTAGGGTCGGAATCGAACCCGCAGCGTGCAGCGATAGGTTAGAAAACGGAAACGCAACAGTGCGCTGCGAGCGAGAGTAGGCCTGAAAATAGCACCCTTTTCCTCGGCGGTGATTCCCCCTGGCACTAAACACGGTCGGCCCGCTTTGTGCGGGCCGGCGAGTGTTTGGAGGCTAGGGTCGGAATCGAACCGGCGTACACGGAGTTGCAGTCCGCTGCATAACCACTCTGCCACCTAGCCTTGGTGAGATCGGGCGGCACTTTAGCACAAGAAAGGCCCGGCATTCGCATGCCGGGCCTTTGCTTTGAAGTATGGAGCGGGCAACCAGGTTCGAACTGGCGACCTCAACCTTGGCAAGGTTGCGCTCTACCAACTGAGCTATGCCCGCTTCGGGAGGCCTATCTTAAGGCCGGTCCGGGCCGTGTCAAGAAGGGTCGCCGGTGGCCGTGAGGTGTGGCCAGGCTGCCCGGAGATAGGTGTACATTGACCACATGGTCAGGCCCGCGGCCACCACGACCAGCCCGAAGCCGATCCCGTAGGCCGGGATAAAACCGAATATCGGGTAGGTGTAAAGCATGGCGCCTACGCCAACCAGTTGCAGGATGGTTTTGATTTTCGCGATTCCCGTTACCGCGACCTGGTGGCGTTCACCCAGTTCAGCCATCCATTCACGCAACGCCGAGATAACGATTTCACGGCCAATGATTATTGCGGCGCAGACCGCGAGGACATTCTCATGCCTGGGTACCAACGCCAGTTCATGTTGTGGCGCCGCCCACAGGATTAGCACCAGCGCAGTCGCCACCATGAGTTTGTCCGCGACCGGATCGAGGAAGGCACCGAAGCGTGATGTCATGTTCAGCTTGCGTGCGAGGTAACCATCGAGCCAGTCGGTTAGTCCGGCCAGCGTGAAAATGACCGCCGCGATTGGCTTCGACCATGTGCCCGGTAGCATGAACACAAGCACCACCATCGGGATCGCAGCAATCCTGATCCACGTCAGCATCAGCGCAATGTTGAATCTTGCTGCCACAATAACCTGTCTGAAGCCTATTTAATGGACGCTATCTTAACGCGGTATCACCCGCGGATGAAATTTGGGCGATACGGTTTATGAACCGTCATGAAAGCGGTCGTAGATTTTCTCTGCAAGCCCGGGACTGATGCCCGGTACTTTTTTAAGGTCGCTTACCCCTGCCCGCCTGACACCCTGTAGCCCGCCGAAAAACCGCAGCAGTTCACGGCGCTTTTTCGGCCCGATCCCGGGAATACCTTCCAGGGGCGATTGCTGTCGCGATTTACCGCGTCGTTGACGATGCGCCGTAATCGCAAAGCGATGCGCCTCGTCGCGGATCTGCTGGATGACATGCAGCGCCGGTGAATCACTGGGCAACTGCAGTTCCCGCCTTGCTCCGTGCACGTGAATAGTCTCTTTGCCGGGCCTCCGTTCCGGCCCCTTGGCGACCGCGGCCAGCACCGGCCCGTCGAATTCCAGTTCATCCAGTTCCCTGGCGGCCGCGCTTAACTGCCCCTTGCCCCCATCCACCAGGATCAGGTCGGGCACGGGCGCTTCGCCGTTCTTGACGCGCGTGTAGCGACGCCGGATCGCCTGGGCGATCGCGCCGTAGTCGTCGCCTGCTTCAACGTCCTTGATATTGAAACGCCGGTAGTCCGCCTTCACGGGCCCTTCACTGCCGAACACCACGCAGGAGGCAACTGTCTGGTCGCCCGCGGTATGGCTGATGTCGAAGCATTCAATGCGCGCGGGTGCCGCGCCCAGTTCCAGGGCATCGGCCAGTTCCTGCAACTGCCTGTCGACGGTGGCCCTGCCTGCGAGTTTCATCAGCAGGGCTTCGCGTGCGTTCGCTTCGGCCATTTCCACCCAGCCACGCCGGCTGCCGCGTACATTGACCCGGATTGAGACTTTTGATGAGTTGCGGGCGCCCAGTGTTTCTTCAAGTACCGCCGCGTCATCCGGCAATGCATTAACAAGAATCTCCCGCGGCACCGGGCCACTGAAATAGTGCTGGCTGATAAATGCACGCATGACCTCGTCGGCGCCGTGCTCGGCATTGCTGTGCGGAAAAAAACTGCGGCTGCCGAGCACACGACCGCCGCGGATCATCACGGCCACTACCGCCCACGAACCTCCCTCGCCAAACACCGCCAGCGCATCTGTATCAATGTGCTTCTCGTCCGTGATGGACTGTTTGGCCTGCAGGCTCTTAATTGCGGCTATCTGGTCGCGCAGCTGGGCGGCCAGTTCATATTGTTTTGATTCCGAGGCCCTGTCCATGCGGTCGGCGAGCTCGTCGACCACACTCGCGTCCCGCCCTTCCAGGAACAGGACGGCATGCTTAACGTTACGTACATAGTCTTCTGTATCGATCAGGCCGACGCAGGGGGCCGTGCACCTTTTTATCTGGTGTTGCAGGCACGGGCGCGCGCGGTTCGCAAAGAACGTCTCATCACAGGGCCGCACGCGGAAAAGTTTCTGAACATGCGTCAGTATCTGCCGGACCGCCGCTGCGTTCGGGTACGGGCCGAGGAAGCGCCCCCCCGTGTTGCGGGCACCGCGGTGAAACTCGAAGGCCGGGAATTCCTTGTCGGTACTTACGTGTATGTAGGGATAGCCCTTGCCGTCACGTAGCAGCACATTGAAATACGGCTGGTGTTCCTTGATCAGGTTCAGTTCCAGTAGCAATGCCTCTTTCTCGGAACCGGTGACGGTGATCTGCACATCGCGCGTCTGCGCCATCAGGGCCATGGTCTTCGGATGGTGCGCCTTGCTGCCGAAGTAACTCGACACGCGCTTTTTCAGGTCGCGTGCCTTGCCGACGTAGATGACTGCACCCTCCCCGTCGACCATGCGGTACACGCCGGGCTTGTGGGTGAGCGAGTTCAGAAAGCTTTCCTGGTCGAAAGCCCTGGCCTTGTCGTTCATGTCAGGCTGCGGCGGCATCGAGGTGTTGCCGGGCAGTTGCGAATACAGCGCTGAACATGGCCGGCGTCAGGCGTCGTGTTTGCGTGTTGTAACGACTGCAGTGATACGAGCTGAGTAAACGCAGGCCATTGGCAAGCGTGAAGTTGTTGCCGTGCCCAAACGCATAATCGGCTTGTCGCAACCCAAAAGCCTTCAGTACAGCCCGGTGGGCGACGCCACCGAGCGCGAGCACGATACCCCCGGCCGGAATCGTCGCGAGTTCTTCGGCCAGGTAATCGTTGCAGGTTGTAACTTCCGCACCAGTGGGTTTGTTTTGTGGCGGCAGGCAGCGCACCGCGTTGGTAATCCGGCAATCAATCAGTTCCAGGCCATCGTCCGGCGCCAAGGCCTCGGCCTGGTTGGCGAAGCCGTTCGCATGCAGCGTCGAATACAAAAGAATCCCGGCATGATCGCCGGTGAACGGGCGGCCGGTTGCGTTCGCCCCGTGCATGCCGGGCGCGAGGCCTACGACGAGCAAGCGTGCCCGCGGGTCGCCGAAGGACGGTACCGGCTGTGCGTGGTAATCCGGATATTTCTGCCGCACCTCGGCAAGAAAACCGGCCAGCCGCTCACAGCGGGTGCAGTTGAGACTGAACGCGCTCATGGGCTTTAGCTTAACCGCTCGGCGCCGCCTGTAGGAGCGTCTGCATAGGAGTGTCTGTAGGAGCGGCTTTAGCAATTGCAGCCGCCACTAAAGCCGCTCCTGCAGCCCTCGGCATTAACAGCCGCTACTTCGTCTACTTTCCGCTAAAAGGGACAGCGGCCGGATTTATCCGCCGCGCCGGCGAGCGCGGAGAATCGCTCGGCGAACGAGTTTCCAGTGTTTGAGAGAGATGAGCGATTCGTAGAGCCAGTTCGCCGGCTTCTCCGGCGGATCCTAGCGCCGCAGGCCTGCCAACAACATTGCCATTTCCATCGCCTGCTCATAGTTCAGGCGTGGATCGACCTGCGTGTGGTAAGCGCGTTCCAGGTCGGTGTCCTTAAGACCCCTCGCGCCGCCGGTGCATTCGGTGACGTTTTCGCCCGTCAGCTCGAAGTGCACGCCACCCAGCCAGGTACCCATGTCGCGGTGAATCCTGAACGATGCTTCGAGTTCAGCGAGGATGTTCTCGAAGCGACGGGTTTTAAGGCCTGTTGATGAGCTTTCCGTGTTGCCATGCATGGGATCGCACATCCACAGCACGCGCGCATCCGTTGCAGCAACCGTTTCGATCAGCCTGGGCAGCCCGTCCTCGACAGCTTCCGCCCCGAAGCGATGGATCAGCGTCAGGCGCCCGGGCACGTTGTCGGGATTAAGTTTCTCGATCAGCCCAAGCAGCCAGTCGGCCGTCATGCCCGGACCCAGCTTGATACCCATTGGGTTGACGATGCCGCGGAAGTATTCGACATGGGCGTCATCAACGGCGGCCGTGCGCATCCCGATCCATGGGAAATGGGTGCACAGGTTGTACCACTTGCCCCGGTGCTTCAGGAACCGCGTTTGTGCCTGCTCATACGGCAACTGCAGGCCCTCGTGCGAGGTGTAGAACTCAATCCGCCGGGTCGCGTGAACCTGGTTGCCGGAAATCGATTCGAAAAAATCCAGCGACTTCGAAATGGCGCCGGTTATTTCATGGTATTCATCGGCCAGCGGCGAGTGCTGCACCCAGTCGAGGTCCCAGTTTTCGGGATGATGCAGGTCGGCGAAACCGCCGTCGATCAGGGAGCGAATAAAATTTAGCGTCAGGGCGGCACGTTCATAACCACGCAGCATCAGTTCCGGATCGGGCACGCGGTCTTCCGGGGTGAAATCACCCCGGTTAACCAGGTCGCCCCTGAAGCTGGGCAAAGACATTCCGTCGCGTGTTTCCATGTCGGCGGAGCGGGGTTTGGCGTACTGCCCGCCCATGCGACCGATACGTATGATCGGTTTCTGCAGGCCATACAACAGTACGAGGCTCATCTGCAGCAGGATCTTGAGCTTCTGGGCGATGATCTCGGAACGGCAGTCTGCGAAAGTCTCGGCGCAGTCACCACCCTGGAGCACAAAGGCTTCGCCCGCTTGTGCGGCAGCGATATGGTCCCGCAGGGCTTCCACTTCCCAGCTTGTGACCAGTGGTGGCAGCTTCCCGAGGCGCTCGACGACGTCCCCGACCTGCGCATGGTCGGAGTACACCGGTTGCTGGCTGGCGTTACAGGCCTGCCAGCTGTCGGGGCGCCAGCTGTCTTTATCCTCAGTCATGGTTGTGGAATATGCCATAAGTGGCTGGCAGATTTAAGGAAATAGATCGATTTTGCTGCAGGCTTAGTTGCCGGCGGCCGCGGAGGCTGCCGCACTGTCGTAAACGATCTTCACAAAGCGGTCTGGCGGCATGAAATCCCAGGCCCATTTCTGGTCATAGTTGTAGCTGGGCCGCAGTTTCAGCACTTCCTCGACTGTCTTGCCCTCCTCGACCAGTGTATTCACCCGGCTGTGTACCGTTGCCAGCATCAGCCTGAATTCTTTGAGGCCCTCGATGTCGCTAACGGGGCCGTGACCGGGGATGAGCTGCATATCGGCGTTCAGCATCGGCAACATGGCGTCAATCGCATCGATCATGCCCTGCACCGAACCGCCTGCGCTGATGTCGACGACCGGGTACATACCGTTAAAAAACAGGTCGCCGAGATGGGCGATATTGGCCTCCTCGAAGATCAGGATAGAGTCCCCGTCAGTGTGCGCCGGCGGCAGGTGAATGGCCTTAATCGTATTTCTGTTCAGGTGCAGGGTCAGGGTGTTGTCGAAGGTAACGACCGGCAGCGCCACATTCGACGACGCCGGCGTCTCGTTATTAAAGAGCGCTGAAGACTGCTTTGTGCTCATGCGCTCGCGCACGTTGTCGTGCGCGATGATCTGCGCACCCTTCTCACCAAAGTGCTTGTTGCCACCGGTATGGTCGAAATGCCAGTGGGTATTAAAGATCATCTTGACGGGGTCGTCACTGATGGTCGCGATCGCGGCTTCAATTTTCTCTGCCAGCGGCGGCATATCGTCATCGATAATAAATGTGCCGTCTTTTCCTGTGGTTACGCCGATATTGCCGCCCATGCCCATCACAACGTGGATGTTGTCGCTTAGCGGGATGACTTTGACTTCTACATCTGCGGCCGACTGCGCGTGCACTGCGGCACTGCAAACAAGCACCGCGATCAGTGCGCAGGAATACTTAAAGCCTTGCATTGAATCCGTCCGTTGTTATTCGTGTTACGGCGTCGCATACCTTAGCATGCCGCACCGATGGCGGTTCGCAAGCCGCTGCGCCGCCCTGCTATTATGAATACTTGGATCTGAGGGCTAAGCGATGCAGATCGTTAGTGTTGCAGTAAAGCAGCTGATGCTTCTCGCTACATTTATGGTGGCCTGCGCTGCACACGCGGCTGCGGATACCGCCCTCATCCTGCAGATCGACTCAGCCATTGGCCCGGCATCGGCAGATTTCATCCTTGACGGCATTCGCAAGGCCGAGGACGAGGGCTACGAGTTGCTGATACTCGAGATGGATACCCCGGGCGGCCTTGATTCGGCCATGCGGGACATCATCAAGGCGATACTCGCCTCCGAAGTACCCGTCGTAACCTTCGTATCGCCCGGCGGATCGCGGGCCGCGAGTGCGGGTACTTACATCCTGTACGCAAGCCATGTCGCAGCCATGACGCCGGCGAGCAACCTAGGTGCAGCGACCCCCGTGCAGATCGGCTAAAGCCGCTCCTACTGCCCCTCCTGCATTTTTATTTGTTGCCAGCGTTTCTCAAGTTCCCCAGGCGTTGCATCGGCCCAGTCGACCTGGTCGGTCTGCAGTGATTGCTCGAGCTTTCTGAAGCGCGCATCAAACTTGTTATTGGCGTCGCGAAGTGCCTGCTCCGGGTTGACGCCCATGTGCCTGGCCAGGCTGGTCATCGCCAGCAACAGGTCGCCGAATTCCTCCGCGATCTCTGCATCGTCTCCCTCCTGCCGGGCGCGTTCCAGTTCAGCCAGTTCCTCGTGCAGTTTACCGATCACGGCATCGGCACCGGTCCAGTCAAAGCCGACCGAAGCTGCTTTTTTGCCTGTCTTGGCCGCCAGCGTCAGCGCAGGGAGTGATGTCGTCAGTCCGTCCAGCACGCTTCCGCCCTCCTTGCCCGCCGCCAGCCGTTCAGCAGTCTTGTGTGCTTCCCATGCCTGGTGCTGTTCGTCCGCATTCCCGGCCGGTTTCCCGGCAAATACATGCGGGTGCCGGCGCACCAGTTTGTCGGCGATGCCGCGCGCCACTTCGCCGAAGTTGAACAATCCCTGTTCGCCGGCCATCTGGGCATGGAAGACGACCTGCAGCAGCAGGTCACCGAGCTCCTCTCGCAGGCCTTCGAGGTCGCCCCGCTCAATCGCATCCGCTACTTCGTAGGCCTCTTCAATGGTGTACGGTGCGATACTCCGAAAATCCTGGTCTATATCCCACGGGCAGCCGGTATCCGGATCACGCAGCTGCGCCATTACTTCAAGTAATTTATTAATATCAGTCATTAGTCTTTGTTATTTAATTTGTTTTATAAATTCCTGAATAATCTTGGCCGTTGCACCCCAGATACGGTGCTCCTGCCACTGGTACTCCCATGTCGCGAGCGTTATGCCGTCAATTTCCCGGTCCTCGCGCACGCAGTTGGCCTCGTCCAGCAGAAAATCAAGCGGCACCTCGAAAATGCTGGCAACCTCCCGGGGATCCGGCCGGACATCGAAGGCCTCGGTCACGAAGCCGATCACGGGAACCACCGCGTAACCCGTAATAACCGCCTGGGTTTTCAGGTAGCCCGCCGGCTCGACAGCCGTCGGCGGCAGCCCAACTTCTTCGTATGCTTCGCGTAGCGCCGTCGCAAGCAAGTCCGCGTCGCCCGGTTCCGAGCGCCCGCCCGGAAAGGCGATCTGGCCGGGATGCTCGGGCAGGTCATGCGTTCTTTCGGTCAGCATCATCGAGATGGAACTGTTTTGCTCCAGCAACGGGATCAGCACGGCCGCCGGCCGCAGCGGCATGCTAAACCACGCATCGAGGGTTGCCTGTGAAATACCGTCCCGGGCTTCTGCGGCCGGGTCCTGCGGCAGGCCGGAGCCGCTCAGGCGGCGGATGATGTGCTCACGCACTGCGTTTGCCTCAGGACTTTATGCCGCCCTTGGTGAGTTCCGCTGCGTCGAGGAGTCGGTCCAGTTCCTTGTCGGTCAGGTCGGTCTGCTCTTTCGCTACGTCCCGGATCGGCCGCCCTTCCTGGTAGGCCTGCTTGGCAATTGCCGCGCCCTTTTCATATCCGATGATGCTGTTCAGCGCGGTGACCAGAATCGGATTCCGGTCCAGTGCCTCGTTCAGCTTGTCCTCGTTCACGGTGAACCCGGCGATAGCCTTGTCCGCGAGCAGCGCGGCACCGTTGCCCAGAATTTCTGCACTCTGCAACAGGTTGTAGGCCACAACCGGCAACATGACGTTGAGCTGAAAATTGCCGGACTGGCCGGCGGCCGTGATTGCGGCGTCGTTACCAATGACCTGTACGCTGATCATCGCGAGCGCTTCGGGAATGACCGGGTTTACCTTGCCCGGCATGATGCTGCTGCCCGGCTGCAACGATGGTAGCGCGATTTCTGCCAGCCCCGCGAGTGGCCCGCTGTTCATCCAGCGCAGGTCGTTGGCAATTTTCGTGACCGACACCGCAACCGTTTTCATCTGTGCCGACAGTTCGACCGCGCCGTCAACGCTGGCAAGCGCTTCGAAGAAATTATTGGCCGGCCGGAACGGTATCCCGGTTTGTTCGCCGAGCAGTACGGCAACCTTGCCGCCAAACTTGGGATGCGCATTGATCCCGGTACCGACGGCCGTGCCGCCCTGGGCAAGTTGTGTGAGCCTTGGTAAGCAGCCTTCGATGCGCTCGATACCGTGGGTAATCTGGCTCGCCCAGCCACCGAGCTCCTGGCCCATGCGTACCGGCATTGCATCCATCAGGTGCGTGCGTCCGGTTTTAATAACCGAGTCTGTTTCAACCGCTTTTGCCTCGATGGTTTCCTGCAGGTGGCGCAGTCCGGGCAGCAGGATTTCGTGCACGCTTAAAGCAGCGCTCAGGTGCACCGCGGTCGGGATCACATCGTTGCTGCTTTGACCCATGTTGACGTCGTCATTCGGGTGTATTTCGCTGCCGAGTTTCTCGCTGGCGAGGTGCGCGATGACCTCGTTGGCGTTCATATTCGAACTCGTGCCCGAACCGGTCTGGAACACGTCAATCGGGAAATGCTCGTCGTGCTGCCCTTCCGCAACTTCAAGTGCGGCGACCTGGATGGCCTTCGTCTGTTTGGTCGGTATCAGCCCCAGTTCACTGTTGGCGCCGGCGGCTGCCCACTTGATAAGTCCGAGCGCGCGAATGAACTGGCGTGGCATCGTCAGTCCGCTGATAGGAAAATTATCTACCGCACGCTGGGTCTGTGCGCCCCACAGCGCATCTTCGGGTACGTGTAATTCACCCATGCTGTCACGCTCGGTTCGGTAGCCTTTACTGCTCATTCCGGATTATCCCCTGTTACGCCCTCTGCTTAGCGTTGTATTTTCAATCCCTGAAGTCCAGCCATGCAGCCCGAGCGTTCAAATCCAAAGACGACAGGGGCATTGGTGTATGATGCGAGCCCGCAAGTATAGGTTTTTTTACAGATACCGGCATAACAATGGCAGAACTGACAGCGATTTCACCTCTGGACGGCCGTTACGCCGCGAAGGGCGACCCGCTCCGCCATCTTTTCAGCGAGCAGGGACTGATTCACCTGCGGACGCAGGTCGAAGTTCGCTGGATCCAGCACCTCGCCGACAACAAGAAGATCGAAGGTATCGGTCCGCTCTCCCCGGTAGTCAGCAGCTTTCTCGACAAGCTGGTCGACGAATTCGACCGGAATGCCGCCGAACGGGTTAAGGCGATCGAAAAGACTACCAACCACGACGTGAAGGCGGTTGAGTATTACCTGGCGGAAAGCTTTGGCGACGATGCCGAGCTCGCTGCGATAAAGCCTTTCCTCCATTTCGCCTGTACCTCCGAGGACATCAACAATGTTGCTTACGCGCTGATGCTCCGGCGCGGCCGCGACGAAGTTCTGTTGCCCGCCCTGCAGAAAATCTCGGGCCGCCTGGGTGAACTGGCGTGCTTGACGGCCGAGGTGTCGATGCTGTCCCGGACCCACGGCCAGACGGCCAGCCCGACCACACTCGGCAAGGAACTGGCAAACGTGGTCTGGCGGCTGGAACGGCAACTCGGCCTGTTTGCAAAGGTGCCGGCGCTGGCAAAAATGAACGGCGCGGTCGGTAACTACAACGCACACGCAGTGGCATACCCTGACGTTGACTGGCCCGCTGTCTCGCGCGAGTTTATCGAGTCGCTGGGCCTAGAGTGGAACCCTTACACGACCCAGATCGAACCGCATGACTGGATGGCGGAGTATTGCGATGCCCTGGCCCGCATTAACACGGTGCTCATCGATTACTGCCGGGATACCTGGGCCTATATTTCGATCGGTTATTTCAGGCAGCGCAAGGTAGCCGACGAGGTCGGCTCATCGACGATGCCGCATAAAGTAAACCCCATCGATTTCGAGAACGCCGAGGGTAACCTGGGGGTCGCAAACGCGCTGCTCGGGCACTTCGCCGCCAAACTTCCCGTATCGCGCTGGCAGCGCGACCTCACCGATTCCACGGTGCAGCGGAACCTCGGGGTGGCCGTCGGCCATACCCTGCTCGCCTGCGAATCGATACTGAAGGGGCTGAGCCGGCTCGAACACGACCCTGGGCGCATCGGTGCCGATCTGGACTACAGCTGGGAAGTGCTCGCCGAAGCGGTTCAGACAATCATGCGCCGGTACGGCACCGCCGATGCCTACGAGCAGCTCAAGGAACTGACCCGGGGCGAGGCGGTCGACCAGGCGGGCCTGCAGGCTTTCATCAAGGGTCTTGACCTGCCCGCAGACGCCCGCGATGCCTTGCTGGAACTGACCCCCCGGAGCTATACCGGGCTCGCGACGAGGCTGGCAGCAGACCTCGAAAAGCACCTGAAAAAGGTGCGCCAGAAAGCCTGAAACCTGCGTTTTAACACAGGACATAATCCCGATTCTTTGCTGCAAACCGTGACGTAGTTTGTACGGGCGGATGCCCGTAATTCCTAGAATTGTTACCCCGATAAAAACTATTAGAAAACGGGCTTTCCGGCTGGTGACCGTCCGGTTACCCCGCGACACCAGCACGAGAGGGATCAATCCCATGCAGGATCAGGAACTCGATACAGAACGACGAATCGTTACCACTTTCGAAGAAGTGCGTGATGTCGTGATCGAGGTGGCGTCACAAGCGGAGCGCTCAATCACTATACAGACTCCCGATCTCGAACCCGGCATTTACGACAACGAAGAATTTCTCGAAGTATTGAAACGACTCATGCTTGCGAAGCCCTATGCACGCCTCCGGGTACTCGTGACCGACCCGTCCAGGGCCGTGCGCAGCGGCAACCGCTTTATCGCGCTGATGCGCCGGCTGAATACCTACCTGGATGTCCGCAATTTGCACACCGACTATCGCGGCAAGTTCAACGATGCGTTTATTATTGCAGACGAGTCGGCCGTCCTTTACCGGACTGACGGCCGCCGCTATGACGGCATACTGGGCAGCGGTGAGCCTGCCATCGCACGTTTGCACCTCGAGGCATTCGAGAAGCCCTGGGAAGAATCAGTGTTCAACGTGGAGGAGCACCGGGGCCAGATCTGACAAGGTAAGGAAACAAGAAGAAGAAAAAGGACTTTTAAATGTATCCCATCCACCTGACCGTCGCCGCGGTCGTCGAAAAATATGGTCGTTTCCTCGTCGTGGAGGAAAACGTCGGCGGGCGCGAGGTTATCAACCAGCCGGCCGGACACGTCGAACCGGGCGAGTCCCTGATCGATGCCGTGGTCCGCGAGATGCTGGAGGAAACGGCCTGGCAGTTTTCACCGGCGGCGATTAACGGCGTGTACCTCTGGACGCACCCTGATTCCGGCGAGCGCTTCCTGCGCATCGTCTACTGCGGTACCTGCCACAATCATGATGGTCAGCGCGCACTCGATACCGGCATCATCCGCACGCTCTGGTTAACACAGCATGAACTCGAATTGCGGTCGGCTGATTTGCGCAGCCCGATGGTGTTGCGCGCGATCCGGGATTACCGTGACGGTGCGCGCTTCCCGGTGAACATGTTCCAGCAGCTCGACCTCGAGGAACTGGCCGCACGAGCAGCCGTCGTCTGAAGACACCCCGCTGCTACAATTAGCCGCTATGGCCTCTCCCCCTGACACGACGGTTATCGTCGGGATATCCGGCGGTGTCGATTCCGCTGTTGCTGCTCTTCTGTTGCAGCAGCAGGGCTACCGTGTGCAGGGCCTGCACATGACCAACTGGGATGAGGATGACGATTATTGCTCGGCGGCCGAAGACTACCAGGATGCACGCCGGGTCTGCGCCGATATCGGCATTCCCCTGCACCACGTTAACTTTGCCCGCGAGTATCGCGACAAGGTATTTGCGGATTTCCTGGAGGAATACCGGCGGGGCCGCACCCCGAACCCCGATGTTGCCTGCAACCGCTACATCAAGTTTGGCGATTTCCTTGAATATGCGGACCGTCTCGGCGCGGACTGTATCGCGACAGGCCATTACGCGCGCGTGGATAACAGTGGAGACAAGCCACGTTTGCTAAAGGGTACTGACAGCAACAAGGATCAGACCTACTTTTTGCATGCGATCCGGCCGGAAGTTTTGCCGCGGGTACTGTTCCCCTTGGGCGAGCTATCCAAGCCCGAGGTTCGCAAGCTTGCGAACGACTACGGGCTGGCCAATTACGCCAAACGCGACAGCACCGGAATCTGCTTTATCGGCGAGCGGCCTTTTCGGGAATTCCTACAAAGCTACCTGCCGGCTCAGCCGGGCAGCATGGAAACGCCCGGGGGTCAGGTCATCGGCGAGCACGTCGGCCTGATGCATTACACCCTTGGGCAGCGCGAGGGGCTCGGCATCGGTGGCGTCAAAGATTATCCGGACGCGCCCTGGTACGTCGCCGGCAAGGATCTCGATCGAAACGTACTGATCGTCGTGCAGGGGCAGGAACACCCCCTGCTCTGGTCGTCCGGCATGACCGTTACGGATTTGAACTGGCTGGCTGCGGAGCCGCCGGCCGGATCTTTCGACTGCAGCGTGCGCACACGTTACCGGCAGACTGAAATCGGTTGCCGTGTCGAGGTGAAGAACCCTAGAGAACTCGAAGCCCGGTTTGCAGACCCTGTCTGGGCAGTCACGCCCGGGCAATACGCGGTTTTTTATTCGGACGACGTCTGCCTGGGCGGCGGCACCATCGAATCCTCGACCGGTATTGTCGATCCCGGTGTAGTCTTGGCGAGCGTCGCCGGGCGCTGATATCCGTCTGCGCACGTGGGCAGGTTTCGTTATATTCCCGCGCCTTGTGACGAGTACTATATTAGCCGAACATCCCATGCTAAGCTGACCTTGAACACAAACTCTCTCTTAGCGCTCGTGCCTCCGTCGCACGAGTCCGACCTCGGCTGACGCAACGTTTGTTGGGGTTCTGATGGGGCATAAGTGAGTTCCATGAGCCCGACAAGATCCTGCCTTGACTGCACAGGAATTCTCCTCTTTTGCATCTCTGCCTTTATTTTTCCATGGCCACGGGACGTCCAAGCAGCCGAGGAGCGCCCGAACCTGATTGTTATCCTTGCCGATGATATTGGTGTCGAGGCTTTCGGTTCCTATGGGGGTGAGAGTTACGAAACTCCCCATATAGACCAGCTTGCTTCGGAGGGGGTGCTATTCGAGAACGCCTACACTCAACCCCTTTGCACTCCAACCCGAATTGAACTTCTCACCGGTCGAAGCAACGCACGCAACTACAGGTCCTTCAGCGTGCTCGATCCGAGTGAGCGAACCTTTGCAAATGAGCTGCAGGATGCTGGATACCGGACCTTTGTGGTCGGCAAGTGGCAGCTCTACGGTGCGCAACAATTCGAAGACAATATCCGGGCCAAGGGTTCATTACCGGGGCAGGCAGGCTTCGATCACCATGCCCTTTGGCAAGTAGAGTCCTCCGGATCTCGCTATTGGAAACCGAGGATGACCATAGACGGGGTTACCGAGACCTTCGAACCGGATCGCTACGGTCCGGACATCGCCCTCGAGCATGCCAAGAACTGGATCGCTGAAAGTCGCAACGAGCCTTTCTTGTTCTTCTGGCCCATGCTACTCCCGCACTCGCCCTTCGTAGCTCCGCCGGGAACTGATGATCTGCGTAAGACAACAAGCGATATGCCGTGGCGCGTCCGGGCGAGCATGTTCGCACCTATGGTTAAGTACATGGACTCCCAGGTCGGCAGCTTGGTTGGCTTTCTGCGCGAACTCGATTTGGACCGTAACACCGTGGTTCTGTTCATCGGCGACAATGGCAGTCCTAGGGGTGTTCACAGTCAAAGGAACGGCCGAGTAGTTCAGGGCGGCAAGACGATGCCTTGGGCGACGGGCGGTCACGTACCATTCGTGATTTGGGCTCCGGGTTATCTGGAGGGAGGCCGCAGATTGCAGGATCTCGTTTCCACCGTGGACGTCTTTGCAACTCTGCTTGAGCTTGCGGGCGTCGAGCTACCAAGCAATCGTAAGTTCGACGGCTGGAGCCTCTGGCACCGCCTCAAGGGCAAGCGTGATACGCACCGGGACTGGGTAACCTTCCACCACCATCCCTGGCCACTGGTTAAGCCCGAATCCGAGGCCAAACGATGGGCCAGGGACGAGCGCTGGCAACTATTCGAGAATGGACAACTATTCGACGTCAGGGACGATCCTAAACTCAAGCGGGAGCTTAAGCGGGAAGGCGCAAGCCAGGATGCCATCGATGCCAGGCATAAGCTTGAGGCGGCCCTTGAGACTCTGCCTAGACGCTAGCGCGGAATTTGTATGAGCTTGCACATCGCTGACGGCACAAGACCGCGGGTGTCAAGGATTATCCGGACGCGCCATGGCATGTTGCTGGAAAGGAATTGAATTGGCTGGTCACTGAGCCGCCGGATGGCTCCATCGACTAAGGCGTTCGCACGCGTTACCGGCAAACTGAAATCGGTTGCCATGTCGGTGTGAAGCATCCCGAAGTTCTCGAGGTCCTTTTCGCATAGCCTGTCTAAGTGGTTTGCCCGTCTGCGCGCCTGCGCCAGTTTAGCTATAATCCCGCGCCTCGTTCAGCCCCCCGGGCCACCAGGGGTTACGCCAACAACCCGGAGTAAAAAATGGCGCAGCCGATTGATGCCAAAGCAACCCTTTCCGTTAACGGGATCGATTACACGATTTACAGGCTGGACACAGTCACGGAAGGCGATATCAGCCGGCTGCCCTTCTCGCTCAAAGTATTGCTTGAAAACCTGCTGCGGCATGCTGCCGGCGGCGACGTGCAGGCAGCCGACATCAGTGCATTGGCAAACTGGGACGCTAATGCCGACCCGAGCCAGGAAATCTCCTTTACCCCGAGCCGGGTCATACTGCAGGACTTCACGGGCGTGCCCGCGGTCGTTGACCTGGCGGCAATGCGTGATGCGGTCGTAAAACTGGGCGGCGACGCCGATTCCATTAACCCGCTTTCGCCGGCTGAGCTCGTTATCGATCACTCGGTGCAGGTCGACCACTACGGCACGAGCGATGCGCTCGACCTGAACACCAAGATCGAATTCCAGCGTAACCGTGAACGCTATTCTTTCCTCCGCTGGGGCCAGGATGCGTTCGATAACTTCCGGGTAGTACCGCCGAATACGGGTATCGTTCACCAGGTCAACGTCGAATACCTCGCCCGCGTCGTGTTCGATTCAACCAAAGACGGCGAGCGTGTCGCCTATCCCGATACGGTCGTCGGTACCGATTCGCACACCACGATGGTGAATGGTCTCGGCGTACTCGGCTGGGGTGTCGGCGGCATCGAGGCCGAAGCCGCGATGCTGGGTCAGCCGGTCACGATGCTGATCCCGCAGGTCATCGGTTTCAGGCTGTCGGGCGAGCTGTCGGAAGGTACAACCGCGACCGATCTCGTACTCACCGTTACCGAGATGCTGCGCAAAAAAGGTGTCGTGGGTAAGTTCGTTGAATTCTTCGGCGATGGCTTGTCGAACCTGCCGTTGTCAGATCGCGCAACTCTGAGCAACATGGCGCCGGAATTTGGCAGTACTTGTGGCATTTTCCCGATCGACGGGGAAACTATCCGCTACCTTGAGACTTCCGGTCGCAATGCCGAACAGATCGAGCTGATTACCGCCTATGCGAAAGCACAGGGCATGTGGCGCGAAGACGGCCAGCCTGACCCGGTTTACACCGACGTGCTGGAGCTCGACATGTCGACCGTAGTCCCCTCGCTGGCCGGACCGAAACGCCCGCAGGACCGTATACCGCTGACGGCCGCCAGCGATTTTTACACCAGGGACCGCGACAACAGCGACGAAAAAAGCGCGACTGTCGAAGGCCCGGATGGGCTTTACGAACTGAAAGACGGCGCAGTAACAATAGCCGCCATCACGAGCTGCACGAATACCTCGAACCCCTCGGTCATGATTGCCGCGGGCCTCGTCGCGCGTAAAGCACGTGCCAGGGGCCTGACGACCAGGCCGTGGGTGAAGACCAGTCTTGCACCGGGTTCGCGCGTCGTCACCAATTACCTGGCACAGGCTGACCTGATCGACGATCTCGCGGCACTCGGCTTTAACGTCGTGGGTTACGGGTGTACGACCTGCATCGGTAACTCAGGGCCGCTGCGTCCCGAAATCGAAACGGCGATCAGGGACAATGACCTGATCGCCACCAGTGTACTGTCAGGTAACCGCAACTTCGAAGGCCGTATCCATCAACTCGTGAAGATGAATTACCTTGCATCGCCGCCGCTGGTTGTCGCATATGCCCTCGCGGGCTCGATGAACATGGATGTCGTGAACGAGCCGCTCGGCAACGATCAGGACGGCAAGCCGGTCTACCTGAAAGATATCTGGCCATCGCAGCGCGAAGTGGCGGATATGGTTCGGCAGAACATCAACCGTGAGATGTTTATCAAGAGCTACCAGGAAGTGTTTGCGGGTGACGCCAACTGGAACCGGATTGATGCACCGAGCGGCCAGATCTATGCCTGGGACGATGCGTCAACCTACGTGAAAAACCCGCCGTACTTCAAGGACATGACGAAAGAGCCGGCCGCACGCAGCGAGATCAGGGGCGCACGGTTGCTCGCCCTGCTCGGAGATTCGGTCACGACCGACCATATTTCACCGGCCGGATCGATCGCACCGGACAGCCCCGCGGGCGCCTACCTGCAGGAACAGGGCGTGAGCCTGGGTGATTTCAACTCCTACGGTTCCCGTCGCGGCAACCACGAAGTGATGATGCGCGGTACGTTTGCGAATATTCGTCTGCGTAACCTGCTTGCTCCCGGTACCGAGGGTGGCTGGACGCGTATGCAACCCGATGGCGAGCAGACCTCTGTATACGACGCGGCCATGGCCTACCAGCAGGCCGGGACACCGCTGATGGTTATCGCCGGCAAGGAATACGGCACCGGTTCATCGCGCGACTGGGCGGCAAAAGGAACGGTACTGCTCGGCGTTAAGGCTGTGCTGGTCGAGAGCTTCGAGCGCATACACAGGTCGAACCTCGTGGGCATGGGCGTGTTGCCGTTGCAGTTCAACGACGACGACAACGCAGAAAGCCTTGGCCTGAAGGGCTCGGAAAGCTTCGACATCCTGGGGCTCGCCGACGGTTCACCCACCGCAGTCACCGTGGTGGCGAGCGCAGAAGACGGCAGCAAGAAAGAATTCCAGGCCCGGGTGCGTATCGATACACCCAAGGAATGGGACTACTACAACAACGGCGGCATCCTGCACTACGTGCTGCGCCAGCTGGCCTCAGCTACTGCGGCCGCTGCCTGACCAAGCGAATGCCACGTATATATAAGGTTAATTCAACCTTATTATGCTAAATATATGTTTTTAAAGGCTATCCTATGAGCCATTGTGGGCTGGTCTGCCAGGCCCGGTTCAGTCTGTGCTCGAAGCGGCGGTAATCAGGCTCAAAACGGCTGACCAGGCGCCAGTATTGTTTGGAGTGGTTCATGTGCTCCAGGTGGCAGAGCTCGTGAATCACCACGTAACGCAGTTCCTCCGGTGATCTCAGCAACAATGCCGCGTTCAGGCTGAGCGTGCCGGTTGTCGAGCAGCTCCCCCAGCGGGTAGTTTGCAATCTCACCTGCACGCGCCTGGGGCTTAGGCCGGTGAAATCCCTTTGCACCGCGACCGCATCCCTAAGGATTGGTCTTGCCTTGCGTTTCAGCCAGTCGCGCAGCAATGGCCGGCATTCGGCAGGATCGGGCTTAGCGCTATCAACAAACAATATGCCCTGCGCCTCACGCGTTTTACCGGTTCCTTTTCCACTGTAGTGCACCGCCAGGGATTCCCCGATGGCGGGTAATTCAATCCGGTCGGGCAATGCTTTCTCGTCGGGACGCAACTCGCGAAACTCAAGGCGGGTGCGTTCGATCCACGCACTGTTTTCGCGGACAAAGGCCTCAATCTCGCGGGGCCGGGTCCGGGGATGCACCACGACTTCGACGCCGCCGTGGGGGAACACCTGTATCTTGGGATTGCGCACCCGCTTGCTCGTGCGCACGCGCCACGCGAGCGGTTCAACCGGCGCATTGCTGTTGCTGTCATCCAGCAGACTGTATTGCACGATCGGTGGTGTTTCGTTGCTTGAATTGCTCATGCCTTTCCCTGGCTGATTCCCGGGCACGATGCCTCGCCGCTGCGCCTCAAAGTCCTGTTAAGCTTGCCGCCGCCTGCACCATGATCGCACGGTCAACAACACGCTGCCAAACCCATGCATGATCTTATCGACATCGGCGCCAACCTGACCCACGACAGCTTCGATGCGGATCGTGACGAGGTGCTGGCCCGGGCCCGTGCGGCGGGGGTGCAGCGGCTTGTCATTACCGGCGCCAGTGACGATGGCAATCGCAAGGCTGCCGAGCTGGCCGCAACCCACCCCGGAGTCCTGTACGCGACCGCCGGTGTACATCCGCACCACGCGAGCGATTACACCGCTGAGTCGGGTACCCGGATACGCGAGCTTGCCGGCCGTACCGACGTCGTTGCCGTGGGCGAATGCGGCCTGGACTACTTCCGCACATTCTCTCCTCAAGACGCACAACGCGACGCATTCCGGGCGCAGCTCGAAATCGCGGCGGCAACAGGCAAGCCCGTTTTTTTGCATCAACGCGATGCGCATGATGATTTCGTGAAAATACTGAACGCGCACATCGCCGGTATATCCGGCGGTGTCGCGCATTGCTTCACGGGCACCGCCGCGCAAATGCACACTTACCTGGAGTTGGGCTTATATATAGGTGTAACAGGTTGGGTATGCGATGAACGGCGCGGCCATGATTTGCAGGAGGCGGTGCGCGAGTTGCCGCCGGAGCGCCTTCTTCTGGAGACTGATGCGCCCTATCTCATGCCGCGTGATCTCCCGGAGAAATTATCGGCGCGCCGTAACGAGCCCTGTGTTCTGCCACACATACTCAAGGCGGTCGCAGGGCTTATGGATCGCGACGAGGCGGAGATTGCCGCCGCTGCGACCCGTAACAGCGAGAAGCTGTTCGGGCTGAACTAGCCCGGCAATATTGGATAGACAAATTACCTGCAGGAGCGCCTTTAGGCGCGAACCCACCTGTCTGCCCGATATTGCCGGTTACGGAAAAGCTGCCTGACCCCGGATCAAACAGCCCTTCAATCGTTCATACGATTTAGGTTCGGTAGGTTCGCGGCTAAAGCCGCTCCTACAAGCGGCTAGGTATCGACGAGTCCGGCGACCTGCGTATCAACCGCAGCATTACGCAGCTGCTCCCACGACGGCCAGTATGCATCGGGCGCTGCGTTCTTCTGCTCATGCTCGTCTTCTAACTCGGTAACAAGTTCATCCAGGCTGACCACGTGCGTGGGGCTGCCTTTGCTGAAGTCTGCCGTCTCTGTAAACGCCAGGTAACCGATGACCGGCACGTCCGGCACCATGCGTTTCACCGCCGCCGCCCGGTCGTAGAGCCCCGGCTGTGGATTACTGAAAGTGAAACGCTTTCTGCCGGTAATAACGGCCCATTCCTGCATGGTGTCGCTGCCGAATACGTTTCCGGCCACGTCCTTAACATCCACGATAACGATGCCGCGCGGGCACAACATGGCGTATTCGATATGGATTTCCCCACCTTCGCCGTCGGGAATAAGAAAGTGCGACAGAAAAGCCCTGCTGGCACGCTGGAAACGGGTGGCCGGATCGGCACCTTTGCGTTTGCGGACCAGCAGAAGCAAGACAGCGGCGAGTACAACAGCCGCCACGGCCAGTCCGATTGTTGTCGGGTCCAGGGGCATGATTGTGCGTTAAAGGCGTGCGGTAATCTCGCTGATATCCGCTTCTATAGTATCGAAAGCAGACGGCCACTCCAGTATCCGCGCGAGTTCATCCGGCACGGGGATAGTTTCGCCCACCAGCGGCTCGACGATTTCGTCAAACTTGGCCGCGTGCGCGGTGGCCACGATTATCCAGTGCGCCTTCTGCCGGTCTTCCGCCGGCAGGTTTCGATACACATGGAACCCGGTCGCGGTGTGCGGGCAACAGACTAATCCTGTGCGATCGAATTCAACGCGTATCTGGTCGCGTATCTCCGCATCGCTGACGGAGAATGAGCGCAGGTGGTCGCGCAGGGAATCGGCATCGCCCCAGAGCTGACGCAGCCGTTCCATGTTGCTCGGGTTACCGACGTCCATCGCCGATGCAAGGGTCGCGACGCTGTTACGCGGTTCCCAGTTGCCGCTTTCGAGGTAATCCGGAATCGTGCGGTTCGCATTGGTAGCGAGGATCATGTCAGCGACCGGGAAGCCCATCTGCTTCGCCCACGCGCATGCAAACGCGTTACCCAGGTTGCCGGTGGGCACGATGTAATTGCTTGCCTCGCCGTTTGCTGCCATGTAGTCGAGGCTCGACTGTGCGTAATAAACCGATTGGGGCAACAAGCGCCCGACGTTAATGCTGTTGGCCGAGCACAAATTGTGTTCGGCGCCGATGGCTTCATCGGCAAAGAGCTCCTTTGCCAGTCGCTGGCAGTCGTCAAATTCACCTTTGACCGCGAGCGAGATGATGTTGTCACCCCAGCAGGTGAGCTGGTGCTCCTGGCGTGGGGAAACCCGGCCCTCGGGAAACAGCACCACGACGCGGGTACCCGGCTGCTTGTGGAAAGCCGCCGCAACGGCCCCGCCGGTATCACCCGAGGTGGCGACAACTACCGTAGCCGGTTGAGTGTTGCCCCGCTGCCGGATGATGCGCGACATGGTCGCAGCCAGGAAGCGCGCACCGAAGTCCTTGAAGGCCGCAGTCGGGCCGCGAAAAAGTTCGAGCAACGAAAGCTTTTCGGTGCCGGTCTCAATGTTTCTAAGCGGGGCCGGAAAAGTAAATGCATCGGCACAAATTTCATCCAACTCGCCTGACAGTTGGGAACCGTCAAAGAAAGGCTTCAATATGAGCTGCGCGAGTTCATGAATCGGAACATGGGTCGGCATGTCGGCCGGGTCGAAGTGCGGCAGTTCGACCGGTACGAACAGACCGCCGTCGGGCGCGGTGCCGGCCATGATGGCATCTTCCAGTGCAACCGGCGCTCCGCCACGGGTGCTTCGGTAATTCATGACTACGACCCAGGCGCGCCGAGGTAACGGGCCAGCCGCAACAGGTCTGCAAATACGCCGGCTGCAGTAACCGCCGGTCCGGCACCGGGCCCCTGCACGACCAGCGGGTTGTCGATATAACGGTCGGAAACAAAGCGAATGATGTTGTCGGTCAGGTTGATGTGCGCGAAAGCATGCTCGGCAGGCAGTGATTCCAGCCGCACGGCCGCGTTGCCTTCCTTGTCGAGACTTCCCACGTAGCGCAGCACCTGGCCCGCATCGGCGGCTTTCCCGTAACGTTCCAGCATCTCGTCGTCGTAATTCGACAACGATTCCAGGAACTCATCGATAGTGCTGCCGGCCAGTTTCTGCGGCACCAGGCTTTCCACTTCTATATCGTTTAGTTCCAGCTTCAGGCCGAGCTCGCGTGCCAGGATGATCAGCTTGCGCGCCACATCCATGCCCGACAGGTCGTCACGTGGGTCCGGCTCGGTGTAGCCGCTGTCACGCGCTTCACGCACGATGGCCGAAAACGGGGCCGAACCGTCGAAGACATTAAATAAGTAAGCCAGGGTGCCCGAAAGAATGCCTTCTATAGACAGTATCTCGTCGCCGGTTTCTTTCAGGTCGCGCAGGGTCTGAATAATTGGCAGGCCCGCACCAACGCTGGTTTCGTACATGAAATGGGTATTATTCGAGCGCCGTGAGCTGTAAAGCTCGTCGCAGTACTCAAGCGGGCCGCTCTGGGCTTTCTTGTTGGCGGTAACAACATGTATGCCCTGCCTGAACCAACTGTTGTAGCGACCCGATACCTCGTCGCTGGCAGTGCAATCGATCATCACAGCATGGGGCAGATGCTCGGCATTGATGTGCGCGTCGAAACGCGCCCAGTCGAGCGGCTCACTTTCTTCTTCCAGCAGCGCTTGCCAGTTGTCGAGCTCAATGCTCCGTTCAGCCAGCACCATGCGGGTTGAACTCGCTATACCGCGCACCCGGAAGTCCAGGTTAAATGCATCATGCAGATCTTTAACCTGGGCGGCGAGCTGGGCCAGCAGGGTCGCACCGACATTACCGGGACCCACAAGTCCGAGCGAAAGGGTTTCGGCAGACAAGTAGAAACCGGCATGGGCGGCACGCAGCGCCCGGGTCGCAACCTCCGAGTCGATCACTGCTGAGATATTGCGCTCCGATGAACCCTGCGCGATTGCGCGCACGTTAATACCGGCATTGCCGAGCGCGCCGAGAAAGCGTGAAGCAATACCGGGGACGCCTGCCATGCCGTCCCCGACGACGGCGATGATGCTGCAGTTCGGCCGGATCTCGATGCGCTGAATCTGGTTCTGTTCAAGTTCGACGGTAAAGGCGCGGCGCACGACAGTTTCTACGTTCGCGGCCATATCGCCCGGCACGGCAAAACAGATCGAGTGCTCCGAACTCGCCTGCGAAATGAGAATTACCGAGATGTCGGCGCTCCTGAGCGCACCGAACAGCCGGTCGGCGGTGCCGGGCACGCCGATCATGCCGGTGCCTTCCAGGTTCACGAGGGCAACGTTTTCAACGGTGGTGATGCCTTTGATAGCCTGCCCGGCTTCGGCAGTAGCGCTGACCTTCGATCCCGCCGCGGCTGGTTCAAAAGTATTCTTGATAAAAATGGGTATGCCCCGCTCCACGGCCGGTGACATGGTTTGCGGGTGAATAACCCTGGCGCCGAAGTACGCGAGCTCCATGGCTTCGTTGTAAGTCAGCTCGTGTATCACTGCGGCTTCGGGCACGCGGTTTGGGTCGGCACTCATCACACCGCTCACGTCGGTCCAGATGGTAATTTCAGCCGCGCCGAGCAGCGCCCCGATTATCGATGCACTGTAATCGCTGCCGTTGCGGCCAAGGGTGGTTTGCAGGCCTTCCGGGTCGCTCGCGATGAAGCCGGTGATAATCGCGATTGCAGCCGGATCCTGTGGGAAATGATCCGCGATCCGCCCGGCTGAACTGTCCCACAACACGGCCGGGCCCAGTTCACCCGGTTCTACGACCAGGACCTGGCGGGCATCGACCCAGTGAACGACGCGTTTGAGCGGATCATCGCCCTGATCCTGCCTCAACAACGCCGCAAGCAGTCGGGTTGACCAGATTTCGCCATAACCGGCAACCATATCGCGACTGCGTTGAGCAGCGGAACGCACCAACGCCACGGCACCAAGTATGTCGCCGACATCGCTGAGTTCATCTTCGAAGGGTTGCAACAGTTCATCCCGGTCGGCTTTATTACTTAGCAGTTCGCCAACGGTTTGCTGGTAACGCTCGCGTATGCTATCGACGCCATCGGTGACCGATTCGCTGGCCGAAGCCTCTGCATCAGAAATCAGTTGCAGGAGCGCATTGGTCATACCGCCCATGGCGGAAACCACCACGGCCTGGCGCACACCCGCCTGGGCGTGCAGCAATTCAGCCACGCGCCTGAAGCAGTCTGCATCGGCAACACTGGTGCCGCCAAACTTGTGGACTACCCAGTCTGATTTACTGCTGCCTGCGTTCACTCGTTCATGTTCCTGTATTCGTTCAGCTATTCCGGGCGCCTGCCGCGGCGCACGGGCGCGTATGATAACCGCATCCGCGACCAAAAAAGTGCGTCAGAGCCATTATTGGGGAATCGCTTGCAGCGCCCGATTTCGCTTGCAAGCGGCACACCAGCCAGCAACAATGCCGCCATGCACATGAGTGCCAAACAATTTCGTGACTGGAACCACAAGGCCGTGACCTTGCTGGGCATGTCCGGCGTGGGCAAAACCACCATGGCCAACCACCTGCCCCAGAGCAGCTGGTTCCATTATTCGGGGGATTACCGGATCGGCACCCGGTACCTGGATGAGCCGATCATGGATAACATCAAGAAGAAGGCCATGAAAATCGGCTTCCTGCGTGACCTGCTGCGCAGTGACTCGATCTACATTGCCAACAACATCACCGTGCATAACCTCGATCCCATATCGTCCTTCCTTGGCAAACCGGGTTCAGAAGAGCTGGGTGGATTGCCGCTGGACGAGTTCCTGCGCCGCCAGCGCCTGCACCGCGAAGCCGAAAACAAGGCGATGGTGGATGTAGCGGCCTTCATGGCGAAGGCCAGGGAAATTTACGGTTACCAGCACTTTCTGAACGATACCGGCGGTAGTGTTTGTGAGCTGAACAGTCCGGAAGCTGAGCGCGTGCTCGCGGAAAATACAGTCCTTATATATATACGCGCCGACGATGACATGGAGCAGGAGCTCATCGATCGAGCCACCAGCAGCCCCAAACCGCTCTATTACGACGAGAAGTTCCTCCACAACAGCCTCGATACTTTTGTCGAAAGCGAAGGATTGTCCGGTGTGGATGAAATTGATCCGGAGAAATTTGGTAGCTGGGTTTTTCCGGAACTCGTAAAGCACCGCAGGCCCCTCTACCAGGCGCTGGCCGACAAGTACGGCTATACGATCAGCGCTGGTGAGGCGCAGGAGGTCGGCAGCGAAAGTGATTTCCTTGAACTCGTGGAAACCGCTATCGGCCGTTCCGAGGGCTGAAAACCCCTAGCCGGCACGATCCGGCGTTTAGAATCGACTCACAATGCTCATGTACTGGCGTATACACCCCGTGCTGGACAGGATGTCCGAATGCCGCGGAGCCCAGGGACGGGCGCGAGCGACCTTGTCGATCCTTGTCTTGGCTCGCACTCGCCTAAGGCTTTTTCAGTAAGCTGCAGGATCACCTCGTGGCTGATTGGGTAAAAAACCTCACCAAAGTCCTAGGTCACGAAATGGCCTGGGTCGAGATGGGGACCGGTGATCCCATCATTTTTCTGCACGGCAACCCGACCTCATCGTACCTCTGGCGGAATATCATGCCGGGACTCGAAGCATCCGGGCGCTGTATCGCGCCGGACCTCATCGGTATGGGTGACTCGGCCAAGCTGCCGGATTCCCGTGCCGGTCGCTATGACTTTCATACCCACAGCAAGTTTCTCGATGCCCTCCTCGAGCATCTCGACGTCGGCGAGCGGGTAACGCTCGTCGTACATGACTGGGGTTCCGGCCTCGGTTTTGACTGGGCGCGCCAGCACAGCTATGCGGTTGCAGGTATCGCCTACATGGAGGCGTTCGTGCGGCCGCTCGCGTGGTCGGAATGGCCGGAGGCGATTCAGCCTCTTTTCACGGATCTGCGATCAGAGTCCGGCGAGGCAATGGTTCTCGAGAAAAATATTTTTGTGGAGCGCATACTCCCCGGCTCTGTCATGCGCGATCTGAGCGATACGGAAATGGCGGAGTACCGGCGCCCGTTCGCAGAGCCCGGCGAAGACCGACGCCCCACGCTCGACTGGCCTCGCCAGATTCCCTTCGATGGCGAACCTGCTGATATTTACGAACGCATGCAGGCCTATGCTGACTGGATGAGCGCGAGCGGCATACCAAAGCTTTTTATAAATGCGGAACCGGGCGCGATTCTAATCGGACCGCAACGGGAGTTCTGCCGTGGCTGGCGGAACCAGACCGAGGTCACGGTCAAGGGCATACACTTTATCCAGGAGGATTCAGCGGCTGAGATTAGCTCTGCCCTGTGCGACTGGCACGCGACACTGCCCGACTGACATTCACGCGCCGTCCTGTACGAAATCCTCACCCGCTTTTAACGCAGCTTCTGCCCGGGCGAGTTCTTTACCCAGGTAAGCGGCATGGTCGAGTTTTGTTACCCAGCCGTTTTCGATAATGGTGAGGTACAGGTCGCGTGCACTGGTTCCTTCAATTGTGCGCAGCAGGTGTTCCTTGTAATCGTAATGCTCGACCAGCAGCCGTCCCGATTCCGGATTGATAACAAAGTAACCGGCCTTGTCGAGCTTGATGAGCTTCGGGTCGTGCGTCCGGGCCAGCAGATACTCCCGTGTTTCGCCCGCATCGGCTTCGATGGCCTCGCTTTCTGTGGCAACCGCCTGGTCTGCCAGCTCGGCAACTTTCGCCATTATTTTCTGCGGGTCGGTCTCGCCGATCATGTCAACTGCCTGTACCTGGCCTCTGAACATATCGACATCTTCCTGGCTGGTGTTCGGGAGGACCGGGCGCATCCCCGGTGAGCCGATTATTTTTTTCGTGGTATCGATGCCGTTTGCAAACAATGCCGTAAAGGTGGCACCCGTAAGATGTTTGGGGGGTTCTGCGCCCGCGAGTACCAGGTATTGAATAGCGCGGTTACCAAGAATGTTCCTGATAATTTTTTCTATACCGATATTCTCGGTCTCAACCTTGCCAACGATGCACAGGCCCTTGGGCTCGAGTTCGCTGATCTCGCGTGCCAGGTCGACGGAACCGAGGGTCGTAACGGCGACCGGCGCCTGTGGGTCGTGCACGAAGTACTTGCCGGGCACGAACGGCCAGCGGCGTTTGCGTTTGCGGGTTGTTGCAAAGGTTTTTGTCAGGAAAAAGCCAAAGTCTTCCGCTTTGCCCATATGCTGCCCCTCCCCGGTCAGCCCAAAGATGATGGCCGCAGCCTGCGGGCAATGTATCATTGATCAAACAGGCTTTAATACGTAACGATGATCTGCAGGGTAGCAAATGGGCATCTGGAACGATAAAGTTTTGCCACGGCTTATTGACCGCGGCATGCGCAGAGAAGCTTTGGAGGAGCACCGTTACCGTGCCGCTCCGCTCGCGACCGGCCGCGTACTTGAACTCGGCGTGGGTTCGGGGCTGAATTTTCCGCACTACGGCGATGCGGTCGAGCATCTGTTTGCGCTCGAACCCTCGGAGCACCTGCGCGCGGTGGCCGAAGAACCGGCGGCGGAAGTTACCTTCGGCGTCGACTTCCTTGATGCCTCGGCCGAGGCCATACCGCTGGACACGGGCGAGATCGATACCGTCGTCAGCTCATGGACCCTGTGCTCGATCCCGGACCTGGAATCCTCGCTGCAGGAGATAAGGCGGGTTTTGAAACCGGCCGGCAAGCTGGTGTTTATCGAGCACGGACGTTCTCCGGACCCGCGTGTCGCCGGCTGGCAGGATCGCCTCGTGCCATTGTCGACACGTTTGCTGGGCTGCAGCCTGAACCGGCCGATGGATACGCTGATAAAGGATGCCGGTTTCAATATGCTGGAACTGGAAACGAACTATCTCGAAGGGCCGAAACTGCTCGCCTATCACTATATTGGTCGGGCGCGCCCTGCCTGAATCACAAGGGACAAATCTATGTCTGCCTGCAAATTAATTAAGCCGTTAGCCATCGTCTTGTGCGCCGTATTGACCTGCCCAATCGCAGCAGTTGCGGGATCCCATTCGCAGGAAGTAATAGTCGTAAGCGAACAGCTCGAAGAAAACCGGCGGCTGGTTGTTGCCGAGAACATGAACCTGGGGCCGGGCTAGGCGGAAGGGTTCTGGAGGGTTTACGACGAGTACCGGCAGGAGGCGATCGAAATTGAAAAAAACCGCTTCGAGCTGCTGCGGGAATACCGGAAAGGATACGAAACGCTGACGAGCGAGCAGGCCGAAATCATGGTACTCACGTATCTCGACCTTGAGGAAGAGACCAACAGCCTGAGGCAGGACTATGTTCGTGAGTTCAACACCGTGATCTCGGCGAAGCAGACGCTGCGCTTTTTCCAGATTGATGTGCGCGAAGATTCCATAATCCGTACCGAAATTTCCGTTAACAACCCGTTAGTTGAATGAAACCCATGATTACAAGAATACTGGCCCTGTTGGTCCTGTTAACGCTCCTTGGCCCCGCAGTTGCGGACGAGCGCTTTCCCGCGTCGGCCAGCCTGAGCCCGGAGGCGCAGGCCTATCTCAACCGGGTAAAGACGGGCGCCCTGGAAAACAGGGTGGACGTGAACGATCCGAAAATGATGGCGACCCTGCGCAAAGCGCTCGGGGGTATGTTCCTGCGCAGCGCGAAGAAGATTGACCCGGACGTTTACACCACCGAGCAGGATTTGGGCGGCATCAAGGGTTACTGGATCAATAGCCCGGTGCCGGACAAACCCGGCAAGGTGATCCTGTATTTTCATGGCGGCGGTTACATCCTGGGGTCGGCGCAGGAGAACCTGGGCAGCGGAATTCGAATCTCGTGGGCCAGCAATATCCCGGTACTGTCGATCGAATTCAGGCTGGCACCCGAACACCCCTTCCCGGCTGGTCTTGAAGACTCGCTGCAAGCCTATCGCTGGTTGCTCGACAATGGGTACAAGGGGAAAGACATCGCAATTTACGGCGATTCCTCGGGTGGCGGACAGGTACTCGCGATCGCACTGGCTGTTCGCGACCGGGGCTGGGAGCCGCCCTCGTCCGTTGTGGCTATTTCGCCGCTCACGGATATCACCGGGCAGGGAGATACCCGCATTACACTCAAAGACGTCGATCCGGTCCTGCGCACGGCGTCGAGTGATCGATACCGCCACTACGCCGGCGATGCAAGCCTGACCAATCCGCTGGTTTCGCCCCTGTACGGTGACTACACAAACTTTCCCCCGCTGTTAATCCAGGTGGGAACACGAGAAGTACTGCTAAGCGATGCCGTCAGGCTTGCCCAGGTTGCCCGAAAAGCCGACGTTGAGGTTGAGCTGGATGTCTGGGATGGTATGTGGCACGGCTGGCACGACAGTCCTGGTGTCAGGGAAGCCGAGCAGGCCTGCGAGGCCGTTGCCGACTTTGTAGTTGCACATTTCGACAGTGCTATGTAAAAAGTGCTGCAGAATAACGGCTAGGGTATGTATCAACCGCAATCGTCATGGGCTAGACTTTTGTATCTACCGTGTTGAATAAATAATCGTCTGAATGAATAACAATAACGGGCCGCAAGGTCCTCTCCACGGCATCCGTGTACTGGAACTGGGGCAGCTTATCGCCGGCCCCTACACCGGGTCTTTCCTGGGGTACTTCGGCGCCGAAGTCATCAAGGTCGAGCAACCGGGTTGCGGCGATCCGTTACGCACCTGGCGCATGATGGATGGCGACACCTCGGTCTGGTGGGCCAGCATTGCGCGTAACAAGAAGAGCATTACTGCCAATCTGCGGACCCCGGAAGGTTCCGATATCGTGCGCAGGCTTGCAGCGGAGTGTGACGTCCTGATCGAAAACTTTCGCCCGGGCGCAATGGAAAAATGGGGCCTCGGTCCCGACGAACTGCGCAAGGACAACCCCGGGCTTATTTATGCGCGGGTGTCCGGCTACGGCCAGGACGGCCCTTACTCCAGTCGCCTTGGCTTTGCCTCCGTGTGCGAGGGCTTCGGCGGCTTCCGCTACCTGAATGGTTTTCCTGATCGCCCTCCCGTGCGCCCGAATTTGAGCATGGGCGACACGCTGGCAGCACTCCATACGGCCCTCGGTATCGTGATGGCCTGCGTGCACAAACTGAATGACCCGGAAAAACATGGCCAGGTTATTGATGTCGCGATTTACGAAGCCGTTTACAGCATGCTCGAGTCGGTCGTGCCGGAATACGACCGCGGCGGCGTGGTTCGTGAATGTTCGGGCTCTACGCTGACCGGCATTGTACCGACGAATACCTACCGCTGTGCCGATGGCAAGGACGTGATCATCGGCGCAAACGGCGATTCCATCTTCAAGCGTTTATGCATTGCGATGGGCCGCCCGGATATGGGTGAGGATCCCCGCTTTGCAAGCAACAACGACAGGGTCGAACACGAACCGGAAATTGATGCGCTAATCGAAGCCTGGATGAAAACCATGACCGGCGACGAGGCGCTCAAAGTTCTGGAAGAAGCGCAGGTGCCCTCGGGCCCGATCTACAGCGTTGCTGACATGATGGTCGACGAGCAGTACAACGCCCGCGGTATGTTCGAAACCGTTGAGTCCAACGGCAAGCCACTGAAGGTGCCGGCGATGATTCCGAAGCTGAGCAAAACACCCGGCGCAACTCGTACGACGGCGCCGGCGCTCGGTGCCCACAACGAGGAAGTGCTGGGCAACCTGCTGGGCATGTCGGCTGAAGAAATCGCGAAGCTCAAGGAAGCCGGCGCGATCTGATAGCGTCAGCCTGCTTTTGCCAGTTCGGTTACTTCGACCGCGTATGCCCAGATCTTGCGCCGTAGTTCCGCATCGGCTGTAAACTTCGAAGCTTCCTTTGGTTTGCAGTTTTCCCAGTACAAGCCGGTCTGGTCGTCGATGTCCGCGTCGGTCGTAAGATAAATATGCGTGCGGGCGCCGCTTTCCGCTGATTGTATAAAGGGTCGAACCAGTTTCAGGCCCAGCCCCCAGATGCCGCGCATATGCCTGTAGATGTTGGTCCTGATGAAATAACCAGGCGAAACGGCGTAGACAGACACGCCCGTGCCGTCCAGCATTTCCGCCAGGTCACGGGAGAATGCAACCAGGCAGAGCTTTGAACGTGCATAGGCCTGGAACCCGCAGCTGTGGTTTACCTTGCCCCACTTCCTGCGGTTATCGATGTCACCCCAGTCGAGGCCTTTCGCCGATTTGTGGGCTTCCGAGGCAATGTTAATTACGCGCGCCGGTGATGATGTCCTGAGCTTGTCCAGCAACAGGTTGGTTAACAAAAATGGCCCCAGGAAATTGGTAGCCATCGTCATCTCGAAACCGTCAGCGCTTTCGCGGCGAATGGATTCCGTGATCCCCGCATTGTTCACCAGGATATCCAGACGTTCGTAGTCACGGTTTACCCGGTCGGCAAGCCGCCGCACCTCTGCAAATGAACTTACATCGCATTCGATGAATTCGACGTCGTTGTTTCCGGTCGATGTAACAATTTCATCACGCGCCTTGATACCGTTGGGTACGTCGAAATCAACGCAGATAAGCCGCATTCCTGCATGCGCGGCTGCCATCGCCGTGAGCTGGCCCATGCCGCTCGCGGTTCCGGTAATCAGGCAGGTTTTTCGGGTCATAAGGATTGTTCCCGGGCTTACTAGGGGTTGGTATTCCGGGCGCGAAAGCATAGTATATGTAATTACATATAGCTACCTGCCCCGGGCCGGTTTTTATGGAATCGAACATCTCGAAACTTCGCCAATCGGCATCGGCAGCCAAGGACGTGCCGGTGGATCCGGATATGTTGCCATATATGCTGAACCGGCTGACCTCGCGGGCGAATCAACTCTGGGTAAAGCAGTTACGTGAACACGGGCTGACTATTGGTCGCTGGCATGTGCTTAGCGTGCTGGCCCGCTATGACGGCAGCCGCATAGGCACCATCGCCGACTTAAGCGGTGGCGAGCAACCTGCCGTGAGCCGGGTGATCGACCAGATGGAACGCGACGGACTGGTCGGCCGCCGTCCGTCACTGGATGACAGCCGCGCGGTCGAGGTCTGGCTGAGCAAGCGTGGCCGCCAGATCATCGACAATTTGCTGCCCGAGGCCGAAGAATTTGTCGCCCGCATGCTACGTTCACTTGATGAAGGTGAAATAAACCAGCTTGCCGGTTTCCTCGAGCGACTGATGGCCGATATGAGCGAATAATCAGCCGGTTTCCTGTTTGCCCGGCGCGACAATGCGCACAATTGCAGCAACAACCAGTAGCACACCCTGCAGCGCACCGACCACGATGAACGGGCCGGCCGGCCTCCACTCATCGAACCAGATGCCCCCGAAATAACTGAACACCAGGATTCCCAACGCGCCGAACATACCATTCACGCCGATGACGGCCGCGCGTTCCTTACGCTCGGCTTCCTGCCCCACCAGGCCGATTGACGCCATGATGGCGCTGCCTGAACCCAGCGTCAGGATGATGAAAAACGGAAACATGGTGTAGTCGAGCGGACTCGTTACGAACACCATCGACAGGTAACCGGTACTCGCGAAGAACATCGCGATGATCATTGCGGTCACGCGGTTAACCTTGTCCATGATCCAGCCGAATGACGGTTGCCAGATCACGGCGACAAACTGCATCGCAACCAGGATAAGCCCGAAACGTGCCATGGCCTGGCCCGGACTCATGCCCCATTTGGAAGCATCGTGTATCGCCCACAGTGACAGGAACATGCCCTTGATCACGAGGTCGGAGCGGCCCGTGAAAGCGCAGGCAAACGACAGGCAGATACGAGGATTGCGCATGGCGCGAAGACCTGCTGTTGCCAGCCGGGAATAGTTCGGGCGCTCCCTGACGGCCGCAGGCGTGCCGCCTTTCAGACCTTTGTGAAAGACCAGTGTTGAAACCAGGCACAACCCGGCGCACAGCAAATACATGACCCTGCCACCGGTAACCGCGTCATAACCACCGGACTGGACCAGCGCGGGCACCTGCGCAATTGCGCCGCCGACAAACATGACGCCAAACGTGTTCATCATCGAGCTGATGCCAATCATCTTGCCGCGTGACCGGCCCTGCGGATAATCATTTGTAAGGGTTGCGATAATGGTGGCGGACGCGGAAGCTCCGACCGCATAAATCATCCGGTAAATGAATAGTTCGTTGAATGATGTCGCAAAGGGGTACAGACCAAAGCCGAGACCGATGGCGAGTGTCGCCAGGATCAACATAGGCCGGCGACCAATTTTGTCGGCCAGCACCCCGCATAGCGGCATCAAGACGATCATCACGATTTCCGTCCAGACCGACAGTATTCCTGTGACCTGGCCTTGCTGAGAACGTGGTATTAAAAGGTGCTCCGTGAGCACATAGCCCTGCAACAGGCTCATGCCGGACAACATCCCGATGGATATAAACGAGGCGTACAGCTTGGTGATTACGTTGCCGCGGCTGATGCCCGGTGCGAGCCAGATGGGTCCCAGACGTTGTGCGATAGCCTGTTGCATTATTATTTTTATTGCTATTGATCGTTAACCATCGCTTATCCGCGCAAGCCGTTACGATTCGTGCGGGCCTGCATCCATCTGTTGGCGTTTGCGGGCAGGCTCGGCCCGGTCGATGAAGGCTTTGCCTAGAATGCCCTTCCCTTTCGGGAAAGACAGAGGTCATGGTTTCAAATGAGTGACGCACCCTATTCTTTCGAGTTCATCGAGAAGCTGATCGACAAGAGCCTCGTTGCCCTGAAATGGGAAGAGCAATCCGGCTCCGGCGACGGGCCGTATATGTCGCTTACCCTTGCCGAAGACCCGGATCAGGGTGCGGGATACGTGCGGGTCTGGAAGGCATCCGATAGCCCGATGGATCGTATGGTTCATGTGCGTTTGCAGGCGGGGCCGGTGGAGACTCAGCTCCTGTTTCTGTTCGGCCGCGCCGACACTTCAATGCCGCATTTGCATGCCCAGGTGGTGCAGTTTCCACCCGACGGGTATGTCTACAACATCGACCTGATTCCGCGGCTGGACCCGGTCGACCATCCCGACTGGTTCGACAAGGTATTCGGTGCATTGCGCAGGCCATACAAGAAAGCCGTTTCCAACCGGGATAATAGTTGTGCGCAGGCACCGGCAAACCCGGCGCTGGCTATATTTATGTCGCCGTGGGGAATCGGCAGCGCACACACAGATCGCGCCGAACTCGACCGGGTCGAACCAAGCATCGTTGCCTACATGGACCACTACCTTGCGCTGGCGGCGGATAGCTGGGACGTTGCGGATCCGGCGGCCCAGGCAGACCGGGACCAGCGGCACATGGAACGCTTTTTTGCTGACGAGCTTGATCCGCGTGCGTGGAACGGCGTGTATCGCATAATCGGAGAAGAAACGGGCCGGGCTGTAAAAGCATTGTTCCAGTCCCCACTTCCTAAATAAATAACATTTAATTTAATTAATAAGTAATTGATTGATAAGGAGAATAAGATATGAAGATTGCAATCGTCGGCGCGGCCTACACGGGCTTTGCCGCGGCCGAATATCTAAAGGGCAAGGGCCATGAAGTCTCGGTAACCACCACCAGCGAGCGGCGTGTGCCGGAACTGGAAGCCGTGGCAGACCGCGTGGTCGTGATGAAAGGCAGCGATCGCGACAAAATGCGCGAGCTGATTGCGGGCCAGGATGTTTTACTGCTGACGATGGCGGGTGGCATGGTCGAACGTGACGGCAAATTCGTCATGGACCTCGACCTGTACAAGGATGCCTATGTCGGCACGGCCGAATCAGTTGTTGAGGCTATCGATGTGGCACCCGGACTCAGCCAGATCGTGTTTACCGGCTCCTGGAGCGCATACGGCAATGCCGGCGGTGCAGATGAAGTTAACGAAGATACGCCGGCCACACCCGCATCACCCTTTGCGCAGGTATACATTGACACAGAGAACCTGCTGTTCGGCATAGAAACGCCGGAGCGTAAGGTCTGTATCTATCGCACCGGTACGATCTATGGGCCGCAGGTTGGCTTTATGCCGCGCGGATTGCAGGCCTCAACCCTGCCGATGGCGGGACAAACCGTGCCGTTTGACGGCAACGCGCCTGCTGCCATTATTCACCGCGACGACGTAGTCAGGGCGCTCGAATTTGCCATTGATAACCGGCTTTCGGGTATCCACAACCTGATCAATGACATCACGGAAAAGAAAGAAGTATTTTTTGGCAAAATAATTGCGGATGCAGGTGCCGAGCCCATTAACTGGGTCGGTGCCGGCACCGGGCCGAAGAGCCTGTCCAACCAGAAGCTCAAGGACGCCGGCTTTGTTCTGGGTGATCCGGACACGGCCCAGGACGGTAATAGCTTCCTGTAGTTCGCCGCGGAGCCCGGCTCTCCGGCTTATGTTAAAAAGCGGTGGCCCCCTGTTTCACGGGGGCCGGGCGGCGCTTTTGGGATTCCGGTCATGCCGACAAGACCCGCTTTAACAGAAACTATGCGGTGTTCTGTCAAATGCACTGCTAATGACTACGAAACCGACCCAAAACGATGTGTTTGCCGACTATGGCGCCTTTCTGAATGCGTTGCTCCCGCAGGCGCAGGGTTTCATGTTCCATGACCGTCACGGCCGGTTGTTCTGGAGCAATAACCTGCCCGACGGGAGCTTGCTGACCGAGGAGTTCCATTCGACCCTGAACAAGATGATTGAGCGCGGCGACCTGCCCGGCGAACAGGCCAGGATTCCATTAAAAGATTGCACCGCTTTCCTTGTCCGCGTCCTGAGTGACAAGGGAAAGATGCTTGGGGTGCTGACTGCTCTTGTCGACCGTGAAATGGCCGGTATGCCCTACCAGTTCTGTGCCGATCTGCTGGGCCCGGCACTGCGCAGCTTGTCCCGGGAACTGAGTTTGCGGATGCACCTCCTGGCAGCGACGCGCAAACTGAAACATCATGGCGGTGAGCATACTGCGTGAAGAGATCGATCGTACCGGCGTGTCGACTGACCGCTTGTGTTTTGAAATTACCGAAACCGTTGCAGTAGCCAACCTGCGGAAAGCCCAGAACTTTATGAGCACACTCAAGGAAAAGGGCTGCCGATTCTCCCTGGATGATTTCGGCACCGGCCTCAGCTCCTTCGCTTACCTCAAGATGTTCCCGGTCGACAAACTGAAGATAGACGGCAGCTTCGTGCAGGATATCTGCAAAAATGATATTTCCCGCTCCATGGTTACGGCCATTGCGGAAATCGCACGTGTGATGGAACTCGAAACGGTTGCGGAATACGTAGAAGATGAAAGCACCCTTAAGGCCATTCGCGAGATGGGTGTGAACTGGACGCAGGGATTCCATGTAGGCGAACCTATGCGTTTGAGTTACGTACTCGGCGAGAGCACTATCGTCGACGAGGTAGATATCGCGGAAGTCGATACTTCCATGATCGCCAAGCTGCCCGCCTGATATTCCCTCGATATTAAGACTTGTCAGCCACGCCGACTGAGGTTAGCTGCTGGGTACACGAATCCCGGGGCCGGCTGTGCACAGCCGGTCGTTCCGATAAGCGATTCATTCGCTCCGCTGCTTGGTCAGGGGTGGTGTCCCGCGGCGACCGCCTTGGTGTGCCGGTTAGAATCGCGCGCTCACTATCACCTATCATTTAATACCGATACGGAGACCCAACGGTGCATGACCTCAGATCATTTACTGATGAACTGGAAAAGAATGGCGAACTGGTCCGCATTAGTAAGGCGGTAGATCGTCGTTTCGAGCTGCCCGCCCTGCTCGTCCAACTCGAAAAAATTGGGAAAGCGTTCATATTCGAGAACGTGCGCGATGCATCCTTTCCGCTGATCGGTGGCGTGTTGACGAGCGCCGAGCGGCTCGGACGGTCGATTGGTCAGGACATCTCAGCCGGGTATACGCATCGGGAGCACGCAAAGACCTATGCCGAAGGTGTGCAGTCCCGGGTGGAGCCGGTTGTGGTGGAAACGGCGCCCGTCAAGGAGGTGGTGATCACGGGAGATGAGATAGACCTGTCCAAACTGCCCGTACCCACATTTTTCGAACTCGACAGCGGGCCGTTTATAACCGGCGCGGTCGGTCTCAGCCGCGACCCTGAGCACGGCCAGATCAACATGGGTTTCTACCGTGGCTGGATAACGGGTAAAGACACGCTCGTCGTCAACGCGAGTTCCATGAGTGATTTGCGCCAGATATATGCAGCGGCTGATGAGGTCGGCGGACAGATGCCGATTGCACTGGCTATTGGCGTTCCCCCGGCACTGCTGATGTGCGCATCGGGCAAGACACCGCCCGGTGTGTCGGAACTGGCTATTGCCGGCGGTCTGACGGGGGAGCCCGTTGAACTGGTTAAATGCGAGACCAGTGACCTGCTGGTGCCGGCTAACGCGGAAATAATTATCGAAGGAATGGTAGATACATCGAACAGGGTCGAGAACACCCTCGGTGAATTTGCCGATCAGTATGGCCCCGAAATGGCCCCCATCACGACGGTAACCGCGATTACGCATCGTAAGGACGCGATGTACTATTCGATTATGGCCGGCCGCAACGCCGAGCACAATTCGATCGGTGCTGTTTCGGCTTATGGCATGCAGAATGTTGTCGAAACGACGCTGCGCGAGCACTTTCCGAATATCAAGGAAATCAATGTAGCCTGCGAGCCGAAGCTCGGTACGATGCTGCACATGTTCATATCGATCGACAAAAGCAACGACGATGAGCCGGGCAAGTTGCTGGATGCGGCTTTCGCGACCCATGCCGGGCTGTTCCCGGTAGGCATGGTTACCAAGCGTATAGTCATAGTGGACAGCGATATAGACGTTTACGACCTTGAAGACGTCGAGTGGGCCATTTGGTCGCGGCTGTCACGTGCCGACAAAATCCGGGCCATCCCGGATGTGCACAGCTGGGAAATGGAGCGCTGCACCGACGAGAACCAGGCGTCGGCGCGCGTTGCCATTGATGCAACCATTGACATGGACAAGCTTGATAAACTCGTAAGACCGGTAATCCCCGGCGCGGCCGATATCAAGCTGGACGATTATCTTTAGGGCTGCAAAATGCTGAAACAAGGATCCGATCAATGATTGAGCCGTATAACGCCGTTGCGCTGCAGACCAAAGTTGAGACCGTTCACACGCGTGCCGAGTGCGAGAGAAACCTGAAGCATATCGGCAATATGATCGACCTAGTCACGCATATCTGTTCCCTGGAACTGCCCGTGCGGCTGATTTGCATCGGCGAAGGCGCGATCCAGGGTTTCATCGACGAGATTGCCAACATGAGTCCGCCCGAGTACGCAGAGACGATGGCGGCCGAGCTACCGGGTTGGGAAACCGAGTTCCTGGGTGAGAAGGCGAAGGAAAAAGGCTGCTTTATCATGGGGCAGCTCAAGGTGAAGCTGCCGGAATTCCCGGAGCGCTTTTTCAACGCGATATTTATCATCGACCCCAGCGGCGAAATCGTTTACACCCATTATAAGAACATCGTGCTGTTCGTCGAGCATTCCACGACGCCGCACGACGTGTATGACGAATGGGTGAAGCTGCACGGCGACGGTCTGGATACCTTTTTCCCGGTTGCAGAAACCGAGATCGGTAACATCGCCGGCAGCGTGGGCGTGGAAGGCGCGTTTCCCGAGAGTTTCCGTGCCTTCGCGCTGAACGGTGCAGAAATTTTCTATCGCTCCGCCCTGCCCGAACCTTGGGTCACCCGGGGCATCTACGAAACCCAGAACCGCGCAAGGGCGATGGATAACACGGCCTACATGGTGGCACCGAACACCGGTTCACTTATCGTGCCGGGCGAGAACGGACCGACGGTCGTCGACGGCGCACTGGGCGGACGCTCTTCGATTGTGGATTACAAGGGCCACGTTCTTGCGATTAACGACATTGTGGGCGACACCTACGTGACTGCAGAAATCAACATTGAAGCATTGCGCCACTACCGGGAAACCGCGAAATTCCAGAACTGGATCCCCTATATCCGCAGCGAAATCTTCAGCCATATGTACGACGAGCCCATCTGGCCGAAGAACCTGCCGAATATGAAACACGAAGATGCCGCGGTGGTGTTCAAGGAAGCGGTCGAACGGCTGCAGAAGCGCGGTACCTATAAAAAGAAATCCTAAATAGGGGTCGGCGGGTTCGCGGCTAAAGCCGCTCCTACAACTAAACTCAGGCCGGGTTGGCACTATTGGTCGCGGCTGGCCATCCATGACCTCGTCGCTCCCGCGCGTCCCTGCGCTCCGCGACACTAAGGCTCCTGCCCAGCAAAGCCGCTCCTGCAAAAATATTAGGCTCGGCGAACGTAACTACCCGTAGGAGCGCCTTCAGGCGCGAACCCAATGGCCTTGATGCGTATCTCCGTAATGGATAGCCTAAATTCGGACTGCTTTTAAGCCTTTGCGGCCTTGTCCAGCCTGAGCTTTACCGACTCCGATATCTTGTAGGGCTTCCAGTCGGCCGTCGGCGTGTACACGCCCCACTCCACCATCTTGTTGACCTGGTGCTTGACCAGTTCTTTCTGGTCGGCCTCGTCGAAGGGCGGATCTTCCATGCACAGGTTCTTCGGGTAGATGCCGCCTTTGGCCATCATCGCGTCGTAGATCACCTTGTATTCCTCGACACGGATATCCTTGACGAGGTTCTGCCACTGGCCGCGCAGGCGGAAGTCGCGCAAGCCCTCGATATCGATCAGCGCGCTGACCCAGGTCTCACCCGAGCCCAGGTACTGGGAGATCACGTTCCCCCGGTAATCGAGTATCTGGCTCTTGCCGCAGGAGATCACGTGGTCCGAGGCGCCGGGTAAAGAAATTGCGCCGATATTCGGTGCGAGCACGTAGCAGGTATTAAAAATTGCGTGCGACTTGTTCTGCATCTCGGACATGTCGTTGCCCATCCACGGCTCCGGGTACTGGGTGCGCCAGATGATTTCCGCACCGTTCATGGCGAGCCCCCTTGCCGCTTCCGGGAAACTGCCTTCGGCGCATATCAGCGTGCCGATATTGCCGATCTCGGTTTTAGCCACCGGCCAGATGGCCTCGTGCAGCTTCACCGGGTCGTCACCGACGGTCTCGAGGTAATGGCTCCAGATATCACTTGGCGCGACGTTGGGTTCGTACTGGTAGAACGCGGTCTTGTAATGCTTGTGAATAACGTCACCGTTCGGGTCGATGATAAAGGCGATGTTGAAAATCTTGTCTTCCATGAAACCGGGGTCTTTACATACCATCTGGGCGATCAGGAAGGTGTTGGTTGCCCGCGCGATATCGGCCAACGCCCGGGTCTCCGGCCCGTCGATTTCGGGCACGATGTCACGGTAAACCCGCAGATGCTCCTCGCCCCCACCCAGCGCCCAGCCGCCGATGCCACCTTCGGAGACCGCAACGAGTTTTACCGGCAGGTCCAGGCTGCAGTTCCATACCGCGAAACCTATCGTTGTGCCCAGTCGTTCTATATCTTTCATGTAGTCGTCGCGGCTTACAGCCATGCGTGACTGGTTCTGGATACCGACAGCTGAATACCGTAAAGACATATAGCGTGCACCTTGGTTATGATTTTTTGCGGGGCCGCTAATCATAACCGTGCCACCCCGATTAGCCAGTACCCTGGAAAAACATTCCCGGAGGCAATTAAACCATGCTGCGGTCACCGCAGAACCGCCCTCCGGCCGGACTGTTCAAGCGCGAACGGCTTGCGTTAGTATCAGTGGATAAAGCCGCTGCAGGCGCCAACAACATCAAAGGGTTCTCCACGAGACCTCGCGAAAGGCTTCCGCATCGGTCTCAATGACACCCGGGTCTTTCCTGCCTCACCAGGCGGCTTACGCAGTCGGCCGGAAATCCACCCGACCAAACACGGGGAGAAGAACATGGCTGATCAACGCGACGACAACTACGAAGGTGTCTGGGACGGTCGCCTGGGTTTCGGTAACAAGACCGCCCTGGTCGTTATCGACCTGTTGCAGGGTTATACAACGGAAGGTTCTCCCCTGTACGCACCGGGCGTGGTGGCCTGCGTCGCTGAAATGCCGGAGTTACTCAAAGCAGCCCGCGCCACCGACATGCCTATCATCCATACCCAGGTCCGCTACAACCCGCACACATTTATCGACGGCGGCGTGTGGATCAAGAAAGCGCCGGTTTTAAAAAGCCTGGTCGAAGGCGACCCCTACGCGCAGTTCTGTGAAGGCGTTGAACCGCTGCCGGAAGAGTTGCTGATTACCAAGAACTACGCCAGCGTGTTCCACGGCACATCTTTTGCCGCAACGCTGACTGCAGCCGGGGTCGACACACTGATGATTACCGGTTGCACGACTTCCGGTTGTATACGGGCCACCGCCGTGGATGCCGTGCAGCACGGGTTCCGGCCGATCTGTGTGCGGGAGTGCATAGGCGATCGGCATAACGATCCACACGAAGCGAACCTCTTTGATATCAACGCCAAGTACGGCGATGTGATTAGCAAAACCGAAGCCCTTGAGTACATTAACAGTCTCTGATTTCTCGAACAGACACCATCTACTGGGAGTAAACAGTTATGGCCGCCAGAAAGAAAGCCAAGAAAAAAGCGAAAAAGAAAGCCGCAAAGCGGAAAACAACCAAAAAGAAAGTAACCAGGAAAAAGAAGAAGGCTGCAAAGAAAAAGGCTGCACCGAAGAAATCCAGGGCCAAGCTGACCCAGAGCAAGCACTATGATTATGTGCCGATCATCGACCGCAAGCCGTTCAAGCTGCCCAAGGGCGCGCGTGTTGCTGTCATGCCTTATATCAACATCGAGCATTTCCCGGCCGCCATTCCGGGCACACCCCTGATTCCCGGCACCGCCGGCTTCTCGCCGGACCCGCTGAACTACGGCTGGCGTGACTACGGCAACCGGGTCGGGTTGTGGCGCATGATGGACCTGATGGATGACTGCGGCATGCGTGGCACGGTCTGTCTTAACGGTGAAATCATTCGCGAGTACCCGCGGATTATCGAGGAAGGCGAAAAACGCAAGTGGGCCTGGATTGGCCACGGTGTTAACAATGCGCCGGCGAATTTTATTGGTAACGTGCGCAATCCGGACGGCAGCCTGAGTGAATTGTCTGAAGCCAACGAACGCAAGATCCTGGAGGCAACCCTGGGCGGTATGAAGAAAGCACTTGGCCGCCAGACCAAGGGTTGGCTGTCACCGTTCCTGACACATACTGACAACACACCTCGCCTGCTCGAGGAATACGGGGTTGAGTACCTGTGTGACTATACGTGTGATGATCATCCGTTCCGGTTCAACACGCCGAAGAACAACCTGATCTCGGTGCCTTATACCGTCGAAGTCAACGATATCCCGGCGTTCCTGAACCTGGGTGTTTCGTCGGAAGCCTTCGGCGACATGATCATCGACCAGTTCGATGTGCTCTACGAGGAAGGTGCTACAAACGCGCGCTGTATGCCGATTTGCCTGCATACCTTCCACGTAGGTCAGCCGAACAAGTTCAAGCACCTGAGACGGGCGTTCGAGTACATCGCGAGCCACAGGGATGTCTGGCTGACGACCGGCGATGACGTTAATGACTGGTATCGCAAGCAATATATGTGAAAACTGCTGTAAGTTACTGGTAGATAGTAACTAACGGTCGGCGCTCTAGTGGGGACCGGCCGTTTTTTTGTTCGTCAGGATGGGAAACCCCCTGTTGGATAATCTGAAAAATAAGCATGTAATTACATATATATCTGTTATAGTTCGCCATTGGATAGCTCCACCCATACCCGAGAGGCAAGACACCATGTGGATCAGGAAAACAGCCAAAGACAAGCAAGCCGGCGAAGGCACCCCGATACCAACACAGATCGTATCGAACGAAGAGATTCCTCCCCTGCCGCAGACGGAGGACCAGAAGGCAGTGGAGCAGAAAATCAGGGAACTGGCGGACCAGTTTGCGAGCAAGCTTGGTATTACCCGGCGCGAGTTTCTGAAAACCTCCGGCGGTATGGTCACCGGCTTCCTGGCGATGAATGCTATACACGGCTGCGCCTACAAGGTAACCGAGGATGAAGCGCTCGATGAAGCCGCTTACCTCGAGGGCCGCCCGAAAAACCAGTTTATTTTTGACGCTCAGACCCACCATGTAAAAGACAGCATCACCGGGCCGATGATGTTCCGCAAGCTGACAGCCAAGGCCGGGCTTAATCCTGCACTGCTTGATGCGGATTTGGGTCGGGGTACCCTGCACCGCGGGAATTTCGTCAAGGAAATTTTCTTCGACAGCGACACCGTCATGGCCATCATGACAGGCGCGACACTCGGCCCGCCGGAACATTACGCATTGCCGGCCGAGGAAATGGTCAAGACCCGCGACATGGTGAATGCAGCAGCCGGCTCGCAACGTATGCTGAGCCACGGCCTGGCCAACCCGGTAGAACCGTCATTCGTGCCGGAAGGCATGGACTGGCAGGTAGAGGAACTGGGTATAGACGGCTGGAAGTGTTACACGGGTAACCCCAGCGGCGCCTGGCGCATGGACGATGAGGCCGTTGCCTATCCCTTCTTTGAGAAATCGCTCGAACTGGGTATCAAGAACATCAGCCTCCACAAGGGACTGCCGCTGCCCGGACGCTTCGAAAGTTACTTCAACGTCGACGACATCATGCAGGCGGCCAAGGATTTCCCCGATATTAATTTCATCATCTATCACTCGGGTATGAAGCACATGATGACCATGATCCCGCCGGGCGAGAGCGGCATCGACGAGGACGGCAACCTGCCCTGGACGACCGACCTCGTGCGGATGCAAAAAGAAAACCCGGACGTCACGAACGTTTACGCGGAGCTGGGTGCGGTGTTCGGCCATTCCGTTGTGACCCACCCGGAGATATGCGGTCATCTCATGGGGCAGCTTATGGACGGCTTCGGGCCCGAGAAAATTATCTGGGGTACCGACTGCATCTGGTGGGGCTCGCCACAGTGGCTGATCGAGGCGTTCCGACGGTACCAGATGCCCGAAGAGTTGAAGGATAAATACGGTTACGTTGATTTAACTGCAGCCGACCGCGAACTCATCTTCGGCAGGAATATTGCCGGCTTGTACGGCGTAGACATCGAGGCCGCCCGCACAGAAATTCCCGGCGACAGCCTGAGCAGCATGAAAAGTGCGTACATCAATGAAGGTCCGGAACCCAGCAATACGCAGTACGGCTGGGTTGCGGTTTAGGTGCGGGCGATGACAGGAAAACTGCGGCTGTGTGCCCTGCTCTGCGTAGCCGTCCTGTTGCCCGGCTTCGCCCCGGCACAAAATGAAATATTCGGGGGAGCGCCGGCAGGGGCCGATGCGCTTAGCACGAACAATTGCGGGCCGACAGGTGACCTGCGCGGCGATCCGGAAAACGGCCAGAAGCTCCATTACGAGCATTGCGTCAGTTGCCACGGGCTGACGGGTCAGGCCGACGTGGTCGTCATGCACATGGACGAAACCCCGCGCGACCAGAGCGACCCGGAGTTCATGAAGACCGTGCCTGACGCCTATCTCTACCTCGCGATCTGCCGCGGCGGCGAAGGCGTGGGCCGCTCCTTCGTCATGTCGCCCTGGGGCGATTTCTTCACGGACCAGGAAATCAAGGATATGATCGCCTGGATTCGAATATTTTCTGATACTTAGCTTATTTTACTCAACTGATGTGTTAGATAACTGCCCGCTTAGCGCGGCAGCGTTGTCCTGCGCCCTTGTGACATAAAGCAGCGGGCCGATCCTGTGACCCGCTGTGTAGCTGCCCGCGCGTTAGTGTGTTATTTCTTGCCCCATGCGCAGACTCCTCACCCCTTTCATTGCTGCCCTTCTGGCCGCTATATTCAGTCTGCCGTCGGCGGCTGAACCGCTGTTGCCGCGTGGCCTTGAGGCCGTTGAGGCGGTCCAGCCGGATGCACCTGCAGCGCCCGTTACCAGGCAGGCACCGTCTGCCGATTCCGTAAGCGCGGCGATCGTAGTCCAGGAGCGTCACACCGATGCGTTAATGAAGCACCCCAGTGTGCAGGGTACAGCCGTCGGCTGGGGCCCTGACGGCGAAGCTGTGATCAAGATTTACAGGTCATCCGAGGCGTCGGCAGCGGGATTACCGGAAACGCTTGACGGTACACCCGTCGTCATCGAAGACGTGGGCAAAATCTATGCGCAGTACGTCGCCTGCGAAGACCGCGAGGAAGGTTCCTGCGGGCAGGTCGTGGCCAGCGCCGACCCGGAACCGGGCCCGACTGAATGGCAGCCCCGCCCCGTACCCATCGGGGTATCCGCCGGTCACGTGGATATTACCGCCGGCACACTGGGTTGCCGGGTGACTTCCGGTTGCCACACCTACGCACTGAGTAACGCACACGTGTTCGCAGACGAGAATGCCGGCCAGGTGAGCGACCTGATCCTGCAGCCCGGCCCTTATGACGGCGGCATCGATCCCGACGATGCGATCGGCCTGCTGGATAACTCGATTGAGATCAGTTTTACCAGTCCCAACGTTGTCGATGCGGCCATCGCAGCAGTGTCGACTTCGGGTGTCGGGCATTCGACATTGTCGGATGGTTACGGCCGTCCGCGCGCTGCCACCATCAGTGCGGCCGTCAGCATGGACGTCATGAAATACGGTCGCACCAGCAGCATGACCCACGGCTATATAGACGCGATCAACGCCAGCATCTGGGTGGAATACACAGCCGATGATGCGCTTTTCGTAAACCAGATCATTATCAAGCCGGACACGGGAGCTGATTTCAGCCGGCCGGGTGATTCAGGTTCGCTGGTCGTTGTAGATGGTGGTACCAATGATCGCCGGCCTGTCGGCCTGCTGTTCGCATCCGGCACCGGGATTTCCGTTGCCAACCCGATAGCATTGGTGACTACTGCACTCGGCGTTATTATCGACGGCGACTGATCAAGCTGGAGACCGCGCATGGAGGGGAAGAAATGGCTGGTTACCGGCCTCGCCTGCCTGTCTGTATTTTTATCGGTCCGGCTGCTGATGCAACCGGACTCCGGTTCCACACCGGTGGCACCCTCACCGGTTGCGGCGCCAACAGTCGCTGAACCCGAAGCAGGCAGTAAAACAGAACCAACAGTGGACGAAGCCGCCCGCGCGGCGTATGAAGAAAACCACCAGTCTATAGTTGTGAACAGTGTCACCCGAGGAGACGAACCCGACGTGCCCGCAGACCCACGGACTTCCACGATCGACCAGGTCATCATCCAGGCCGTGCCTATGCTCATGAACCTGCCCGATGTCGTGAGTGTCGCGGAAGGCATGTGCGAAGACGGCCCGTGCGTGAAGGTTTACATGGCGAAGGAAAACCCTGAAACGAAAGCCAAAATCCCCTCGGAGATGGAAGGTTTTCCCGTTACCGTCGAGTACCGGGGTCAGCCCAAGGCGGGGATGTAATTTTTGAGACTGCTTAATCTGCCGTCATTTCGTTGAATACTGAAAAAGCTGTGCTTTTCCAGCATTAATTCGAGCGAAAAGATTTCCAGAGCGGTCCCTAGAGAAGTGGTCTATTCGTTGAATACTGAAAAAGCTGTGCTTTTCCAGCATTAATTCGAGCGAAAAGATTTCCAGAGCGAGCTTCGCTCGTCCTGGAAATCTGCTCTCATTGAATGGTGGGGGCACCAGGGATCGAACCTGGGACCAATGGCTTAAAAGGCCACTGCTCTACCGCTGAGCTATACCCCCAAGGATATTTACGCGTTCGGGATGCGCGCGCATATTACCGCAACACTGCTAAATGACAAGCTTTCAGGCACTTCAGGCCTGGTAACGCGTCGGGTCATCCACCCCGGTGGATTCAAAACCCTGCCGGCGTAATTCGCAGGCATCGCAGTGACCGCAGGCGGCCCCCTGCTCGTCGGCGCTGTAGCAGGATACTGTGATAGAGAAATCCACGCCCAGTCGCGCGCCCTCCGCCACTATTTCGGCCTTGCTTAGATTAATCAGCGGCGTGCGTATCTCCAGCGGTTGTCCTTCGACAGTGCACTTGGTTGCGAGGTTGGCCATGGCCTGAAAGGCGGCGATGTATTCGGGCCGGCAGTCCGGGTAACCCGAATAGTCCACCACGTTTACACCGGCGTAGATCGCGTCGGCACCGAGGACTTCTGCCCAACCCAGGCCGAGCGAGAGGAACACGGTGTTGCGGGCGGGCACGTAAGTAATGGGAATGCCCTCGCCGCCGGACTCCGGCACCTCGATGTTCGCATCGGTCAGCGCCGAGCCGCCTAGCTGGCCCATACCGATAGTCATTACCCGGTGTTCAACGGCGCCCAGTTGTTTCGCCAGTGACTTCGCCGCGCAGAGTTCCGCCCGGTGCTTCTGGCCGTAATCGAAACTAAGTGCGTAACATTCATGACCTTCGGCACGGGCGATTGCCAGCACCGTCGCTGAATCCATCCCACCCGATAACAAAATGACACACCTTGCCATAAATAGTCCTAGTGGCCGGGAGCCTCGCCCCACAGGTACTTGTGTAGCTGGACCTGGAAACGGACCTTTAGTTTATCCGCCAGTATCCACTCGGCCAGTTCCCTGGCGTCGAGTTGCGGCTGGCCAGGCGAGAACAAAACACTGCAAATACTTGTAAGACTGTACTTATCGCAAACGGATTTTGCCCACTCGTAATCCGCCCGGTCACACAGCACGAATTTCAGCTGGTCACCGGTTTTCAAAAGGCTGATGTTGTCCACGAGGTTGCGGCTTTCTTCACCGGAACCCGGTGTTTTCAGATCCATGACCACGGTAACGCGCTCATCAAGGCCACTTATGTCGATTGCACCACTGGTTTCCAGTGATACCTTGAAACCAGCATCGCACAGCACTGTCAGTAAACGCCGGCAATTCTCCTGCGCCAGGGGTTCGCCACCGGTCACGCACACATACCTGGCTTCATATGACCGGACTTCTTCAACGATGCGGTCGAACGTATACCAGTTACCGCCGTGAAATGCGTACTCGGTGTCGCAATACCCGCAGCGCAGCGGGCACCCCGTCAGGCGAACGAACACGGTCGGGCAACCGCTGGGGCGCGATTCACCCTGGATAGAATGAAAAATTTCGGTGATACGCAGCCTCTCGTCGGCCGCAAGGCTGTCGCGGGTAGCATTTTGTTCTGTCATCTAAGAGCCTGCCGCGGATTCGATGCCCGTCTTGTTATTGCTAACGCCCTTCGGATTGCATCATATCCAGTCGCTGTCCCGCCAACCGGGCTGCTGTCGTTTCCGGAAAACGTGACGTGACGACGCTGAGTGCCTGCCTGGCATCATTCCAGCGCTCCATCTCGTAATTACAGTAACCAATCTTGAGCCAGGCATCGGGGATTTTGCGGGACGTCGGATAGCCGGTGACTACTTCCTGGAAACCTTCGAGGGCCGTGTTGTAGTCCTGGCTGACGTAGTGCGTTTCGGCCAGCCAGTATTGTGCGTTATCGCGCAGGTCGCTTGTGGGATATGTCGCGAGAGAGTTTTCAAAGGCCTGGGTCGCTTCCGCATAGCGGCCCTGTTTCAGAAGATCGAAGGCGGCCTGGTAAGCTCGCTGATCCGGTCCGCCGCCAGTGACGACCGGTGCCGTGCCCCCGGTTGGGGCTGAAGGCGCCGGGCCGACACGTGGCGCGGTGGTACCCGCTTCTAATGCCTGCAATCGCTGGTCCAGGTCCAGGTAGAGTTGCCGTTGCCGGTCGGCGGACCTGACGGTATCGAACTGCAGTGTTTCGATTTCGTTGCGGAGCGCCTGGTTTTCCTCCTGCAGCGTCTGGATCTTGCGCAGCATGTCGGTCTGGCTATCATTGTTGTTAACGGTACGCTCAATCCGTGCCAGCCGGGCCTCGATGTTGGTGAGTCGCTCGCGCGTAGACTGCGCCATTGCACCGGATACAAGGAGGCAGCCGGTAACGGCAACGATGACAGGTGTGGTCCTGAAAACAGCCACTACATCTCCTGCTTAACCGGCCGGCAATGCCGGCCGGTCTGCTCTAACTACCGTTCGTATACTATCTCTACCCGCCGGTTCTGTGCCCAGGCGTTTTCATTGCTCGCCGAATTAGCGGGCCGTTCTTCGCCGAAACTGACCGTCGAAAGCTGGCTGGCAGTTGCACCCTGCGCGAGCAACACTGACTGCACGGCAACAGAACGACGCTCGCCCAAACCTATGTTGTATTCACGCGATCCGCGCTCATCGGCATGACCTTCCAGGCGTACCTTCTCGCCGGGATTGTCGGAAAGATAGCCGCCGTGCTGCCTGAGCAGGTTGATCGACGCGTCGTCAACATCGGAAGAATCAAACGCAAAGTAGACGATACGTTCGTTCATGACGATGGTGTCACGGTCATCGCCAATAGGGATAGCCGAACCGTCCGCGCCGCCATCGATACCTGATGTGCCAACGCCAGATCCATCATCGCCGTATACACCGTCGTCTGTTTCGGTTCCCGATGGTGCGGTACAACCCGCCACCAGCAAAACGCACAGTGGTGCGAGGAGTTTCCAGTTATTCATTTCCCGCTCCTTACAAATAAACGCACTAATACTAAATAACCCAATAAAACGATCAACCAGTCCAGCGGACTAGTTCAGGGGAAATGGCGACCATGCAGGTTCGCGTACATCCCCTTCTGTTGCTGCAATCCGTTGTTCGAATCGTCCGTCTACCGACACCACGGTGAGGTAACCTCTCCCCCCGCTGCGGGATGCAAAAATTAGCACCTCGCCGTTGGGTGCGAAACTGGGCGATTCATCCAGGCTGCCATCGGTCAGCACCCGGGTGTATGCACGTTCGATATCAACTACCGCGATTCTATAGTTACCCCTGTCGTTATGCACCACCCCAATTTGCTTACCGTCCGGCGACAGTCGCGGTCTGGCGTTGTAGGGGCCTTCGAAGGTTATCCGGTCCGCCCGGCCGCCATCCGCCGATATGCGGTAGATCTGGGGACCGCCGCTGCGGTCCGAGGTGAAATATATCTGCTTGCCGTCGGTGCTCCAGTTCGGCTCGGTCTCGATCGACGGCCAGGTCGTGAGCTTTTTGACCCGCTTGGTCGCCACCCGCAGGGTATAGATATCGAGGTTGCCGTCGCCCTTGGACAGGGTCAGCGCCAGCAGGCGTCCGTCAGGCGACCAGGCGGGCGCGCTGTTGACCCCCTTGCGGGCAGATACCCGTGTACGAGCCCCGGTGCGCACAATCTGCACCCAAACCTGTGACTGGTTGTTCTCGAACGAGACGTAGGCGAGTTTGCGCCCATCGGGCGACCAGGCCGGTGACATGATGGGCTGTTTCGATTCCATCATGGTGCTGGCATTCTCGCCGTCGGCGTCTGCGACGATCAAACGAAACTTCTCAGCTTTGCCCTTGCCGGTTACATTTACGTAGGCGATGCGCGTCGATGCAATTCCTTTGATGCCCGTCAGTTCTTCGTAAATCATGTCGCTGATGCGATGCGCGGTTCGGCGCATATTCGCCTGGTTGCTCTTCAGGCGAAAGCCGAGCAATTGCTCGGCCCGGAATACATCGAATACCCGGAACTCAATCAGGAAATCATTCGAAAATGACTCGGTTACGCGCCCTACAATGACGACTTCCGTATCAATAATTCGCCAGTCGCCGAAATCAATTTCTGCGCCCGTGGTAGGTTTCTGGAGCATGTCACTTTCGGGCACCGGCGCAAACCGTCCCGTGCGCGCGAGGTCGGCTGCAACAACTTCCGCAAGATCATAGGGTTCCTCTCCCGAGCCCTGGTAGCCGAAGGGGACGACCGCGATAGGCACGGCTTCACCCTGGCCCTTGGTGATCTCGATTCGCAGTTCGGCGAGCGCCGCCTGCGACAGGCAGAAGCCTAAACCCAGAAAAATGAGCCTTAACCCGATTCGACTCAACGGTACACCTCCATGTCTGCGCACTTCGCTATTGTTGCGGTTTGAACGTAAATCGCAAGTTTCGGTCAAACAAAGCCCGGTTTTCCGGTAACGGCAGTGGAGATGCGCGGCGCACCGCGTTCTCTATCGTCCTTTGCACGTTTGCATCGCCGTTGCAGGAAACGGTGCGTGCATCGATGACATCGCCGTTGGGCAGCTGCTGTACAACCACTTCGCATTCGAGCCCCTCCCGGACGTTACCCGGGGGAGTCCAGTTTCTTTCCACCTTTTGCTGTATCAGGGCAATATAGCGGCTCATCTCTCCCGATGCTTGCGCCTGGAGCAGCGCTTCCTCGACCTCCATAGCGGCGACAAGTTCAGCCTGGCGGCGTGCCTGTTCAGCAGCCCTGGCCTCCGCGGCCCGGCGTTCGGTTTCTGCTTTCGCGCGGGCTTCTGCGGCTTTACGTTCCTGCTCCTGCCGCGCGCGTTCTTCCGCCTCACGTTGCTGCTGAACCCTGAGAGATTCCGCTTCCTTGCGCTCGCGTTCCGCCTGTTTTCTCTGCACCTCCGCCGTGCGCTCGCGTTCCACCTGTTTTCTCTGTATCTCCGCCTTGCGTAAACGTTCCTGCTCGGCCTCTCGTACTTGCTCTTCCCGGCGGCGCTCGGCCTCGGCTGCTTCGCGTATCGCGCTCGTATCGATCAGCACGGCTTCGATAGCCAGCATGGGTAACTGGTTACTCGGGACAAGAACCATGCTCGTGCTCAGCGCAACCAGGATCAACATATGACCGGCCGCGGACACGGTCAGGCCTGACCTGTGTGTCAAAACAAATGTTGTCATCGTGCCTGCTGTCATTATCGTGACGTCCCTGTCTGACCCGGGGCTCAGGAATCGTCCAGTGGATCGAATTTTGCCGGATCAGTCAGGAAGCCTACCTTGGTTGCGCCCGCGCGCTGCAGCAGGACCATGCCGGAGATTACCCGCCCGTAAGCTACGTTTTCATCTGCCTTCACGAGCACCGCGGTGTCAGGTTTGCGTTTTAGTACCACCTCGGCCAGTCGCACTATTTGTGCGGCCTCGCGCGGTTTTTCCTCGTCATCGCCCACGTTCAGGTAAAACTCGCCAGCCGCATCGACAGACAAAATCAGGGGCTCTGTATTCTGCATTTCGGGGTCCAGCGGTTCGGCGCCCGCATCGGGTAGCTCGACCTTTACGCCCTGGCTTAACAACGGTGCTGTCACCATGAAAATAATAAGCAGCACCAGCATTACGTCGATGTACGGGACTACATTGATCTCGCCCATAAGCCGCCGTTTACGTACGACTTCCATCAGTCCTTGGCTCCCGACCCTTGCTTGGTATGCGCGTAGCGCTGCAATATGGTTGAGAATTCCTGCGCGAAGGTGTCGTAACGTACCTCCAGCCGGCTGACCTGGTCGGCATAGCGGTTATAGGCGATCACGGCAGGGATGGCGGCGAACAGGCCCATCGCGGTTGCGATAAGTGCTTCAGCGATGCCGGGGGCGACCATTGCAAGTGTCGCGGACTGGACGTTACCGAGCCCGCGGAAGGAATTCATAATCCCCCAGACCGTTCCGAACAACCCGACGTAGGGACTGGTCGACCCGATGGTTGCCAGTGTCGCGAGACTTTCCTCCAGCCGGTCGGTTTCACGCATCTGGGCAACCCGCATAGCGCGTTGTGCGCCATCGAGTACCCGGTCTGCCTCTATCCCCGGTTGCGTTGTCAGCCGCTTGAATTCACGGAAGCCCGCCTCAAAAATACCCGCCATATTTGCCGCCGAATCACCGGCACCGGTGATTTCGCGATAAATTCCGATCAGGTCACCGCCCGACCAGAAACCTGATTCAAATTCGTCAGAACTGGCGATTGCCTGCTTCAGCATCGTCCGTTTCCGAAAAATAATTGCCCATGATGCAACCGATGCTGCCAGCAATAGGAGCATCACGAACTGGACGATAGCGCTTGCCTGCAGTACCAGCCCCATAAATGACATATCCGTAGTCATAGTCTGTCCCTAGTTATCATTCCGAGTTGTCAAAAAAGCGCCAACTCGGTAGCGTCGCCTTCTTTAGGTTCGGCGAGGCCAAAGTGCCGGTACGCATTTGCTGTTGCCACCCTGCCCCTGGGTGTTCGCATCAGGTAACCCTGCTGGATCAGGAATGGCTCAATTACATCCTCGATGGTGCCGCGCTCTTCGCCTATTGCTGCCGCAACGGCATCGACGCCAACCGGACCGCCGGAAAATTTTTCGATGATCGTGAGCAATACTTTCCGGTCCATCATGTCAAAACCATTCGGATCTACGTCAAGCAAATCCATGGCGGCATCGGCCACGGCCTTGTCCACAAAACCATCTGCCTCCACCTCTGCATAATCCCGCACGCGGCGCATGAGCCGATTCGCAATTCGCGGAGTGCCACGTGACCGTGCCGCGATTTCCTGCTCACCGTTTTCATCCATTCCTATACCGACGATTCCTGCCGAGCGCTTCACAATCGCCTGTAATTCGGCTTCGGAGTAAAACTCGAGCCTTTGTACAATCCCGAACCGATCCCGCAGTGGTGACGTGAGCAGGCCGGCCCGCGTTGTTGCGCCCACCAGCGTGAATGGTTTCAGGTTCAGCTTGATCGAGCGGGCAGCCGGCCCTTCGCCAATTAAGATATCGAGCTGAAAATCCTCCATCGCCGGGTACAGCACTTCCTCGACGACCGGGCTGAGTCGGTGTATCTCATCGACAAACAGCACATCACCAGGCTCCAGGCTGGTGAGTATTGCCGCGAGATCCCCGGGACGCTCCAGCACCGGACCAGAGGTGTGCCGCAGATTCACATTCAATTCGCGTGCAATGATGCGGGCAAGCGTTGTCTTGCCAAGCCCGGGCGGACCGAAAATCAGGGTATGGTCCAGCGCATCTTCGCGTTTGCGGGCAGCCGCGATAAAGATACGCATCTGCTTTTTAACCGCAACCTGCCCTATGTAGTCATCCAGGTTGTCGGGTCTTATCGCGCGTTCGGCAACATCCTCCTCCGGTTCAGGAGTGGCGGATACCAGGCGTTCGTTTTCTATAGCGTCAGACATTTACCTAACCCGCAGAAAAACCGTCGTTCAGGATTCACCGGCCGGTGCGGCTGAACGCAGCACCGTCCGAAGAATATCTTCAGTTGAACCCAGTCCTGTGTCAGTGCTGTCGAGCATACGACGCGCCTCGGCAGGTTTGTAGCCAAGCGCAGTTAAAGCTGTATACGCTTCACGTCGTGGCTCGACATCACCACCGTTTTTGCCGACCGCCGTGATGCTCAGTATGTTTATCTGCTCATCAACACGGTCTCGCATATCCAGTATGAGTCGCTCGGCCGTCTTGCGGCCTACGCCGGGCAGCTTGGAGAGCGCCGCCTGGTCTTCTTCCTGCACACAGCGAATAAAGCCATCGACACTTATTCCCGACAGTATGCCCAACGCCAGCTTGGCGCCTACGCGGTTGACCCTGAGCAGGTCCCTGAAGAGCTTGCGTTCGGCCTCGGTCGCAAAACCGTACAGCGTGTGTTGGTCTTCGCGGACAACCAGGTGCGTGACGAGGTGGATTGTTTCGCCAACCTCCGGTAAGTCGAAACAGGTCGACATCGGCGCCTCTATTTCGTAACCGATCCCGCTGACGTCAACGACCAGCGTGGGTGGGGTTTTTTCCGCCAGAATTCCGCGCACGAATCCGATCACGACATCGCCTCCGTCAACAGCAATCCGGTGGTGCGGGTATGTGCATGACACAGCGCTATCCCCAGCGCATCGGATGCGTCCACGGGCAATTCGTCAGCCAGGTTAAGCAGCACCCGAACCATGTGCTGTACCTGCTCCTTTTCAGCGTTGCCTTTGCCGACAATGGCTTGTTTCACTTCGCGTGCAGCGTATTCGAATACAGGCATTGCCGTCCCGAAGGTTGCGCAAATTGCCGCGGCACGCGCCTGGCCAAGCTTAAGTGCACTGTCTGCGTTCCTGGCTACGAACACCCGCTCGATCGCAAGTTCGGCCGGCCGGTAGTTCTCGATTAATGCCATCGTTTCGGCAAATATGACTTCGAGCCTGGCTGCGCCCTCGTCCGCGTGCAGCGTCTTGATAACCCCCGAAGCGACATGCCTGCTTTCCTGTCCGTTGGTATCCAGAAGCCCGTAGCCGGTCACCCGACTGCCCGGGTCGATGCCGAGTACGCGCGTCCAGGGTCTCACTTGTATCGGCCTTCAGAGGCTGGCAAGAATTTCATCGGGGATCTCGGCGTTGGAGTGCACACTCTGCACATCATCCAGGTCTTCGAGCATCTCGAGCAGTTTGACCATGCTCGAGGCGGCGTTGCTATCCAGTTCGCTGCTCACCGACGGGCGCATGGTGATTTCAGCAATCTCCGCTTTAAGGTCGGCATCCTGCAGGGCCGCCTGCACGGCCTCGAAGTCCGCGGGCGCGGTCAGTACATCAATCGAACCGTCCGTATCGATGACCACATCTTCAGCGCCCGCCTCGATCGCTGCTTCCATGAGCCTGTCTTCGTCCGTGCTTGCCGGGAAACTAAAAAGCCCGGTTTTAGTGAAAATGTAAGCGACCGAGCCATCTGCACCCAGGTTTCCGCCAGACTTGCTGAAAGCATGGCGCACATCTGCGACGGTACGGTTGCGATTGTCGGTCATGCATTCAACCATTACGGCTACTCCGCCCGGACCATAGCCTTCATAGGTGATCTCTTCATAGTCCACCCCATCCATGTTGCCGCTGCCGCGCTTTATCGCGGATGCGATTTTGTCCTTCGGCAGGCTCTGTGCCCGCGCCTTATCGACTGCCAGGCGCAAAGCTGCATTGCCCTCCAGGTCGTTCCCTGCCCGCGCCGCGACCGTGATATTACGAATCAGCTTGGTAAACAGTTTGCCGCGCTTCTTGTCCTGGGCGCCCTTGCGATGCTGAATGTTTGCCCATTTGGAATGGCCAGCCATGTAGTCCAGTTCCGGTATCAGAAACGCAGGTTCACGCCAAAATGAATGCCATTGTCGAACAGCCGATCAGAATCGTTATCGAACTCGCCCTTTACGTAACGCGCGCCAATGTAGATATCACCGGTTTTCATCAGGTTGTAAGCAAGCCGCACTGTGTAGTCTTCGTAGCGCTCCAGGTCCAGCGTGGTCAGAATATCCGGGCCTAAGTAAACATCCGCCCTGAGCGATAAGCGGTTGCGGTACGGGAAGGTGTATTTCAGGTAGCCGCCTACCGCCAGCGGAATGCCGTTTTGACCGGAAGAGTCGCCATCAACGTAACCGGTGCGGGCACCGAGCCCCGCCTGCAGCGGGTTCTCGCCGTCCGACGCATAGCCGGCCTGGTAGAGAGTGAAGCTGAAAATAGTGCCTTCGTCACTATTGTTTAGCACGCCGAATTCCGACTGCAGATCAGTGTCGCGAAAATCCTGTGCATAGAAAGCACGTATCGCATCATCGTTAAAACTGAGGTCAATTTCGCCGGCTGTGGCATTGGAGCACAGCAGGACGGTGGCCAGCAGACCAGTGAGGGTTTTCATGCGCATACTCCAGAACAACAACGCGGCCATAATACCGCCAATAGCCCGCGGCAACTAGCAGTCTGCTGAAAAACCCACAGCCGGTACGATCCCGCGTTAAGAACCGGCTCACAATGCTCATGCGAGAGTTTTTGAGCGGGCTGTAAGTCGCGAGTCCTGCGGCGCGATGGCTGGAAAAGGGGTGTCAGGTCAACCGGGCACCGGCGACTTCAACCAGCAGGTAGACCTCATAGATCAGCAGGCAGGCGTAGATTCCGGCCAGTCCTTCCAGAATGCGTCGTACCGGCACAAAACCGGCCAGCCTGAAGCGGGCCAGAGCGGCCAGCACGATGACTCCCGAACCGGTAGAGGCATACTTGACGGCAAGAAACGTTCCGCTGTCGCTCTGAATCAGCGCCTGCATAAACCAGTTAACTTCTTCCCCGCCCAGCACGAGCAGGTGCAGAGTGAACCAGGCATCCACGCAGCTCATCAGAACGATGCTCATGGACAGCAGGAAAAGCCCCGAATCATGCCAGTCGAGCACGAATACCTGGTCATCGGCAGGTCGCCGGTTCAAGCGGCGCCTGGGGTGCAGGGCTCCGTGAAACAATGATCTGACTGTCTGGATTCTTCTGTCGTACGTGGTGGCTCTTCGCTCCACACCTTCCCCTTTGGCCGCCTCAATGGCAGCTACTGCGCCGGTCCTGTGCCCGGCTATTCCGCTTGAATGCCCACCGCTGCAGCGCGTTGGATCAATGCCGGGTCGATTATAGGGGCTATAGAACTTCTTTAAGCTATTGAATTCCCGCATTATGTCCACCGCTGCCGCTACCCCGGATGACTTATGCAGGCATACAGGTGGTCAGCTAATTTGCATGCTGACCCACAGACGGTTGGCGCAAAAAAAAGCCGGGCCGAAGCCCGACTTTGCTTTTGCGGGGTCAAAAGCCTTTTGGGGTCAAAAGTCTGTATCTAGCCCGGGAGCCCGTATACCTCCCCGAACCTTGCGTTGTTCCGATGCCTCATCCAGCCCAGCATCGCTATCGCCGAAATGAATAACCATGCCGCAGGCGGCAGAGGCACGACGGAGTCGGCAAACCTGACGGGCGCTGTCGACGGATCCATTGGCCAGATATCCTTGAAATTCGGGTTATCGGACAGGCCCATGACCTCGGCAATCAAAAGAGCGCAGGGCCTTTCCAATATCCCGTCAGGGTAGCTCTCCCCAGGGCTACACGCCGGCAGGTAGTCTTCCGGCGTATCGCCGTCAACACCGAATATTGAGAAGTTCAGGGTGGTCTTGAGGTAATCGCCTGTTAAAAAGGCATCAAAGAGTTCGAATTCAAGCCAGTCGTCCCAGCCGCCATCATCCTGGCTTACACCCCATTCGAGCGGAAGGAGCAGGTTTGCAAGCGTTGCTCCCGAGTCACCAAAGTTGAATTTGAATGCACTGATGCCGAAGTTGTCCCAGTCTGGAACGAGGTTGTGCAGTGGGCCAAGTGTCGCCAGGCTGAAATCAATGTCGCCGTTGTTACCATCACGGACGGTTACTTCGAGGTAGTTGGTGCCGTCCGGAAAAACTGTCTGGTTATTAGACAGATTCATAAATACGCTGACACTCGAAGCATTGGCTTGCGTCGAGATTGCAAGCGCGATACAGGCCAGTACATTAAAGACCAGTGCTTTACTGAAACAACGTATACCTTTGGTTGAAAGAAACTCCATTCCTGCTTCTCCACTGTAGTTTTCGCTTATAAACAGATAGCGGCGATTTCCGGTCGCCACGCGCTATTCATTCGCCTGTACAGCCCGGGGAGATAAGATGAGAAACCCTGTAGCTCGGCACCGTCCCGAACCGGCGGTGCTGCGAACTTAAGATCGTCTTTCCTTCCCTTACTGTACTTACACCCCTACTACTGGCGTCCTGCGGTCGTTCTTTAACGGCTTTGGTCTATTGTTGCTTTGCTGTTTCTGGTCTTGCGTAATCCTGTTACTTAATCCCGACTAATCCGTGCGAAGGGAATACTCGCGGGCTCTTCACACAGGGGCAGGGGGGCGAGGTATCCGCAGTCTGCTGTTGAGGTACTGCAGCTGGCTCGAGCTGTCGCTCAAGACGTTCAAGGCGCTCGGCAATATCGGTAAGCCTCACATCGACCGACTTCTCCGACCGTTTGTGCTGTCTGTCTGTTTTGTGCGCGTGATCGCTGGCACCATTTTTTGTGTCGTTCGCTTGGCGCTCCATTTTGTGCAGTACCCCTCCAAGCAAACCAATATCTTCCGGTTGCGGCGTATGGCCTGGTACCTGGCCCGAAGCGCCTCCGCTAAGCCAGCTGACGTTCCAGCTTGAGTTGGACTCATCGGCATCGGTATGTGCGTGGCCGTTGCCGTTCGTTTTCGAATGCGTACGGGCAATTTGTTGGTTTTCGTTGACAAGCTCCGTGATATCGAGAACCGCCCCAATCGGGTAACGGCCAGCGTCAACGCCATTAATCTGTGCGGGGCTGAGGCTATCGAGCGCCTCCTGGATGCTTTCCGGTGCCACCATCGGAAACAGCGCAACGAGTTGCATGCAGACGCGTAAGCGCCGGGTTTCGTCGATCAGGGATTGTTCATTTTTCAGCCTCGCCAGGCGATATATGTCGCGGGCCGATAATTGCCCCAGGAAGGCCGACAGGGCCTTGAGGTTCGGAAATTCCTTTTTCATCAGCGTGCGGATACGAGGTACCAGCTGCAGTACGTCAACATCAGACTGCGGATACCTCGCCCCCCTGCCCCTGTGTGAGGGGCCCGCGAGTATTCCCTTCGCGATGTAGTCACTGATGGTTCGTCTCGTGAACCCGGACATCTGTTCCAGCTCACTTACGGTGTAAGTGCGGATCATTTGGACTTCCCCCACCTGAATAACGCAAAAATTTCCATGATTGTCTGCTGATATTACTCATTAAAAATATTTAATAAACCATTGAAAACTTGTTTATAAAATATCTTTATCTTTTCAGTAGCAAAATATACTACCACAAGTCAGTAATAAAAAGCTGTTTTTTTCGTAAATTGAATGCGAACTTTTGCCGAGTTAATTCTTTTTGCATTGCTTCCAATTTTTTTTGGCCTGGCGATCCGGTGCAACTCTGCGTATCTGGCACGCACACCCGGTTGCCCGTAAGCTGCAAAGCGGCTTCGACAACAGGCGACAAAAACGATGGACCGGCGAAAATTTATGTTAAGTGGCGCCCTGCTCCCCCTGGCCGGTGCCGTAACGCCGCATGCCGCAAGTCGTGGAATTCCGCCCGCATCACTTGCCCCGGGTCAGGAGACACTGCTGGCCTGGATGAAACTGGCAGGCGCACTCGATGACCGGTTGGTGATCTGGTGGATGGAAGGCGTGCGCTATGGCGTCGTCGATTCTTTTTCGCGGACGCTTTACGGGATGAAGATCGGCCTGTTCCAGCGCTACTTTCCGCAACCGGGCGGTTACTGGAAACTGGCGATGTTTGAGCTGACCTATTACACCGACCTCACGACAGGCCGGTTGCTGGAGCGCTACGACAACCCGTATACAGGCAAGACCAATACAGTCCGGCATGTGCGCCTGGGGCCGGAGATCCGTCACCAGACCATTGACGGGCAACTCGCCGATCCGGACGACCAGGCCATGCAGGAATACCTGCACGATTATTCAACAACCCTGGGGCCGGCAATCATCAGTGGTGACTCGCTGTGGATTCCGACCTCGGTCCGGGCGCGTATCGTTTTCCCGGGACCGAAGGCGCCGGAGATCAAGATCAGTCACTACACCACCGCGATGGGTTCGCTCGAAGATGCACGGAATCCGGAGCTTGTCTCTGCGCCCTGCTCGCTGGCGTTTCAGAATGTTTTGAAGTGGGAGCCGTGGATGCAGATGGGTGACCATCGCGGGCACCTCATGAGTAAAGCAGCGGGCCGCAAACTCGAACGTATAGAGGATATGCCGTCCGACTACCTCGAAATGGCCTACAAGGTGCACCCGAGACTGATAGAGGATCCCATGGCTACGCTGGCCGGCAAGGTGGCAGAGATCCGGGGCGAGGACCCTTAGGCGCCGTGCTGATTCCGGTCGTTATTCAAAAAGAAGCTGACGGGCAGTTCAGGGGAACGGTGCCCGATTTACCCGGCTGCGAAGCTACGGGCGCGGAACTGGGTCCGGCCCTGACACGCGTGCATCTAAAAATCGAGGGCCGTATTTCCGAACTGCTTATCGCCGGAGAAACGTTGCCCGAGCCGAACACGCTGGATGCGATCCGGCAACGACCTGAAAACCGTGAACTTGCCTGCTACGAAATCCATATCAACCTGACACACCTGCGTGCGGTCGCAAGGCACCAGGCCGGCAGACAGGTTTAGCTGATCTCTCTCGAGCCAAGCCGGATTAACTGGAAACGTGCAACTGCATCTTTCTCGCCGCCGCCCACGACCCGGCCTGAAAATAGTGTTCTTCCGTAATCGTTCGCGTGTAGTGGATTATATCGGTCAGCGGGGACTGCGGCCGGTGCACTTCGAAATAGATTACAAGCGTGTGTAACCCCGGCGAGAGCTTGGCCAATAGCGGTTTGATGTGCTTTAAATCCGCGGTACCGCGCAGGCCTACATCCCGTCCGTCGATCGAAGCAACGATGCAGGCCTGATCCCAGTCCATCACGGCCATGTCCTTTTCGGCAGCTTTGCCAAAGCGTATGACCGTGGCGCCGGAGCAAGCGGTCAGGATGGAACACAACAGCAAAATAGAAACGCGCAACATCGCGTTGAAGTCGCCGACGATAGTTGAGGCGCCTATTTTAACAGGTGGGAAACTGGTGCCCCGACCATGATTCGAACATGGGACCTTCCGCTTAGGAGGCGTGCAATCTGCGCAGGATGCGCTTAGCTGGCAAGGGTTTCAGTAACTGCCCTACTCTTTTGCATCGTATTTGCAATTGTCTGCAGCCTTACCGAGCGTGCAATCTGCGCAGGATGCGCTTAGCGTCCTGTTTCAATATAGGAGGCCACCCGGCGGAGAAGAATCCACATTTCATCAGGTTCAAACCCGGATCTGATCTTGTCCACAAACTCATTCTGAAACTGCTTATCAGCTAAGATCCGATCGGGCGCTTCATAAACGCTTGCCCCCCGCTCCATTTCATCTCTTACAAAAGCAAAGAGCATTTCCCAAAATAGAGCCTTGTCTCCAATGGCTTTGGCAGGCCCGGTGGAGGCCGCAGGGATCATACTGCCGTCATCTCCAATATCTAAGGCAAGGTGGCCGCTCACGACTGTCTCAACCCCTTCACGCGCCATCAATGCTTCCGTTGCTCTGAGGAATTGAGGCATGTTGTGCAGGTTATCATCCGGCATGGTCGGGTTATATTCCATGAACCAGCCCTTTGGCACGCTGCCAATATCAACCACAAACAACATGTTGGCAGGCTTCGCAATCATCACCACCATGCAATCGTCATGGCTGGGACCAAAATAGTGCATGTCGAGAGAATGGTCCCCGAGCTTAATGCTGTATTTCTCTTTGAACGTAATATCAGGCGGTACAACATCAGGGTGAGGTGTTTCTTTTATATTGGTCGCACATCTTTCCTGGGCAACCACCTTGGCACCTTCATCTTTAAAGATCTGTCCTCCGGAAACGTGATCCCAATGCGAGTGCGAGTAGGCAACAAATTTCACAGGCTGATCTGTGATCGTGAAAATCTGCTCACGCAGTATTTTGGCTTTATCGGAGCTGAGAGGGTCCGTAACGATGACACCCTCTGATGTCACGAGGAAAATGTTCCGATAGCCACCTGCGCGAAATGCATACAGTCCGTCGCCAAGGTTTTCGAGCTCCGTGGGGGCAAGACCAGGTATAAATTGAGCTGAGGTAGAACTTGCCCAGGATATGAGGCTGCAGAGCAGTATAAGGGTGAATGGTGCGACTGAGGTCCGTTTCACTATCTGCGCCCTATCCGATACAGCGAGTATACCCGCCGTGACATTATCTGGATGTATTTCGGTTCAAAGCCAGCGAAGCCTTCAAATCGAGACATGTTCATTTGCTTAGGTATAACTCTGGCGGGAAGCTTTTTGTTGTATTGAATCTCTACCTCGTCCAAAAGCACTTCCCAAAAACGTCGCTGCTCAGAAATCAGAGATACAGGTGCCGTTGGGGCATAGCCCTCGCCAAGAGGCGCATACCCGGCAGCAACTTGTTCAATGTTTGAGTTGGTTGCAAGCGCTCCGACCTGATCAAAGAAATCCATCAATGCATAAAGATTATAGTTTGCGATAGTGGGGTCCCTCGGCAAGCTTGCTGTGGGTGGTGCAATGATGTCCGACAAAATCATAATATTGGAGGCACCTGCAACAGCCACGGTAAAACATAGTCCATAGCTGGGGCCATAATGATGCAGGTCCAATGTTTGCTCACCAAGCGTGATGGTGTAATCCGCCTGGAAGGTTATGTCGGGCGTGACGACATCAGGGTTTGGTGTTTCGGCGAGCTCAACAGCGCAGTCTTCATGCGCAATAAAGGTGGCGCCCTCATCTTTAAAGATCTTGCCTCCTGAGCTGCGGTCATAGAATGAATTCGTATAGGCCACGTATTTCACGGGTTGGTCCGTAAGCTTTATTATTTCCTGACGCATGGCGCTGGCGGTCGCTTCATTCAGCGGATCAACCACGATGACGCCCTCATTACTAATGAGAAAGAAGCTGCGGCGGTCACTCGATCTATATGCGTATAAACCAGCCCCTAAATCTTCTGTTCGATCAGATAATGCAGCTGACGCTGAGGCGGCGCCCTTCTCACCTAAGGGCATCAACTGCCAGGCAAGGAGCAAGAACACCCCAATGGAAAATATGGATTTTTTTATCATGCCTCAGCCTTTAACTCGTGCCTCATTGAAGACGAAGCAAGAAATTCTCTACACATCAAAAAGCAACCCTATCTTAATATAGCCACCTTCTGAAACTCCGGCTAAAACAGAAAGGCCGCCCTCATTTGACATAAATTACAGCCCTCTTCTGGGCAGTAAATAGGCATGCAATCCGGGCCTCTCGGGCGTAAGCTTAGCTCAGCCACGTTAGAACAATAATAATGAAAAGAATTATCCTGACGCTCGTTCTGAGCATGCTGTCTGTAGGCGTGAATGCGGCCTCGGTATTTCAATATCAGAGTGCCTGCGCATCTAATTGTTCGTTGTATGGCTTATCAGACTTAGATTCGATTAGCGGCACAATCACTTTTGACGACTCAGCCGTAATCGCAAATGGCTATGTAGACGAAATAAACATACTGTCATTCTCGTTTACTTTTGGCGCGTTCTCTACAGACAGTTCTAGTTCAGCGAGCTTTTATTTTGATGGCACGCTCGATGGAACAGCCGATTCTTTTTCAGCTTTTTCGTTCGTAACGTCAGAGGTTTTAAATTCTGGCTCTGGCGACGCATTTTTTGTGCTTAATAATGATTCATCCTTTTCCGATCAGGGTCGAATTGGCTCAGGACGATGCAATGGTTCATGCTCTCCAGCCACTTTTTTTACTTTTTCCCAGGCGCACTTATCTGCTGTTAGCTCATTAACGGCCGTCCCCGTTCCCATCCCCGCCGCAGTCTGGCTGTTTGGTTCAGGACTGGGATTGTTGGGTTGGGTTGGTTTAGGAAGAAGGTATAAACTGCCTTAAATTCGG
>PBYE01000051.1 GCA_002729495.1 Chromatiales bacterium
CGCGAAGCGGCTCCTGCTCTGAACCAGTTTGGCTAAGCTGGGTAATCGGTCTGTGCGGGAAATGGCGGAGAGGGAGGGATTCGAACCCCCGGACCCGGTGAAGGGTCAACGGTTTTCAAGACCGCCGCATTCGACCGCTCTGCCACCTCTCCGAACTCTAATTGTAAAGGCAAGAGGCATTCTGCGAATTCCCGGTTGGGATTGACTCGCTCGTTAACACTCGCTTCGCCCTGCGGGCGCTCATCGCAGCAGTACTGCTCGAGCGTCCTCTCGCCCGCCTGCCCGAACGCTGCGCGTTCCGTCAACCGTGCTCGGGCCAAACCCCCGGACCCGGTGAAGGGTCAACGGTTTTCAAGACCGTCGCATTCGGGCTATACAAATATGTGCCGCTACGCGGCCCTTCGATTTGCGTGTCCGAATACACGCAGATTCCCTCTCCGTACGGTATTTCGTGCCGCGATTCTCGCGCTTCTGCCGGCTTAACACAATTCGGCGGGCACTTTTCAGCCTGTATTGTTGTCACAGGTGACGTGCTAAAATCCACCGCCAGACCGCGTCTAATCAGGAGAAAGCGATGCAACAGGATCCAGTTCGCCGGGATGGAACCCGCGTAGTTTATGGTGAGCCGATACGCGAATCGGCGCTGCAAACCAATAAGGTTCTGCGCAGTACCTACATGCTGCTATCAGTGACATTGCTGTTCAGCGCCGCCATGGCCGGCGTTTCGATGGCGCTGAAACTCCCCTATTTCGGGCCGCTGTTAACCATCGGCGGTATGTTCGGGTTGCTGTTCCTGACGCACGCCCTGCGTAATTCGGCAGGCGGCATCATCGCAGTGTTCGCGTTTACGGGCTTTATGGGTCTTGTGCTGGGCCCGACCCTCACAATGTATATGGAAAACGTGCCCAACGGCGGCGAGCTCATTCTGACGTCGCTGGGTGCTACCGGCTTGATTTTCTTGTCGCTGAGCGCTTATGTACTGAAAACCGGCAAGGATTTTAGTTTCCTGGGTGGTTTTCTGACTGTAGGTCTGATCGGCATCGTAATAGTGATGCTGCTGGGCTGGTTCGTTTTCGACTTTTCGGCCTACCAGATGACCATTTCGTCAGCGGTCGTGCTGCTGATGGGTGGTTTTATCCTGTTCGATACGAGCCGCATCATTCATGGCGGGCAGACCAACTACATTTCCGCCACGGTGAGCCTGTACCTGTCGATATACAATATTTTTATACATCTTCTGATGCTGCTCGGCGGGAATCGCGAGTAAGTTCGCCGCAATTGAATAAAAAAGCCCCGCTTGACGGGGCTTTTTTTTGGCTACTGTTTTGCCCTGAGTACTTTCAGGCCGCCCATGTAGGACTGCAGTACGTCCGGAATATTTACCGAGCCATCGGATTGCTGACCGTTCTCGAGTATTGCAACCAGCGCCCGTCCTGCAGCTACGCCTGAACCATTCAGGGTATGCACGAGCTCGGGTTTACCGCCTGCCGGGTTGCGCCAGCGAGCCTGCATGCGCCGCGCCTGGAAATCCAGAAAGTTGCTGCACGAAGAAATCTCCCGATACTTGTCCTGGCCGGGCAGCCACACTTCCAGGTCGTATGTTTTTGCGGAACCAAAACCGGTGTCGCCGGCACACAGGGTTACGACCCTGTAGGGCAGTTCAAGTTTTTGCAGTACCGTTTCTGCGTGCGACGTCAGTTCCTCGAGCGCTTTCCAGGAATCTTCTGCACTGACAATATGTACCAGCTCAACCTTTTCGAACTGGTGCTGGCGGATCATGCCCCGCGTATCCTTACCGTGTGAACCTGCTTCGGACCGGAAACAGGGCGTGTGTGCCACCATCTTTAATGGAAGCTGATCCGCATCGATTATGGTGTCTCGAACCAGGTTGCTTACCGGCACTTCAGCCGTGGGGATCAGGAAAAAGCCCTGCTCGCCTTCCAGCGCGAACAAGTCGTCTGCAAACTTCGGTAACTGGCCCGTCCCCCGCAAAGAATCCCGGTTGACGATGTAGGGCACATATACTTCCTCGTAACCATGCTCCTGCGTGTGCAGGTCGAGCATGAACTGGATCAGCGCACGCTGCAGTTTTGCAAGGTCGTCCCTTAATACTGAAAACCGGGCACCGGTGATTTTGGCCGCAGCTTCCATATCGAGCATGCCAAGCGAGTCGCCAAGATCAACGTGGTCGCGCGCTTCAAAATCGAATTCCGGCAGGTTGCCCCAGCGCCTTTCTTCTGCGTTGTCGCTTTCGTCGGCCCCGTCGGGAACCGAGTCGTCCAGCAGGTTCGGCACGCCCAGCAGCAAATCGTTGAGCTCGGACTGAAGGATTTTCAGCTTCTCTTCACCTTTATCCAGCTTGGTGCCAAGCGACTCGACTTCTTTTAGCAGGGGCTCAATATCCTCACCTGCCCCTTTTGCTTTACCGATATTTTTCGACCGCGTGTTTCGCTCCTGGCGCAGATCTTCCACGCTGACCTGCAGGGTCTTGCGCTGCTCCTCGAGTGACTCGTAACGCTTTACCGGGAAGTCAACGCCACGCCTCGCAATTACCCTGGCAACCGCGTCAAGATCGTTTCGCAATAGTTTGGCGTCGAGCATATAACTGGTCTCTCCGGCTCAGCAGGCGCTGCTTTGCGAGTGACGGGGGAATCCCGGCGCAAAGTTTACACTGCAAGTCCGCCTGCGGTCAGGATTGCTTGCGGCTGCGTGATTTCTGCGCATCGCTTCTTCTCGCCTGCCGGTTTGCCTCGCGAAGCCGATTAAGTTTTTCGGCAATCCGGATCTCGAGACCGGCAGGCAAAGGCTCGTAATAGTGGCGTTCATCCATATCATCCGGGAAATAGTGCTCGCCGGCGGCGAAGGCGTCGGGTTCGTTGTGGGCATAGCGGTAATCCTTGCCGTGGCCGAGTTCCTTGGCCAGGCTGGTCGGCGCATTGCGAAGCCGTTCCGGAACTTCCTTGCTGCCCAGTTCACGCGCATCCTTAGTGGCCTGCCCCAGCGCCTTGTAGACCGCGTTGCTTTTCGCCGCACACGCCAGGAATACCAGCGCTTGTGCCAGCGCCAGTTCGCCTTCCGGACTGCCCAGCCGTTCGTAGGTTTCGCAGGCGTCCAGGGCGAGGCGCAGGGCGCGTGGATCGGCGTTACCGATATCTTCCGACGCCATGCGAATCATGCGCCGGGCGATATACAGGGGATCGCAACCACCATCGAGCATACGCGCAAACCAGTAAAGCGATGCGTCGGGATCAGAGCCCCGAACGGCTTTATGCAACGCTGATATCTGGTCATAGAAAACATCCCCGCCCCGGTCAAAGCGACGTACGCCGCCCGTCGCAACCTCGGCAACCAGTTCCTCGGTAATGGTCTTATTCCCGGCGCTGTCCGCCAGTCCCGCGGCCAGCTCGAGCAAATTCAGTGCCCGGCGTGCATCCCCGTCTGCCGCAGCTGCAAGTTGTCCGACCTGTTCGGCCGTACAACTGAACGCGCCGGCGAGCCCGTTTTCTGTATCGGCTAGCGCGCGCTCTACCAGGGTTTCGATATCGTCGATCGATAAGGCCTTAAGCACATAGACACGAGCACGGGACAGGAGCGCATTGTTCAGCTCGAACGAAGGGTTTTCGGTAGTGGCACCAATGAAAATAAGGGTGCCGTCCTCGACCCAGGGCAGGAAAGCGTCCTGCTGGGCCTTGTTGAAGCGATGAACCTCGTCCAGAAACAGGACCGTGGAGCAGTGTTTAACAGAACGATATTCCTTTGCTTTTTCAACCGCTTGCCGTATATCCTTAACACCTGACATTACAGCTGAGAAGGCAATGAATTCCGCTTGTGCAGCGCCGGCAACCAACCGCGCGAGCGTCGTTTTGCCGGTGCCGGGCGGGCCCCAGAGAATGGCGGAATGGAGCGGGTCGGCGTTAAGGAGTCCGGTCAGGGGTTTGCCCGGCCCGAGCAGGTGTGGCTGGCCGACGACGCCTTTCACCCTTGCCGGTCGCATACGATCGGCCAGCGGGCGCGCCGTTGCGGGGGTTGAGGTCACCGTACCCCCAGAAACCGCTCAACCCAGTTTGCCCAGTTTGCCAGACCTGCCTTGATCATTAACCAGCCCAGTACGAGACCGACCGTATCTGCAACTATATCGCCCCATTCCATCACCCGGTATCCCGTGAAGAACTGCATAACCTCGATAAATACGCCGTAAGTCAGCAGCAGCCCGAACAAAGACGACCAGCGGGATTGCGGGATCACCGCGCTGAACCAGACGATTAAGGCGGTAAAGGCCAGCATATGCGCGATCTTGTCCGCGAAAGTGACCGGCAAGTCTGGTCCCGTAAACGGCACCAGTGACAGGCTCAGAACCACCATTAACAGGCCGATCCCGCCCGCAATCCAATACGTTTTGTAACGGAGCTGATCCGGTGAAAAGATATTCATGTGGCACTAATTATTGCGCTGATCGATCAAATCTGAGCCATCAGGAACAGAGAAAGTAAACAGGTCTGCATTTAACGGTGGGTTTCGTTGACTATCTTCAAACGCGATTAAGGTTTGCTGGCCGAAACTGTCCAGAATCGCGAGGCTTTTTAGCATGGGTCCTGCAAAGCCCAGGACGATTTCCCTGAAGTCGCTGTTGCTTGCAAGGGGCACCAGGGTTACTACTGAGCCGTCGCCCGCATCGTATACGGCCGTGATCGAATAACTATCCAATGCTGCCATATTGCCTGCCAGCAGCCCGGCCGGCGTTTGCGCAATTGCACCGTCGGCCGATCGCACTGTTGCCTGCTCCAGTTCCGCATCGTAGATCCAGATTTCAGTTTCGTTCACGACAATCAGTTGTTCCCAGGGGGCCGTGTAGTTCCAGCGAAACATGCCCGGCCTTTGCAGCCACAGCGTGCCGTTGCCCTCCTCGACTACGTCGCCCGTCTCGTCACTCACCACCTGCTCGAAATCAGCCCTGTAGCTGTCGAAGGAGGTGAGAAACCGGCACAGAACGGGCGGGTGGCCGTTATCCGTGCAGCTAATGTTGTTTGGGTATGCCGGCGCAATGCCAATGAGTAGCAGCACTACGATATGCAGCGGTGAGCGCATGCGGGCCGCCATGCCGGCTAATCGTCACTCGGCGGTGGCGGCGCTAAAACTTCGCGCGTGCCATTCGATTCCAGCGGGCTGACAATGCCGGCAGCTTCCATGCTTTCAACCAGCCGGGCCGCCCGGTTGTAACCGATCTTCAGGCGCCTCTGAACGCCTGAAATTGACGCCCTGCGGGTCTCGATGACGATCTGAACCGCCTGGTCATACAGCGGATCTTCTTCGCCATCGCCGGCTCCCGCGCCGGGTTCGCCTGCCAACCCCGGGATGGGTGCAGACGGACCTTCCGTAACTTCATCTATATAGGTGGGTTCACCCGAAGCTTTAAGCCTGGCCGCAACCCGCAAGACTTCCTGATCCGATACAAACGCGCCGTGCACCCGCACCGGTGTGGGTGCCCCCGACGGCAGAAACAACATGTCGCCATGGCCGAGGAGATTCTCGGCACCCGACTGGTCAAGGATGGTTCGCGAATCAACCTTGGCAGAAACCTGGAACGCTATGCGACATGGAATGTTTGCCTTAATCAGGCCGGTAATAACGTCTACCGACGGTCTTTGGGTCGCTACGATCATGTGTATTCCTGACGCCCGGGCTTTCTGGGCCAGCCGGGTAATCAGCTCTTCCACTTTTTTGCCGACGATCATCATCATGTCAGCGAGCTCGTCTATGACGACGACAATATTAGGTAAGACCTGCAAAGCCGGTGCATCGGACGGCTGATCGGTATCTCCGACTATATATAAGGGGTCCGGGATAGGCTGACCTTTCTCAATCGCCGCACTCACCTTTCTGTTATAGCCCCCGAGATTGCGAACTTTTAAAGCCGCCATGAGTTTGTAGCGGCGCTCCATTTCAGCCACGCACCAGCGCAGCGAATTCGCGGCTTCTTTCATGTCGGTTACGACCGGTGCGAGCAGGTGCGGTATGCCTTCGTAAACCGAAAGCTCGAGCATCTTGGGGTCGATCATGATCATCCGTACCTGCTCGGGTTTCGACTTGTACAGGAGGCTCAACACCATCGCGTTAATGCCTACCGACTTACCCGATCCGGTGGTGCCGGCGATCATCAGGTGCGGCATCCTTGAAAGGTCGGCAACGACAGATTTGCCACTGATGTCTTTACCGAGCGCGAGCGTAAGCGGAGATGGCAGCTCCTCGTAGGCTCTCGAGCGAAGTATTTCACCGAGCGTAACCATCTCCCGGCTTTCATTGGGTATTTCCAGGCCAACGAAGCTCTTGCCGGGGATTACCTCGACAACACGCACACTAATCGCCGACAGCGCGCGGGCGATGTCCTTGGCAAGGCTGCTTATCTGGCTGACTTTAACGCCGGCGGCCGGATTAAGCTCAAACCGGGTTACGACCGGGCCCGGGTGAACCGCGACGACGTCGACGTCGACGCCGAAATCACGCAGTTTCAGTTCGACCAGGCGCGACATACCCTCGAGCGCTTCTTCCGAATAAGCCGGCGGCCTGGCGGGCGGATCATCCAGCAAAGAAAGCGGGGGCAAACTGCCGGCAGGCACGTTATCGAACATCGGGACCTGGCGTTCCTTTTCGGCCCGTTGACTGGCCTCCGGGGCTTTGGGCTGTGGTTCGATACGCGGTTTCGACCTGTGGAAACGTTTTTTCTCGATCTGTCGTTTGGCGCGGACGGCTTCCTGGCGTTGTTTCTGTACCTGCCTGGCCTGCATCCTTTCCTGGGTAATCGCCAGGGTTTTACGCAGTAAATCTCCTCCCTCGAGAATTTGACGGCCGACCCAGTCCATAGCAGCCAGCCATGACAGCCCGGTAAACAGAGAGATCGCGGCGAGCCAGAGCGCCAGCAGCAGCAGTGTCGCGCCAAGCAGCCCGAACGCGCCCTCGAGCGCAAGCCCAACCAGTTGCCCAAGCACGCCACCGGCGGTTTCACGCAGATCGGGATGGGCAAAATGCAGTGTGGCCAGGCCGCAGCTCGTGACCACCGCGAGCAGGAAACCTCCCGTGCGTGATAAGAACACGGACTTGTTGAGCGGTTCCGCACTCTCGCGGGCAGAAAACATGAGCCAGCCGGCCAGCAGGGTCATGGCCGGGAACAGGAATGCCGGCATACCACAGAGGTAATAAGCAATATCGGCGAACCAGGCACCCGCCGCGCCTATCTGGTTGTGCAACGGCTCAGTGCTGATGCCGGTATGACTGAATCCGGGGTCTTCAGGGTGATAGCTAAGCAGTGCCAGCAACATGATCAGTGACAAGGCGCTGAATACCCACAGCGCGGATTCTCGCACCGAGCGGGTAACCACTGATGACGCCGCGACGCCCTGCCGTCCTAGTTGAGCTGCCTTGGCCACAATATTCTCTCAGCTATCATTTAACTGCATTGAAAACAGAGTGGTAACGCGCACGAACTGCAACAACAACACCGCAGCATCGCCTTGTCGACCGGCATAAAGGTATGAAACTCCGTTCTTTGCAGCGAACGGCCATTCCCCTAAACTACAACGCCGGTTTAAGGAGCGAAGATTTCTCCACTTCCGGACTACGCAACCACAACAACCTCCGGCAATAACCCTCGCCGAAGCAGGAAGAATTATACATGAGCGAACGGCGCCACTCCCGCCTCATCATCCTGGGCTCCGGTCCGGCTGGCTATTCTGCGGCCGTTTATGCGGCCCGTGCCAACCTGAGCCCTTTGCTGATAAAGGGTATTGAGCCGGGTGGCCAGCTAATGACGACGACCGATGTGGACAACTGGCCGGGTGCTCCGGATGGCCTGCAGGGTCCCGGACTAATGGAGCAGATGCGTGAGCATGCGGAGCGCTTTAATGCAGAACTGGTCGCCGACCATATACACGCGGCTGACCTTTCCCGGCGCCCCTTCCTGTTGACGGGAAGCGAGGGGGAATACACCTGTGATGCCCTGATAATTTCGACGGGCGCTACTGCTCGCTATCTCGGGCTGGACAGTGAAGAACACTACAAGGGCAAGGGTGTTTCTGCCTGCGCTACCTGCGATGGTTTTTTCTACCGTGATCAGTCGGTGGCTGTCGTCGGTGGCGGCAATACTGCTCTTGAGGAGGCGCTGTACCTGTCCAATATCGCATCGAGCGTTACGATTATTCACCGCCGGGACAAGTTTCGTGGCGAGAAAACCATGCAGGACCAGTTAGTCGCCAAAACCGGTTCAGGTGGCAATGTGACTATTCTCTGGAACCATGTGGTCGACGAAGTACTCGGGGATGATTCCGGTGTAACGGGGCTGCGCCTGCAAAGTACGCTGGATGCATCTCAGTCGCAGGACATCGAGACCAAGGGTGTATTTATTGCGATTGGGCATACGCCGAACACTGGCCTGTTCGACGGACAGCTGGAAATGACTAACGGTTACATAACGGTAACAACCGGTCTGCAGGGCAATGCGACCGCCACCAGTGTGCCGGGCATATTTGCAGCAGGCGATGTTGCCGATCAAATCTATCGGCAGGCCGTAACGTCGGCCGGCGCGGGCTGCATGGCCGCACTGGATGCCGAAAAGTATCTCGATGCGCTGGAGGGCGCGTCCCACGACTAAGCAGCCAGAACGCATGCACATCCAGGTTCAAGATTCCATAAGTAACATTGAGCCAACCGACTGGAATGGCCTGCTTACCAGGGACGATCCTTTTCTGCGGCATGAGTTTCTGCTGGCACTGGAAAAATCCGGCAGCGTATCCCGCGAGACGGGCTGGAGCCCCTGCCACCTCACTTGCGAAGATGACTCGGGAAATCTGCTCGGCGCCCTGCCCCTTTACCTGAAAGATAATTCTTACGGCGAATTCGTATTCGACTTTGCCTGGGCCGGCGCTTACCAGCAGGCGGGGCTACCCTACTACCCGAAGCTTGTCTCCTCAGTGCCGTTTACGCCCGCGACAGGTTCCCGGATCCTTGTGTCAGGACAGCAAGCAGACAGGGACAAAATCCGATCCGCGCTCGTTGCCGGTGCCATTGACTGCACAACGAATTCAGGCGCATCGTCGCTGCACATTTTGTTCCCGACGGCAGAAGAAACGCCACTGCTGGAGCAATCAGAGATGTTGTTGCGTAAAGATTGCCAGTTTCACTGGCACAATCGTGGTTATGCGGATTTCGATCATTTTCTTGCAGGGTTTACTTCGGCTAAACGCAAGAAGACACGACGCGAGCGGCGAAGGATAGAAGAACAGAGCATTCGTTTCGAGCTTCGCACCGGACGCGACCTGGACGAGGACGCCTGGCAGGAGATCATGCCACTGTATCGCACGACATTTTTACGGCGTGGGCGGGAGCCTTACCTTGGAATGGAGTTTTTTCTGCAGCTATCGGCGACACTGCCCGACAGCCTGGTTGTTTTCTTAGGCTATGCCGGCGATGAGCTCGTGGCCGTGGCCGTATGCTTCAGAAGCGATACCACCTTGTACGGGCGCTACTGGGGGGCTAACCAGTATATAGATTCGCTGCATTTTGAAACCTGCTACTACCAGGGCATCGAGTACTGTATCGCAGAGGGTTTACAGATCTTTGAGCCTGGTACGCAGGGCGAGCACAAAATTAGCCGCGGTTTCGTGCCCACCGAAACCTGGTCAGCGCACTGGTTAACACATCCGCAGTTTGCAGCCGCTGTGGACGATTACCTTGAGCGTGAGCGTGAACATATAGATCGCTATATCGATGTAGTTGCTTCTCATGTGCCCTACAAAAATGACACCTCGTGAGATTTAATGGGTTATCGAGTCAAGAACCTGCACACTTCAGATCCGCCCGACAGTTTCCCTGATCCGGCAACCGCGGGAATTGCACTGGGTGCGCCGGAAGGCCTGCTGGCCATCGGTGGGGATCTGTCACCCGAACGCCTGTTGGCCGCCTACCGTACCGGCTTGTTTCCCTGGTTCAACAACGATCAGCCAATATTGTGGTGGTCGCCGGATCCACGTGCTGTCATTTTCCCGTCGCGTTTCCATATGTCGCGCTCGTTGTCACGCACCCTGCGAAATGACCGCTGGCAATATTCACTTAATCATTCCTTTGACAACGTGATACGCCGGTGCGGGGGTAAGCGAGGTGAGCATGGAACGTGGTTAACCCCGGATATGATTACGGCATACTGTGAGATGCATCGACTTGGTTATGCCCATTCTGTTGAAAGCTGGTACGACGGAGAAATCGCGGGCGGTATTTATGGCATTCGCCTGGGCAAAATATTTTTCGGCGAGTCCATGTTCAGCGCTCGTGAAAATGGCTCAAAAGTTGCATTAAGCGCATTGGTGAATATCTGCCTGGAATCTGACATCCGGCTAATTGATTGCCAGGTTGAATCGAGCCATTTGCATACCCTGGGGATGCAGGAAATTGATCGTGATGAGTTTTTGCAGATTTTGCGCGAGTGTGTGCCCGGCGAGACCGCCCTGCCTGACTGGAAACTGGACAAGCGAGATGCCGCCCCCCTTGCGGCGTTGAGGGGCTGATACCCGCGAACAAGGCTAGCAGGGCATTGCCAATGCTTGCGTCGCTTCGCCGGTTCTTGCACAATGCGCCCGCCCTGTCCAAGGAACCAGAGAACTAATGGCAAAGGAAGAAGCCATCGAGATGGAAGGCGTTGTTTCTGAAACGCTCCCCAATACCACCTTCCGGGTGGAGTTGGAAAATGGCCATGTCGTGACTGCTCATATTTCTGGAAAAATGCGGAAGCATTACATCCGGATACTGACAGGCGATAAAGTTACGGTGGAACTGACTCCTTACGACCTGAGCAAGGGCCGCATCATCTATCGTTCCCGCTAGCAAGCTGAATCTTTAAGTATGGGCTTTGGACGAACTGTCCGACTTATGCTCCAGCTGGCGCGTGTCAGGCGTCGCAACCAGTTGCAATTCACCATTATCATCCAGGACGATGGTTACGTGACCGCCATCAACGAGATCCCCGAACAGCAGCTGCTCCGCCAGGGGCCTCTTTATCTTTTCCTGAATGACACGCGCCATGGGCCGGGCGCCCATTTTCGGGTCATAGCCTTCATCGGCAATTAACTGCCTGGCCCCATTATCGAGCTCAAGCGTTACATTATTGGATTCGAGCTGTGTTTCCAGTTCCAGCACAAGCTTGTCAACGACGCGCAGCACCGAGGTACGATCGAGTTCTTTAAAATTGATCACCGTATCCAGCCGATTGCGGAACTCGGGTGTAAACAGCTTCTCTATCGCTACCAAGCTGTCCGAGGCATGATCCTGTTGGGTAAAGCCTATTGATGCCCTGCTCATTTCACGCGCACCCGCGTTGGTCGTCATTACGATAATGATGTTGCGAAAATCTGCCTTGCGTCCGTTGTTGTCTGTAAGGGTGCCGTGATCCATAACCTGCAGCAGCAGATTGAACACTTCGGGATGCGCCTTCTCGATTTCATCCAGCAGCAGTACCGCATGAGGGTTGCGGCTGACTGCCTCGGTGAGCAAACCACCCTGGTCAAAACCTACGTAGCCTGGCGGTGCACCGATAAGCCGTGAAACGGTATGGCGCTCCATGTATTCAGACATGTCGAAGCGAATCAACTCGATGCCCAGGCAATAGGCCAGTTGCCTTGTGACCTCCGTCTTGCCCACCCCGGTCGGCCCCGCAAACAGGAAAGCGCCTACCGGCTTTTCGTCTTCCCGCAGCCCCGACCGCGCCATCTTAATTGCGGTTGATAACGCAGAAATTGCATCGTCCTGGCCAAAAATAACGAGCCTGAGATCGCGATCAAGGTTCTTCAGCAGGTTACGATCCGAAGCGGAAACGCTCTTGGGCGGTATGCGCGCCATTCGTGCAACGACTGTCTCGACCTCTTCCATACCGATTATTTCGGGCCGGTCTTTTTCATCCAGGAGCCGCACGCTGGCACCGGCTTCATCTATGACGTCGATAGCCTTGTCAGGTAACTGGCGCTCGTTGATATGACGTGCCGCCAATTGGGCCGCAGCACTCATGGCTTCGTCGCTGTACTTAACGTTGTGGTGCTCTTCGAAACGGCTTTGCAGGCCCCGGAGAATCTCTACTGTTTCCGCAACGCTCGGTTCAAGCACATCGATTTTCTGGAAGCGCCGGGCAAGGGCGTGATCCTTTTCGAATATATGCCGATACTCACGATAGGTAGTCGAACCGATGCAGCGGAGTTCGCCATTGGCCAGCACGGGTTTAATCAGGTTGGATGCATCCAGCACGCCACCTGACGCCGCCCCCGCCCCGATTACCGTGTGGATTTCGTCTATGAAGAGTATTGCGCCGGGGTCCTTGCTGATATCGGCGATGACGCCTTTAAGGCGTTTCTCAAAATCGCCCCGGTACTTTGTGCCGGCAAGCAATGCACCCATGTCCAGGGCGTAAATGGTCGCGTCCCGGAGCACTTCGGGCACTTCCTCATCGACGATGCGTTTTGCCAGTCCTTCGGCCAGTGCCGTCTTTCCAACACCGGATTCCCCGGCATAGAGGGGGTTATTCTTACGGCGGCGGCATAAAACCTGGATGGTTCGCTGGATTTCAGCATCTCTGCCGATGAGCGGATCAATTTTTCCTTCCTTGGCCCGCTCATTCAAATTGGTAGCGAACTGGTCCAACGGGCTGGCGACGGTATCGCCCTCAAGTTCCGCCGCACCTGCATCGTCTCCACCATCCTGATCACTTTCGCCCAGCTTTGAAACGCCATGCGATACAAAATTTACGACATCCAGACGACTGACATTCTGGATTCCGAGCAAGTACACAGCATGTGTTTGCTTTTCACCGAATATAGCCACCAGCACGTTGACGCCGGTAACTTCCTTTTTTCCGCTGGACTGGACGTGGTAAACAGCACGCTGCAACACCCTTTGAAAACCAAGCGTAGGAGCAACTTCTTGCTCGGTATCGCCGCTCAGTAGCAGTGTGGTTTCATCGATATGATCCTGTAAGTCTTTGCGCAGCCGCGGCAAATCACAGCCACATTCCCTCAATACTTCAACCACGCCCGGTATGTCCGAGATCGCAAGCAGCAGGTGTTCCACCGTCATAAATTCATGACGGCCCGCACGCGCCTGCTGAAAGGCTTCATTTAGACAATATTCAAGTTCTGCGCTTAACATCGGTTCAGCCAAATCCTCTTGCTAGATTTCTTCCAGTGTCGACAGCAGCGGATGTTGATGCTGCTGGGCGTAACTGCTTACCTGCGCTACTTTGGTTTCTGCAATTTCGTAGGTAAATACGCCACAGCGACCTTTCCCCTTGGTGTGCACTTCCAACATGATGCGAGTCGCTTTCTGCCTATCCATCCCAAATATGAGTTCGAGAACTTCAACTACAAAATCCATAGGCGTGTAGTCATCGTTCAGCAAAACAACCTGGAAAAGTGACGGCTTTTTAACTTCCGGTTTCGCCTCTTCGACTACCAGACCCCGCTCGTCTTCACTTTCGGTCAGAATCTCTTTTTTAGGATCTTCAGGCATTGTCGAAAATCATTCCTTGGCGGGCCTTTTCCCTGCATTTGGAATAATTCTACATTCTTTACCTGGGCAGTCCCATTTAACGCGCGCCTGGTACGCCGCTGGTAGAACAGCGCAGCATTGGGAACCCTTTGCAGGGAGCGCAGGAGTGGTGCTGACCGCTGCGCCACGGCTCATCTGGCATCCGGTAATATGCGTCAAAAATATTTTGCATCCCACTGCAAAATAAAGAAAAATTAGCCTACCAATACAGACAAATAAGCCGGGAATCAGGTTTCTGATTATGGCAAACGGTCGTATTGGGGCAAATTGCTTCGACTGATCGACTGTCTGGGATCGGAAAACCGATTAAAGTTGCGACCGCGATGGACCTTATACATAAAATAGATTTACTCCGTGCTCAGCCCCCGACGTACTGGGTCAATGCTGCCAATCAGCACCTGCCCGCCGTATGCTCAATTCTGCTGGTAGTTGCAATCGCGTGGTACCTGGCCAAGTTGATATGGGTACTGGTGCCACCGGCCAATGAGTTTGACTGGACGGTCAAGAGCACAGTTGTTGCCGGCGCGGGCCAGCTGTCAACCGATGTCTCGTCCGCCACGTTCAGAACCATTGCGAGTGCGCATTTATTTGGTGAGTCCGGTGCGGATCCGGCACCGGTTGTAACTGTCAATGCCCCGGAAACGCGCCTTAACCTGAAACTCAGGGGCACGATTGCAGCACCTGATGACAGCCTCGCGCACGCGATCATTGCGGATGGCAAGGGTCAGGATGAAGTTTATTTTATCCGGGACAGGGTTCCGGGTGGTGCGTTGTTGCATGAAGTGCATCCGGACAGGGTGATACTGAACAGAGGCGGTACGCTGGAAACGCTCAAGCTACCCAAGATCAGTGAGGCTGGCGGAAGGCCGCCTATACGTCGCGCTTCAGGCATGCCGGTAAACCGCGCCAGCCCTGCTGCCATCGCAATGGCGCAAAGAGTGCAGCAGAATCCCGGTGCGTTTACGGAAATTCTGCGCCCGCAGCCCTATATGCCGAATGGGCAACTCAAGGGTTACCGGGTTTACCCTGGCCGGGATCGTCGTCGTTTCGCCGCAATTGGCCTCCGGCCGGGCGATCTTGTTACGGAACTTAATGGCCAGAGTTTGACCAACCTGCAGGATGGTTTGGAAGTATTTAAGTCCCTGGGGGATTCGCCCCAGATAACGGTTACGATTGAACGGAACGGAAATCCGATGGTCCTTACCCTCGACAGTACACAGCTAGCCGGATCGGATGGCGGCCTGAAATGAATCGAGTCCGGCACTTAGGGAACAGAGCCGGCCAGCTAATCCTCTGGGTTGCGCTGGCGCTTGCGCCTGCGGTCACTTTTGGCCAGGCCACTATCACCCCCAATTACAAGGATGCTGATATCCAGCAGGTTATAGAAGCCGTTGGTGAGATTACCGGAAAGAATTTCATAATCGATCCGCGGGTGAAGGCGCAGGTAACGATGGTGTCTTCGTCGCCGATGTCTGCGGAAGCTTTCTACGAAGCTTTCCTTTCGATATTGCAGGTGTATGGGTTCGTCGCCGTACCTTCAGGCGAGGTTATCAAAATATTGCCGGATGCGAACGCCCGACAGTTGCCCGGCTGGGAAGGAGCGGCGGAAAAAAACCGACGCGCTGATGACATCGTCACGCAGGTCGTAATGGTCAAAAACGTGGCCGCTGCGCAACTGGTCCCGATACTTCGCCCGCTGATACCCCAGTACGGACACCTGGCGGCGCACCCTGCTTCGAATATGCTGATTATTTCGGATCGGGCAGCAAATGTAGAGCGCATCAAGACCATTATCCGGCGCATCGATCAGTCGAGCGACGAAGAATACGAAGTCATACCGCTTATTCATGCCTCGGCCACGGAGACAGTACGGGTAATTACTGCGCTTCAGCAGGGTAACGGCGCCGACGCTTCCGGCCAGCGCACGACCGTGGTCGCTGACGAACGAACCAACAGCATCCTTGTCAGCGGCGAGAAAACCAACCGCTTGCGGCTGCGCACGCTGATTGCGCACCTCGACACGCCGCTCGAAGATGGCGGCGACACGCGGGTCCGCTATTTGCGTTATGCGGACTCGCTCGACCTTGCTGCAAAACTGGAAGCACAGTACAGCGGAGCAGGCGCACCGGAAGGCGGTCCGCCGGGCAGCGCTACGGATATTTCTATCTGGGCCGATGAGCAGACTAACGCGCTGGTAATAACAGCGCCGCCCAAAACCATGCGTTCGATGATGGCCGTTATCGACAAGATCGATATACGCCGCGCCCAGGTACTGGTGGAGGCCATCCTGGTCGAAGTGTCGGAGGAAAAATCGAAGGAGCTCGGCATTACCTGGGCGGTGTTTAATGACAGCACCGCTGCCGGCGCTACGAGTTTTGGCCTTACAACCGGCATATTGGAACTGGCAACAGGCGGCGGTGATGGCAGTATCGACCTGGGCAGCGCGCTCGGCGACGGTGCCGCCCTGCTCGCCGGCGACATCAAGGATGACGGAACCAGTTGGGCAGGCCTTGTAAAGGCGCTCGAAGAGGATGCAGACACCAACATCATGGCGACACCGACACTGGTGACCATGGATAACGAAGAAGCGGAGTTCAACGTGGGCCAGGAAGTCCCCTTCGTTACCGGCAGCTTCACGAATACAGGCACTAGTGACGGGTCGCTCAATCCCTTCCAGACCGTCGAGCGCGAACAGGTCGGCCTTACACTGAAAATTACGCCGCAGATCAACGAAGGCGACGCGGTGCTGCTGGAGATCGACCAGGAATTGTCAAGCCTGGCAACAACCACCGGGGCGGTTGACCTAATCACTAAAAAAAGTACCGTGACGACATCGGTCATCGTCGAGGATCAGAGTATCCTCGTGCTCAGCGGACTCATCCAGGAAACACATACTGTAACTGAGCAACGCGTACCGGTGCTGGGCAGCATTCCCCTGCTTGGTCGTCTCTTCCGCTCCGATCTCACGGAGATCAAGAAGACCAACCTGATGGTCTTCATCAAGCCGACGATACTCAGGGATAATATTGCGACTGCATTTGTGACCAACGAAAAATACAGCGCCATACGCAATGTGCAGATTGAAGCGCGTGAACGCGAACGCACGTTGTTCCAGAACTTTGAACCGTCGACCCTGCCGGAATTCGAAGAATCTGCCATTCCGCTAAATACCATCGACCTGCGGGAGCTCAAACCGGAGGAGTCCGCCGACGCTGAGCCAGTTGATCAAGACAAGCCTGCTGAGGCTGCCGATGAAGCTGAGCCTCAAGAGGCAACGGAAGGTGGCTAGTGGTTTCATCGATCGAATCTGAAACACCGCCGGAAGGCACGGCTCCGGAAACAGCACCGGAGAGCCCCAGCCAGTTATCGTTCAGTTTTGCCCGCCGCCACGGGGTTATCGTCGAACCGAACGAGGAAGCCAATCGCGCCGCTGTAATCGTGCGTAAGGGCGCATCGCCCTCCATCCTTTCGGAAGTTCGCCGGGTTATCGATGCCGAACTCGACGTGCAGATAGCAACCGCCGAAGATTTTGAAGCCCACTTGCAACGCATATACGGCCAGGATGGCAGTAATGCGAAACAAATGGTCGAAGGCCTGGAGGACGATACCGACCTTTTGCAGGTTGCCCAGGAACTGCCTGAGCCCTCCGACCTCATGGAGGCAGATGATGACGCGCCGATCATCCGCCTGATAAACGCAATTCTGACTTCGGCGATCAAAGAGAATGCTTCTGATATTCACATAGAACCTTTTGAGAACAGGCTGGTCGTCCGGTTTAGGATTGACGGTGTGATGCAGGAAGTTCTGCAATCCCGCCGCGCAGTCGCCCCGCTCGTCGTTTCGCGTATCAAGGTCATGTCCAAGCTGGATATCGCGGAAAAAAGGCTCCCACAGGATGGTCGTATTTCCCTGCGTATTGCAGGAAGGGCAGTCGACGTACGTGTTTCCACCATGCCTTCAAGCCACGGCGAACGGGTCGTATTGCGTTTGCTCGACAAAAAAGCCGGGCGAATCAGCCTCGAAGGCCTGGGCATGAATGTCGAGACGCAGACCATAACGGATCAGCTTATCCATCGACCGCACGGTATCATCCTGGTCACCGGCCCGACGGGCTCAGGTAAAACCACAACGCTATACGCAGCGCTTGAGCGCATTAACGACGACACGCGGAATATCATGACGGTGGAAGATCCTATCGAGTATTACTTCGACGGGATCGGGCAGACGCAGGTCAACACCAAGGTCGAAATGACTTTTGCCCGGGGGCTGCGAGCAATTCTGCGCCAGGACCCTGACGTCGTTATGGTCGGCGAGATACGCGACCTGGAAACAGCAGAAATTGCGGTCCAGGCGAGCCTCACCGGGCACCTGGTGTTGTCCACCCTGCATACCAATACTGCTGTCGGTGCGGTGACGCGGTTACGCGATATGGGCGTAGAACCGTTTCTGCTTTCCTCGAGCCTTATAGGCGTGGTGGCGCAGCGCCTGGTGCGCGTACTGGATACGGACACTCGCCAGCCCTACCCGGCTTCAGAATACGAATGCAACTTGCTCGGCGCTGACCCTGCTAAGCCACCGACACTTTATAAAGCGACTGATCCGCAAACGGGACAGGGAACCGGTTACAAGGGACGTACCGGCATTTACGAAATGGTCGCGGTCGACGAGGAATTACGGCGCATGATCCATGATGGTGCCGGCGAACACGAACTCGAATCCTACGCCCGGCAACACAGCCCGGGCATACGCGACGAAGGCCTGAGCAAGGTGCAGAATGGCATCACGACCCTTGAGGAAGTATTGCGGGTTACGCGTGCCGACTAGTACTTATGGGCGCATTTGAGTTCACAGCCGTCGACGCGGCAGGTAAACAGCAAAAAGGCGTCCTGGAAGGCGATACCGCACGCCAGGTTCGCCAGTCTTTAAGGGATCGCAAGCTTCTGCCACTTACTGTTACGGAGGCGGCGGAAAAAGAATCGCACCGCCAGGCTTCGTTCTCGTTCGGGAAAGGCCTGTCAGCCACCGACCTGGCGATCCTTACCCGCCAGCTTGCAACCCTCGTACAGTCGAGCATGCCGCTCGAACAGGCTTTGGCCGCCGTTGGTGAACAGAATGACAACGCACGCTTGCAAAGTATTGTGCTGGGCGTTCGTGCACGCGTAATGGAAGGATTTACCTTCGCCGATGGTCTGCGCGATTTTCCCCGCGCATTTCCCGAAATATACCGGGCAACCATTGATGCCGGGGAACAGTCAGGCCATCTGGATGCCGTGCTGGAACGGCTCGCAGACTACACGGAAGGACGCCAGGAACTGGTACAGAAGATACGCAACGCGATGATTTACCCCGTAGTCCTGCTTACGTTCTGCCTGTTGATCGTTACCCTGATGATGGCTTACGTGGTGCCAAAGGTCATCGGGGTGTTTGCAAATACCGGGCAGGAACTGCCGGGGCCGACCCAGGCGCTTATCAATATCAGCGATTTTGTACAGGCGTATGGCTGGCTCGTGGCTTTGGGTATAGCAATCCTGGGCTTTGCTGCCAACCGGTTGCTTAAGCAGCCGGGTCCCAGGAAGCAATACGACCTGTTTATGTTGCGCACGCCGGTTATCGGCAAAATCATCAGGGGGCTGAACACCGCCCGGTTTACACGCACGTTCAGCATAATGACCGGTAGCGGCGTGCCCATTCTTGAAGGGCTTAAAATTTCCGGCGAGGTTATCAACAGCGTACCGATGCGCGAATCTGTTGAAGAAGCAACGTTGCGAATCAGGGAAGGCGCCCCTATCGGTACTTCGCTCGGCAAGTCCGGGCATTTTCCCCCGCTTTGCATTCACCTGATATCGAGCGGCGAGGCAAGTGGTCAACTCGAAGCCATGCTTGGAAAAGCTGCAGGCCAGCAGGAACGCGAAATGGATGGCCTGATTGCCGCCTTACTTAACGTGCTCGAACCCGGCATGATCATATTGATGGGTGCGCTTGTGTTGTCGATGGTTATTGCCCTGCTGTTGCCTATATTCGAAATGAACAAGCTTGTTCTGTAAGTATTTCTGACTGCCATCAGCCCTTTGCTGCCACTGGATTGGCAGCTTTATGCCCGCAACATGGCTTTAGATTGTGACTGGCTTCACGTTTCCGGCAGAAAACCCTCATTTCCACCTTGTCAGGCCTGTTTTTTGAGTCTATAAAAAAACCTGCACAAATGCTTACAACATAAGCACATGGGTTTTTGACAGGAGGTCAACCATGGAAGCTCCTAAGGACAAAGTTGGTGATGTTGCCACGGACGATCAGGATACCGAGGTGGCAGAATCGGAAGAGCTCACCGAAACTATGGTGCTGGATGAAACTGAAGCTGCAACAGAGTCCAGCGACAATGTCGGCATGAGCTCGGTGCAGTTTGACGCCGAAGAACTTGTTGCCGAGTTAGAGTCAGAAAAGTCGGATGGCGTGGATAAGGATGGACGTTTACGTAAATGCCTTGAAGCGATTGTGGAACGCAAGCGCCGTGAAGAAGAACTGGCAGATTTCGATGACTACGATATCGATAGCTAGGCGCGATCATTCAGCCTAATGGAAATCCCGGCTTGGCGTACGCAAGCTATCAAGCAATGAGCTCTGGTCTTCCAGGCGCTGCACAATGACATGCAGGACACCATCCTGCTTCTGAACGACGCCATCTACCCCCATTAAAGCCGTGTTCAGCAGCACCTGGCGCTGCTTCTCGGCAGTCCTTTCCCAGACCACCAGGTTTATAAATCCCGTTTCATCCTCCAGTGTGACAAAGGTTACATTTGCAGCGCTCCCCGGCCGCTGGCGTGTAACCACGAGACCAACCACATAGACACGGGCGCCGTCCTGCAAATTCCATAACTCCGCTGCCGTAACACAATGCTGCGGCAATTCCGGCCGGACCAGCGTCAGCGGATGCTGCCTGAGACTAAGCCCCATACTTGCATAGTCGCTAATTACCGAAGCCATTGGAGTCGGTCGACGCAGCATAGGCGTAGCCTCGGTAAAACGTGTTTCCGGAAATACGGGTAGTGGCGGCTCCAGGCCTGCTACCTGCCAGCGGGCCCGGTGCCGGTTGCCGGCAATTGTATGCAGTGCATCTGCAGATGCCAGTGCTGCATAGTCATGCTGATCCAGCCCGGCACGTACAGCAAGGTCAGCTACGCTACTAAATGCCTGCTCACCCCTGCCTGCTACCAGCCTGAGCGCAGCCTGTTTTGCGAGGCCTTTTACCATGCGCAAGCCAAGCCGTAATGCCGGCTTTCCATCCGGGCCTGGTTCCAGTGTGCAATCCCACTGGCTGTGGTTTATATCGACCGGCCTGACTTCGGCTTTATGTTTCTGAGCGTCCTGAACAAGCTGTGACGGCGCATAAAAGCCCATGGGCTGACTGTTCAGTAGTGCACAGGTAAATATGGCCGGTTCATGGCATTTTAACCAGGCCGATACGTATACGAGTAACGCAAAACTCGCCGCATGGGATTCGGGAAAGCCGTATTCCCCAAAACCCCTAATTTGCTGGAAGACCTGCCCGGCAAACTCTGCGGAATAACCCCGTTTCCTCATCCCTTCCTTCAGGCGCTTTTCAAACGGCTCCAGACCACCGCGACGCTTCCAGGCGGCCATGGCGCGGCGCAGCTGATCCGCTTCACCGCCTGAAAAGCCGGCCGCCACAATCGCGAGTTCCATCACCTGTTCCTGGAAAATCGGCACGCCCAGCGTTCGCGCCAGGACGCCGCGTACCGCTTCACTGGGATAGCTGACCGGTTCTTCCCCGTTACGCCGCCGCAGGTAGGGATGCACCATGTTGCCCTGTATGGGGCCTGGACGGACCAGCGCTACTTCAATGACCAAATCGTAATAACAGCGAGGCCTTAATCGCGGCAGCATAGCCATCTGCGCACGTGACTCTATCTGGAACACGCCCACGGTATCCCCCTTGCTAACCATGTCGTACACAGCCGGGTCTTCCGCCGGTACGGTCGCCATGCTGAGTTTCGTTCCGTACCAGTTATGCGCCAGATCAAAACCACGGTGTATGGCAGATAACATGCCGAGGGCCAGCACATCGACCTTGAGCAGGCCCAGATCATCCAGGTCATTTTTATCCCACTGGATAACCGTGCGATCTTCCATCGCGGCATTCTCAACCGGCACAATTTCGGCTAACGGCCGTTCGGAAATCAGGAAGCCGCCGACGTGCTGTGAAAGATGACGGGGAAAACCGAGCAACTGGTCAACCAGCACGAGCAATCGCCGGACAAGCGGGCTGTCCGGGTCCAGGCCCGCTTCCCGTACCCGCTCTTCGCTGATTTTCCTGCCGTCCCACCATTGCATGGCGCGCGCCATACGATTGACCTGCAGATCCGCCAGCCCCAGGGCCTTACCCACGTCCCGGATCGCGCTGCGGGGACGGTAAGTAATCACGGTGGCTGTCAGCGCGGCCCGCGAGCGACCGTACTTGTTGTAAATGTACTGGATAACTTCTTCACGCCGCTCGTGTTCGAAGTCCACATCGATATCCGGCGGTTCATCACGTTCTTTCGAGATAAACCGCTCGACCAGCATATTCATACGGCCGGGGTCGACCTCGGTTACGCCTAAGCAAAAACATACGGCGGAATTAGCGGCGGACCCGCGCCCCTGGCAGAGGATGCCGTTCCTGCGGGCGAAACGGACAATGTCGTGCACCGTCAGGAAATAGGCTTCGTAACCGAGCTCGCGTATCAGTTGCAGCTCGCGTTCAACCTGTGCCCTTACGTGGGTGGGCTCTCCATCGGGCCAGCGCCAGCGCAATCCTTCTTCGGTTAAGCGGCGTAGCCACGTGACTGCGGTTTCGCCGGTCGGTACCAGCTCACGCGGGTACCGGTAATCGAGATCGGCAAGGCTGAAATTCGTGCGGGCGGCAATGGCCCCACTGGCTGCCAGCCACTCGGCCGGATAGATCTGCCCCAGGAAGTCACGGGTACGCAGATAACACTCACCATTCGGGTGCAGCCGGGCACCGGCCCGGTCCAGGGGCACGCCAAGCCGTATTGCCGTCAGCGTGTCCTGCAGCGCCCTCCGCCCGGCCCTGTGCATACGCACATCGCCACAAGCTACTAAAGGGAATGAAGTTCTATCGCTAAATGCTTTGTATTCTATGATTTTTTTCTTCTTATCCGCCTTTCCGTTGAGTTCGGCCACCAGCCAGGCCCGGCCCGGAAAGGCATCCCGCAACCAGGGGGCCAATGCCTCGTCCGGCTCCGTATCGGACAGCCACAGCAGCAGGCAGTCCTCGAGGCCTGCTGCCAGGTCACCACGATCAAGCAGGTATTCCCCCTTGGGTGCAGCCCGGCGCGCCCGGGTGATCAGCGTGCATAATTGCGTGTAACCACGTTGGCTGGCAGCCAGCAAAACAATTCGCAAACCGTCCTGCAGGCGAAATTCACTGCCCGTGATCAGCTTGATGCCATGTTCCTGCGCTGCCATGTGGGCCCGCACCATGCCGGCAACTGAACATTCGTCGGTAATCGCGATAGCTTCGTAACCCAGTGCAAAAGCCTCGCGAACCAGTTCCTCCGGACTCGAAGCACCCCGCAGGAACGTAAAATTACTGATGCAGTGGAGTTCGGCATAAGCAGGCAGGTCTTTGTCTGCCCGTTTCATGCGTATACCCCGTGCAAATACCAGCATGAATCGCGGCAATCTCTGAAAATCCACCAGCGATTTCCACGGTGACCGGCAGCCGTGTAGTAATCACGGCGCACATCGTTGCCGTCCCACCACCCGCTTTCGATGCGCTCGGCATCGCTCGAAAAAACAAGCACCCGATTATGGTCGTCAATGGGCCTGCCCTGGTGCGTGTTGAGCCGCCTGGGATGTTCCAGTAACCACAGGGGGCGCGCCCGGCTGGCCATTTCACCGGGCACCTCGTTCGTATAATCCGGGCCGGGGATATCCCTGGTACGCCATGCGTATTCAGGCCTGTAATCGGCAGCCTGCCCCAAACCATGCACATGTTTATCGCCAAGCCGGGCACGGAGCCGTTCTATAAGCCCCGTAAACCTGCTGTCGGTTTCCGACGATGTGCGGCCAAACAGGCTGCCGCTGCTGAATGATGCGAGTGGCATGACCGCAGCCCGGAGGGTGATGGCGGTAACAGGCGCAGGCAATGCCTGCCTGTCGAGCTTCAGGCGCAACAACTCGAGCAAATGACAGGTATGAGCGGATGGTTCGCGTAACGCGATTTCCAGCGGGGTTGCTGGTTGGCGACAATGTTCAAAATGCACAAGCAGTCGTTCCGTGCTTGCCTGGCGTTCACGCAGAAAAACTGACAGGGAATCAAACAATCTGCAGGCAGCATCTTCGACCTCACCGGCGACCAGGGTTTCACCCGGGAGTTCAAAACATTCATTAAATATATCGGGCTCCTCGTGGTGCCGGAGTAACTCAGGTTGCCGCCCGAGGCCCTGATCGATATCGAGCAAATATTCCGGTCCTATGCGTCGTGCAAAACCTTCACGCGGCAGGCGAAAACACTCCCCCAGCGTGCTGACACCCATTTGCATCAATTTATGCCGCACTTTGGCAGGCCATCGCAGGCATTCCAGTGACAGGTTTGCAAGCACACCCGGAAGTTCCGGAGTGTTGTTGCAATCGAACCGAATGCCGGCCCGTACCAGCCAGAGGGCAGCTCTCGGTACGGGCGCGCTGGCCATAACAGCCTGGCAGCGACGCTTTGACAGCTCCTGGTTCAGTTGTTTGCGTAGTTGCCCGAGCCCGCCAAACAGCCTGAGGCTGCCGCGAATTTCGAGCAGTAATGCCCCGCCAGGGTCGATACTGACAACGGGCGTAAACCTGAGCGCCCACCTGGCAAGGTTCTGCAGCATCGCTGCTTCGGCCGAAATTTCCCGTTGATGCACACCAAGCACGGGTAACAATGCCAGCGCGGCGTTGAGTGATACCCCCGGAGCTATACCCGCCCGCTCTGCTGATGTATTGACTGCAACTACGAGTGCAGCACTGCCCTCACCGCTAATAGCGACTGCCGGTGATTCTTCGGCTATCCCGAGTGCCTCAAGTATGAGCCCGGGGAAACCGATGCAAAGCCACAACCGGGCCGGTGCCTGTACACCATAATCAACCGGCGCCGGGGTATTTAAGTGTGCAGGGCTTAAGTTTTTGCCGGCGGGAATACGGGGATGGCGCGAGGCTGCCTGCCGGATAAACAGTTGTAATTGCCTGCCTGTAGCGCGTGCCCGGGGCATCAGCACTGCAGTAACAATGAGCCGACTGCCCCGTAGCGGTTGCGGATGATATCCAGCCCAAGCTGGCCATCCTCCGGCTGTAACTGTATTCGCAAAGGCGCCGGAGAGCCTTGGTGAGCAAACTTCAGGTGTCGAAAAATTACCGCCCAGCACAGCCCGGATTCAGCTGCGAGCCGCAGGCGTCGCATGGAGCGCTCATCAAGGGCCGCCAGCCAGGCCAGTACGGCCACGCATGTTGATGAACGCAACGCCTGCTCCATTGCCCACAAGACATCAGCCTGTTTGTCCGGACGAATAACCAGGACTCGTGAGGTGTCAACGCCGTAGAGACCAAGCGCAGGCGCATAAGGGATATGCGGAGGCGCTACCCATGCGATCCAGCCCCCGTCGCCGGCAGCGACATCCTGTCGTTCTTCCGGGCTGCCTGCCCTGCTCAGGAATGCCAGGGCAGGCATCAACAATCTGAGCTCCCCGATCCCCTGTTTGCTGAACAGCAGTTCCGTTAACCCTTCGACCGGCCAGCCTCCTCCAAGTCGCCGGTCAAGCACGGCAAAACCTGTTGGCACCGTGCGCCGTGCAACTACTGCTGTTCCTGGCCGCCATATGTGCGGATGTTTAAGTAACTTCTGGAGGCGGTATTCCCTCGACATTCGAGTCGCATATCTTCTTGTTGTGTGTGTTAACGGGAGCCTGCTTCAATTCCTTAATGCCTGCTTAGTGCCTGAGTGGTATGCCATTGCGTAACAGGCCAACAACAACGCCTTCTATCATGAGATGTTGTTCATTAAGGTCGACTTCAATGGGGCTGAAATCATCGTTTTCCGGCAACAGCCAAACCGTATGCCCTTCCTGCCGGTAACGTTTTACAGTGACTTCGTCTTCGAGACGGGCAACCACGATCTGCCGGTTGCGCACATCAGGCGTGCGATGAACGGCAACAAGATCACCATCCAGTATGCCGACATTTTTCATACTCATGCCCTCAACCCTCAACAAATAATGCGGCACAGGATCGAACATCGATGGGTCAATGCGCACATGGTCTTCGATATTTTCTTCAGCCAGGATTGGATCACCTGCAGCCACCCGGCCGACCAGTGGCAGGCCCGATAATGACTCCTGCAGCATGTCCGCAACGCCCCTGACCTGCTCGCTGAGTTGTATGCCTCTTGAAGTCCCCGGGATCAGTTCAATAGCCCCCTTGCGCTGCAGGGCGCGTAAATGCTCCTCGGCGGCGTTGGGCGAACGGAACCCCAGTTGTTTGGCTATTTCCGCCCGGGTAGGCGGCATGCCTGCATCAGTCATGAATTCGCGTATGCAACCCAGAACTTCGGACTGCCGCTTGGTAAGGTCATACATGGCAATAGCCTGTATAAATAAACAGGCCTGTGATTATATACAGATCAGGCAGCTGTGCAAGCCCCCCGCGGAACCCTTGCCGGGCCGCGTTCGGGCTGTTTCTGTGGCGCTATAGCCCGGCCTTTTCCGGGAACGGGTTTTTGCCTGCGTGAAATTGTACGAACGGCAGGACAATTTTTTATCTCGCTGATCCCGCAACTTTTTCAGCGCATAAAACGCCCATAAACATTTACTGGTATTACGGTTTTCTCTATTTGCCCTTTTATTATGCTTAAGTCATTATCCAGCCATCAATCGTTACCGATGATTGAAACTGAATCTAAAGTTTTAAATCCGCTTTTAACCGCCGAGGGACACCAATGAACAAAAAAGTTCAGACTGCTATTAAAGCGAGCGCTATAGCAATGATTGTGGTTTTGGCATCCGGTTGTACCAGTGTAGAAAATCGCCTTGACCAACTTGAAACCAAAGTCGGCTTGCTGGAACAGGAAGTTGCTACTGCTAATGCAAGTGCTGCCAATGCGGCTGCGGCCCAACAGTCTGCCGAGGCTGCCCAGGCAACAGCAGATGAGGCACTGGCTGCTGCTGCAGAAAATGCGGCCTGCTGTGATGCGACCAATGAGAAAATTGACCGCATGTTCCAGCGCAGTCAAAGCAAGTAAGTCGTACTCTGCCAGACAAAAAGCCACAGCGAATGCTGTGGCTTTTTTCTTGGCCTTCCGTCTGCCTATTCGGGCAGACTGTGAATGTTCTGAGCCAGGCTGCTAATCCGACCGCGTCGCATTCCAACCCTGACAGGTACACCAGTCTTCTCGCTGAATGTACGGGCAATGAGTTCCCAGTCTGCGTCGGCTTCGAATTCCTGTGTCGCGAGCACGTATTCCTCGGTAATCAGGGTCATCGCTGATTTATCCGCCGTGCCGGCAGTCGATAGCACCGGGTGTACTTCCAGGTAAAGCGCGTCACCTTTCCAGCCAAACTTGATCGGCTGATTAATGAACCGCACGGGCGTAGCCACGCCGACCTTTGTATACAACCATTTGATATCTTCCGGGAACAACCTTATACAGCCGTGGGTTACCCGCATCCCCACCCCTGCCGGCTTGTTGGTGCCATGTATCAGGTAGCCGGCCAGGCCCAGTCTCAGTGCGTAGTTCCCCAAGGGGTTATCCGGCCCGGGTGGAACAACCCGGTCGAGCTTCCTGCCTTCGGCCGCATATTCCAGGCGAACCGACTCGGGCGGGTACCAGTTGGGCCGGCGTACCTTGGCAATGATGCTGGTGGTACCTAGCGGTGTTTCCCAGTCCATGCGGCCAATGCTTGCCGGCAGCGTTGCAACATAGCTTTCTGTACCTGCCCCGAAAAAATAGTAAACGCGAAATTCGGCTAGATTTATGACGATCCCGTCACGCTCAACCCTGGGCATTACGAACTCGGTGGGCAGGATTATTTCGGTGCCCTCGCCCGGCAGCCATGGGTCAACCGCGGGATTTGCGGCGCGTAACTCCTCGTAGCCCAGGTTATGCAAACGCCCGAGATCCGTAAATGTATCTGCGTAGCTGCTGCTGACAGACTGGCGCTGTCCAACCAGGTCCGGGCTTGTGGATTGAATTTCAAAGATTTCTGCCTGCGCCCCGGTCGAAGCCATGCCAAGCACTAAAGCCAGCGTGGCAGGACCGGTTGTTGCGTAACGGAACGTCATAGTTCAATACCAAGCAGTGGTACGAGCATGACATAGGCGGCCAGGGTAATTAGCGCTATCGCCAGCAGGTTAAGAATGATACCGGCCCGACTCATCTGGGCAATCCTGAGTAGCCCGGACCCGAACACAATAGCATTTGGCGGCGTTGCAACGGGCAGCATAAAAGCACAGCTTGCTGCCAGCGTTGCAGGCAGCACCAGGAACAACGGTGGTAGCCCTGCGCCCAGCGCTACTGCCAGCACCACAGGCACCAGTGTGGCGGTGGTCGCCGTGTTACTGACCATCTCGGTAAGGAATACGATGATGGCAACGATCAGCAATACAATCATCCACTCAGGCCAGTCACCAAGCCCGGCAAGCAGGCTGCCCAGATAAACGTTGAACCCGGTGTCAACAAGCGCCGCCGCCAACGCAAGCCCTCCCCCGAACAGAATCAGCATGCCCCACGGCAACCGAACCGCGGTATTCCAGTCCATGAGGAACTCCCCGCGCCGCAATCGTACCGGAGTTACGAACAGGACCATTGCGGAAATAATGGCTATGCCGGCATCACTCAGGCCTTCCAGTGGCTGCAGCTGGCCAACCTGCAGCTCATTGAGCAGCGGCCGCGTGATCCATGCCAGCGCCGTAAATACAAACACAAAAAGTGTTAGCAGCTCACCACGTGACAACATGGTCAGCTCAGATTTTTTTTGCCGCAGTAGTGTCCTGGCGCCCTCAAGCTTCACCAGGCGCAATGGGTAAACCCAGCGTGTAAGTACCAGCCATACCACTGGTACAAAAACACAAACAAGTGGAACCGCAAACCCCATCCAGGCGACAAAACTTATTTCGCGGCCGAGTTCCTCCTTAATAAATGACACTGCGAAGGCATTGGGGGCTGTACCGATAATCGTCCCCATACCCCCAAGTGATGCCGCATAGGCAATCCCCAGCAACAGGCAAATAGTGAAATTCGAACCGGCGCCGTCCCTGTCGGGCTCAAGTGCGGGCAGCAACGCAACTACGCTGATCGCTACGGGCAATAGCATCAGTGTTGTTGCGGTGTTTGTAACCCACATGCTTAGAAATGCAGCCAGCGCCATAAACGCGCCGACAATTGCGCCCGGCCTGGGTCCTACCGCTGCCAGAACATTCAGCGCCAGTCGCTGGTGAAGACCCCAGCGTTCTATCGCGAGAGCCAGCACGAAGCCGCCCATAAACAAAAAGATTATTTCGTGGCCGTAAGATGACGCCGTCGTACGTATATCAGCGATACCCAGCAACGGAAACAGGCACAGTGGCAATAATGCCGTTGCGTAGATAGGTATGGCCTCGGTCAACCACCAGGCCGCCATCAGCATGGCAACTCCGGCAACTGCCCGCGTGGCAAAAGATAATTCCTGGGTTATGCCGGCGCTGTCTTCATAGCTCCCGGGAAGAAGCATCGTAATGGCCAATGCGGCAAGCGGGCCGCAAACCAGGCCGATGCGCGCCGTCAACGAGGCCAGCATGTGGCGCTTATCAGTCAAAGTAGCCCTGGTCCATTGCGGTCCCGATTGTTTCTGACTAGTAACGCACCAGTGCCGAGCCCCAGGTAAAACCACCGCCAAAGGCTTCGAGCAGCAACAGCTGGCCTCTTTGTATGCGACCGTCCCGAATCGCGATATCCAGGGCCATGGGGACCGATGCCGCCGATGTGTTGCCGTAATCCCGCAAGGTCAGCACGACTTTCTCCAGCGGCATGCCCAGTCGTTTTGCCGTCGCCTTGATGATGCGCATATTCGCCTGGTGAGGGATCAGCCAGTCGATCTCACTGCGGTCGAGGCCGTTTGCCTCAAGTGTTTCCTCGACTATGGACTCGAGACTTTTTACCGCCACCTTAAACACCTCGTTACCCGCCATGCGTACATTGAAGCCCTCGCGTAATGCTGCACCCTCGGGTTGAACGGAAATGCCCGCTGTGGTGGTTAAAAGATTCCTGTATTGTCCGTCGGCACGTAAATGCGTCGAAATGATTCCCGCTTCATCACTTGGTTGCAGGATAACGGCACCGGCACCATCGCCAAACAACACGCAGGTCGTACGATCAGTCCAGTCTGTAATTCGCGACAAGGTCTCGGCGCCGATGACCAGCGCGCAGCGGGCTTGCCCGCTGTTTACAAACTTGTCGGCGATACTCAGCGCATAGATAAAACCGCTGCAAGCCGCTTCGACGCTAAATGCCGCACAGCCATGTATGCCCAGTTGCTGCTGCACGATGCAACCGACATTCGGGAAAACCAGGTCCGGGGTGGTTGTGCCGACCACGATAAAATCGATGTCGTCAGGCCCGACGCCCGCAGCTTCCATCGCTGCTTTTGACGCTTCCACGGCCAGATCAGAGGTAGCCTGATCATCGTCGGCTAAATGACGGCGCTCGATACCACTGCGTGAGCGAATCCACTCATCCGAGGTGTCCACCAGCTTTTCAAGATCGCTGTTGCTTAAAATTTTTTCCGGTGCGAAATGCCCCGTTCCGGCAATCCGTGAATACATTAATGTTCCTGCTGTACCAGCAACTGGTGAATTTTTTCCGGCACGCCCTTTTCCACTTCGATCAATGCCGTTTCGATTGCCTGTTCGAACGCGACTGTATCGGCACTACCATGGCTCTTGATGACAATACCATTAAGCCCCACCAGGCTTGCGCCATTGTAGCGCCTCGGATCCACCGATTTGGCCAGCGAACGCAGGACGGGCAGCGAGACGAGTCCGGCAAAGCGCCCGTAAAGGCTGCTACCAAATTCCTTCTTCATAAAGTGGCGGATGAGATGGGCTGTCCCTTCAATAGACTTGAGCGCAACATTGCCGCTGAAACCATCACAAATTACGACGTCGGCCTTTTGACTGGCTATGTCATTACCCTCGATAAAACCAACGTAATTAAGGTTGCTTTCGCTAAGCATGGCCGCTGCCTGCCGAACGGTATCGTTACCCTTGATATCTTCCTCGCCGATATTAAGGAGGCCAATCCTGGGCTCGTCTATGTTCTCAACCTCCGCTGCAACAACGGAGCCCATCACCGCGAACTGAAACAGGTGTTCCGAGGTGCAATCGGTATTCGCCCCAAGGTCGAGCATGTAAGCATGGCCATGAATGGTAGGAACCGCACCCATAATGGCGGGGCGATCGATCCCCGGCAGCGTCTTCAGCACAAATCTGGCCGTCGCCATTAATGCACCCGTATTTCCCGAGCTGATGCATGCATCGGCAGCACCGTTTTTGACCTGGTCAATTGCTACGCGCAGCGAGGAGTTTTTCTTTTTACGGAGTGCATCCGCTGGCGGCTCATCCATCGTGACGATTTCGCGCGCATCGAGCACATCAATACGTGACGAAGAGCCGCTGAGGTAAGCAGTAATCTGCTCGACCTGCCCGACCAGTACCAGCTGAAGCTCGGAATGGCGTTTTGCCATCTCCTGCGCAGCAGGTACGCACACCGCAGGTCCATTATCACCGCCCATGGCATCGAGAGCGATTGTGACAGTCTTAACCATAAGAGACTTTTGATGCTAAGTGCAGACGTTAGTCACCTATACAAACCAGCCCGCGCCCCCTAACTGCCAAGCTTTGCTGACCCAGGGGAGATTGCGGGCTTTCGCTTTAGATGATCCTGACCTTTGCCGACATCTGCCTATTCAATATCGTCTGCGGGTGTATCGATAATTTTCTTGCCGCGGTAGTACCCATCCGCACCTACATGATGCCTCATATGGGTTTCGCCCGTCGTCGAATCCGAAGACAACGCCGATCCTTTAAGCTTGTCATGCGCGCGGCGCATTCCTCTTGTTGAAGGTGTCCGCTTGCTCTTTTGAACTGCCATGTTACTGCTCCCGTAACAATAGTATTTAGTTTGCCTTGTCTTCCGGGCCCGGTTTACCGGATTTTCCCATCAGTGACGCTAACTCTGAAAAGGGTCGGTTTACGTCACCTTCCTGCCCTTTATCCTGTTCTGCTTCCGTCTCGCTTGCATTGCTTTTGCAAGCATCCGCACCTTCATGCACAGGCGCCAACGGTAAACTTGCCAGCAACTCGTCTTCTATTACACTAACCAGCTGCACGCCATGTTCACCCGCCACTACCGCATCATAGGGTTCCGCGATACTGTCCAAGTCTGAATCTGACTCGACCACGACGAGATGAAAACCCAGATCGACCGGCCATTCAAGCAACCCCAGGCACCGCTGACAGCTGATAGCCAGCTTTCCCGATACCTTCAGACTAATTTCAGGAAATCCCTGCATACCGCCGTGGAAGCCAATTTCTATGTTCAGCTTCCCGGATGCTGTATCCAAGCCACTGTCCTGTGCAGAATGCAACAAGTCGCCGACACGTGACATGTCACGGACATCGACTTTATCGACTATCTGCTCGGACCGGCTTGCCAGATCGCGTAATTGCGGAACCCCGATGTGATCGGCGAGCATAACCGCGGTATGGTATCACAAACTATCTGCCAAAAGCCTCTGATAGGCTTACCCTTTTTTGCCTGAGGACCCGAATACCAAATGCAATCCGGACCACCAAAACTGTTACTGGCCTCTGGCTCAGAGTACCGCCGCAGTCTCCTGGCGCGCATCTGTGACGATTTCGAATATGTTTTGCCGCAGGTGGACGAGACGCCGCGTCAGGGCGAGAGCCCGGCCGCGCTGGCAAACAGGCTCGCCATCGCCAAGGCGAAATCGGTCGCCGAGTCACACCCCCGGGCTCTCGTCATTGGCAGCGACCAGGTTGCGGATCTGGAAGGCGTGCCCCTTGGTAAACCGGGCGATCATGCAACGGCAGCAAAACAGCTTGCTGCCTGTTCCGGCCAGGAAGTTATTTTTCATACAGCTGTGTGTATATGCTCTATGGAATCCGGTTTCGAAGAGACCTGCATAGACCGCACCATCGTCGAATTCAGGGATCTGTCTGAGGGGGAGATCAACGGCTATCTCGAAAAGGACAAGCCATGGGATTGCGCCGGCAGTTTTCGATCTGAAGGCCTCGGCTCCGTTCTGTTTCGTTCAGTATCCAGTTCGGATCCAACCGCGCTGATCGGTTTACCGCTCATCTGGGTCGCAGCGACACTGCGGCGCGCAAAGTTTCCATTGCTTTGACACCTGCGGGTAACCGCCAGCCTATTCCTGCTGCAGTTTTTCGAGCGTAGTACGCAATTGAGCATCAAGGGGCGCTTCAAGAGTGAGCACCTCACCGTGGTCCGGATGCGCTATCTCCAGCTTGTGGGCATGCAGGAACAGGCGGTCCAGCCCTGCGGGGCCCGGCAAACCACTGCCGTATTTTTTGTCGCCCGCAACCGGGTGCCCGATAGCGGCGGCGTGCACCCTGATCTGGTGTGTTCGTCCTGTCACCAGCCGGACATTCATCAATATGCATTCGGCTAAGCGTTGCTCTGGTTGGAAAACTGTCAGCGCGGGTTTGCCCTCCGCTGCCGGCCGCACATGCCGTTCGCCGTTTTGCCGGTGTTCGACCAGCAGCGGCATATCAACTTCACGCGCATCACCATGCCAGTCACCGAGGAGCAAGGCCAGGTAATATTTATTCACCTTTCCGCTCCTGAACTCTTCATGCAGTTTACGTAAGGCGCTGCGCTTTTTAGCTACCAGCAAACAGCCACTTGTTTCGCGATCCAGCCGATGCACGAGCTCCAGGAACCTGCTATCCGGACGCGCCGCGCGGAGCAATTCGATTGCGCCCAGGCTGATACCGCTACCACCGTGCACTGCCAAACCTGCCGGTTTATCGATCATGAGCAGGTGATCGTCTTCATAAACAATCCGCTCCAGTATCCAGCCGGCTTTGTGTGGAGCAATTTGTGGCGCTTTCTTCAGCGATTCCGTCACCGGCGGAATCCGGACCTGGTCCCCCGCCACGAGCCGGGTTGCAGGCTTGGCCCTGCCCTTGTTGACCCGGACCTCGCCCTTTCGAATCATGCTGTATATACGGGCGCGCGGAAGGCCCTTCAGTTCTGTCAGCAGGAAATTATCGAGCCGGCGGTTGGCGGAATCAGCATCCACGGTTACAAGCCGCACTGCCCTTTGTTTCGGGTCTTTATTGCTGCGTCCTGTCATGCTGCCCGAAAACTCCCTTGAATCAATACGTTGATGCTTCGCATTTCGACTGCTATATTAACTGTTCGCGCTCTAAAAAGAGCCGCGCTTGCCGAAAGGCATATTGGTTTTCAACCGACCGCGTAAGCGGTCGTGCTGTATCCGGTCTCAAGACGAGATCATATCGGCCATCTGGCTGACGGAGTGACAGCTGCACCGTCTGATTAAGACTAATATTTTTGCTTTTAAGGGCCTGCTGAATGTCAGCAGTAACACACAAACAGCCGCAGACAAGCCAGCACGAAGAGCTGGCACATATATTTATTGCGCCCGCCTCCGGGCAGCAGTTTTCGGCCGCCCTTCCAGCAAGAATCAGTCATGAGCCAGTGGCCCCCAAACGAACATATGTAGGGGCTTATGAAAAGAATGCTTATCAATGCAACTCAGGAAGAAGAGTTGCGGGTGGCCATAGTAGATGGCCAGAAACTTTATGACCTTGATATCGAGGTAGATTCCAGCCAACAAAAGAAAGCAAACATCTATGCAGGCAAGATCACCAGGGTCGAGCCCAGCCTGGACGCAGCTTTTGTTGACTACGGCGCAGAGCGCCATGGATTTCTACCACTGAAAGATATCTCCCGGGTTTATTTCTCCAAGGAACCCGAGCCGGGCAGTCGCATCAATATCAGGCAGGTCCTCAAAGAGGGCCAGGATATTGTCGTGCAGATCGAGAAAGATGAGCGCGGCAACAAGGGTGCGGCACTGACCACCTTTATCAGCCTGGCTGGCCGCTTCATCGTATTGATGCCAAATAACCCTCGTGGTGGTGGCGTGTCACGCCGCATTGCAGGCGAAGACCGCGAAGAAATACGCCGCGTCCAGCGTGAACTGGATATCCCCCAGGGCATGAGCTGTATCGTACGTACCGCAGGTATCGGCCGCTCGATCGAAGAGCTCAACTGGGACCTCGAGTACCTCAAGGGCGTCTGGAAATCGATAACCGATGTTGTGCTCACCAATCAGCCATTCCTGATTTACCAGGACTCGAGCCCGGTTGTGCGCGCGCTACGCGATCATTTCAGCGCAGATATCGGCGAAATCAACATCGACGATCCGCAAACTTACCAGGAAGCCCGCGAGTTTGTGGAGCAGGCTATGCCCCATAACCTCAGCAAGCTCAAGGAGTACCGCGATGATGTGCCGTTGTTCACGCGCTTTCAGATCGAAAGCCAGATCGAATCGGCCTATTCGCACACCGTGAACCTGCCCTCGGGCGGCAGCATCGTTATCGATCATACGGAAGCGCTCGTTTCTATCGACATTAACTCCGCACGTGCGACCAAGGGTCAGGACATCGAGGCGACAGCCCTGGCGACAAACCTCGAGGCAGCCGATGAGATCGCGCGGCAAATGCGGCTACGGGACCTTGGCGGTCTGCTCGTTATCGACTTCATCGACATGGGGCCGAACCGCAACCAGCGTGAAGTGGAAAACCGGTTCCGCCAGGCCGTACGAACCGACCGGGCGCGGGTACAGACTGGCCGGATTTCCCGCTTTGGATTGTTGGAGATGTCGCGCCAGCGACTGCGTCGTTCACTTGGCGAGTCAGCACATCAGGTCTGCCCCCGTTGCAGCGGTTCAGGCTCGGTACGCAGTGTTGAATCGCTTGCGCTCGCTATCTTGCGGCTGGTCGGTGAAGAGGCCCGCAAGGAAAGGACCTCAAAGGTTATCTGCGAGTTACCGGTAGCGGTTGCAACGTTTTTGCTCAACGAAAAACGGGAATGGATTCAGAGTATCGAGGAACGTACAGGTGTGCAATTGTTGCTCGTAGCGAATCCTGATCTTGAAACGCCCAATTACAGTATACGGCGGGTGCGCGATGACCAGACCCTGATGCCGGAAAATGCCGGTGCAAGTTATGAATTAACAACGCAGGAGGTCAACCTGCTGGAAGATGCTTTGCAAATGACCAGCAAGACCGTTACTGAAACACCCGCGGTTTCCGGGGTTAAACCGGAATCCCCGGCACCCAAGCCTGCTGCTAAGCCGAAGAGCGATACAGCCAGTTCGGGCATATTGGGATTCGTCAAAAACCTGTTCGGTTCTTCGGAACCGGAGGAAGATAGTTCCCACCAGCCAGGGCAACGCAGTCGTGACGGTGGGCGGAAACAGGATAGCTCCAGGCGTTCCGGCGGTCAGCGGCAGGGACAGGCACGCGGTCGCAGGAACCGTCGGGGTGGCCGTAATGGCGGGTCTGAAGCCAAGAGCAATCGCAATGCTAACAGGGGCAACCGCGGCAAAACGGGTGACAAACAGTCGGAGCAATCAGCCAATAAGCAGGGCTCAGACAACCGGGGTAACCAGCAGGATAAAAAGGGCGATGAATCAGGAAGCCCGAAGCGGCGGAGACGCCGGCGGCGTTCTTCGGGCAACCGTAACCGCGAAGAAGGCGATAACCGGCAATCATCCGGGCAGTTAAAAGATTCATCGGGCGATAGCGCCGGTGCGGTCCCGGACAAGTCCCGGAAACCGGCCGAACAGGCGGCCGCTGTTGTCGATACAGGCCCTGAGCAGCGTAAAGACCGGCCGCCCGCAACAGATACGCACGGGCAGGCTAACGAAGCGCCTCAGCCGCAAACCAAACCTGAACCTGCGGCAAAAGAGGCTGCCGAGCCGAAGCCGGAGCCACGAAAAGAATCACAGGAGGCGGCGAAACCCGATGCCGGCAAAGACCGTTTGCTGCCCTGGGAAACACCGCCTTCTGAATCGAAGGAGAAGACTTACACGGTGTGGTCGTCGGACGATTCGGCTGACCGCGATTAACGGTTAAACGCTCAGCCCGAACGCAATTCGTTGAGGAGTTCGCGCCCGACTTCATTGAGCAGGTCGAGCACTTCTTCGAATCCGCCTCGGCCGCCGTAGTAAGGATCGGGCACTGCACCGTCCGGGTTGCTGCAACTGTAGTTCATAAGCAGTTTAACCGTTGCACGCGACTCTTTCGGTTGAATTTGCTGCAGCAGTTCCAGGTTATCGTGGTCCATCGCGAGAATCAGGTCAAAATTTTTGAAGTCACTGATTTCGACCGCACGTGCGCGCTGATCAGAGATATCTACTCCGCGGGCGATTGCAGCTTCTATTGCACGGGGATCGGGCGACTCGCCGACGTGGTAACCGTGGGTACCGGCGGAATCTATATGCAGGTCCAGTCCGTCGCCCTCGTCAGCCACCAGTTTCCTGAATACACCTTCGGCTGTCGGCGACCTGCAGATATTCCCCATACAGACAAATAAAACTGAGGTTGCCAAAGTCTTACTCCGCTCCTTTTTAGCCTGCATCTGCCGCGATAATATGTTCCACTTTTTCCAGGTCGGCCTCGGTGTCAACATCAGGGCCGTGCGCCTTCTCGTCGACGGTTACCTGGATCTGCATGCCGAGCCACATAGCCCGCAACTGTTCCAGGCGCTCGCTGGTTTCCAGTTCACACGGGGGTGTTGCCTTCAGTTGCTCGAGGGCGCTGACGCGGTATGCATACAGGCCCAGGTGGCGCATGCTCTTCTGCCAGGTGGAATTGCCCCCCTCGCCGTGCCCTTCGTGCGGCACGGGTGCGCGGCTGAAATATAGTGCCCGCCCGTTTTTATCCAGCACAACTTTTACGACATTCGGGTCCAGGTACTCCTCGCGCGATTTAATCGAGACGCAGGCCGTGGTGATGGACGCATCAGGATTTTCAATCAGCAGTTCAGCTACGTTCCTGATGCTTTCCGAAGGGATCAGCGGCGCATCCCCCTGCACGTTGACAACAACGGTCGCCGACTCCCAACCGAGGGTTGCACATACTTCGGCCACCCGGTCGGTACCGGTGCTGCAGTCGTTGCCGGTCATGCACACCTGTGCGCCGAAGCCTTCTGCCACACCTGCAACCTGCTCGCTGTCGGTGGCAACGACAACGCAGCCGGAACCGCTGCCCATCGCCCGTTCCCAGACATGTTGCAGCATGGGTTTGCCGGCTATATCCAGAAGCACCTTTCCTGACAGTCGCGTGGATTCGTAACGTGCAGGTATCACGATATTGAACTGATTATCGGTCAAGCGTTTCCCCTTCGCCGGGTTTTGGTATTCGTTCGGATATCTGTTGCATCAGCCCGGCAGCGTGGTCTTCGGTAAATTGAGCTTGCGCAGTCACGCACCAGCAATCATCCGTTTGTTCATTGCGGTATTTTACTTCGTCCTTGCTCGTCATCAGTACCGGTTGTTGCCGCCTGGCCTGCAGGTCGCTTAGCGAAATCCTGCCGTGATCGGGAACCGGGACGGGATCGGGGAGTATGCCTGCCGCCCGTAGTTGTGCATCGAACCGTTCGGGGTTCCCGATGCCGGCAACAGACCAGACCTTCTGGCCTGCGAAACTGTCCAGGGGCCGCTTCGTTCCGTCTTCGAGACTCACGGCCTCACCCTGTTGCAGCCGGAAAGGTATACCGCCTATTAACGCCGACTCCCCGTTTACGAGTACTGCGTCCACGGAATCCAGCCGTGAGATGGGCTCACGCAGCGGTCCTGCCGGCAACAAAAACCCGTTGCCGAACCCCCGCGCCGCATCCACCACAACGAGCTCAAAATCGCGCCGCATTCGATAGTGCTGTAATCCATCATCTGCGATAACAACGTTTACACCTTCACGCGCAACACGTTGAACAGCGGCAGACCGGTCAATACAGACGCAAACCGGGCAAGCGGTCAGTTCGGCGAGTAAAACCGCTTCGTCACCGTAGATTTCCGGATCAGCGCCCGGTTGTACCATCACGGCTTCGTCGTTGCGTTGTGCGCCATAACCCCGGCTCACGATTCCCGGTGCGTACCCCGATTCAAGAAGCTGCTGTGACAGCCAGGCTACAACCGGCGTTTTACCCGCGCCTCCTGCACTGATGTTACCGACTACGATCACCGGAACCGGTAAGGACGGGCATTTTTTGAAATTATGGCGGTATAAATAACGGCGCAGCCCTGTCAGCGCCCCGAATACCCAGGCGACAGGCAGCAGACCCAGCGCCCATCGCGAACCGCCGTACCAGAGTGTATCGAATACCTTAACCAGTCTCGCGTGCATCGTCGTCGCTAAACTGCATACGATGAAGAGCCGCATAATGACCGCCTGTTGCCAGCAGGTCCGCGTGTTTACCCGATTCGATGATACGCCCTTCCTCCATGACGATGATCCGGTCAGCATTCTCGATGGTGGACAGCCGGTGCGCAATCACGAATGTGGTGCGGTTCTGCATCAGCTGTTCCAGCGCGGCCTGTATATGCCTTTCGGATTCGGTGTCCAGTGCGGAAGTTGCTTCGTCCAGGATCAGTATCGGCGAATCCTTGAGCAGGGCGCGCGCGATGGACAAACGCTGGCGTTGCCCGCCCGACAACAATACGCCCCGGTCCCCTACCATCGTAGCCAACCCATCCGGCAACGCATCAACGAATCCTTCAGCATTTGCGGAACGCACGGCCTTCCTGATGGCTTCGGTGGATGAATCGGCCAAGCCACCGTAGGCAATATTTGCCTCGACAGTATCGTTAAACAGGGTAACTTCCTGGCTCACCAGGCTTATATGCCTGCGCAAACCTTCCAGCGAGTAATCATCGATCGACAGGCCATCGATAAGAATCTGGCCGGAATCCAGTTCGTAGAACCGCGGCAACAGGCTGACCAACGTCGATTTACCACTACCTGACCGTCCGACAATCGCCAGCGTTTCACCCGGCTCGACACTCAGGCTAATGTCTTTAAGTACGGACCCTTTCCCACCACTGTAGCCGAAACTTACATTGCGAAATTCAACACGACCGCTTATCTGTTCCGGGTTCTCGGTGCCGGAATCGCGCTCTGCCTCTTCGTCGATAATGCGGAACAGGCTTTCACCGGCCGCAACACCGCGCTGGATAGCTGCATTAATTGTGGTCAGCCGCTTCAGCGGCGACATGAGCAATACCATCGCCGTAATAAATCCGGTCACACGAGACACTTCGAGTTCGATCAGGCTGATCAGGGCAATCACGCCCGCGATACCAAAAGCCGAAACGAGCATATTTATGCCGTCACCCGCCGATGTGGCTGTCAGCAACCGCAACTGCATTTTCCTGCTGCGCTCGTTAATCTCATTGAAGCGCTTACTCTCGTATTCACGCCCGCCAAAAATTTTAACTATTTTATGCGCCTCGAGTGCCTCCTGGGTAATCCTGGTAATGTCGCCGACCAACTCCTGAATCCTTTTGTTATGACGACGGAAAAGGACTCCCAGGTATCGGACTATACCCGCAATAATTGGGGCGATCACGAAAACAAACACGGACAATTGCGGACTCAGGTACAGCATGAATGCGACCAGGAATACGATTGTCAGGCTGTCCTTGATCAGCGTAATAACAACGGTCGAGGCGGAGGAAGCGACCTGGCCAACGTCGTAGGTAACCTTTGAGAGCAGCTGCCCCGAAGAACGCTGATCGAAAAACCGTGTCGGGAGTACCAGGTAGCGCTCGAAAACCATTCTCCGCAATTCCTTAACCGTCGTGCGCGCAATCCAGCCCATACCGAAACTAGACAGGAAGTTTCCCAGCCCGCGGACTATAAACAGCAGCAATACACCCAAAGGCATCCAGCGTTTGATTAATGCCTGGCGCTCGTCGAGTTCGTCGCCCGCTCCGACGATCTCGGTAAGTATCGTCATCATGTAAGCGAAACCCGCGTCGGTCGCCGCGAATGCCGCAGCCGCAACCGCTACAGCAACAAATACCGGCCAGTACCGTGCGCTGATTGAGAGCAGGCGTTTGTATACAGCCAGCGGAGTATAAGTAACGTCGATAGCTTAGTCCTCGCCGTTCTCCGGTTTGAGCGTCGCTATGTTGATTTCTCCGTAGCCCAGCTTGCCTGCAATATCCATGGCAGTAATGACTGACTGATGGGTGGCCTCGGCGTCGGCGCTAAGCGTCACCTTGCCCCCCAAGTTTTCCCCCGCCAGCATCCTTATAGCGGCCTCCAGAGTCTCCGGTCGATTATCCAGCAATACCCTGCCGTTAACGAGGTAGGTACCCTGCGCCGTGACCGATATCACCATCGGTTCCTCCAGTGCCTCCGCGGGTTGCACGGTCCTTGCCTCCGGCAGCCGAATACCAATTCTTGATTCCCGCACAAAACTGGTCGTAATCATGAAAAAGACCAGCAACAGCAGAACGACGTCTATCAGCGACGTCAGGTTGATTTCCGGCTCTTCGCGGCTAGGGTTCCGCAGATTCATCAGACTGACCCAGCGCATCGAGATAACGTTTGCGATGCAAAGCCTCTACCAGCGTGATCGCTTCTTTTTCCATGCGGATAACGATTGATTCAACCCGGCCGCGCAGATACCGGTATCCAATCAACGAAGGTATGGCCACGATCAGCCCGGCTGCTGTTGTAATAAGCGCTTCGGATATGCCGCCCGCCAATACGGCCGGATTGCCGACCCCCTGGCTGGTGATCGCTTCAAAGACATTCACCATGCCGACCACGGTACCAAGCAGGCCGAGCAACGGCGATATGGCTGCAATCGTGCCAAGTGGGTTCAGGTAGCGTTCGAGATCATGCACAACATGTCGCCCCGTATCTTCGATACGCTCCTTCATGATCTCCCTGTTCCTGTGCCGGTTCGTCAGGCCGACCGACAGGATTTCACCGAGCGGCGAACTGTCATGCAAAGTTTTGAGGTGCTCATGATTCAACTGGTTGCTGCTGACCCATTCCCATACTTCCTTGGTCAGGTGACGCGGCAACACGCGTTTTTCCTGAAGCGTCCAAAGGCGTTCAAGAATTATTGCTGCCGACATAACCGAGCAGACAATGATCGGGAACATAACCCAACCGCCGGCTTTTACTATTTCGAGCATAAATTCCAGGATTGCTGATACGGGGCGCGGGGCAACTATAACCTGCGGTCGGGACCATTTATAGTGCGGCGAACTTTTGCATGCAGGCTGCATTACTTAGCGTTCTTAGCGGCCACGGGCGCCACCACCGAGCCCGTTCCGGTTTTTCCGGTACAGCACCGCCCTCTGCTGTCACAATAAATGTCAAAGCGCCGGTGTCTGCTGTAGATAAGCCGCACGAGCCGGCTTCGGTCCAGCGATTGCTAACACTCGCGTGTGGAAATCCCCAGCGGTTGGCATATCCCACCGAATAGACGACATAGTCAGGTTGAGTTACGGTCGTAAACTGGGTGCCGGATGAGGTGTCGCTGCCGTGGTGAGGCGCAATTAATAGATCCAGACTCTTTAGCGGATGGCGCCTGATTAACAGCGGTTCGACGGCCGCTTCGATATCACCGGGCAACAGTATCCTGCTTTCGCCAAGGGTAATCAGCACAACACAGGAGGCATTATTGTCAGACCACCCTGCCTCGTTAGCGGGATGCAGAATTTCGAATGTAATCGACTGCCAGTTCCATCGCATACCTTGCCGGCATTCAGTTAACTCATCAACATTGCCCGCCTTGGAGCGTGGTGCAGTTATACGACCGACCGGCACGGACTTAATCAGGCTCCCGACTCCGCCACTGTGATCGTCATCCCAGTGAGAAATAACGAGCATATCCACGGTCGTGATACCCAGGTATTTAAGAACAGGTACAACAATCTTTTGGCCGGCATCGCTATCCCCCCACGCCGGACCTGCGTCATAAACCATTACCTTGTCGGCAGTCCGCACAATTACGGCCAGACCCTGCCCCACATCAAGTACATGTAACCGGAGTTCGCCTGTGGATTGTGGGGTGCCCGACAATACTGCAGCGAGCGTAACGCCCAACCCGAACAGGCGAGTTGGAACCGGGCGCGGCATCAGCATTAATGCGACGCCTGTTGCTGCTATCAACAGTGCCGGCAAATGCGGAAAGCCGGGTTCCCAGAAACTTGCGGGCATATTTGCCAGCCCGCTTAAGCATTTGAATAGCAACGTGAGACTGTCAGCCGCCAGCTTCAGGCATGCAGCACCGGCACTTTGCCACGGGTTAAGGAGCAACAGGCCGGCAAGACTTGCCGGCAAAATGAGTATGGTGAATGCCGGTATTGCCACGAGGTTTGCGAGCGGTGCAACCAGGCTTAGCTGGCCGAAAAAGACCAGCGTGGGAATTGCGAGCCCGACTCCAAGCAGCAGTTGAGCCGCGCCCCAGTTGCGCATGACGACTCCGCAACGGTGTATCAGTTCTGCTAAATAGCTGCCGGACCGCGTGTCGTGGGTCTCCGTAGCACCACCATGGCGCAGGCATGCAAACAGCAATGCCACGGCTCCATAGGAGAGCCAAAAGCCGGCAGAAAGTACGGCCAGCGGATCGCTGAGCAACGCAACTATCAGCACAGCCGCCAGTATGGAAACCGGCCTGTAAAACCTGTACCGGCAGGTAAACAGAATAACTATTCCCGCCATCAAAGCGGCCCGGACAGTCGGTACCGAGAAACCGGCGAGACCTCCATAGGTCAGCGCAGCGCCTGCTGCGAGCATTCCGGCCAGGCGCTGGGCATCGATGGCTGCCCCGCCACAGTTGATAAGCCAGGCTAACCGCCTGCCCAGTTGCCATACGACCAGTGCCACCATGCCTATGTGCAGCCCGGATATAGCCATTAAATGACTGGTACCTGTCCGGCGCAGTGTTTCCCAGTGCGATTTTCCGAGGAGATTGCGCACCCCCACCGTTATACCGAGAAGCAATGGCAGGCTTTCATGCGATTCGAGGCTGTCTGCAATTTTACCGGCGAGTGCAGCCCGGACCCGCAACAACCACGAATCCCAATCCCTTGCATCGAGCGGCCCGTTCAGCGGACTTTCCCGCACATAACCCGTGGCGTGCACCTGTTCGCGAAACAACATGACAGCCCGGTCCCGCTGGCCGGGATTTACCAGGCCATGCGGTTGCTTAAGACGGGTCAACAGCTGCCAGCGGCTGCCGGGCCGAAATTCCAGCGCTCTGTCGTAACTTGTCAGCAAAATCCGCCCGGGCAGCCCCCGCTCCCTGCCGGCCGATGAGGCTCGAAACAGAAAGCTCGTGCTGGATCCGGTGATGCGTGGAAAGTCGATCACGGTTCCACGGACCAGTATGTCCTCCCGGACTAACGAGGCAGGCAGGCTTTCCTGGAGATACGACTGACTGTGAAATGCCGCCAGCAAAAAACCGAGCACAGCGAGCAGCGGAAAGTTTCCGCCGAGCCACCAAGCAAGGGACCCGCCGAAAAGCAGGAAGAACGGCAGGCATTCTATTGGCACCGGTAGTGGAATCCACAATCCTGCCAGCACACCGACTAGCGTACAGATACCCAAAACTGGCATAGTTGCGTGTATTCCGCATCATCGAGTACAAACCGGTTGCGTCAGACCGGATTACCCAAAATAGCCTATGCCCCGACGATTTTTTAGCCGCATTTCGAAGCGATACCGCAGGAATAAAGAACATCCGTGGTATTTGCGACCCTTCGACTATATCCTGGAACACCCTGTCTATTTCGCGCCCACACGCCGGAGCGTCGCCGGTGGCCTCTGGCTGGGTGTATTTTTTGGCATGCTGCCGGTTCCCGGTCAGACACCCCTTGCGGTGCTCTCTGCGTTCGCGTTGCGGGTAAACGTCCCGGTCGCCGCAATTACCGTCTGGATTTCCAACCCGGTCACTTTCGTGCCGATCTTTTATCTCTCTTACCGGATCGGGACGGCACTCATGAATATCCCGGCCGAACTCTGGCCCGATGACATCAGCCTGGACTGGCTAACTAATGAATTAGCTATGCGGTGGAAACCATTGATTTATGGGTCATTAGTCTTGGCTACATCGGCGGCAACTGCTGTTTACGTGCTGGTAAACGCCCTATGGCAAGCCTCGACCATGATTCGCTACCGGCGGCGCCACCGCGGTCCCCGCAAGCGTAACCGGGCAACCTGACCGGACTGACTCCCCTGCCTGCTATTTGCTATCCGTTACCGGGGTCGCCCCGGTTTTCGACCAGCAAACCGTTTTCGAGCATTACCGTACGATCCATACGCCCGGCGAGGTGGGTATCATGGGTTACTACGACCAGGCTGGCACCGAATTCCCGATTGAGATCCAACATGAGATCGAAGACCCTTTCCCCGGTCGCATGATCCAGGTTGCCGGTTGGTTCGTCAGCAAGCACAACCGCCGGACGGGTGATCAGGGCCCGGGCGACCGCCGTTCGCTGGCGTTCGCCACCCGACAACTGTCCGGGTCGATGGGTCATTCGCTCGCTTAATCCTACCTTTTGCAGTAACTCGGCGGCCTCCTCCAGCGCATCACTGGCGGCCTCGCGCCGGACCAGTAACGGCATAGCAACATTTTCCAGCGCCGAGAACTCGGGCAACAGATGGTGAAACTGGTAAACAAAACCCAGGGCCTGGTTGCGCAGTTTGCCCCGCTGTTTATCGGAGATTGTTGCCAGATCCTGACCCTGCACGCAAACTTTACCGGTAGTCGGCAAATCCAGCCCGCCAAGTAACTGCAGCAAGGTCGTCTTACCCACTCCCGATTCGCCAATTACTGCAACCCGTTCGCCCGCCCGTACCTGGAAATTCAGGCCTCGCAAAACATGCAGTTTACGCCCGCCTTCTTCGAAATCACGAACCAGTGCCTCGCAAGAGAGCACTATGCTGTTGCCGTCCGGCCCTTTGTGTCCCTGTTGATTTTCTACGTTCACATCGCGGTCCCTGTCATTCGTGGCGCAATGCCTGTGCCGGGTTGGTTACAGCTCCGCGCAACGCAGGATAGATGGTGGCAGCAACCGCAAGGATAAAGGCAACCGTACCGATACGAGTGACATCCTGATACTCGACCTTGCTTGGCAATTCGCTGATGAAATATACATCCGGCGCCACGAACTGTATTTGCAGTAAATTCTCTATCCAGATGACTATAGTTCCGAGGTTATATGCGACCGCAAGACCAATCACTACTCCTGTAACCGTGCCTATTGCGCCTATTAAGGTTCCCTGAAACATAAAAACTTTCAGAACGGACTGTGCGGATGCACCCATGGAGCGCATTATGGCTATTTCAGCCGCTTTTTCCCTTACGACCATTACCAGCGTCGAAACAATATTAAACGCAGCTACTGCTACGATCATCAACAGGATGACAAATATTATTGATTTAGTGAGTTCAATAGACCTGAAGAAATTTGCATGCTGCCGGGTCCAGTCACTTACGTAAACTCCACCGCCATAACCGCGCGCTATCGTCCTCACAATGTCTGCCGCGGCAAGCGGATCCGATACCGCGAGATTGATACCGGTTATAGCCGTGTTTAGCCGCAGGAGTCGAGCCGCATCGGCCAGGTGCACATAAGCGAGCGAGCGATCATATTCGTACATGCCTGCATAAAAAATACCGACAACTTCGAAACGCCGCGTGCGCGGCATCATTCCCGCCGGGGTCATCGTACCCAGCGTTGTCATCAGATCCACCTTGTCGCCGATGCCTGCGCCGAGCCGGGTTGCCAGCTCAGTTCCGATGACGATTCTGTAGCTACCCGACTCCAGGGCGTCCAGCGAACCTTCCCGGATAAGGCTTGCGGCACCCGATGTTTCGGTCTCATCGCGCGGCAATATCCCGCGCAGTTCAATGCCCGCTATACCGGCAGCCCCCCTGAGCATTCCCTGCCCCCGGACAAAGGGTGCCGTTGCCAGCACAGTTTCGTTCGACTCTGCCAGGTCCTGCAGGAAGCTCCAGTCCTCCAGCCGGCCATCCATGCCAGTAATCGTGGCATGCGATACGACAGAAAGTATTCGGTTACGTACCTCAAACTCAAAACCGTTCATTACCGACAACACTACGATCAGTACGGCGACGGCCAGCGCAATCCCGATAACGGAAATAAGCGAAATGAATGACACAAAATGACTTCTGCTGCGGGAGCGCAGATACCTTAAAGCTACAAACAACTCGAAAGGCCTTACCGGCATATGACTGAACCCGGGTTAATCATTCGTATCGCAATACTTCAGCAGGCTGTATGCCGGCTGCACGCAATGACGGATAGACAGTGGCCAACGAAGTCAGGATGAGCACTACAACTCCAACCCAGAATACGTCTGTTAGCCGCAGATCCGAGGGCAGTTCGGTCAGGTAGTAAAGATCCGCAGGCATGAACTGGAATCCCAAAGCCTGCTCAAGGGCGGGTGCGAGCGTGCCGATGTTCATTGCCATCGCAATGCCGAGGATGATACCGATCACCGCCCCTATCCAACCCACCAGCGTGCCCTGCAGAACGAATACTTTCACTATGTCCTGACGCGAGCACCCCATGGTTCGCAGGATCGCGATGCCGCCACGTTTCTCCGTGACCACCATGACCAGGCTGGCAACTATATTGAACGTCGCAACACCGATGATCAGTGACAACAATAACGCCATCATCAGCTTTTCGATTCGGATCGCACGAAAATAACTCGCGTTCTCCTGTGTCCAGTCACGTACCCGCAACGTATCGCTGTTGGCGATTCCGGAAAGCTGTCGACGAACCATTCCCGGCGCCGCAAATATATCAGTGGTGACTATGCGGATACCGCTGACTCTGCCCTGCATGCGCCCGAGTTCATTTGCATCCGCCAGGCTGATCAGGGCGCGAACGGTGTCGTGATCCTGCACCCCCAGTTCGAACAGTCCCACAACCTCGAAACTGCCCAGACGCGAGCTCACCCCGGCTGCGGAATCAAGCGGCTGTGGCACCAGGACGGAAATACGCTGGCCGAGGCTTACGCCAATACGCTGTGCAAGTGCGCGACCGAGCACGATCTTGCCTGAGCCCGGTTGCAACTCGTCCAGGTTGCCGGTCAGCATGTTGTCGGCCACCTTCGAAACTGTGCGCTCCCGTTCCGGGTCTATGCCTGTCACGACAGCCCCGGCATATCCGGCGGGGCCCGATACCATGCCTTCCAGCTCTATGTACGGAGCGGCGCCACTAATCCCAGTGCCGGTTTGCATATGGCCGGCGATTGTCTCCCAGTCATTGAGACCGCCCTGCTGACCCAGTACCGATGCATGGGCAGTCATGCCGAGCAACCGATCACGAAGTTCGATCTCGAATCCGTTCATTACGGAAAGAACGACAATCAGGGTAGCCACTCCCAGCGCCACACCGATGACCGAGGCCGCCGTCACAAATGAGATGAAGCTGTTTCCCTTGCTGGCGCGGAGGTAGCGCAGGCCCAAAAAAAGCGCCAGCGGCTTATTCACTGTGTACGCCGCCCCCGGGGGGCAAATGGCTGAAATACTGCGTTTCGGGCCGGATTCGGCACGCCGGCATCACCTTCGCCCGCTCCGGGCTACACCAAACCGCCGGGCTTGTCCATGTACTGTTACATATCCTGAAAAGCGCATGAGTGCTATATTTTCTCCGTTGTGCGCACTGGAGGGTACCAGTACCATGCTCCGAAAAGCTATGTCCGTTTTGGCAGTGACGATTGCCCTGACTGCGGGTTCGGCAATGGCCGATACCCTGATCGTCAAGGGGATCTCTGCAACTGATAATGCAAACCAGCATCCTGGACGCGGCCTTACCAGGGCCAGCGTTGAGTCATCCTGGGGCGCCCCCACGCAAAAATCGGCACCGGTTGGCGACCCGCCGATTTCGAGTTGGGATTATGAACCGTTTGTCGTATTTTTTGAGTATGACCGGGTTCTGCATACAGTCGTAAAACGCTAAAACCACTCTACACAATCTGTTTGCCGGCAAGTTGTCCCGAGAAGGGCGCTCGGGGGTGAGCGTGTCTGTGCCCGCGTATGTGCCGGAGGATGTGGGATAATCCCTGCCCTGCTTTTCCCCGCCGGCTAAATGAAACCAGACAACCTGTTAACACCCCGTTTGCCGGTCAACACTGTTCCGGAATCACAAGGCAAAACCCGTTTGGGGTGTGCCTACGGGTGCTCGGCTGCCTTGCTGCTTGCAGAAATGTTGCCAGATCTTAAAGACCCTGCACTGGTGGTCGTGCCGGGTGTGAACGAAGCAGAAAACCTCGCAGCCGAACTCAGCTTTTTTGCCGGGGACGATGATTCGGTAAAGCTGTTTCCCGATCCGGAAACGCTGCCATACGATCAGTTCAGTCCGCACCAGGACCTGGTATCCCGCCGGCTGGCCATGCTGTCCCGAATCCTCAGCGGCAAACCGGGCTATATCATCGCCGCTGTACCTACCCTTAGCTATCGCCTGCCACCGGCGAGTTACCTGCGCACTTTCAGCCTCGCGCTTAAGTGCGACCAGCAATACGGACCCGCCGATTTACAGCATCAACTGGTAAACAGCGGCTATGCCCGGGTCAGCCAGGTAAACCAGCACGGGGAATTTGCCGTACGTGGCTCGCTGCTGGACCTTTACCCGATGGGTTCCGATCTGCCCGTGCGAGTTGACTTTTTTGATGACGAAATAGAAACGCTCCGCTATTTCGACCCGGACACCCAGGTTTCCGGCAAGCAACTGGAAGAACTCACCATGCTGCCTGCCGGAGACTACCCCGTCAGTCCCGAGGCAATCACCGGTTTCCGCAGCCGCTTTCGCGAACGCTTCGAAGGCAACCCCCAGCTATCGCCTATTTATGCAGAGGTATCCGAGGGGCGTTTCCCTGGCGGCATAGAGAATTATCAGCCGCTATTCTTTAAAGAGACCCGAACTCTGTGGGACTACCTGCCGCCAGGCTGCAAGGTCATCACGCTTGGCGATGTGCAGGCGGCGCTTGCCGATAACTGGCAACAGATTGAAGATCGTTTCGAACAGTGTCGCCACGACACAGAGCGGCCTGCATTACGCCCGGAAGAACTATTCTGCTCGCCGGTGGAACACGGTACGCAAATGGAGGCGCGGCCACGACTGCTGCTTCAGCGTCGCGAACTGCCGGAACAGGAAGGTATCGCAGCCAACCTGAACAGTCTTCCCGCGCCCACTTTACTCATTCATACGCACTCCGCGGAACCGGTGTCCGAACTGGGTACATTCCTTGAAGGTTACGAAGGACGGGTGCTGTTGGCGGCTGAATCACCGGGACGCCGTGAGATGCTTGCCGACCTGCTGCGTAACAACGGCATTGAAGTCAGCTCGATCAATCGCTGGGACGAATTCCTTGCCTCAAACGCACCTTTAAGCATAGTAGTAACGCCGCTGCAAAGTGGGCTGCGCCTGCCAGAACCGGAGCTCTGCATCATTGCCGAGCACGAACTCTTCGGAACCCGACCGGCGGCCCGCCGCAAGAAGAAAGTTAAAGACCCGGAAGCAATCCTGAGCGATCTGAGCGACCTCAATGAAGGATCGCCGGTCGTGCATATAGATTATGGCGTCGGTCGCTACCGCGGCCTGTCGTATCTTGATATCGATGGCGTATCGAGTGATTTCCTGACGCTCGAATATGCCGGCGGCGACCTTTTGCACATTCCCGTGGGTTCGCTGCAACTGATCTCGCGTTACACCGGCACAACGGCTGAAACCGCACCCCTGCACCGTCTCGGCACTGATCAGTGGGAACGGGCGCGGCGTAAAGCAGCCGAGCAGATCCGCGATGTCGCTGCCGAGTTACTGGATCTGTATGCAACACGTGAAGCGCGGACCGGCCGCAGCTTTCGCGCCGACCCTGCCGAATATGAACAGTTCTGTGCGGTATTTCCGTTTGAACTTACGGAGGACCAGGAAGGTGCGATTGAAGCGACCCTTGAAGACCTGCGCTCAGAACGATCGATGGACAGGCTGATCTGCGGAGATGTCGGATTCGGAAAAACCGAAGTTGCGCTGCGCGCGGCTTTCGTCACCACGATGGCAGGGGGGCAGGTAGCGCTGCTTGCCCCAACAACACTACTGGCGCAACAGCATTACCAGACCTTCACGGACCGGTTCGCCGACTGGCCTGTCAATATTAAAGTGCTGTCACGTTTTCGAAGCGCGAAAGAATCGCGGCAAACCATTGCAAGCCTGGCGGCAGGCAAAGTTGATATTGTCATCGGCACCCACAAACTGCTGCAGCAGGATATAGCTTTTGACAACCTCGGCCTGGTTATCGTCGACGAGGAACACCGCTTCGGCGTGCGGCAAAAAGAGCGCCTTAAAAACCTGCGTGCCGAGGTCGACATTCTGACCCTGACAGCAACACCAATCCCCCGCACCCTGAATATGGCGCTGGGAGAATTACGCGAGCTTTCGCTTATTACCACCCCGCCGGAGTCCCGCCTTTCGATTAAGACCTTTGTCGCCGAATGGGAAGACGGCCTGATTCGGGAAGCCAGCCAGCGCGAACTCAAGCGTGGCGGGCAGGTTTTTTTTGTACACAACCGTATAGAAGATATTCAAAATATCGCGCGACGACTGGAAAAGATTATGCCAAACGCGAGTATCAGGGTGGCGCATGGTCGAATGAGAGAGTCAGATCTCGAACAGATAATGTTCGATTTCTATCACCGGCGCTTCCATATCCTTGTATGCACCGCGATCATTGAAAGCGGTATCGACTTACCCAGCGCAAACACCATTATTATCAACCGGGCTGACCGCTTCGGACTTGCGCAATTGCATCAGCTGCGGGGACGCGTCGGCCGTTCACACCACAAAGCCTACGCATTCCTGCTCGCACCTCCGGACAATATGATCACAGCCGATGCGCGGAAGCGCCTGGATGCGATTGAGGCCATGGAAGACCTGGGGGCCGGATTTGTACTCGCGACACACGACCTTGAAATACGTGGCGCCGGCGAACTCCTGGGTGAGCAGCAGACCGGCCAGATTCAGCAGATCGGGTTCAGTCTGTATGCCCAGATGCTTGCGTCAGCAGTCGATGCAATTCGACGTGGCGAGACCCCGGACATGGACGAAAGCCGGGCGCTGGGACCCGAGGTCAACCTGCATGTCCCGGCCCTTCTTCCGGAAGACTATATGCCGGATGTGCAGATGCGCCTCGTGCACTACAAGCGTATTGCCAGCGCCAGAAGCGAAGACGAACTCAAGGACCTCCAGGTGGAACTGATTGATCGCTTTGGCCTGTTGCCTGGCGCCACGCTGAACCTGTTCCGGCAAACGCGCCTGCGCCTGCGCGCCTCACTTTGGGGAATCATCAAAATCGAAGCGTGGCCCGCCGGCGCAACAATAGAATTTGCTGCCGGTACACGCGTCAGTCCCGCGCAGATAGTCAGCCTTATCGGCCAGGAGTCGGATCGCTACAGCCTTGATAGCCGCCAGCGACTGCAGCTGCGAACCGGACTCGAAGATCACGAGGCCCGCTTTGCTGAACTGGAAGGGCTTATCGACCGGCTTTGTTCTGCCGGCCCGGACAATGACCTCGTAGCGATGTCTGTGTAATCATAGCTGTCCATGATTTCCATAAAACAGGTTTTGCCCGTCTTCGCAGGCATGGGATTAGCCATGGCGACAGCGGCCACCGCACAGGAAGAGGAAGCGGAAATTGTGAAAGCGCCGCCACGCTACCAGGTTGAACTTCTTATATTCACTAACCTGGACCAGGCGCGTACCACCGCTGAAATCCTCCGCATGCCCGAACCCGAGATTGCCGACATCCTGGACCAGGATCTCGCGCGCGACGACATCCTGCCCGTCGAAGGTATAGCCAGTGAAGAAGCTGCTGAACCTGAGGCTTACTGGCAGGCCGTTGAGCCGGGTCAGTACCTGCTTAACGGGGTCGCAGACCGGATAGACAGGGTAGATGCTTACGGCCTGCTTACTCACCTCGCCTGGCAGCAAGCCGCGCCGGATGTCAGCGAAGCAATTGAGCTGGATCTGGCTGAACTGGGTGTGGATGCCCGCCTGGTCGACGGCAATGTGAACCTCTTTAAGCAACGCTATTTACACCTGGCCGTGGATGTAAAGCTTCTGGATGCAGCCGGTGATGCGGTGGATAGCTCGGGATTTGCAGACGCCTTCCAGGTATTTGGAGCGCCAAAGGCCATTCCGGCCATAACAGATTCACGGCGAATTCGGTTGGAACAGATTCAGTATTTCGATCAGCCGCAATTCGGGATCATCGCGATGGTTGCAAGGGTAGAGGAACCGGAGCCGGTCACTGAACCGTGACCGTGTATAGCCCTGTTTCAGGCAGTGACGCCGGGCTCTTTAGTTGACGGCAGCTCCGCGAGGGCTTCAGCGGCGATTTCTAACAGGTGGTCAATGCTTGTGGAAGCCGTTGGCACCACGGTCGATACTCCAAAAGAGACGGTTACATAGCGATCAACCGGCGACCGCGGATGGTGTATAGACAAACCCCTGACTTTTTCGCCAATGTTTGACGCAAGCCTGGCTGCACGCTCCGGATCGGTCTCACCGACCAGCACCACAAACTGGTCGTCTGAAAAGCGTGCGGTCAGATCACCGCCGCGCCTCAGCGAACCCGTTATTGCATGGGCAATTTTTCGCAGGCAGGAATCAGCGGCATGGCGTCCATAGACTTCACGGTAACCATCGAAGCCGTCCACCTGCAGTATGATCAGTCCCAGGCTGCGTTTTTCCCTCCTGGCCATCACCCAGTCGCGTTGTAACATGTCTTCAAAGGTACGCCGGTTAAGAAGCCCGGTGGCGCTGTCACGTCCGTCCATACGCCGAAGATGCATACGCGCATCCCTGAGCACCGCCCTTAGCGCATCACGCTCCTGATCGTGTTCCTGCAATCTGGATTCGCTGAACTGTTGCTCGGTGCCTACCCAGAATCGTGGTGTCCCCGGTTTTTCGTACAAGGGCAGCATGTCCAGAACCAGTTGCTCATCTGCGCCGAGTCTTGAGTGACAGGCAATGCGGACCGTAAATTCAGCATCTTCGGGCTCACCCTGGTGGCCGGTCAGCATTTCCTCCCAGGGGTGTTCCAGCAACTCACCCGCGTCGAAACCGCTGGCGGCCTCAAAGGCCTGGTTTACATAAACGACAAGCTGGGGATTTGCCTTCAGGTCGACAATGGCGGTAGGCACGGGCGACAAATCAAGCGCCTGCCCCAATATGCGTTTATTTAGGCTAAACATATACTTATAGAATAAACCCTGAAAGAACCTGTACTTATGGCCAGGATCATAACTTCGACTGGTCGGCCAAAAAGAAACTATCCGGGCAGATACTACTTTCCAGAGCTCGATCTGGCTGTGATGCCCGTCACTGTGGGGCTAATCCCCACAGGAGAGTGCTGACCACAGGTTTACAGGGATTCAGAGCCGTTGCAGGAATTCAGCGAACAGGGAGGCGGCCGCCTGCATACCAGCATCCATGTGTGCGCCGATTTCTGCATGGATGGACCCGTCACCGCGGCCGGCCGCCGCATTCATAACGATGCAGCAACTGGCATAGCTTAGGCCACATTCCCTGGCCAGGGCTGCTTCGGGCATGGAAGTCATCCCCACGACATCGCAACCGTCGCGTTCCAGGCGGTCGATTTCTGCGGCGGTTTCGAGCCTGGGGCCCTGGGTAACTCCGTAGGTAGCGCCGGCTGTTAGCTGTAGCGAAGCCGAGCGGCCCGCTTCAATTAGATCAGACCTTAGGTCTTTATCATAAGGTTCTGTAAAATCTATATATTCCACTTCTTCCCTCTCAGCATCGAAGACGGTGTGTGGCCTGCCCCACGTGTAGTCTACGAGCTGGTCGGGGATAATCAGGCTGCCTGGTGCCAGATCAGGCCTTATAGCCCCCACCCCATTCAGGGCGATGACGCTGTCGACCTCGCATGCAGCAAGGGCTGCGATATTGGCCCGGTAGTTCACCAGGTGCGGCGGAATATCCCCCAGAGCGCCGTGTCGCGCAAGGTATACAACCCTGTGACCTGCCTGCTGCCAGGTTAGTAACGCTGCGGACGGCCAGCCCCACCGGGTCTCCGGCTCCTCAACCTCGCTGACGTCTCCCAGGGGATATAAGCCGGCGCCGGCGCCGGCAATTAATGCAACCGTTGCCATTAGCCGCTCACCCCTCTTCCCGGAGCGCGTAAACGCTTGAAAGGTGGCGCCAGCGTTCATGAAGGTCCATGCCGCAGCCGAATACGTATTGATCAGGAACCATCAGCCCGGCATCGTAATCCGGCGACTTTATACCGGCCGGACGTTTGCAGTCTTTAATAAAAAGCACCGCGGTGTGCGTTTCGGCCGCACCCTGCTGATCGCAATAGCCAGCCACGGTGGACAGCGTAGTGCCCTCGTCCAGGATGTCGTCGATGACGATAACGGAGGCGCCTTTCAGATCGAGCCGGGGCCCAACCCGCCACTGCAGTTCACCCCCGGTGGTATTGCCCAGGTAGCGACTGGCGTGGCAAAAATCGATCCTGAAATTACCGGTCAACCGATCGGCGAGCCGGATTAAAGGAAACAGGCCGCCCGTGAGTATGCCAAGGAGCACACAATCACTTTTATCTATATGTGGCTGCAGCTTTGCGGCGAGGCGATCAAGCCCCGCTTCGACCTGCCCTGCGTCAATGATTTTCTTGGCGGCGGGAAACCCGGAAAGTTCAGCAGCATCTGCAACCGAAGCCATCTAGACCAGGCTCCCCTGGCTGAAACCCGATTCGGCCAGGGCGCCAGACAAACCGGCAACCATCGTGTCCCATTCTTCCGAACCATACTCAGCCGCCGCGTATTTCGCCCGGTCCGCCCGCAAGGCCGGCAACCGCGCGGCCGATGCCGGTTCGTCGTAATCCGGTAACGCATCGATAACGGGCCCGACGGACTTGCGGTCGTTGCAAATCAGGATCATGTCGGCACCAGCCTGCAGCGCAATCCTGGCCCGCTCTTCAACATCGCCCACCACGCTTGCACCGGCCATACTCAGGTCATCGGAAAACACGGCGCCCGCAAAGCCCAGCTCATTGCGCAGCACGTCCCTGATCCAGTACGACGACATGCTGGCAATCGATTGGTGTACATCAGCGTAACGTACGTGGGCCATCATCACGCCGTGCAGCCCGTCGTCTATCAGGGTCGTGTACGGGCGTATATCGTCCATCAGTTCATCGCGACTGCGATGGTCTTCGGGTAACAAGAGGTGCGAATCGCCCTCGACACCGCCATGGCCCGGAAAATGCTTTGCCACAGCGGCCATACCTGCCTGCCGCATGCCCTGCATGTAGGCAAGCCCGAGTCTTGCTACTACGTCCGGATCTTTATGCACGGCGCGATCACCTATCACCTCACACAGCCCGTAATCGATATCGACCACGGGTGCGAAACTGAAATCCACGCCCGTATCCAGCAATTCCGTAGCCATCACCCGTGCGTGCAGGCCGGCGATCCGGCGAGCCTCCTCCGGATTACTTTCATGCAGCTGGCCCAACCAGGCCAGGGGTGGCAACGGGGTAAAGTCCTCGCGGAACCGCTGCACCCGGCCGCCTTCCTGGTCGACGGCGACAAGCAGTGATGGTGACCGTAAGGTCCGAATCTCGTCAACCAATCGCGTGACCTGCGCCCGTCCCGTGTAGTTACGGCTGAACAGAATGACACCACCGACCAGTGGATGCTGCAAAAGCTCGCGATCCTCTGCATCCAGACTTTCGCCGGCGACATCGATCATCAGTGGGCCAAGTGTCATCTCAACGCTCGAACAGGGCCATCGCTTCCACATGACTGGTCTGCGGGAACATGTCCACTGCCCCTGCCGCAACCAGGCTAAATCCATGCTCGCCTGTCAGTATTCCTGTATCGCGGGCCATGGATCCGGGATGGCAGGATATATACAGTAGTTTACGGGCACCGGTTCGGACAACAACCGGCAGCACTTCCTGCGCGCCAACTCGCGGGGGATCCAGAACGACGGCATCAAAATCCCCTGTCCAGCCGCCCGGTTGCTCTTCCCGGGTGAGATCTGCCGCATGAAATTCAACATTCGTCAGCTTATTTGCACGCGCGTTTGCTGCAGCCTTGCGGACCATTTGCACGTCGAACTCTACCCCGGTTACATGTGCACAATTTTGTGCAAGCGGCAGGGTGAAATTGCCGATCCCGCTGAAGAGGTCCAGCACACGTTCGGTGCTTTCAAGTTTGAGCAACTCGAGCGCCTGCCGGATCATGCGCCTGTTCATATCCTGGTTAACCTGTATGAAATCCAGCGGGCCAAATGCCAGCCTGAGCCCGAAATCAGGCAATTCGTACCACAGGTCTTCGTAGCCGCCTGCTTTATCCAGCGGCTGAAGGGTATCGGGGCCGCCGGTCTGCAGCCAAACCTGGGCGCCGGTTTGATTCTGAAATGCATCGAACCGCGCACGGTCGGAAGGTGCCGGTTCTTCTAACACCCGGAAGACCAGGCTGAATGCATTGTCGCCGCAACTCAATTCGATTTGCGGAATTTGCCTGCGGATATCCAGCGAGCCGATAAAATCAGACAACAGGGGAATCATTGCACCGAGTTCGGGCACAAGCGTTTCACAGCTGTGCATATCGGCAACAAAGGGTTTGTGTCGCTCACGAAACCCGACAAGTACCCGGCCTTTTTTGTCGACCAGCTTGGCTCCCAACCGCGCCCTCCGCCGGTATCCCAGCGGCCTGCCCGCCAGTGGCGGCAGTACACGTAATGGTTGCACGCCCGCTATGCGCTCAAGCGATTCCAGCAATGTGGCCTGTTTAGCCTGAAGTTGCGCCCCGGATCCCAGGTGCTGCAAAGAGCATCCGCCACACATGCCGAAATTTACGCAGGGCGGCTCTACACGATCCGGAGATGCTTCAATTACCTCAAGCAATTCTGCTTCGTCGTAATTTTTGCGCCTGCGCTGGCGGCGAAATCGTACGACTTCACCGGTAATAGAAGTATTAACAAATACGGTTTTGCCCGGAGCATCCACAATTCCACGGCCATCCATCATGACATCACGCACGGTAGCTGTTTCTTCAGGACCTTCGATCCTCTTGTTCATACCTTAAATGGCCCGCCGTAACAGGGTCACCCGGTGTGCCATGTATTGGCAAACTCGCCAAGGTGCGCCGCGCCCGAATCGTTCAACATGTCACGCACCACCTGGAATTCCTTCTCCAGGCGTGCATCGTCCAAAATGCCACGCATGTGCTGGAAACGCAGGTAGACCAGGTAGGTATTGAGCACGTCAGTCTCGCAATAGTTCCGAATTTCGGCAATCCCACCGCCACGAAAACAATCCCAGACTTTGTCACCCGACATCCCCATCTTGCCGGGAAAACCCAGCATGGTCGCAATTGCGTCCAGGCTTGCGCGGGCGCGGCCCTGGAAACCTGCAAGCACATCCATCAGGTCTATATGCCGCCAGTGAAAACGGGAAAGATAATTGTTGTAACGAAAACTACGGTCATCATCGCCATGTTCCCAGTAACGCGGTGCCTGCACGCCATTCTTTAGCGCTCGGTAATGCAAAACCGGCAAATCGAAACCGGACCCGTTCCAGGAAACCAGGTCCGGCATGTAGCGCTCTATGCCTTCGTAAAAGCGTTGCACGAGCTCCTTCTCGTCGCTGTCCGCATCGCCGAGGCTCCAGACCCTGAAACCATCCGCTTCCCGCAAGGCAACCGAAATGGCGACGATCCTGTGTTGGTACAGCGGTAAAAAGTCAGTGCCCTTCTCCTGCATCTGGTGAAAGCTCATGGCCCTGGCCACATCTTCATCGCTGATGCCCTCGAGGCCCAGCAACTCTGCGCCGAGAGCGGTATCCGGTACCGTTTCTATGTCGAAAGTCAGGCTAGTCAAGAATCAGCTCTCCGATTTTTCCAGGACAGCCACCGCTACGATCAGGCCGGCCTCATCACTCAAGGTAAGGTGTCCTCCGCCTATACCAAGTTCGCGGCACATTTCCTCGCCCCGGGTGGAAAACACGATCTCGGGCCTTCCGAGGCGATTCGGTATCACGCCGGAGTCCCGGATCCACATCCCGTTGGAAAACCCGGTGCCCATCGCCTTTACTATGGCTTCCTTGGCTGCGAACCGCATGGCCAGAAAGCGTACTTTATTTTTCGTATAGGCAAAGAAACGCTGCTCGTCCGGCAATAACAGTCGCTCGACAAATCGCTCGCCAAAGCGTTCGTATGTCGATGCGACCCGCTGAATCTGCAAAATATCCGTACCGATGCCAAAAATCACGACTGGCGTGCCTCCAGCATAAGGTGCTTCATTTCCCTGACAGCCTCTTCAAAACCGCTGAAGACGGCCTGCGCCACTATGGAATGACCGATGTTCAGTTCAAACAGTTCCGGAATCGCCGCAACATCGCTGACATTAGTGTAATTCAGCCCGTGCCCGGCATGTCCGCGAAGACCGATTGTCGCTGCATATTCCGAAGCAGTCCGAATGCGCTGCAACTCTTGCCGGCGATCATTTTCTGATTCGGCATCGGCGAAACCCCCGGTATGCAGTTCGACGACTTCCGCACCTGTTTGTTTCGCGGCATCCAGCTGTTCCGGTTCGGGATCCACAAACAGGGCCGCCCTTATTCCGGCAGCCTGCAATGCCGCACAAGCCTGGCTTAGTTCATCGAGTTGCGCAATCACGTTCAAGCCGCCTTCTGTTGTAAGCTCCTCCCGTTTCTCGGGCACGAGACAACAGTCTGCAGGACGAAGTTCCGCGGCAATCGCCAGCATCTCGCGGGTGGCCGCCATTTCAAGATTAATACGCAAATCCGGAACATTCACCAGGCGTTGCACATCACGATCCTGAATGTGCCGCCGGTCCTCACGCAGGTGCACGGTGATACTGTCCGCGCCGGATTGTTGTGCAGCCAGGGCTGCATCGAGGGGATCCGGGTAACTGGCGCCGCGCGCCTGCCGCAGGGTCGCGACATGGTCAATATTCACACCCAGGAGCATGTGTACGCCTTTATTCGCAAGTATGTGCGCTTGTTATTTAAGCGGGTAATTCTGGCACCTGGCAGGCAGCGCCGCAACGAAGCTTCAGCGCTTCATGGCAGCGGCAACCCTGCGGCTCTCCAGGCCACGCTCCCCGAGGTGATAGTTCAGCGCTGCCCGGAGCAGGTATTTGGCCCGTTTGAGCACTACCGGATCATCAAACTCCCGCCTGCCGATGGCCAGCAATTCGCCTCCGCTAAAGCAAAAAGTATCTTCATGCGGATGATCTGCAATAACTGCTCCCTGTTCCACCCGGAACTCGTATTGTTGTGCCTCCCTGAGCGGTTCATTACTGATGGAATCTCTCTCGAGATTGAGCGCATATCCGATCTCACGAAGCAGTTCAAGTTCGAAGCTGCGCAGTAGCGCTTCAACGCCCTCGCCTATTCCCAGTTGTGCTACCACCGAACCGTAATGCATAAATAACTCCGGGTGTGCGTCATGACGATGCAGCAGTTTCATTAGCAGTTCGTTAACGTAGAAACCGGCCATTATTCGATCTGATGTCAATTCGCGGGCAGTATCGGTGGCTTCGACAGCACGCAGTGTTTGCAGCTCACCACGGCCCGACCATGACACCCGCAAGGGCTGGAATGGATTAAGCCCCCCACGTAGTGGCGATTTCGGCCGACGTGCGCCCCGGGCTACGAGACCAACTCTGCCGTAATTTGCCGTGAAGACCTCCAGCAACTCGCTGGTTTCGCGATAAGCGCGTGAGTGCAATACAAATGCAGGCTGAAGGTCTACTTTGGCAGGATTGCTCATTGCTCGGCGTCGTAACCAAGCTGACGGAGTGACTGGGCGTTGTCGGCCCAGTTGCGTTTTACCCTGACGTGCGATTCCAGGTGTACAGGCCGCCCCAGCGTTTCCTGTAAATCCAGCCGTGCTGCCTGTCCAATCGATTTTATCTGCTGTCCACCCTTACCGACGACGATCCCCTTGTGAGATTCCCTGTCGACCCAGATCGTCGCATTGATTAGCAGCCTGCCTCGCTTGTCTTCTTCCATACCCTCTATCTCTACTCCGACACCATAGGGCACTTCCTCATGCAGCATTTGCATCAGCTTCTCGCGCAGGATTTCAGCGGCCCGAAAGCGGAGTCCCCGGTCGGTGGCAATCCCCTCGTCATAAAGCGCTTCCTGAGCAGGCAGGTGATCTAACAGCTGCATTTTAAGCGTATCGAGATTTTCCGGCAGTGTGGCCGATACCGGTACAATTTCGTTGAAATCGGAACGCCCGGCCGCTTCCTCAAGAAAAGGCAACATCCGGTCACGAGGTTTAACCCGGTCTATCTTGTTCACGGCCAGGATGCAGGGAAGGCCTGATTTCCCTACCAGTTGCAGGGCCCTGTCGTCACCCTGCTTCCAGGTGCCCGCCTCGACAACGAGCAGCACGACATCTGCACTCTCCAGCGAACCAACGACGGCCCGGTTCATCACGCGATTAAGCAAACGTCCGGAGGCAGATTCCAGCCCTGGTGTATCGATGAAAACCAGTTGATAGCCAGCTTCCGTCAATACTCCCAGGATCGCGTGCCGCGTCGTGTTGGGTTTGGACGTAACGATACTGATCTTGTGACCGACCAGTGCATTTACAAGTGTTGATTTGCCGACGTTTGGTCGCCCGATAACGGCGACAAATCCACTACGGTGATCCGCTTTTGTCATTATTAAGGATATTCAGTGCCTCAGCGGCTGCCGCCTGCTCCGCTTTCTGTCGGCTGCTTCCGTTACCTGTTGTGCTTATATTAAGTTCGGAAATCATACACATACAAACAAATTTTCTGGCATGCGGCGGACCTTCTTCACTTTCGGCATTGTAGACGGGAACGGCATGTCCAGCTGATTGCAATGCCTCCTGAAGCCGGGTCTTCGGGTCTTTCAGCTCTTCGCTATCGGGCAGTTTTTCGAGGCGCTCTCCGTAAAGCTGCAGAATCACGCGGGTAGCCGCATCAAAACCGCCGTCCAGGTAGACCGCCCCGAATATGGCTTCCATCCCGTCAGCAAGTATAGAGGCACGCTGATGCCCTCCTGAGCGCGCCTCTCCGCTCCCGAGCAACATGACTTCGCCAAGTTCTGCACCAACCGATATATCCGCAAGTGTTTCCTTGCGGACCAGGGCCGCGCGCTGCCGACTCAGGCTGCCTTCATCCGAATCCGGCAGCGCTTTTTGCAGTTCGTCCGCGATGACCAGCCCGAGTACGGCATCACCGAGAAACTCGAGTCGTTCATTATTTGCATCGGATCTGCTTCTGTGGGTAAGTGCCATGGCAAGCAGCTCTGCCTGTTGGAATTCGTACTGCAGATGCTTTCGGGACCAGACCCCCGGTTCGGTCACTTAATTATCTCTACCGTATGATCAAATTCTGCCAGTAAGTAGATGTTGCCGAAATAGGCTTTCCGGCGCTCATATTCTATTTGCACTTTGTACCCGCCCCCACTGCGGCTCACAACAAAGTCTTTTCGATGGTTTACATCACGCAAATCTTCAATGTTGACCCGTCTGCCCAACGCCTTTCGAATATCTGTAACAGTCGCATTTTGTCCTTCCAGGTCCGCCTTGACCTGGTTCATAACCTGCACAATCCTCATATTCTCAAGATAAACGGGTACAAGCTGAATTACCCCGAAGCCTATCGAACCCAGGACGAGAAGCACCAGGATAGCACCTATTGCAGTCATGCCTCGTTGCCGCTTGCGCATAATCTACACTCCCGCCTGAAGCAACCTACTCAACCTTATTCCCAATTCTCACCCACTGCGGTGATTCCGGGAAATCCCAATTCATCCAGACTCGAACTGCCTTTCCAACAATATTTTCCTGGGGCACATAGCCTACCTGCGGAAAACGGCTGTCCTGACTGTTGTCGCGGTTGTCACCCATCATAAAATAATGGCCCGCCGGAACAATATACTTGCCATCACTGCCGGCCTTGAAGCGCATCAGGCGAATATTGTGCTCGACTTTGCCCAGTCGCTCCAAGGCAATTACCGAACTTGCATCCGACTCTATATCTGTCTGCTCCAAGGCAACGAGCTTATCGTTGATATAGAGCCGCTTGTTCACATGGGCGATAGTGTCGCCCGGAAGGCCCACAAGGCGCTTGATGTAGTTCACACTCGGGTCAGATGGCAGCCGAAATACAATGACGTCGCCCCTTTCGGGCTCACCGATATCCATAATTTTGCTGTGCAGAACGGGCAAGCGCAGACCATATGTGTACTTATTAACAAATATAAAATCGCCAACCAGCAGAGTCGGGACCATCGAGCTGGAGGGGATACGGAAGGGCTCGAAGAGAAACGAACGGACGATCAGCACCAGCAACAGCACCGGGAAGAATGACCGCGAATAATCCACCGCAATATTCTTGGAAGGTTCAGAATTCTCGGCGTCAGCAATTCGGCGAAATAAAAATTCGGCACCACAAACCAGCCCGCTAAGCCCCGTGAGTATTACGAGTACCAGTGCAAAATCCATTAGTCCGTATTCCCGCGCATCCCTGCGTTCATAAGCCTATTTCCGGCCATTACCACTGCCAACTTTCAACACCGCCAGAAAAGCTTCCTGCGGTATTTCAACCGAGCCAAACTGCTTCATACGCTTTTTACCTGCTTTCTGTTTTTCCAAAAGCTTACGTTTACGCGAAATGTCGCCACCATAGCATTTTGCGGTAACATTTTTTCGTAATGCTTTTACACTTGATCGCGCGATGACATGAGCACCGATCGCCGCCTGGATCGCTACTTCAAACATCTGCCGCGGAATCAGTTCACGCAGCTTGTCCACGAGCTCCCTGCCGCGCGCATAGGCTGAATCTCTGTGCACGATAACTGACAGAGAATCAACCTGCTCTTTATTGATCAGGATATCCAGCCGAACCAGGTCTCCCGTACGGAATTCCGTCAGGTGATAATCAAGGGAAGCAAATCCACGGCTAACAGATTTAAGCCGGTCAAAAAAGTCCATCACGATCTCGGCGAGAGGCAACTCGTACTCGAGCTGCACGTGATAGCCAAGATGCTGCATCTGTTTTTGTATACCCCGCCGATCAATGCATAACTGCATGATCTTGCCAACATACTCTGACGGCGTAAGTATGGATGCCAGTACATAGGGCTCAAGGATTTCGTCGATAACAGACGGCTCAGGTAATCCCGCCGGATTTTCCAACCTCTCGACTACTCCGTCGTTACGCAAAACCTCGTAAACTACGGTCGGCGCAGTTCCTATCAGCTCGAGCCCGTACTCCCGCTCAAGTCGTTCCTGCACAATTTCCATGTGCAGTGTGCCGAGAAAGCCACAGCGAAACCCAAACCCGAGCGCCGCAGATGACTCGGGTTCAAACTGCAACGCTGCGTCGTTAAGGTGCAACTTGTTCAGAGCATCCCGAAAGTCTTCAAAGTCGTCCGACTTGATGGGAAACATGCCCGCAAAAACTCTTGGCTGCACCTCCTGAAAACCCGGCAGGGAATCGGTGCAGGGATTGGCAGCGGTTGTAACGGTATCGCCAACCGGGGCTCCGTGAAGCTCTTTTATACCGGCAACGAGGTAGCCGACTTCACCTGCGCCAAGCGCATCACGTGGCGTCCGTTTCGGAGAATAAACGCCAATTTCGGTAACCATATGATCAACCTGGGTCGACATTATTCGAATCTTGACCCCCCTGCGAAGTTCACCACGGACGACCCTTACGAGCGAAACCACACCGACATAGTTGTCGAACCATGAATCCACAATAAGGGCCTGGGTGGGCGGCGACGGATCTGATAGTGGGGCAGGAATCCTGTCTACAAGGGCCGCGAGTAATTCAGGGACTCCCTCTCCCGTTTTAGCACTGACCAAAAGCGCATCCTGGGCATCGATACCGATGACATCCTCGATCTGTTGCTTGACGCTATCGGGGTCAGCCGACGGCAGGTCGACCTTGTTAATGACCGGTATAACCTCGAGTCCCTGCTCGATCGCGGTATAACAATTTGCGACGCTCTGAGCTTCCACCCCCTGGCTTGCGTCCACGACCAGTAAGGCCCCTTCGCAAGCCGCAAGCGAGCGCGAAACCTCGTAGGAGAAATCGACATGCCCGGGTGTGTCTATAAAATTCAACTGGTACGGGACACCGGTGGGCGAAACATAATCGAGGGCAACACTCTGGGCCTTAATGGTAATGCCTCGCTCGCGCTCCAGTTCCATGGAATCAAGCACCTGTTCAGCCATTTCACGATCCTCGAGCCCACCACAGAACTGTATGAACCGATCGGCAAGCGTGGACTTACCGTGGTCGATATGCGCAATAATTGAGAAATTTCGAATGCTGGTCATACAAAGAGGCGTCGGGATAATGAGGCTGTGGAATAAAGCGAGCCAGGCAAGGCCGTCGACGGGCGGCTGCAGTCACACAGCGCCTGCCCACGCGTAAACTTGCTGACGAGAGAAGTGTTCACCACACTCCCCGAAAAATCAGAATACCTGGTACTGGAATGGCAGATTACCGCCATCACCACTTACAATGAGGACGCCAAGCAGCAACGCCCAGATCAGAAAAAAAGCGATAAACCATCGCTTGTAGCGAGCAAAAAAGCCCTGTTTCGAATCACTCATCAGAAAAGTTACCATTTTCGAGGAAGCTACGAGAATGCTCTGCAATCATCTTGTGTGCCAGAGCATTAGGATGAGCATCATCAAGCGCTACCCAGAGTTCAACTGGATTATCATAACCACGAAAGGAGTCGGTCAGGTCAATCGCAGGGATATCATTTTCAGCGAGAAAGTTTTCAACTTTGCTGTATTCAGCCTCAAAGGGATACTCGATAAGGTTATGAAGCTCGGGCAACAGAATAACCTGGAGCGTGATCCCCCGCTCCGAGCAGATTTCCTTTAATTCAAGAAGCGCATCTTTCAGCGCCACGTAACCGGGCTGATCATCTTCATACAACGCGCTATAGAAGGACTCGAAGGTTGCGCCTCCCTCCGACCTGGTCAGCAGGCCCCGTATTCGGGACCACAGAAAAGTAACCGAACGCAATCGCGCCACCGGTGTCCATTTAGAACGAACAGGCGTGACTTCTGCGTCATTTATAAAATAGAAAACAACAACACTGTCCGGATTATATTTCAGCCCCTTTTCTTTAAATAAATTTACCTGCTGCACGGTATTGTAGTTACCGTGGCCAAAGTTAATCATTTCTGTGGACCGGGTTTCGCCGAGCATGGACTCCAACAGAACCTCGTAGGTGTCGCTTTTCTCCACCCCCCAGCCAAAGGTCAGTGAATCGCCCAGTACCGCTATGCGGTATTTATCGTTGCGCTCGACGGTATATTCGTCATCTCTTAAACCGTCAGAATTGATGCTGACATCAACACCCATCAGGTAGGCTTCGGTATTAGGCACGTGCATATGACCAATATTTAGGTTGTCAGCCTTCTCTTTGACTTCTGTCGCGTACCGCGACATCTCTACGTCATAGTAAATAAAGAGCCGCGTGTAAATCTGGAGGCTAATCTCCAGCATGACAAAAAATATCAGCAGAGAAATGCCGGCAGCTGACAGGCCTTTTATTAAGTCCCTAGGATCCATTCGGCACCGTGGGAAGTAAGTTAAGTTCTGCGAGATCGCCCAGAAGTTTACTGGCGACGTATTGGTGACTCCGTATATTCGGATGTGGATTAAAACGGCTCACCATGCGAGTTGCGATAATGGCCTTCGTGCCGGACAAGGCCCTGTACGCATCGATGTAATGAACGTCGAGTTCGTCAGCGGCCTGGACAAGCTCTTCTTCATAATCACCGGGCTTACCGTAAGCGAGCCACATAATGGCTATCGGAATATCCCCTGAATGGGCCAGCTCGGCAAGTTCCCTGTAAGCACGCTTTATCTGGGGAACCAGTTCTTCCGCACGGTCATCACCCAGCAC